>NZ_JBEXUR010000044.1:0-1131 GCF_040614415.1 Micromonospora sp. NPDC005979 | reverse complement strand
CAACCAAGGCCTCACCAGCCTCGGCCGCTGGTACACCTCCGGCCCCTACAACATCACCCCCACGGCCGGACGCCTCGTCCTCGGCAACTGGTGACGCGTCGTCGTGAGGGTGGCGGCTGCCGCCGCCACCCTCACGGCCCCACCACCGCTTCCGCCCGCACCGGCCCGGACGGGCCGACATTCCATAGACAGGACAGCAGCATGCGCATCGGCACATGGCGTACCCGCGCGGTCGCCCTGGTCGCCCTCCCGCTGGTCACCTTCGCCCTGAATCCGGTGCCGGCGCACGCCGCACCGACCGGGTACTCCGTCACCGGCATCGACGTCTCGCACTACCAGGGCACGATCAACTGGGAGTCGGTCGCCGACTCCGGCATCGACTTCGCCTATGCGAAGGCGACCGAGGGCACCGACTACACCGACCCGACGTACCTCACCAACCGCAGTGGCGCCCGCGCCAACAGCATCTACTTCGGCGCGTACCACTTCGGTCGACCGGACCAGGGCGACCCGCGCGGCCAGGCGGCCCGACTGGTCGACGTCAGCAGGCACAGCCAGGACGGCACCACTCTGCCGCCGATGCTGGACATCGAGTGGTCGTCCAGCCAGCCGACCTGTTTCGGGCTGTCCACCGGCGCGATGGTCTCCTGGATCAGCCAGTTCTTGGACGAGGTCAAGGTCCGTACCGGCCAGCAGGCGATGATCTACACCAACCCGAACTGGTGGAATCCCTGCACCGGCAACACCACTGCCTTCGGCAGCTACCCGCTGTTCCACTCCCGGTATGCCGACACCCCCGGCAGCCTGCCGTCGGGGTGGTCACGCTTCACGCTGTGGCAGTACACCTCCAGTGGCAGCGTGCCGGGGGTGTCCGGCGGCGTCGACCGGGACGTGTTCAACGGCACGCTCGCTCAGCTACGGGCGCTCGCCGGTGGCGGGGTCGGGCGGAAGGCCCCGGCGCTGGGGCACGACGACGGCGACGGCACCATGACCATCCACCGCTGGCGCTCGACCGGCTCAACCTTCTCGCGCACCGCCGACTACAAGGGTGAGAGTTCCTTCGATCTCGCGAACGTCGGCGATCGGATGGCCTCGGGTGACGTCGACGGTGACGGCACCGACGACGTCGTC
>NZ_JBEXUR010000043.1:0-1154 GCF_040614415.1 Micromonospora sp. NPDC005979 | reverse complement strand
GAGCTAGTTGCATCCTGTTTGTGCTGGTGGGTGGGTGTTGACGTGGTGGTGTGGGGTGTTTTCGTGCTGGCCGAGGGCTTGTTGATCTTTGGTGTGATCGTTTGCCGGGATGGGTTCAGCGGGCGATCTCGGTGTGGGTGAGCACGAGCAGGGCTCGCACGAGGGTGGTGGCGTCGCGTCGCCAGTCGTGGCGTAGTCGGTGCAGGATGCGCCAGTTCTTGAGGTGGGCGTGGGCGTGTTCGTTGGTGACGCGTTCGCGGGCGATGAGCGCGTTGGTGCGTTTCTCGGCGGGGGTGAGGGTGTGGTTGCGGCAGGCGCGGCGCCCGACGATGACGCTGGGGTTGGTGGTGGGTTGATCGTCGAGGCGGGTGTGGAAGCGGTCGCAGATCACGGCGAGGTCGTGTTGGCGTAGCCGGGCGGGTAGGCGTAGGCGTTTGGCGTGGGTGGCTTCGTGGAGTCGGGCGGGTTGTGCTGCGGAGACCCAGAGCAGTCGGCCGTGGTGGTCGGTCAGGGTGATGACGCGTAGGTGGTGGGCTTTGTGTTTCGGGCACCAGAGTTGTCTCTCGGTCCGCCCGGTCGGGGCGTGCACGGGGATGCAGGTGCCGTCGAGCAGCACGATCGGGTCGTCGGTGTCGGTGAGCATGCGTGCGCGGGCGGCCAGGACGCGGTCCAGCCGTGGTGCCATCCGGGCCAGAACGGTGACGACTTGTGTGACCCAGCGACGAACGCTGTGGTGTGACACCCCGTAGGCGGTGGCCAGGTCGGCGGGTCGTTCACCGTGACGCAGGACGGCCAGCACGATCAGGGCGGTGCTCAGGTCGGGGAGCTTGCGCCATCGGGACTTCACGCTCTTGCGGTGGATCCTCACAGCCGCAACGGCGAGGGTGAGGGTCTGGGTCGACAACGGCAGCCGGACTTGGTAAACCAGTGCGTGGCCCTCGGCGGGCGCATTGATGTGTGTCACGACCTGAGATCCTCGCCGAGGGTTCACTCGTGCCCGACGACGCCACGCCGCACCGCACCCACGACCTCTGGCCCCGGTCCCGGCAGATGATCACGCCGTAGATCAACACGGGCGCAGCCAGTACCTGGACCGCCGCCACCAGCCCCGTCAACCCCCGCCCACCAGCACAAACAGGATGCAACTAGCTCCC
>NZ_JBEXUR010000042.1:0-1298 GCF_040614415.1 Micromonospora sp. NPDC005979 | reverse complement strand
CTTGGGTTCTAGGGATCGTTGCAACGCCTGACCTGATCAGGGGTTGCAGTGTTCGAGATCCGTGGGGATCGCCGGCCGCAGGGGCCGAAGAAGCTTCGCGCGGAGCGCCAGGCATATTTGGATCTTGTGGCGCGGGGTGTGAGTACGAGTGAAGCGTGCCGGCTGGTCGGGATCAATCGCAAGACTGGTCACCGCTGGCGGTACGGCCGCACGAGCCAGACGAAGGCCGGGCAGCAGGGAGTACCTTCCGCTGCTCGGCCTTTGGCCGTGTCGGACCGGTATCTGTCCCAGGCCGAGCGGATCGTGATCGCTGATCGGCTGCGGGAGGGTGCCTCGCAGGCGGCGATCGCCGCTGAGCTGCGGCGTTCACCGGGCACGATCAGCCGGGAAATCCGCCGCAATCGGCACCCGGACAGCGGTGACTACCGGCCCTACGCAGCCCAGCAACGCGCCGACAGCAGGCGGCCTCGCCCGAAGATCGGCAAAATCGCCACGTGCCCGGTGCTGCGGGAACACGTCCAGGCCATGCTGGATCGCAAGCACAGCCCGGAACAGATCAGCCGTCGGCTGCGCCGTGACTTTCCCGAGCGGAACGAGCTGCACGTGTCACACGAGACGATCTACCAGGCGCTCTACGTCCAGGGCCGTGGCGAACTGCGCCGAGAACTGACCGCCGCGCTGCGCACCGGCCGCGCGGTGCGACGTCCCCGCCGTCAGTCTGGCCAGCGCCAGCCCCGCTTCACCCATCCGATGGCGATGATCAGCGAACGGCCCGCCGAGGCCGACGACCGTGCCGTGCCCGGACATTGGGAAGGCGACCTGATCATCGGCAAGGACAACGGCTCCGCCATCGGCACACTTGTCGAACGCTCCACCCGCTACGTCCTGCTCGTGCACCTGGGCGCCGGCCGCAGCGCCGATCGGGTCCGCGACGGCCTGCTCACCGCCATGGCCACCCTGCCGCAACATCTGAAACGGTCTCTGACCTGGGACCAAGGCATCGAGATGGCGATGCACCACCAGTTCAGCATGACCGCGCAGATGCCGGTCTACTTCTGCGACCCGCACTCACCCTGGCAACGCGGCTCCAACGAGAACACCAACGGACTGCTGCGCCAATACTTCCCCAAAGGCACCGACCTGGCCGTCCACGACCCCGACCACCTCGCCACCGTCGCCGCCGAACTCAACGGCCGCCCACGCAAAACGCTCGGCTGGGACACCCCAGCCGAGCGCCTCGCTAAGCTCCTAGCCGTCAATGACTAGCCAACGTGTTGCAACGACCCCTTGAAACCGCC
>NZ_JBEXUR010000041.1:0-1395 GCF_040614415.1 Micromonospora sp. NPDC005979 | reverse complement strand
CGATCTGTGAGTGGGGTTGTCAAGTGGCGGTGCGGTGGTGGGTGGTGATGATGCGGTAGAGCTGTCGGGCGATGTAGCGCTTGAGGCAGCGGTTGATTTCTTTGGTGGTGCGGCCTTCGGCGCGTCGTCGGTTGATGTAGTCGCGGGTTTCGGGGTGGATGCGGCGGCGGGTCAGGGCGATGGTGTGTAGGGCGCTGTTGAGGGTTCTGTCGCCGCCGCGGTTGAGGCGGTGTCGGTCGGTGCGGCCGCTGGCCACGGGGATGGGGGCGGTGCCGGCGAGGGTGGCCCAGGCGGCTTCTGATCGGACGCGGCCGGGGTGTGACCAGGTGGTGAGGGCGATCGCTGCGGTGACGGGTCCGATTCCGGGTTGGTCGAGCAGGGGTGGGCACAGGTCGGTGACGAGGGCGCGTAGGCGTCGATGGTTGTCGGCTAGTGCGGCGTCGAGGGTGTGGATGTGACGGGCGAGGGTGGCCAGTTCGCGGCGGCGGGTGTGTTCCTCGGTGGGCAGGTGTGTGTTCTCGGGCACCTCAAGGGCGGCCAGGCGGGCGATCTGGTGGGTGGTGCTGAGCCCTTGTAGGGCGTGGCGTAGGGCGTCGTCGGCGGTCAGGATCAGTGCTTTGATCAGGTTGACCGTGGCGGTGCGCGTGTCGCTGTGGTGGCGGCGGCAGACCAGCAGCAGGCGTAGCGCCTCGCGGGGTCCGTCGCTGCGGGGCGCCGCGATGCGGTCGGTGGACAGTGCCAGCACCGCGTGGGCGGCGGCGACCGCGTCCAGCTGGTCGGACTTGCCGCCCCGACGGCGGGCTGCCGCGATGGGTTTGGGTGCCTCGCAGACCGGTTCACCGGCGGCGGTCAACAGCCGGCACAGCCCCTGACCATGCGCCCGGGTGCCCTCCACCGCCCACAACCGGCGCCCCTGCGCGGGGGTGTGTGCGGCGGCGAACGCCAGCAGCCGACTCAACCCGTCCGGGTCGGTAGAAACGCTGACCTGCGCCACGACTGCTCCGAGCCGGTCGAGCACGGCAGCGGTGTGCGTGTCGGTGTGGGTATCGACCCCCACCACCACGTCATAGCGATCCGTGACCCGTTCTACGATCTGTGCCATCTCAGTTGTTGCTCCCTTTGCCAGGCACGACTGGGACAGTCGGCGTCGGCTCGGGATGCAGTCACCTCGGCGGCAAATCTGTGATGGGCCACGTGCGCTCGCACGGGCAGGCTTCTGATCAGGCCAGCAAGGTGGGCCGGGCCGGCGCCGACGACCACCTGGGGACAGGTCTTGCACAAGGCACGCCCACACTCGAAGCGGCCGGATCGACAATGAGTCACCCAAGCGATCATCGACGCCGAACCTAACGGCAACCAGCCGAACCGATCACCACAGACATAGAAGCGTCTTGC
>NZ_JBEXUR010000039.1:0-1631 GCF_040614415.1 Micromonospora sp. NPDC005979 | reverse complement strand
GGGTGGGTGTTTGTTCAGAGTTGCACAGTGGACGCGTAGCAGCTTAGTAGTCAAGTCCTCGGCCTATTAGTACCGGTCAACTGAACCCGTTACCGGGCTTACATTTCCGGCCTATCAACCCAGTCGTCTAGCTGGGGGCCTTACCCCACCAAAGGTGGGTGGGATACCTCATCTTGAAGCAGGCTTCCCGCTTAGATGCTTTCAGCGGTTATCCCTTCCGAACGTAGCTAACCAGCCGTGCCCCTGGCGGGACAACTGGCACACCAGAGGTTCGTCCGTCCCGGTCCTCTCGTACTAGGGACAGCCCTTCTCAAGTATCCTACGCGCACGGCGGATAGGGACCGAACTGTCTCACGACGTTCTAAACCCAGCTCGCGTACCGCTTTAATGGGCGAACAGCCCAACCCTTGGGACCTGCTACAGCCCCAGGATGCGACGAGCCGACATCGAGGTGCCAAACCATCCCGTCGATATGGACTCTTGGGGAAGATCAGCCTGTTATCCCCGGGGTACCTTTTATCCGTTGAGCGACACCGCTTCCACTCGCAAGTGCCGGATCACTAGTCCCGACTTTCGTCCCTGCTCGACCTGTCAGTCTCACAGTCAAGCTCCCTTGTGTACTTGCACTCAACACCTGATTGCCAACCAGGCTGAGGGAACCTTTGGGCGCCTCCGTTACCCTTTAGGAGGCAACCGCCCCAGTTAAACTACCCACCAGACACTGTCCCTGAACCGGATAACGGTCCGAAGTTAGATACCCAAATCAACCAGAGTGGTATTTCAAGATTGCCTCCACCCATACTGGCGTATGGACTTCACCGGCTCCCACCTATCCTACACAAGCTAACTCAAGTACCAATGTCAAGCTATAGTAAAGGTCCCGGGGTCTTTCCGTCCTGCCGCGCGTAACGAGCATCTTTACTCGTACTGCAATTTCGCCGGGCCTGTGGTTGAGACAGTGGGGAAGTCGTTACGCCATTCGTGCAGGTCGGAACTTACCCGACAAGGAATTTCGCTACCTTAGGATGGTTATAGTTACCACCGCCGTTTACTGGCGCTTAAGTTCTCCGCTTCGCCCCCGAAAGAGCTAACAGGTCCCCTTAACGTTCCAGCACCGGGCAGGCGTCAGTCCATATACATCGAATTACTTCTTCGCATGGACCTGTGTTTTTAGTAAACAGTCGCTTCCCCCTGCTCTCTGCGGCCATACAACGCTCCACCCGCGCGGGGCTTCACGTCTCCGGCCCCCCTTCTCCCTAAGTTACGGGGGCAATTTGCCGAGTTCCTTAACCACAGTTCGCCCGATCGCCTCGGTATTCTCTACCTGACCACCTGTGTCGGTTTGGGGTACGGGCCGCTAAGAACTCGCTAGAGGCTTTTCTCGGCAGCATAGGATCACTGACTTCACCTGAATCGGCTCGGCATCACGTCTCAGCCCTCATGCGTCGCGGATTTGCCTACGACACGGCCTACACGCTTACCCCGGCACAACCACCGGCCGGGCTCAGCTACCTTCCTGCGTCACCCCATCGCTTGACTACTACCCGTCAGGTTCCCACGCTCCCCGTCATCAGTCCGAAGACCTCAAACAGCTCGGGTGGTTAGCACAACGAGGTTCATCAGGGACGCTC
>NZ_JBEXUR010000038.1:0-9646 GCF_040614415.1 Micromonospora sp. NPDC005979 | reverse complement strand
CGACAATGAGTCACCCAAGCGATCATCGACGCCGAACCTAACGGCAACCAGCCGAACCGATCACCACAGACATAGAAGCGTCTTGCACTTTCTGTTGTCACGAATCGGGGCACAGCCCGCGTTTCGGCGACAGGAACTGCAAGATCGACGGCGAGGGATGGGGTCAGGGGAGGGGGAGGATCAGGCAGGTGCTGGTGGCGTGGGCTGTCAGGCGGCCCGCCGCGTCCGTTAGGCGGGCTTCGGCCAGGGCGGTGCGGCGTCCGCGTTGCAGGACCGTGCCCTCGCAGCTCAACGTGCCGCTCGCGACGGTGACCGGCCGGAGGAACTTCACGTTCAGGTCCAGCGAGGTGTAGCCGACCCCGGCGGGCAGCGTGGTGTGTACGGCGCAGGCGGCGGCGGTGTCCAGCAGTGTCGAGAGGACGCCGCCGTGCACGGTGCCCAGCGGGTTGTAGTGGAACTCCTGGGGGGTCAGCTCGACGACGACGCGCCCCTCGTCGGCCTCCATGCGGGCCATGTCGAGCAGGTGCATCACCGGGGGTGCGGCCAGTTCCCCCGCGATCATCGCGCGAAGCATGTCGAGGCCGCTGCGCTGACCGACCTGGGCCGCGTTGGCCGCTGGGTCCGACCAGGTGAAGGTGCGGCTGCGCGCCGGCTCCTGAGTCTGCGTCATGGATGCAGCCTCGCAGTATGTTGCTGAGTCTGTCAATGAGACCTAGCCTGGTCGGATGAGGCCCGCGGCACTGGACTGGTCGGTGGAGAACTGCACCATCGCCCGCGCGATGGAGATCCTCGGCGAGCGGTGGACCATGGTGGTGCTGCGCGAGGTGTTCAGCGGCGTACGGCGCTTCGACGACATGCGGGTCCGTACCGGGATCCCCAGGCAGGTTCTCACCAACCGGCTGGCCCTGCTGGTCGAGCGGGGCGTCCTTCGTCGTGAGCCGTACCGGGAGCCCGGCAGCCGGCTGCGCCACGAGTACCGGCTGACGGAGATGGGCTTCGCCCTCTGGCCCGTGCTCGTCGCCGTGCTCGGTTGGGGCGACAGGTACCTGGCCGACGCCGAGGGCGCGCCGTTGCGCGTGGAGCACCGCGACTGCGGCGCCGAGGTGCGCGCCGAGTTGCGCTGCGCCGACGGACACGCGGTGGCGGACGCCCGCGACGTACTGCCCCGCCCCGGGCCCGGCGCGCGCCGCCGCACGGTCTGACGTCGCCCGCCCGCTGTGGCGGGTCGGCGTCACATGCGTTCGCTCGTTGTGGCGCCAACGGCCGCCGTCGCGCGAGGGTGTCCGAAGGAGATCCGGCGATCGTCGGGGTGTGACGGCAGGTGCCTCCGAGCGTGTCCGTGGTGTTGCGGCGGTGTGATCGATGTCGGTCGACGAATTCGGGCGAAACCAGATCTTGTTAATGATCTTAAGTATGTGAATACTTCAGTTCACTCGGCCGGTTTTCGCAGATCGGCCGGGTTGCCCTCGGGTCAGCCGTCCCCGGCCAGACCCGTCTCCCCCGCCCAGGAGGTTTGTTACATGCGACCCACGAGGTCCTCCTTCCGCGTTGCGGCGACCGTTGCCGTGAGCGGAACCCTGGTCGTCGGCTCGCTCATCGGCGCACCCGCCCAGGCCGCCCCCGCCGCCTCGCCCGACGCCGGCGCGGCCCTCTCCGCTCGGCTCGGCGACCGCTCCGCCGGCTCGTACATCGACGCCAGCGGCAAGACCGTCGTCACGGTGACCGACGCGGCCGCCGCGAGCGCGGTCAGCAAGGCCGGAGCGAGCGTCCGGTACGTCACCCGTGGCGCCGCCGAGCTCAACCGGGCCACCGCCGAACTGGAGCGTTCGGCGAAGATCCCGGGCACCGCCTGGTGGAGCGACCCGATCACCAACCAGGTGGTCGTCTCCGTCGACAGCACCGTCACCGGCGCCAAGCTGGAGCGGGTCAAGGCGGCCGCCGCGCGTGCCAACGGCGCGGTGCGGGTAGAGGCCGAGGCCGGCGTGCTGAGCACCCGGATCTCCGGTGGCCAGGCCATCTACACCGGCGGTTACCGCTGCTCGCTGGGCTTCAACGTGCGCAGCGGCAGCACCTACTACTTCCTGACCGCCGGGCACTGCACCAACCTCGGCAGCAACTGGTACTCGAACTCGAGCCAGACCAGCCTGCTCGGCACCCGTACCGGCACCAGCTTCCCGGGCAACGACTACGGCATCGTGCGGCACAGCAACTCGGCGAACGCCGCCGGTAACGTCTACCTCTACAACGGCAGCTACCGGGACATCACCGGCGCCGGCAACGCGTCGGTCGGCCAGTCGGTGCAGCGCTCCGGCAGCACCACCGGCCTGCGTAGCGGCTCGGTGACGGCGACCAACGCCACGGTGAACTACGCCGAGGGCTCGGTCTCCGGCCTGATCCGCACCAACGTCTGCGCCGAGGGTGGCGACAGCGGTGGCTCGCTCTTCTCCGGTAGCACCGCGCTCGGCCTCACCTCCGGCGGCAGCGGTAACTGCCGCACCGGCGGTACCACCTTCTTCCAGCCGGTCACCGAGCCGCTCAGCGTCTACGGCGTCAGCGTCTTCTGATCGACGTACCGCACGCGGGCCGCCGGGGCACTCCGGCGGCCCGCGTCGCGCGTCCGGGTCGGCTCACGCGAGCGGGTCGGGCCCGTCCGTCGGCAGCAACGAATCCGGGGGTACGACACCGGTCGTCGGCACTGCCGGCCCGAGCGCCGTGGTACCGGCGGCGGCCCACGCCAGGTGCGCCTGGCGGGCCGACAACACCGCCAGCAACGGCCAGATCGAGACGCCCACCGCTGTCACCCGTTCGGCCAGGCCGGTCCGTGATCCGCCGGTCACCTCGAACGCGAACCAGCCGAACAGGGCGAGCAGCACCAGCGTGGCGCTCAACGCCACGCCGCGCCGGAACGCCCAGGGCGGTTGCGGCGTCCGTGGATGCGCGGCGTCCGGACCACGCGACAGCCGCAGCGCCGACCCGGCCGGCCAGAGCGCCAGCGCCAGGACGGCGATGGTCGCCACGATGCCGTGGCTGAGCGAGCCGCCGACCGTCGGCCGGGGAAAGGCGACGAGCGCGATGGTGGCCACGCCGCCGGCGGCGAGCAGGAAGCGACTCGGAAGGCCCGCCGCGTGCAGCACCGCGGCGGTCGCCAGGTAACAGCACCCGAGCAGCACCAGGGCACTGATCATGATCCAGGCGTCGGTTGCGTCGCGCCCGGCCAGTTCGCTGATGGTGTCCCGGATCGGGTCGTACCCGGCGGGCTGCCGGGCGCCCGCGACCGTCCAGCCGCCCACCAGCAGCACCGGCGCGGCCACCGCCGTGGCGACGCCCCAGTTCGGTACGGCGCGCATCAGGCCACGCTAACCGGCATCGGGCCCCGTCGCCGGGGTTCGCCGGCTCGTCCACCAGCGAATCGGGCCGGGCTGACGGGTGCCCCCCAGCGGGGCCGGCCACCCCTGACAGAATGCGGGGTGAGGACTGTTCCACGATGAGGAGTTGCCAGCCGTGATCCGTACCCACAATGCCGGAAGCCTGCGCGCCGCGGACGCCGGCTCGACGGTGACGCTCGCCGGGTGGGTGGCCCGCCGGCGCGACCACGGCGGTGTCATCTTCGTCGACCTGCGCGACGGCTCCGGCGTCGTGCAGGTGGTGTTCCGCGAGGAGGACGCGCACGCGCTGCGCAACGAGTTCTGCGTGAAGGTCACCGGCGAGGTGACCCGCCGCCCCGAGGGCAACGAGAACCCCGACCTGCCCACCGGCGAGGTCGAGGTGACCGCCGCCGCGCTGGAGGTGCTCTCCGAGGCCGCGCCGCTGCCACTGCCGGTGGACGACCAGGTCGAGGCCGGTGACGACATTCGGCTCAAGTACCGCTACCTGGACCTGCGCCGCAGCGGCCCGGCGAACGCGCTGCGGCTGCGCTCGCGCGCCAGCCAGCTCGCCCGGGGCGTGCTGCACGAGCGGGACTTCCTGGAGATCGAGACGCCGACGCTGACCCGGTCGACCCCGGAGGGCGCCCGGGACTTCCTGGTGCCGGTGCGGTTGCAGCCCGGCAGCTGGTACGCGCTGCCGCAGTCGCCGCAGCTGTTCAAGCAGCTGCTGATGGTCGGCGGCATGGAGCGGTACTACCAGATCGCCCGCTGCTACCGCGACGAGGACTTCCGCGCCGACCGGCAGCCGGAGTTCACCCAGCTCGACATCGAGATGTCCTTCGTCACCGAGGACGACGTGATCGATCTCGGCGAGGCGATCGTCACGGCGCTCTGGAAGGACCTGGCCGGGCACGAGATCACCCGACCGATCCCGCGGATCACCTGGCACGACGCGATGGCCCGGTACGGCTCGGACAAGCCGGACCTGCGCTACGGCGTCGAGCTGACCGAGCTGACCGACTACCTGCGCGGCACCGAGTTCCGGGTCTTCGCCGGCGCGATCGACGCGGGTGGCTACGTGGGCGCGGTCGTGATGCCGGGCGGCGCGAGCCAGACCCGCAAGGAGCTGGACGGCTGGCAGGACTGGGCCAAGGCGCGCGGCGCGCGGGGCCTGGCGTACGTGGTGCTGGACGCCGAGACCGGCGAGGCGCGCGGCCCGGTGGCCAAGAACCTCTCCGCCGAGCACCTGGGCGGGCTCGCCGACGCGGTCGGCGCCAAGCCGGGCGACGCGGTCTTCTTCGCGGCGAGCACGACCACCCGCGAGGCGCAGGAGCTGCTCGGCGCGGCGCGGATCGAGATCGCCAAGCGCTCCGGCCTGATCGACGAGAGCGCCTGGGCGTTCTGCTGGGTGGTCGACGCGCCGATGTTCGAGCGCACAGACGAGGGTGGCTGGACGGCCGTGCACCACCCGTTCACCTCGCCGAACGCGGAGTGGGTGGACCGGTTCGAGGAGGCGCCGGACCGGGCCCTGGCGTACGCGTACGACATCGTCTGCAACGGCAACGAGATCGGCGGCGGGTCGATCCGTATCCACCGGGGTGACGTGCAGAAGCGGGTTTTCGACCTGCTCGGCATCACGCCGGAGGAGGCGCAGGACAAGTTCGGCTTCCTGCTGGAGGCGTTCAAGTACGGCGCCCCGCCGCACGGCGGCATCGCGTTCGGCTGGGACCGGGTCTGCATGCTGCTGGCCGGCGCGGACTCCATCCGCGAGGTCATCGCGTTCCCGAAGACCCGGGGCGGTTTCGACCCGCTGACCGGCGCACCCACCCCGATCACGGGCCAGCAGCGCGCCGAGGCCGGCATCGATGCCAAGCCCAAGCCCGCGCCTGCGGTCCACACCGGCACCGCCGGCCCGGCCGCCCCGGTAGCCGACCCGGTCTAGCCCGCCCGCTGTTTGGTTGATCAAGAGGTTTGCGTCATCATCGCCCCGCGAGATGACGCGAACCTCTTGATCGTCTGTGGGGGAGTGGGCCGGGATGCGGGTGCTTGTCGTCGGGGGTAGTGGGTTTCTCGGGCGGGAGGTGTGTCGGCGAGGCGTGCGCGTGGGGCTTTCGGTCGTCGGGACGTTCCACTCCGGTGAGATCGCGGTGCCGGGTGTCACGGCACGTCGGCTGGACGCCACCGACCGGGCCGCCGTGCGCGCGCTGGTCGCCGAGGTGCGGCCGGACGCCGTGGTCGCCACCCCCTACCGGTACGACGACTGGACGGTCACCGCCGACGGCGCCGCCCACGTGGCCCTCGCCGCCGCCGAGGTGGGCGCGCGCCTGGTGCACCTGTCCAGCGACGCGCTGCACGGCGGCCGGCCCCAGCCGTACGCCGACGACGAGCCGCCCAGCCCGGTCAACGCGTACGGGGCCGCGAAGGCGGCGGCCGAGACCGCCGTGCGCGCGATCGATCCCGGCGCGGCGCTGGTGCGTACCTCGCTGATCCTGGGGGAGGGCAGCAAGCAGATCCAGCTCTGCCGTGACGCGCTCGCCGGCCGGGCCGTGCTGTTCACCGATGAGGTCCGGTGCCCGGTCGACGTCACCGACCTGGCCGACGCCGTGCTGGAGCTGGTCGGCTCGTCGTACGCCGGTCTGCTCAACGTGGCGGGCGCGGACGCCGTCAGCCGGGCCGAGCTGGGCCTGCTGGTCGCCGAGCGGTTCGGGCTGGACGCGACAGGGCTGAAGACCACCACGGCCGCCGCCGTCGGCGTGGTGCGCCCGAGCGACGTACGCCTCGACTCGACCCGCGCCGCCGGTCTGCTGCGGACGCGGCTGCGCGGGGTACGGGAACTCCTGGCCTGACGACATGCACACTTCCTGTGCACAACTCTTGTGCACAGGAAGTGTGCAGAGATAGTGTGCAGTCATGGTGAATGACGAAGCGTCCCCGCAGCCGACTCCGCGGGAGGTGCGGATCGACAAGCGGCAGGTCCGGGTGCTCGCGCACCCGCTGCGGATGCGACTGGTCGGTGCCCTGCGGGTGAACGGGCCCGCCACCGCCACCACCCTCGCCGAGCTGCTCGGCACCAATACCGGCGCGACCAGCTATCACCTGCGCCAACTCGCCGAGGTCGGGCTGGTCACCGAGGATCCCGACCGGGGCAGCGGACGGCAGCGCTGGTGGCAGGCCGCGCACGATGTCACGAGCTGGGAGCCGAGCGACTTCGACGACGACCCCGACGCCCGTGCCGCCATCGAGTGGATCCAGGGCGACCAGGTGCGCCTCCTCGTCGAACACGCCGACCGCTGGTTCGCCAACCAGCACGAGTGGTCGCCCGCCTGGCGGGACGCCTTCGGCATGGGCGACATCTTCCTGACGGTCCCGCCCGAGCGGCTGGAGGCGCTCAAGGCGGAGGTGTGGCAGGTGCTGGAGCGGTACCACCGGGAGGCCGAGTCGGTCGACCCGGCCGAGCCCGCCGACCCGCAGGCCCGGCCGGTGCAGGTCTTCCTGGCCGCCTATCCGCTGCTGGACGGTCCCCGATGAGCGCGAGGAGTGAGCCGGGTTTGCGAGCCCCGCAGTCGCGAATGGAGGTGGCGTCGTGAGCGCGAGGAGTGAGCCGGGTTTGCGAGCCCCGCAGTCGCGAATGGAGGTGGCGTCGTGAGCGCGCTCACCGTACGCCAGGTCCGGCGTCGTTACCTCACGCTGTACGGCCTGCGCTGGCTGCCCACGGGCCTGCTGATCCCGGTGATGATCCTGCTGATGCAGGAGCGCGGCCTGTCGCTGCCGCAGATCGGTCTGGTCACCACCGCGCAGGGGCTGCTGGTGCTCGCGCTGGAACTACCCACCGGTGGCTTCGCCGACGCCCTCGGGCGCAAGCCGATCCTGCTCGCCGCCGGGGTGCTCAACCTCGCCTCCCTCGCGGTGTTCGCGGTGGCTGACTCTTTCGCGCTGTTCTTCCTGGTCTGGGCCCTGCAGGGCGTCTACCGGGCGCTCGACAGCGGCCCCCTGGAGTCCTGGTACGTCGACGCCACCCTGGCCGCCGACCCGCGGGCCGAGTACGAGAAGGGCCTCGGGTACGCCGGCACCGTCGTCGGCATCGCCATCGGCGGCGGGGCCCTGCTCAGTGGCGGACTCGTCGCGCTCGGGCCGCTCGGCCCGGTCAGCGCCCTCACCGTGCCGGTGCTGGCCGCGCTCCTCGCGCAGGCGGTGGCACTCGGCGCGTTGCTGGTCCTGCTGGTCGAGGAGCGTCCGGCCACCGGTCTGACGGCGGTGCGCGCGTCGGTGACGCAGGCCCCCCGCATGATCGGCCAGGCGGTCGGCCTGCTGCGCCGATCCCGGGTACTTCTCGCGTTGGTCGCGGTGGAGCTGTTCTGGGGCTTCGGCATGATCACCTTCGAATCGCTGCTACCGGTCCGGCTCGCCGAGGTGGTCGGCGACCCGGAACGGGCCGCCGCGCTGCTGGGGCCGGCCAGCTCCGCCGCCTGGATCGCCAACGCCGCCGGCGCGGCGCTGACCCCGCTGCTGCTGCGCTGGCCCGGGGCGGCGCCGGGCGCGGCCCTGCTGCGCATCCTGCAGGGCGTCACGGTGGTCGGGATGGGCCTGTTCGCCGGCCCGATCGGGGTGCTCGTCGCCTACCTGGCCTGCTACGCCGTGCACGGCGCGTCGAACCCGCTGCACAGTGGCCTGCTGCACCGCCAGGTCGACGGCCCGTACCGCACCAGCGTGCTCTCCCTGAACTCGATGATGGGGCAGCCGGCCGCCGCGCTCGGCGGAGTCGTGCTGACCGCGCTCGCGGCCAGCACCAGCGTGGGTACGGCGATGGTGGTCGGCGCGGTCGTGCTGGCCGTCGCCGCCCCGCTCTACCTGCCCGCCTGGCGGGCCGACCGGCGGGCCGTGTCGGACCCGGCCGGTGGGCAGCCTCCGGCCGGCCCCGGCGCTGCTGTGGATCCGCCCGGCCTGCCCGGCCCGCGCGGCGGCGTGGACCCCGCCGGCCCGGCCGGTGGCGGCGCGGACCCGACGGGCGGTGGCGTGGACCCGACCGTGGCGGCAGTGCCGGTCGAGCGGAGTTAAGGGCCATCAGAACTGGCCGGCCGGCCGGGACCGCGCACGGCGGCGTTGCGGTGGCGTCCGGATATGACACCGTATCCGGACGTCACCGCGCCTTCGATCACCGCACGGCCTCCGCCCCGGCTCGACCGCCCTTGGGAAACGGGGCCTAGCGCTCGGCACCCAGGCGGATCGAGGTGCGGGGCAGGGTTCCGGTGAAGCCGAGGCGACGGTAGAGCCGCACCGCCCCGACATTGTCCGGATAGACGCCGAGCGCGACGGTGTCGTGCCGGGACAGCAGCGCCCGGGTCATCCCGGCGGTCAGCGCCGCGCCCAGCCCTCGGCCCCGCTGGTCGGGGGCGACGGTCAGGCCAGCCAGAAAGCCGACGTCTCCCCGGCTGCGGTCCGCGCCGCACGCCACCACCCGATCGCCGGACCGGATGCCGTACCAGTCGACGACCGTAGGGTCGCCCGGCCGCGTGGTGGTGGTCGGGAACGCCTCGTCGACCAGCGCCTCCAGCGCCGGGCTGTCGGCGTCGGTCAGCCGAACGACCCGCTGCTCGTCGGGCTGCTCCGGTGGCGCGACGGTGGTCCAGTGGAAGTCCCAGTCGACGTGCTGCGCCACCGCCACCCGCCCGACCGCCAGGGCGGGGTCGAATCGGGGCAGGTGCAGCCGGTTCTCCGGCCGGAGCAGGCCCTCGGCGACCAGCGTGGCGCACAGGTCCAGTACCGGCCCGGCCGGGCCCACGGCGTCGGCGCCGAAGCCGCGCTCGGGTGGCAACAACCACAGCACGGCGCCGTCGCGTTGCCAGCCATGCGCCGGGGTGCCCGGCGAGAGCGAGTGCCGGACGAACGGGTGCCCGCCCGCGGCGGCCAGGATCGTGGCCCGGTCGTGTAGCGCCTGGGTCTCGATGATCACGGGGCCAGCCTAGGAGTCGGCGTGCCGGCGACCGCGCCGGGCCGGGCCGGCGATGCGCCCCGCGCCCGTGCTGCGCCCCGCGCCCGTGCTGCGCCCGCGCCCCGCGCCTCGCGCCTCGCGCCCGCGCCCGCGCCCCGCGCCCGCGCCCCGCGCCCGCGCCCCGCGCCCGCGCCCCGCGCCCGCGCCCCGCGCCCGTGCTGCGCCCGCGCCCCGCGCCCTCGCGTCCATGATCCTCACAACTTCAGGGAGCTAGTTGCATCCTGTTTGTGCTGGTGGGCGGGGGTTGACGGGGCTGGTGGCGGCGGTCCAGGTACTGGCTGCGCCCGTGTTG
>NZ_JBEXUR010000037.1:0-12485 GCF_040614415.1 Micromonospora sp. NPDC005979 | reverse complement strand
TTACACCCGATACACACACTCGTATCGGTGAAGAACCCCATCCGCTGCGGCGCGTCCACGTACCCCGCGTCCGGCGCCGGATCGAGCGGCCCGTAGAGGCTGTTCGGGTCAGGAATCACCGCTGTCCTTCCCCTCCTGGTCGGTGGTGACGGCCGGCGCGTGCCCACCCGGGGTGATCCCGGCCCGCCGCTGGTATTCGCCGACCAGGTCGAGCAGGGCAGGCCCGGTGGGCCGGCGGCCGGGCCGTACGTCGCAGGTACCGATCTTGCTCTCCTGGATGAGGACGTTGGGGTCGAGGGTGATGCCGAACAGGTCGTTGGCCGAGTCGCCGGTCACCAGACCCTCGAACCCGAAGTGGTACGGCAGCCACACCTGGTGGATGACCCGACCGTCCACCCGCAACGGAGTGAGCCGGTCGGTGACCAGCACCTTCGCCTCGATCACCGCCCGACCGCTGACCAGGTGCGCCCACCCGAGGTGCGCCAACCCGGTCTCGGCGGCCAACTCCGGCGACACCTCGACGAACATCTCCGGCTGCAACTCGGCGAGGGGTCGTACCGTCCGGCTCATCCCACCGGCGGTGTGGTGCTCGGTGAGGCGGCTGACCGTGAAGATGTACGGGAAGACCTGACTGTGCTCCTGCGGCGGGCTCGGGTTCACCGAGTTGACCGGGTGCGCGTACGACTTACGGGTCGGGTTGGCCTGTTGGCGGTAGAGCGGGTTGCGCACCGGCGACTCGACCGGCTCGTAGTGGGTGGGCAGCGGGCCGTCCAGGACACCGCTGGGCGCGTACAGCCAGCCCTTGCCGTCGCCCTGCATGACGAACGGGTCGTCACCGGCGATCCCCTCCGGACCGGACGCGCCGGCCGGCGGCCGGTACGACGGCGGCTTGGTCTTCTCGAAGTCCGGCACGTCGTGGCCGGTCCACTCGGATTTTTCCGGGTCCCACCAGATGTAGCGCTTGCGTTCGCTCCACGGGCGGCCGTCCGGGTCGGCGGAGGCGCGGTTGTAGAGGATGCGGCGGTTCGCCGGCCACGCCCAGCCCCACTCGGCGGCCACCCAGTCCTGCTCGTGCCGGGACTTGCGGCGGGCGGCCTGGTTGACGCCGTCGGCGTACACGCCCGTGTAGATCCAGCAGCCGACGGCCGTGGAGCCGTCGTCGCGGGCCTCGGCGAAACTGGACAGCGGCTGGCCGGTCGTCACGTCGTACCCGTTGATCTCGCGCAGCACCGACTCGGCGCTGGGCTCCGCGTGCGGACCGTGCGTGGGGTAGTCCCAGGTGAGGTCCAGCAACGCCCGGTCGCGCGGCAACGACGAGCCGGCCAGCTTCTCCCGCAGCCGGCGGCCCAGGTGGTAGAAGAACCACAGCTCGGAGCGGGCGTCGCCCGGCGGCTCGACGGCTTTTTCCCGCCACTGCAACAGCCGCTGCGTCTGCGTGAAGGTGCCCTCCTTCTCCACGTGCGACGCGGCGGGCAGGAAGAAGACCTCGGTGCGGCACTCCTCGGGCACGATCTCGCCGGTGGCCACCTCGGGGCCGTTCTTCCAGAACGTCGCGCTCTCGATCATGAACAGGTCCCGCACGACCAGCCAGTCGAGGTTCGCCATGCCGAGGCGTTGCGCCCGGCCGTGCGCGGACCCGACGGCCGGGTTCTGGCCGAGCAGGAAGTACCCCTTGGTCTTCCCGTCGATCATGTTCAGCACCTGCTGGTAGGTGCCGTGGTCGCCGGTCAGCCGGGGCAGGTAGCCGTAGCCGAAGTCGTTCTCCGGCGTCGCGGCGTCCCCCCAGTACGCCTTGAGCAGGCTGGCCGCGTACGACCGGGCGTTGCCCCAGAAGCCCTTCTGCCCGGGGTGCCGGATGCTGTCCACCCACTCGTCGAAGGTGGGGTGGTCGGCGTGGTGGGGCATGGGCAGGTAGCCCGGCAGTAGGTTGAACAGGGTCGGAATGTCCGTCGAGCCCTGGATGCTCGCGTGCCCGCGCAACGCCATGACCCCGCCACCCGGACGGCCCACGTTGCCCAGCAGGAGCTGGATGATCGCCCCGGCGCGGATGTACTGCACACCCACGCTGTGCTGCGTCCACCCCACCGAGTAGACCAGCATCCCGGTACGCTCCCGGCCCGAGTTCTCCGTCCACGCCCGCGCCAACTCCAGGAACTTGTCCTGCGGGATGCCGCAGACCCGCTCCACCATCTCAGGCGTGTACCGGGCGTAGTGCCGCTTGAGGATCTGATAGACGCACCGCGGATGCCGCAACGTCTCGTCCCGCTGGGTCTGCCCACCCACCGGCGCACCATGCGACTCGTGCTCCAACCCGGCGGCGGTGTCCCGCTCCTTCGCGGTGTGTCCACTGCCCGAGGAGTCCTCGTGGCCCTCGTACTGCCAGCTGTCCTGCACGTAGCTGCCGGTCTCGGGATCGAAGCCGGAGAAGAACCCGTCGCCGTCCTCGGTGTCGCTGAACCGGTCGCTGACGATCGTCGCCGCGTTGGTGTAGGCGAGGACGTACTCGCGGAAGTCCAGCTCGTTGTCGAGGATGTAGCGGATCACCCCACCCAGCAGCGCGATGTCCGTCCCCGCCCGGATCGGCAGGTACGCGTCCGCCACCGCGCTGGTCCGGGTGAACCGGGGATCGACGTGGAACACCTTCGCGCCCCGACGCTTGGCCTCCATCACCCACTGGAACCCGACCGGATGCGCTTCGGCCATGTTGGAACCCTGGATGACGATGACGTCAGCGTTGGCGATGTCCTGCTGGAAGTCCGTCGCACCGCCACGACCGAAGCTGGCCCCCAGACCGGGGACGGTGGCGGAGTGTCAAATACGCGCCTGGTTCTCGATCTGCAACGCCCCCATCGCCGTGAACAACTTCTTGATGAGGTAGTTCTCCTCGTTGTCCAGCGTCGCCCCACCCAGGCTGGAGATCCCCAGCGTCCGGTTGAGCGGCCGGCCCTCGGCGTCGCGGTCCTCCCAGGTGTCCGCACGGGCCGCGAGGATCCGATCGGCGATCATGTCGACGGCCGTGTCGAGGTCGAGGTCCTCCCACTCCGTGGAGTACGGCCGGCGGTAGCGGACCGTCGTCTGCCGCAGCGGGCTCGTCACCAGGCTCTTGCTCGCGGACCCCTTGGGACACAACCGGCCCCGCGAGATCGGACTGTCCGGGTCACCCTCGATCTGCGTGACCTGCCCGTCCGCCACGAACACCCGCTGACCACACCCCACCGCGCAGTACGGACACACCGACCGCGCCACCGAATCGGCGGTCTCGGTACGCGCCGTCAGCGATCGGGATCGGGCCGACTTCGCGGCGGCGCCCCGGCCCAACGGGTCCGTGCCGGTGAGCTGGCGATACACCGGCCAACCCTCGATGAAGGTCCGTAGACCCATCCCCGACACCTCCTTGCCCGTGAGCGCGCGAGCGAGCGACCTCCCGAACATAGGTCAGATGAGGAGTCTTCGCTAATCGAGCGTCCGTCCGTCGGGGATACGGTCCAGTCGGCCCAGGCGCCACGTCAGCGCCGGGACCATCACCGCCGCGGCGACGAGGTGCAGCACGACCAGCGCCACGACGGTCACCGGCGCTGCCCCGCAGAGAAACGGCGGGACCAGCGAGATCGCGGTCAGCACCACCGCCGTCCACAGGAACCGGTCGGCGGGACGCGCGCTGAACCGACCGAGTACGACGGCGAGAACGACGCCCACCACCGAGAAGACACCCGTCACCACGGCGAACCCGGCCACCGGGATCACCTCGCCACCCTCGGGAATTTCGAAGTCGACCCCGGCGGCCCCGGCGAGCGCGGCGGCGAGAGTCGTCGTGGCCATCGCCGCCACGGTGGCGACCAGGCCGACACCGACGAGCCCGAGGAGCCGGTGGGTGGGATAGGTCGGGGCCGAGACGCTCACCGCGCACCGCCCGCCGACAGGCGCTCCGGCAACCCCAGCCGCGGGAACTGCTCGTCATCGAAGATGACGATCTCGGTGATCACCCCGCCGGTGACGCGCAGGACGTCGATGGTCAACGGCAGGTACGCGCCCTCCGCCTCCCGCCAGTGGTAGAACGCGACGGCGGGCTGCCGGTTCACCGAGGTGGGCACACCCCGCAGGCCCGTCATGCTGTCGAAGCCGTCCCCGATCCAGTCGGCCACCACCGCGTCCCGGCCCACGTGCAGGCCGGGCGTGGGCGGCATCGAGCAGCGCACGTCCTCGCGCAGCATCGTGGTGAGCCGGCCGATGTCCGTGGCCACGCTCGCCTCGGTGAAGTGCCGCACCAGCTCGCGCGTCCCGGCGTCCTGGTCGCCACCGGTCCAGTCCTGCCGCTCGGCGGGCAGGTGCTCGCGCATGCCCGCCCGGGCCCGTTGCAGGGCGCTGTTCACCGAGTTCACCGAATCCCCGAGCAGCTCGGCGACGTCCTTCGCGGGCCAGCCGAGCACGTCCCGCAGGATCAACACGGCCCGGGGACGCGGCGCGAGGTGCTGCACCGCCACCACGTACGCCAACTCGATCGTCTCCCGCGCGACAGCGACCGCCTCCGGCTCGTCCGCGTCGCCCGCCGGCAGCTCGTCGAGCAACCGGTCCGGGTACGGCTGCAACCACCGCACCTCACCACCCCGGGCCGGCTCCGGGCGGCACCTGGCCAACAGGTCCAGGCAGGCGTTCGTGGCGATCCGGTACAGCCAGGCCCGCACCGTCGACCGGCCCTCGAACGTCTCCCGCCGCCTCCAGGCCCGCAGGAACGTCTCCTGCACAGTGTCCTCGGCGTCCTCGAACGACCCGAGCATCCGGTAACAGTGCACGTGCAACTCCCGCCGGTGCCGCTGCGCCAACCCCGCGAAGGTCGTCTCGTCGACCTCGGCCAGAGCGCCGTGTTCTTTCCCTCGCGTGCCCGTACCCGTCACGTCCTGCTCCCGTCTCGTCGTGGCCCATCACACCTGTGACGGCAGCGGACCCGAGAACTCATCACCCGACCCGTCGGACGCTCCTCGGCGACACCTGGACCGGTGGGCGTTACCCTGACACCATGCAGGCCGTCTCGCCCCCCGCGACCGGCGTGGTCTTCCTGGCCCGCCCGGGCCGTCCGGCTGTCGTGGTGCGGACGCTCACCGAGCTGGCCGGCCCCACACGTGGGGTGGTGGAGTTGCCGGTGCGGTTGATGTGGAACGCCGAGCGCACCTTCGACCTCGGCGACCCCGACCAGTTGCTCTGGATGTACGAGAACGTGCTGCGCGAGACGGCCAGCGCCGACGACCTGCGCACCCTCATCAACGGGCGCACGCTGCGACGGGTGTGGCGGCTGCTCAACCTGCCCCGGGGCGTCCGCCAGGCCTGGGAGAGCCGGCACCGCGGCCTGCGCGCGGCGTGATCGCACCACACCTGCACGACTTCTACCGGGAGGTGGCCCGGGTGGCGTTGACCGCCGCCGGGCCGTACCGGTTCGTGCTCGGCGGCGGGGTGGCCTGGGCCGCGCACGGCCTGGTCGCCCGGCCGACCGAGGACGTGGACCTCTTCGCCGACGTCGAGGGCGCCGCCGCGGCGGCCTCCGCCGGGGTACGCGCGGCCCTGGAGCGCGCCGGCTTCATCGTCACCGACGCCGACCCGGACAGCGACCTCGCCGACCTGTTCGACGGGTACGGCCGGGACATGAAGGACTTCGTGGTGAGCCGCGACGGACGGCAGATCCGCCTCAGCCTGGCCCGACTCGACCGACAGCAGAGCCCGGTGGTGATGGACCTCGGCCCGGTGATGGACGTCCGCGACCTGGTCGCCAACAAGATCGCCGCGCTGGTCAACCGGCGGGAGGTCCGCGACTTCATCGACGTCGCGGCGGCGCTCGAGCACTACGACGTGACGCAGCTGCTGGTGCTGGCCCGGCAGGTCGACCCCGCGCTCGACCCGGACGACGTCCGCGCCGCCGGGCGCTACCTCGACCGGCTGTCCGACACCCGCTTCGGCCGCTACGGCCTGAGCCCGGACGACGTCGCCCGGGTACGCCGACGCTTCGCCCCCTGGCCCCGTTGACGCCGGGCGGCCACCCGGGTCCCTACCCGGTGCTGTGCTGCGGAAACCGGGGCTGACGTGGCGGGAGTGACAGGCGCTCGTTATGGTGCGCGAGGCGCTCACGAGGCGCGTCAACCCCCACTGAAGGGCACGTCATGACCTCTGGATCCGGTCCGTCGCGTCGCCAGGTGCTCGCGGTCGCCGCCGCCGCGGCGACCGCCCCGCTGATCGCCGCCGCCCCCGCCCAGGCGGCGGGGCCCGCCCGGTCGCGCACCTGGGACCTCACGCTGCTCGGCACGTCGGACACGCACGGCAACGTCTACAACTGGGACTACTACCGGGACGCCGAGTACGACGACAGCAAGCACAACGACGTCGGCGTCGCGAAGCTGGCCACCCTCATCAACCAGATCCGCCGCGAGCGGCGCGGCAAGGCCACGCTCGTGCTCGACGCCGGCGACACCATCCAGGGCACTCCCCTGGCGACGTACTACGCCAAGCAGGAGCCCATCACGGCCACCGGCGAAAAGCACCCGATGGCCCGGGCGATGAACGTCATCGACTACGACGCCGTGACCCTGGGCAACCACGAGTTCAACTACGGCCTGCCGCTGCTGGACCTGTGGATCCGCCAACTCGGCTTCCCCGCCCTCGCCGCCAACGCGGTCAACGCCAGGACCGGCAAGCCGGCCTTCCTGCCGTACGTCATCAAGAAGGTCTCCCTGGGCTTCGCCGCGCCGACCCTGCGGGTCGGCATCCTCGGCCTGACCAACCCGGGCGTCGCCATCTGGGACCGGGGCAACGTCGAGGGCAAACTACGCTTCGACGACATGATCGCGACCGCCGCGAAGTGGGTGCCGATCATGCGGGCGCGCGGCGCGGACATCGTGCTGATCTCGGCCCACGGCGGCGACAGCGGCACCTCCAGCTACGGCCCCGAGCTGCCGAACGAGAACCCGGTGGCGCTGATCGCCCAGCAGGTGCCCGGAATCGACGCGATCCTCTTCGGGCACGCCCACAACGAGGTCGTCGAGCGGTTCGTCACCAACGAGCGGACCGGCACGCAGGTGCTGCTCTCCGAGCCCTCGAAGTGGGGCCAGCGGCTCACCCGGATGGACTTCACCCTCACCCGTGAGCGTGGCCGGTGGACGATCACCAAGAAGGCCGCCACCATGCTGAACACCAACACGGTCGTCGAGGACCCGAAGGTGCTCGCGGCCGTCCGGGCCCAGCACGCCAAGACCGTGGCGTACGTCAACCAGGTGGTCGCCACGTCCATCGTGGAGTTGTCGGCGGCGGAGTCCCGGTACAAGGACACTCCGATCCTCGACTTCATCAACCACGTACAGACCGAGGTGGTCGGCGCGGCACTGACCGGTACCGCGTACGCGGACCTGCCGGTGCTGTCGATCGCGGCGCCGTTCAGCCGTACCGCCGTCTTCCCCGCCGGAGACGTCAAGATCCGCGACGTGGCCGGCCTGTACGTGTACGACAACACCCTCGAAGCCGTCGTGCTCAGCGGCGCCGAGGTACGCGCGTACCTGGAGTATTCGGCGAAGTTCTTCCGCACCCTCGCGCCGGGCGCGCCGGTCGACCCGGAGCAGATCAGCGACCCGGCCGTGCCGGACTACAACTACGACGTGATCTCCGGCCTCGACTACGACATCGACATCTCCAAGCCGGTCGGCCAGCGCATCACCCGACTGGTGCTGCCCGGCACCGACACTCCGGTCGCGGACGACGCGCAGTTCGTGGTGGCGGTGAACAACTACCGGCGCAGCGGCGGCGGCAACTTCCCCGGCATCGTGAAGACCCAGGTCTACAACGCGCAGCAGGAGATCCGCCAGCTGCTCATCGACTGGGCGCAGGCCAAGGGGACCATCAACCCGGACGACTTCTTCCAGCCCAACTGGCGTCTCGTCCGCGAGGGTGTGCCGGTCTTCTGACCGCGGCGTGACGGCGGGCCGTGGGTGACGACACCCGCGGCCCGTCCGCGTATGTTCAGCCCTGCACGTTCCAGCGGACCGGGTCCTCGGCCTTCTCCGGCCGGTCCCGCCCGGGATCGGTCTCGGTCAGCGCGACCTGGTCCTCCGGACGGACCGCGGGTGGCAACTCCCCGAACCGGATGTGGCGCAGGAACGCGTACTCGTCGTCGGTGAACGGTTGCTCGGCCATCGACACCCCCTACTCCCCCGTCATTGTCCAACGGCGGGTGCGCGACGCATCGGTCCGTTGGCTGACAGATGGTCGACGTTGGGTGGACGCCGTCACACCCCGTAGACCATCCTAGGATCCTGGCCTATAGCGACGTCCTTCGGCGATCTTGCACTAAGTTGGCGAGGTGTGCGGGTTCGCGTGGAATGTCGCCACAGAAAACGCAAGATCGGCGCAGGCTGGGCGCGCGGCGCGGGCTGGGACGGCGGGTGGTTTGCGCTCAGGAAGGGGCGTCGGCGGGCGGGCGGCGGGGGGTTGGGAGGCGATCCAGCACCGCCAGGGCTGCGCGGATCGGTCGGCGGCGCAGCATGTCGTCGAAGCTCGCCTGCCCCTGACAGAAGCGCACGAACATCCGCCAGCCCGGCGGGGTCGCCAACAGCCCGTGGAACACCTCCGGGCGCCGGGTGAACAGGTCGAGCAACCGGAACCCCGCCCGCATCTCCGGCGTCAGTCGCTCGGCGACCGCCCGCTCGTACCCGGCCAGATCCCCGGCGGCGACCGCCGCCCCGGCCAGCTCGCCGGAGCGCAGGGCGAAGCTGATGCCCTCGCGGCTCCACGGCTCCAACAGCCCGGCCGCGTCCCCCACGACGAGCACCCGGCCGTTGCGCAACGGCGAGTCCTCCTCGCGACAACGCGTCAGGTGACCCGAATCGTGCGCCGCCGGCAGCCCGGTCAGACCCAACCGGTCGACGAACTGCCGCAGGTAGGCACGTGTTCCCTCCCCCGCGCCCCGGCCCGCGATGACGCCGACCGTCAACCGGTCGCCCTTCGGGAACACCCAGGCGTACGAGCCCGGCATCGCCCCCCAGTCCAGCAACAGCCGCCCACTCCAACGCTCCTGCTCGGCGGGCGGCACCGGGATCTCCAGCTCCAGCCCCAGATCCACCTGGCGGTAGCGCACCCCCACGTGCCGGGCGGTCACCCCCGACGAGCCGTCCGCGCCGATCACCGTGCGGGCCGCCAGGGTCGTACCGTCGGCCAGTCGCAGGCGTACCCCCTCGGGGTCCTGCTCGATGGCGCGGACCGCGACCTGCTCACGCAGCTGCGCGCCGGCGGCGACCGCCGCCGCGCGCAGGCGATCGTCGAACTCCTCCCGGCGCACCATGGTCACCACCGGGCTGGCGTTACGCCGGGTGAACTCCCGCCGGCCGTCGCGGGTGAACGTCACCCGGTCGACCCGGTCGTGCGCCGGTACCTCGATCCGCTCCCGCACGGCGGCCAGGGAGGTGCCGATGAGGCCACCCCCGCAGGTCTTGTAGCGCGGGTGCGTGGCCCGCTCGACAACCAGGGTACGAACGCCCGCGCGGGCCGCGGCGTGTGCCGCGGAGAGCCCGGCGGGGCCTGCGCCGACAACGACCAGATCCCAGACGATCACCATCGCAGCGTAGGGCGTACTCACCCTCCACCGCCCGAACGGGTGGGCATCTTCGGTCGGGCAGGGGGTAACCGATGCGGCGCAACCGTCCGCGTCCGGCGGGTGGGCGAAGGAGGAGATCATGCAGCGGATGGAGCTGTCGGAGGTCGAGCAGCGGGTGTACGAGGCGGTCACCACCCTCGAAGCACGCGGCCAGGTGCCCTATCCGGACCTGATCGCCGAAGGGTCCGGGCTGACCGAGGAGCAGGTGCACGCCCCGCTGCACCAGCTCACCGAGAAGGGTCTGCTGCACCGCGAGGACTCGCCGATGGCCGGCCTCGACTTCGGCCCTCGGTTCTGCGCACGTCAGATGGCGTGACCCTGGGCGGTTCGCCCCCGCTGGTCGGGGTAGCGGTCAGGAATGCATGATCGACCGTCAACGGGGGGCACGATGAACGCGGCGCGCGAGCCGCAGCCGGTCGACGCGGCCGAGAACCGCCGACGCTGGCAGGCCGTCGGCGTCGGGCTGGTCGCCGCGTTCATGACACTGCTCGACGTGAGCATCGTCAACGTCGCGGTGCCGTCCATCGACCGCGCGCTGAACGCCTCCCCGAGCGACCTGCAGTGGGTCCTCTCGGGGTACGCGCTCACCTTCGGTCTGGTGCTCGTACCGGCCGGCCGCTTCGGAGACTTCCGAGGTCGGCGTAACGCGTTCGTCTTCGGTATCGCGTTGTTCACCCTGACCAGCGCGCTCGCCGGCCTGGCGACCTCACCCACCTGGCTGGTCGCCGCCCGGCTGCTCCAGGGCGCCGCCGCCGGCATCATCAACCCACAGGTGATCGGCCTGATCCAGCAGTTGTTCCGGGGGCCGGAGCGGGCCCGCCCGTTCGGGTTGCTCGGCGCGACCATCGGCATCTCCACCGCCGTCGGGCCACTGCTCGGCGGCCTGCTCATCGCCCTCGGCGGTGAGGAGCACGGCTGGCGGTGGGTCTTCTTCGTCAACGTGCCGGTCGGCATCGTCGCGGTGATCCTGGGTTGGCGGCTGCTACCCGGTCGGCCCGACGGGCAACCCGGCCGCCGTCGACTCGACCCGGTCGGTGTGCTGCTGCTCGGCATCGGCGTGGTGCTGATCCTGCTGCCCCTCGTGCAGGAGCAGCAATGGCGTACGCCGTGGAAGTGGGCGCTCATCCCGGCCGGCCTCGCGGTGCTGGTCGCCTTCGGCCTGTGGGAACGGTGGTACGCGCGACACCGCGAACCGCTGTTCGACCTGCGCCTGTTCACCTTCCAGTCGTACACGCTCGGGTCGCTCATCGCGCTCATCTACTTCGGCGGCTTCACCGCGATCTTCTTCATCTTCACGCTGTTCCTGCAGAACGGGCTCGGCTACAGCGCGCTCGTCGCCGGTCTCGCCATCACGCCGTTCGCGCTCGGATCCGCCGCCGCGTCCGCTCTCGGAGGACGCATCGTCAACCGGTTCGGCCGCCCCCTGGTCGCCATCGGCCTGCTCGCCGTGGTGATCGGGCTGGCCGCCACGGTGTTCGCCCTGCACCTCGCGCCGCACGCCCCGGCGCCCTGGGTCACCGCCGGTCCGCTGCTCGTCGCCGGCATCGGCAGCGGCCTGGTCATCGCCCCCAACCAGACGCTCACCCTCGCCCAGGTGCCGGTCCCCCAGGCCGGCAGCGGAGCGGGCATGCTCCAGACCGGCCAGCGGATCGGCGCCGCCGCCGGCATCGCCGCGGTCGGCTCGATGTTCTTCTCCTCGCTGGCCGACAGTCACGGCGACTGGACGGGAGCTTTCGAGAAGTCGTTGCTGCTCGCCACGGGCATCATCGCGCTGGCGCTGGTGGCGGCGTTGATCGACATCTTCCGCAACCACCACCACTGACGCCATCCACGGGTACGGCGATGGCCGGCACCCGTTGTCGGGTGCCGGCCATCTGTGGTTCTTAGCTGTTCCAGTACTGGCCGACCAGGTCGGTGGCCTGCTGCTCCCACTGCGCGTAGGCGTCGGGGTAGGCCGAGACCTGGACGGTCTGCGCGGCGTCGGTCAGCGGCATGTCCTGCCAGCCGTCGACCTGCTTGAGGCCCTTGAGGAACGCCGTCGTCGAGTACTCCGGGTTGGTGATCTGCTCGGGCGTGCCCCAACCGGAGGTCGGGCGCTGCTGGAACAGGCCGAGGGAGTCGTGGTCGTTGGCGTCGCCGAGGTGGCCCAGGTTCTGAAGCTTGGACTCCTGCAGGCTGGTGGCGATGGAGATGACCGCGGCCCGCTCGGGCAGACCCGCCTTCTTGGTGGCGGCGATGATGGCCTTGGCGTTGGCGGTCTGCTCGTCGTTGAGGGTGATGTGGGACTGGTCGCCCTGGGGCTTGGGCGCCGCGGTCTGCACCGCGACGGCGGTGGCGGGCTTGGCGTCGACCGGGTTGGCGTGGGCGGCGATGGGGCCGGCGAAGACGCCACCGGTGAACGCGAGGCCAGCGATGGACAGCATGCTCTTGCGGATGATCGTGTTCATCAGGGTTGCTCCTTCGGGGGTAGGAAACACCCACACGTCACCGTTCGGGGGATCAGGTGACGGGGGTGTCAGCACCTCGTCCGGGCGCTCAAAGTCTTTGGGGGCGGCCTGCGAGCGGGGGGGCTCGTGGTGGCCGGTCCGTGTGTAACGACCCGGGGGGCGGGGCCATTCCCGGGGGGCTTGGCGCCTGCGGGCGGGTTGCTCGTGGCGGCCGGTCCGTGTGTAACGGCCTGCCGGCCGGGGCCATTCCCGGGGGCTGACGATCCGCGGGGGGCGGGGCTCGCCGCGCCGGGACGGGATGCAACGACCGGCGGTCCGGGGCCATTCCCGGGGCCTCACGACCCGCGGGAGGCGGGGCTCGCCGCGCCGGGACCGGGGTATAGCGACCGGCGGTCCGGGGTCATTCCCGGAGGGCC
>NZ_JBEXUR010000036.1:0-14548 GCF_040614415.1 Micromonospora sp. NPDC005979 | reverse complement strand
AAAAGCAGGCTGCCAGTCCGGGGTATAAATCATAATTGGCACTGGCTTTACAAGCACCCTGTTGAGTTCTCAAAGAACAACCACACACCGATCAGCAGGCCCAACCAGTGGGTCCCGTCTCGGGGCTTTTCGTTCCGCGTCCCCGCCGCTCTCGCGTCGGGCACTTTTACTACGTTACCTCACCGTCTCGGCCGTGTCAAACCGGTGTGTCCCGGTCTGTCATGCTTCGTGCGGGTTGGTCCCGGCGCACTCACGCAGCAGCGAACCGCTGCGTCAGGTCGTCGGATTTGGCAGGCCGGCCGCTGTGGTCTCCCACAGTCGCGCCCGGTGCCCTGCCGGTCGTGAACCTTACCCGGTCGGTTCCGCCGCACCAAATCCGCCTCCCGGCAGATCAGATGAGCACCGCCCGAACCGCGCCTTTAGGAGCGAACCCCTAGCTGGCCCGGTTGCCGGCCCGGTTCGTGGCTGCAGGACTTTCGCCCTGTTTGCCCCGTTCCGCGCTGGCAGAGAGAAAGTTACGCGTCCGTGGGTTTGATCGTCAAATCGGGGGGTAGCGTCCCGCGTCACACTCGCGCCCGATACGCGTTTCCGCAGCTCAGGACGTTCCGCCTCGGCGAGCGACCAGCCAGCCGCGGATGCCGAGCACCCCGGCCGTCGTGCCGATGGCCAGCGACGCGGCGATCAGAAGCGCGTGCACCCACAGAAAACTGGTCGGCACACCGTCGCCCACCGTTGCGGACGCCCACGACCGCGGGTCCTGCCAGATCGCGACCGCGAACCTCGGCCAGATCACCCAGGTCCAGACCCCGACCCCGACCAGGAAGGCGGACCACCCGCGCGACAGCACCATGACTGCCGAGTATGTCAGCGGAGCTGCGCACCGCCGATTCCGACGCTGACCGCCCGTCCGGCAGAGATCCGGTCCTCGTTTCCCGCATCCGCAGGCCGGGCATTGAGTGGGAGGACAGGGAGGTGACCCGTGCAACCCTCGATCTTCAACCCCTGGGCCTGGCGCGATCCGTCCGCGCTGGCCGGCGGATACACACAGACCACGCCCTCGACCGGCCCGTCGAAGGACCCGGACGGCGGGCACGACGGGCCGAACGCCCCCGGTCCGGGTACCCCGATCGACCTCGTCGGCTACCACGTGCAGGCCCGCGACGGACGTGTCGGCACCATCGACCAGGCGAGCGACGAGGCGGATGCCGGTCACCTGGTGGTGGACACCGGACCGTGGATCCTCGGCCAGAAGGTGCTGGTGCCGGCGGGCACGGTGGAGCGGGTCGACCACCTGGACCGGGTCGTGCACGTCGACCGGACCCGGCAGGAGATCAAGGACGCGCCGCCGTTCGACCCGGCGTCGTTCGATCCGGCTTACCGGGACCGCGTCGGCAGGTACTACGCGGACCGTCACGTGCCACCCCCGCAGCAGCGCCGCGGGTAATCTGAGCAGGTGGTCCGGACGGGCAGTTGCGTGCCGGAGGCCCTCGAGGTGGTCGACGGTCTCCCGCACCGTGTCGTGTCCGCGTCCCTGACCAGCTCCGGCGACGGCCGTGAGCAACTTCTGGACCTGCTTCGTGCCGGTGGTCTGCGGTACCGCGCCGGCGCGCGATGGCGGACGGCTCGCTGAGCCCTGTCCTCCGCCGACCGAGGGGGCGAGTTCGCCCCGCTCGGCGCGCGCCCAACGCGTGACCCACCTACCCGCACGAAAGGCACATCACCATGTCCGTCGCACGCATGCTCACCGGCGACCGGCCCACCGGCCGCCTGCACCTTGGCCACTACGTCGGCAGCATCGCCAACCGGGTGCGGCTGCACCAGCGGTACGAGAGTTTCTTCATCATCGCGGACCTGCACATGCTCACCACCCGCAACCGCCGGGAGGACATCGACCAGGTCTCCGGCAACGCCCGCGAGATGGTGACCGACATCCTCGCCGCCGGCGTCGATCCGGCGCGGGCCACGTTCTACCTCCAGTCGGCGATTCCCGAGGTCGGCGACCTGAACACCCTCCTGCAGAACCTGGTGACCGTGCCCCGACTGGAACGGGTGCCGTCGCTCAAGGACATGGCCCGCGACGCCGGCAAGGAGGAGATGCCGTACGGGTTGCTGGGTTACCCGGTGCTCCAGGCCGCGGACATCCTCTGCGTCAAGGGCGAGGTGGTCCCGGTCGGCCGGGACAACGCCGCGCATGTGGAGGTGACCCGGGAGATCGCCAGGCGGTTCAACCACCTGTAAGGGCCGGTCTTCCCGGTGCCCGAGCTGATTCCGGCCGACAACCCCAGCCTGGTGGGCACCGACGGCGTCGCCAAGATGAGCAAGAGCCGGGGTAACACCATCGCGCTGTCCGACGACACGGCCACGGTGCGCCGCAAGGTGCGCGGGATGTACACCGACCCGAACCGGGTACGGGCGGACGTGCCGGGAACGGTGGAGGGTAACCCGGTCTTCGCGTACCACGAGGTGTTCAATCCGGACCGTGCGGAGGTGGACGACCTGGCCCGGCGTTACCGGGCCGGGCAGGTCGGTGACGTGGAGGTCAAGGAACGTCTGGTCGAGGCGCTGGAGACGTTCCTGGCCCCGATCCGGGAGCGCCGGGCGGCGATCGAGGCCGACCGGGGGCTCGTCGACCGGCTGATCGTCGAGGGCACCGAGCGCACCCGGCAGGAGGTACGCCAGACCCTGACGGAGGTACGCCGGGCGATGGGGCTGACCGGGACGTACCAACAGGTGCGCCGGCGGGCCGAGCGGAGCCGGCGCCGAACGGACGCGCCGGCCTGACGCGGACGTCTCGGGTCTTCCCGTTGTGACGGGGGGACCCGAGACGGCCCACCGAGGGCGCAGAATGCCAGGATGAGGGTGATTCGTCCGGTCGTGGTGGGTGCCACGCACCGGACGACGATGTTCGAGATCTTCTTCGACCTGGTCTTCGTCTTCGCGCTCACCCGGGTCATCGCGTTCATGGCGCAGCCGCCGACCGCGCTGCTCACCCTGGCCCAGGGACTGCTCCTGCTCCTGCTGCTGCTCTACTCGTGGGGGCCGTACACCTGGGTGGGCAACCTCGTCCGCGCGGACCTCGGCCTGGTCCGCGGAGCGACCCTGGTCGCGATGGCGGCGATCTTCGTGGCCGCCCTGGTGTTGCCGGACGCGTGGCGGCAGGGGCCGGGGCTCATCGACGCGCCGCTGGCCCTCGCGCTCGCGTACGTGGTCGTCCGGGCGGTGCAGCTCGTGATCCTCGCCTGGGTGAGCGTGACGATCCCGTCGCTGCGCCCGACGCTGCGCTACTTCAGCGTGCCCGTGGCGCTGGCATGGTTTCCGCTGGTCGGCGGGGCGCTGCTCGGCGGGACCGCCCAGACGGCGCTCTGGACGGCCGCGCTGCTGGTGGACATCGGCGGCGCGCGACTCGCGTCCACCTTCCACCCGTGGCAGCTGCGCAGCGTGGACCACTTCACCGAGCGGTACGGCCTGGTGCTCATCATCGCCCTCGGCGAGTCGCTGATCTCCGCTGGCGCGGGGCCACGGACGATGGCCCCGGTCGGTGCGGCGGTGGCGGCCGCGCTGCTCGGCCTCGTCAGCACGGTCTGCCTGTGGTGGCTCTACTTCGATCGGCTGGCGGGCGCCGCGCGCGAGGCCGTCAGCGACGTCCCGCCCGACCGACGGGCCGACGTGGCTGGCGACGCGTACGGCATCGGGCACACCCCGCTGATCGTCGGGGCCATCTACTTCGCGCTCGGCATCGAGGAGGTGATCGCCCGGCTCTCCGCGGACCCCTCCGACACCGGCCCGTTGGGCTGGGAAGCCGCCGGCGCCCTCTACGGGGGTGTGACCGTCTACCTGCTCAGCAGGCTGGTGCTCCGTCGGCTGACCGTACGTGCCGTCCATCCGGCGCAGGTCGTCGCGGCGCTGCTGCCGCTGGCCCTGCTGCCGGTCGGTCGTACCCTCGCGCCGTTGGCGGCGCTCGCCGTGCTGACCGTCCTCCTGATCGCGGTTACCTGGAACGAACGGCGGTTCGACCGGCGAGACGAACGGGCCGACCCGGCGCGGGCGACCCGTCCCTGACGGTTCGGAGAATGTTCGGGCGTCGTGTCGATAACCCGGGCCGTCGCTCGTCGTCATGCTGTACGGCGACCCTGCCGCACCGAGAGGAGTCCGGACGTGAAGTACATGTTGCTGTTCATGAGCCCCGCGAACGACGAGGTGGGCAACGGGTGCACCTTCGAGGACTGGATTCGCTACGACCAGGAGATGAAGGACGCGGGGATCTGGGTCTCCGGGCATCCGTTGCAGGACCTGACCACCTGCACCACGGTGCAGGTCGGCCCGGACGGCGAACGCACGATCACCGACGGGCCGTTCGCCGAGACCCGCGAGGTGCTCGGCGGCTACGACATCATCGACGTGCCGAATCTCGATGTCGCACTGGACTGGGCGGCTCGTAGTCCCGGCGCTACCGGTAACGGGTCGGTGCAGGTGCGCCCGGTCGCCGAGATCGAGGTCGGGGTCTGACCGTGGTGGAACCGGAGGCCGCAGCCGGGTCGGTCGAGGCGGTGTTCCGGGAGGAGCACGGTCGGCTGCTCGCCTCGCTGGTGCACCGCTTCGGCGACCTCGACCTGGCCGAGGAGGTGGCTTCCGAGGCGATCGAGGCGGCGCTGGTGCACTGGCCCGTCGACGGTGTCCCGAGCCGGCCCGGCGCCTGGCTGCTCACCACGGCCCGCCGTCGCGCGGTCGACCGGTTGCGCCGGGACCGGGTGCTGGCCACCCGGCTGGCCGTACTCAGGGCGGAGGCCGAGCGGTCCGACCCCGCGCCGCCCGCCGACGCCGACCCGGACCTGCCCGACGACCGGTTGGCACTCTTCTTCACCTGCGCCCACCCGGCCCTGCCCGCGCAGGATCGCGGGGCGCTCACACTACGCTTCCTCGCCGGGCTCACCACGGCGGAGGTCGCTCGGGCCTTCCTGGTGCCGCACGCGACCATGGCCCAGCGACTCGTTCGGGCCAAGCGCAAGATCCGCGATGCCCGCATCCCGTTCCGGGTGCCCGGCGTCGACGAGCTTCCCGAGCGTCTGCCCACGGTGCTCCAGGCCGTCTACTCGATCTTCACCGAGGGGTACGCGGCCAGTTCCGGCCCCGATCTCCAACGGACCGACCTCGCCGAGGAGGCCATCCGGCTGGCCCGGATCCTGCGCCGGCTGCTGCCCGCCGAACGGGAGGTCGCCGGGCTGCTCGGGTTGCTGCTCCTGGTGCACGCGCGACGTGCGGCACGCACCGGACCCGACGGCGCCGTGGTCCTCCTCGACGACCAGGACCGCGCACGGTGGGACCACTCGATGATCGACGAGGGGCGGGCGCTGGTGCTGGTCGCGTTGACCGGGCCGGCGCCCGGGCCGTACGGGGTGCAGGCAGCCATCGCCGCTCTGCACGACGAGGCCCCGGACGTGGCCGGCACCGACTGGCCGCAGGTAGTGGCGCTCTACGACGTGCTGCTCGGCATGGTGCCCTCGCCGGTCGTGGCGCTCAACCGGGCCGCCGCCGTGGCCATGCGGGACGGGCCGGATGCGGGGCTCGCCCTGCTGGACGGCTTGGCCGACGACCCGCGTCTGCGGGGTTACCACCTCTATCCGGCGACCAGGGCGGACCTGCTGCGCCGACTCGGCCGTCTCGACGAGGCCGCAGCGGCGTACCGGGACGCCCTGGCGCTGGTCGGCACCGAGCCGGAACGGGCGCACCTGCGCCGCCGCCTGGCATCCGTCACAGATGACTGAGCACGGCCGCTGTACCCTTCCCCGGTGACTCTGCCTCTGCCGCCCGGTGAGTTCGCCGCGTACCTGTTCGACTGCGACGGCACCATCGTCGACTCGATGCCGCTGCACTACGTGGCCTGGCAGCGAGCGCTCGACGAGTGGGGCTGCGAGTTCCCGGAGGACCTCTTCTACGCCTGGGGTGGCCGGCCGACCGCCGACATCATCGTCGCATTGAACGAGCGCCACGGCCTGGCGATGCCGGTGGCGACCGTCGTGGAGAACCGCGAGCGCATCTACCAGGAGCTGTTGCCGCAGGTCGGCGCCATTCCCGAGGTGGTGGCGCACATCCACGAGGCGCACCGGCGGGTGCCGTTCGCCGTCGTCTCCGGCAGCACGCGGGCCGCGGTCACCGCGTCCCTGGAGGCGCTCGACCTGCTGGACCGGTTCGACGTGCTGGTGTGCGCCGAGGACTACACGCGGGCCAAGCCCGACCCGGAGGCGTTCCTGCTCGCGGCCCGGCAGCTCGGCGTACCCCCGGAGTCCTGCCTGGTCTTCGAGGACACCGACCTGGGCATCCAGGCCGCGACGGCGGCCGGCATGGCGTCGGTACGCGTGCCGCAGCAGCGCGCCGCCTGACCGTCAGGCGATCGTCAGCAGGAGCTTGCCGGAGTACGACGTCGTGAGGCGCTGGTGCGCCTCCCGCACCTTGCCCAACGGGAACTTCTCGGCCACGTGCACCACGAACGGGCCGGCCTCGACGAGTTCGTTGAGACGCCGCAACTGCCCCGGGTTGGACACGCCGTCGTACGCGCGAACCGTCATCCCGGGGCGCTCACTCGGCTCCGGCCGCACCCCGTGGGCGTACGCCACGACTCCGCCGTCGGACAGCGTCTCGGTCAGCCGGTCCAGCGTCTCCCCGCCGGCCATCGCCAGGATGCCGGCCACTCCCTCCGGGGCCGCGTCGCGGATCGTCGTGAGCACCTGGGCGAGGTCGCCGTGGCCGTCCAGGGACACGTCGGCGCCGAGCCGGGTCACCAGCGCCACGCCGTCCGCGCCGGAGGCCACCGCGATCACGTTGAGGCCCTGCCGCTTGGCCAACTGCACGGCCAGGTGCCCCTGACCGCCGCTCGCACCGAAGATCAGCAGCCAGGCGCCGCCCGGCAGGGTGAGGGTGTCCAGCCCGGCCAGCGCGGTCAGCGCGTCGGTGGACATCGCGCCGGTGTGCTCGGCGGGTACGCCGGCGGGCAGCTTCGCGACGTACTCGGCCTTGACGACCGCGTACTCGGCGTAGAAGCCGCCCTTGGGCCGGGTGGTGGCGGAGACGTAGACCTGGTCGCCGACCGCGAGGCCGGTCACCCGGTCGCCGGCTGCGGCGATGGTCCCCGCGCCGTCGGAGCCCGGGACGATCGGGAGGGACGAGCCCTCCGGCACGAACAGGCCCTGCCGCTCGTACGCGTCCCACACCCCGACGCCGGCGCTCAGGACCCTGATCAGCACCTCGTCGGCGGCGACCTCGGGCACGGGGAGCTTGCGCAGGGTGATCACCTCCGGCCCGCCGAACTCGTCGAGGACCGCGGCCTGCATCAGCTCTGGCACATCCGCGTCAACCATGGGGGCTTCCTCTCCGGGCCGGCGTCACCGTCGCAGCATGCCGGCTTGCGGCCGGGTCCGACCGGATGCCAGCCGCCGTTCACCCACAAGGGCGACGCCCGCTCGTCAAGGACTCAGGACGTCTGTGGCTGCGGGCCACGGAGTGCCTGCTCGACGGCGTCGCGCACCCGGGCATCCTCGCGGGCCTTGCGCCGCGACCGGGCGCGGCGGCGGTACAGGTACGCGCCGACGGCGGCGGCGATCAGCACGACGAGCGCCAACACCAGCGTCCACGGCAGGGCCCAGCCGTGTGCCGTCGCCTCGATGGGCTTGAGCGGGGTGGTGGAGCCCGACGCGTCGGTGAGCAGCGGGGTGACGGTGGCGGTCGCCGCGAGCCGGACGGCGGGCGCGACACCGTGCACCGGCACCGTGACGTCCCAGCTCTCGCCCGGTAGCAGTTGCGGCGGCGCGGCGATGTCACCGGCCCGCGCGCGCAGGACGCCGAACGGCCCCGACACCGACACCGACTGCTTGGCGGAGAGGGCGGCGTTACCGGTGTTGTGGATCGTGTAGGAGACGGTCGCGTCGCCCTTGCCGATCGGGTTGGCCGATCCGTCGTACCTGACGTGGAAGTTCTCGACCGCGAGGGTCGGCTTCAGCTCGCCGCCCACCCGCAATGTGATCCGGATGCCGAGGCGACGGTCCACGTTGATGCCCTCGGCCTGGTCGGTCTGGGTCAGCGTGGTCAGGATGCCGCCGACGTGGTCGCCGGGCGTGGCGTTGGTCGGAACGGCGATCGTGAAGGGCACCTGGGCGGTCTTCCCGGGTTGGATCACGACGCTGCCGGCGCTCGGCTTGACCCAGGCGCCGACCGCCACCGACTTCTTGTCCCTGGTCAGCAGGTCGAGCTGCCCCGCGTCGGTGGTGAAGCCGTCGGCGGCGTACACGGCCAGGGTCAGGGGCGCCGGGCCGCGGTTGGCCACCACCATGGCGTCCTCGACGGTTCCGCCGGGGTTGACGTTGTAGCTGTAGCTGGACCGGGCTTCGCCGTAGCTGTTGGAGGCCGTCCGGACCGTCCAGGCGACGTTGCCGTCCGCCGCGAGGGCGGGGCCGCCGCCGACGCCGACCGCCGCGACGGCGGCGAGCAGGGACAGCACGGTCGTACGAAGAAGTGTCTTCCAGCGCGTTACGGACGGTCGCATCTCAGGTCCTCGAAGTGATCTTGGTGGTGGGTGAACCGGCGGCGGGGTAGGCCCCGAAAGGTGCCTACCCCGCCCGGTGGAACAGGCTCGATCAGCTGCTCAGGGCAGTGATCGTGAGGGTGGTGCGGTAGCTGCCCTTCGCGATGCTGTCCGGGATCTTCAGGTCCAGGTCGGCACCGAGCTTGGCCCCGCCGCGCGGGTGACCCTGCACGGCCGCGCCCAGACCGCTGGAGACCGAGAGGCCCTTGCCCTGGTCGTCGAGGGACGACAGGACCGGAGCGCCGGCCGCCGCGCCCGCGCCGGCGTCGAGGACGTACGGGGTCCAGCCCAGGTACGAGCCGGAGAACGTCTTGTCGGCGTCGGAGAAGTCGCCGACGCTGGCCGAGATCGACCACGGGGCGAGCGAACGACGGCTGTCCGACACGAGGATCGGGTTGATCTTGCCGGTCGCCTCGAAGTAGGTGCCGTCGCGCTCCTGGGCGGTGCCCAGGTCGACCAGGCCGTTGTAGCCGTCGATGGTCCAGCCGAACTCACCCGGCGCCGGGTTGGGCACGTTGACCTGGATGGCCTGACCGTCACCGTGGTACGGGTGGATCGTGGTGCTGTCGACGATCGAGCCGACCGGCTGCCCCTCGGCGGTGTTGCTGCAGGACAGACCCTTCTCGACGGCCGCGTTCGGGGCCGCGCAGGTGCCGCTGCGAACGTTCTGGAGCACCAGCTTGTCGGCCTTGACCCCGACCTTGACGTAGCTGCGGACGTGCTCCTGGTTCTCCACCGAGTTGAACCAGTAGTTGCTCGGGTTCAGCGGGTCCGGGCCGAGTCCCTCGACACCGGTGCCGGAGCCGTCCGGCTTCTTGATGTCGTAGTACTTCGAGCCGGAGGCCGAGTTCGCCGTCACGTAGAGGACGCCACCCGGGCCGGGGAACACGTCGGCGGCCCCCGGCTTCTCAGCCGGGTTCTCCTTCTGACCGTTCTTGATCGAGTAGCTGCGGGTGTACACGTGGTCGTGACCCTGCAGCACCATGTCGATGCCGAGATCGGAGAACGCGGTCGTGAAGTCCTTGCGGCGGTTCTTGTTGTCCGCGTCGGTGGAGTGGCTCGCCGCCGAGTAGATGGAGTGGTGGTAGACCAGCACCTTCCACTTCGCCTCGGAGCCGTGCTTCTTCACGATGTCCGAGACGTACGCGACGTGCGCCGCGTCGCCGCCGAGCGAACCGTCGGCCGGGTTGACGTAGCTGTTGCTGTTCAGGTCGATGAACAGCACGTCCTTGTAGATGTACCAGAAGTCACCGCCGGAGCGGGTCGACTGGTCCCCGTTGTAGTACTGGGCCGAGCGGTCAGTGTTCGGGGTGAAGTGGTGCTGCTCCCAGGACTTGCCGCCGACATCGTGGTTACCGATGGTGGCGGCCGTCGGGTACTGCCGGAGCTGGTCCGGGGAGAGGTACGCGCTCCACTGGGCCTCATCGTTCGCGGACTCGACGTGGTCGCCGCCGGAGACCAGCAACTCGGTGTTCGGGTTCGCCGCGGTGGCGACCTTCAGGGTCTCGGCCCAACCGGCCTGGTCCCGCGCGACGTCGCCGGAGGCGCCGATCTGCGGGTCGCCGAAGAACAGGAAGTCGAAGTCGCCCTCGAAGTCCCGCGTCTTGAAGGCGTACGTGGGCGACCAGCTTCCCTCCGCGCCGACCCGGTACGAGTACGCCGTGTTCTCCCGCAGGTTGCTGATCGTGGCGTGACGGTTGTAACCGGTCGTGGAGGTGTTCGCGGCGCCGACCGCGTCGAAGCTGATCGCGCTGGCCGGGAACTCGCCGTTGACGATCTCGGCGGTCGGGGCGAGCTGGATCTTCTGGGCGGTGTCGGCCGAGGAGTACCAGGACACGATGCGCTGGGTCTCGTTGGCGCCGACGCCGAGGACGATGCCGGACACCGTGGTGGGGTCGGCAGCGTTGGCGGCGGTCAGCACACCGCTGCCGAGGGCCACGCCCACTCCCAGGAATCCGGCCACGACCCCGGCGACAACGCGCCGCCGCACGAGCCCGGCGGCCCGTGTCGAGGTGCTCAATGTCATCGACATTGTTCCCTTTTCGAATAGAGAAATGGATTGTTCCGCCGCGAGCGCGGGGAGCGAATCCAAAGCTCTCGTCGGCCGGTGAACCGATCATTAACGTGATCTTGCGGGCGGCTGCACTTCACGAACTGGTTAGCCGTACTCACGAGCCGGTAACTCGTTGAAAAAACCAGATCAGGCCCATGGTGGACACCCCTGCGGAAACCACACCGGTCGCCCACAGGCCCGCTTTCGGCGCACGGCGCCGCAGCACGAACAACAGCGGGAAGACGGCGGCGATAATCGCCAACTGGACAACTTCGATACCCACGTTGAACACCAGCAGCGACCACAGCAGCGTCCAGGACCACGCCTCGTCGATGCCGAGTGCGCCCGCGAAGCCCAGCCCGTGCACGAGGCCGAAGCAGAAGACGACACCGAGGCGGATCCACCCCCGGCGGTCCAGGGCGAGGTGACCGCGTCCGGTCGTCTCCAGATCCGTCGCGTGGTCACCACGCCGCCAGATCCCCCACAGGTGCCAGCCGGCCACGACGGCGATGGACAGCGCGATGACCGGCTCCACGATCCTCGCCGGCACGTCGACCAGGCCGAGGGCGGCGAGCAGGAACGTCACCGAGTGCGCCAGGGTGAAGCTGGTGGCGGCGAGCACGATCTCCCGCAGACGCCGCGACCCGGCGATCAGCGCCAACAGGAACAGGATGTGATCGATGCCGGACAGCAGGTGCTCGGCCCCCAGCAGGAAGAACTCGCCGAACCGCTGGTAGGCGGTCTGAGCTGTCGAGAAGGACGGGTTGGCGGCGTCGAGCGCGGCACTGCCCGACCGGCCGTCGATCTCGTAGGTGACGATCGTCTTGGTGCCCTTGACGTACGCCTCGTCGTCCGGGAAGAGACCACTGCGCACCTCGTGCTCGGCGACCCGCTCGGGACAGGTCCAGTCGAGCAGCAGGTTCGCGTACGGCACACCGTCCCGAACGCTGACCGTGGCGTCACCCACCTGGGTGGGCCGACAGGCCGCGCCACGGGCGGTCACCGAGAGGCGGTCGGCGACGTAGCGCAGGACCGTCGGAGCGTGGGCCTTCAGCGCGGCGGCCTGAGCGTCCGGGTCACCCGCCTCGAAGGCGGCGGTTCCGACCCGAAAGAGTGGATCATCGTCGCCGGAGTCGGCGGCCGACACCACGAGAAGGTCGTATTCGAGGCCCAGTTCGGCGCGGATGTGACCCTCGTCTCCGGCGAAGATTTTCGCGTACACGGTCGACGAAAAGCCGTGCGCGAACGCCGCTCCACCGCTGAAAAACGGAAGCACCGTCGCCGCGAATGCGACAACGGCGACGACGACGGTACGGCGGATATGCCCCAGCATGCGGTTCCCCTCGGTTGGCCAGTGCACGCTGCACGTCGCGGGTGAACAAGAACCCGCCCGCCGACGAACCGATGGCGAACAAATATCCGCAGCGGCCGCTCGCGGATCGCGGGCTGCCGGATCTGGGATAGGAATACGAGTCGTACCCGCACCTGCCTCAGTCATCGGAGAAGGACGATCACCTTGCGCCCCCCGCTTCGGGCCGTCGCCCTGCTGGCCACGACCGCCCTACTCCTCGCCGGCTGCGGCTCCGGCGACGACTGGTCCCAACCCCACCCCACACCGAGCGCGGTCGGCACGCTCGGCCCGGGCTTCGTCGACACCGCCGCGACGCCCGCGCCGGAGGCGACCATCACGCCGAAGCCCGGATCGTGGGCCGACGTGCACCCGTCGAAGGACTATCGGGTGGTGCTGCTGACCGCCGGCGCGGACGCGCCTACCAAGGCCCTCGTGGCGGCGGTACGGAGTTGGGCCGACGACGAGCACCTCGACCTGCGCACGGTCGTCGTCGACGACCCGCACGAGGCCGTCGCGGGCATCAGCAAGGCGATCGGAATGAACGCCGACCTCATCGTCACCGCGGGCAACGACCTGATCGACCCGCTGGCCCTGGTCACACCGAACCACCTGGACAAGAGGTTCCTCGTCGTGGGCGCCGAGTTGGCCGAGCCCACCCACAACGTCACCGCCGTCGACTGGGAGGGCGCGTCGTTCCGCGGTGAGGGGCTCGGCATGTCCTCGACGTACGACGCGGGCTCGTTCACGGCCGAGCGCTGCGCCGCCGCCATCCGGGCGGGCGTGGCCGCCGTGCTCAACGGCCTGACCGGCATCGTCGTCTGGCTCTGACCTCCCGCTGTGTTCGCCGCGACCGGTTGTCGATCCGGCCACGCCTCGTTCGTGTAGAGGGGAGCGGGCAGGCGACGGGCCGCCCGCCCTCATCGGAGGGTGTGGTCATGCGCAGGTTGGTGGTGGTCGAGTTCGTGACGCTCGACGGGGTCATGCAGGGGTTGGGCTCTCCCGACGAGGACCGTGCGGGCGGGTTCGAGCACGGTGGTTGGGCAGCGCCGTACTTCGACGAGACCCAGACGACCGCGGCGGTGGAGGGGCTCCGGTCCACCACGGCATACCTCTTCGGTCGCAGGACGTACGAGAAGATGGTCGGCTACTGGCCGAGCCAGCCGGACGTCAACCCGATGGCCGCACACCTCAACGCGACGCCGAAGTACGTCGCCACCCGCACCCTGACCGGGCTCACCTGGTCGAATGCCCGGCGTCTGGACGGAGACCTCGCTCCGGCGGTCGAGGACCTGAAGTCCCGGGGCGACGGTGTCGTCGCCGTGCTGGGCAGCGGGGTCCTCGTACGGGAGCTGATCGCCAACGACCTGGTCGACGGGTACCGCCTGTTCCTGCACCCGCTCCTGCTCGGTTCGGGCAAGCGTCTGTTTCCGGAGTCGGAGCGGCCGCGCCCGCTGCGGCTCGCCGGCTGCACGCCGACCAGCACCGGCGTCCTCATGCTGGAGTACGAAGTGGCGTGACGGCCAATGTTATCGATAACAGCGGCGGCACCCCATCATTCGCACTGTCGGCCACCCGGCCCGCAGCGGCCGGTGCCCGCACCCTGCCCGGCCGGCAACCGTAGCCACCTGCTTAAGCCCTGGTCAGCGGGGTGATGAGGTCGTTCACGTGTCGGCGAGACATCGAGGTTGATGGTTTGGGAGCGCTCCCGTAACATACTCGAAGCGGCTGTTAACGCTCACCTAACAATGACTCCCACGAATGTGGAGGCCGCCGTCCCGTCAGGAGGGTGCTCGATGACCATATTCAGACCGACCAATCTCGGGGTCGTCTCGGCCGGTGTCGCGTTACTGGCGTCGGCGACGGTTGCCGTGGCGCTGCCGGCCGGCGCTGCCGCAGCGGGATGCTCGGTGAACTACGCCGTGTCGTCCGACTGGCCGGGTGGCTTCGGCGCCAACGTCACGATCACGAACCTCGGCGATCCCGTGAGCAGTTGGACGCTGACGTGGTCGTACAGCGCCGGGCAGACGATCACGCAGTCGTGGAACACCACCCTGACGCAGAGCGGGGCGGCGGTGACCGCGCGGAACGTGAGCTACAACGGTTCGATCGCGACCAACGGCACGGCGTCGTTCGGGTTCAACGGCTCCTGGACGGGCAGCAACCCGGCACCGACGAGCTTCGCCCTCAACGGGGTGACCTGCAACGGCGGCACGACACCCACCACCCCGCCGCCCACCACCCCGCCACCGACCACTCCGCCGCCGACGACCCCGCCGCCCACCACCCCGCCACCCACCACCCCGCCACCGACGACCCCGCCGCCGACCACGTGCAACCTGCCGTCGTCGTACCGGTGGTCGTCCACCGGCGCCTTGGCGCAGCCGAAGTCGGGCTGGGTGTCACTCAAGGACTTCACCGTGGCGCCCTACAACGGACGTCAGCTCGTCTACGCGACGACTCATGACTTCGGCACCCGGTGGGGCTCGATGAACTTCGGCCTGTTCACCAACTGGTCCGAGATGGGCTCGGCCAGCCAGAACACCATGAACAGCGGCACCGTCGCACCCACCCT
>NZ_JBEXUR010000035.1:0-15084 GCF_040614415.1 Micromonospora sp. NPDC005979 | reverse complement strand
ACAAGCCCTCGGCCAGCACGAAAACACCCCACACCACCACGTCAACACCCACCCACCAGCACAAACAGGATGCAACTAGCTCGGGGATGTTGCTGTCTCCAGCGCGGCTGAGGCAGCAACATCCCCGATGTTGTGAGGATCTTGGGCGCGGGGCGCGGGGCGCGGGGCGTGTCCCGTGGGGGCGGTGGGGAGGGTGGGGGTTAGGGTGTCGAACACACGTACTGGGGGAGGGGGCGGCGTGCGGGTGCTGGGGGTCGACCCGGGGTTGACGCGCTGTGGGGTGGGCGTCGTCGAGGGCGTGCCCGGCCGGCCCTGCACGCTGGTCGCCTACTACGTGGTCTACACCGATCCGGCCGACGACCTGGCGTTGCGGCTCTTGCACCTGGACCGGTCGCTGACCGAGTTGGTGGCCAAGCACGAACCGGAGAGTGTCGCCGTCGAGCGGGTGTTCAGTCAGCACAACGTCCGTACGGTGATGGGCACCGCCCAGGCCAGTGGCATCGCGGTGCTGGCCGGGGCGCGGGCCGGGTTGCCGGTGCAGACGTACACCCCGAGCGAGGTGAAGGCGGCGGTGACCGGTTCCGGTCAGGCCGACAAGGCGCAGATGACCGCGATGGTGACCCGGCTGCTGCGGTTGGCCGAGCCGCCGAAACCGGCGGACGCCGCCGACGCGCTCGCCCTGGCCATCTGTCACGTGTGGCGCGGCGGCACCCGTTCCAAGCTGGCCGCCGCGGCCGACCGGGCACGACGAGGAGGAGCACGATGATCGCCAGCGTGCGCGGCACGGTGACCGCGACGGGTCCGGATCTGGCCGTGATCGAGGTCGGCGGGGTCGGCCTGGCCGTGCACTGCGCTCCCGGGACGCTCGCCGAGCTGCGGGTGGGGCAGCCGGCGCGGCTGGCGACCAGCCTGGTGGTCCGGGAGGATTCGCTGACCCTGTACGGGTTCGCCGACGACGATGCCAGGGCGCTGTTCGAGCTGTTGCAGACCGCCAGCGGGGTCGGCCCGCGGCTGGCCCAGGCCGTGCTGGCCGTGCACACGCCGGACGCCGTGCGCAAGGCCATCGCCAACGCCGACACCGCCGCGCTGACCCGGGTGCCCGGCATCGGCAAGAAGGGCGCCGAGCGCCTGGTGCTGGAGTTGCGCGACCGGATCGGCCCGGTCTCGATCGGCGCCGACGGGGCCGGTGGCGTGACCGGTGGCGCGTGGCCCGACCAGGTCCGGCAGGCGCTTGTCGGGCTGGGCTGGACGGCCGGGCAGGCGGACCAGGCGGTGGCCGCCGTGGCGGAGACGATCGACGGACCCACCCCGCCCGTGCCGGTCCTGCTCAAGCAGGCCATCCGGCTGCTGGGCCGGACCCGATGAGCGAGACCGACGGGCTCGTCTCCGCGTACGTCAGCGATGCCGAGCGGGACGCGGAGGCGACCGTACGGCCTCGGCGGCTCGCGGAGTTCATCGCCCAGGACCGGGTGCGGGACCAGCTCGACCTGCTGTTGCAGGGCGCCATGCGGCGGGGGTCGCCGCCGGACCACATCCTGCTCTCCGGGCCACCCGGGTTGGGCAAGACGAGCCTCGCCAACATCGTCGCCGCCGAGCTGGGCGCGGGCATCCGGGTGACCAGCGGTCCGGCGATCGAACGGTCGGGTGACCTGGCGGCGATCCTGACCAGCCTCGCCGAGGGCGACGTACTCTTCATCGACGAGATCCACCGGATCGCCCGACCGGCGGAGGAGCTGCTCTACAGCGCGATGGAGGACTTCCGGGTCGACGTGGTGGTCGGCAAGGGGCCGGGCGCGACCGCGATCCCGCTGGACGTCGAGCCGTTCACCCTGGTCGGCGCGACCACCCGCTCGGGTCTGCTGACCGGGCCCATGCGGGACCGGTTCGGCTTCGTCGCGCACCTCGACTTCTACGCCCCGGCGGATCTGGAGACGCTGCTGCACCGTTCGGCGCGCATCCTCGGGGTGCCGATCACCCCGGACGGCGCGGCCGAGATCGCCGGCCGCTCCCGGGGCACGCCCCGGATCGCCAACCGGTTGTTGCGCCGGGTCCGTGACTACGCGGAGGTCCGCGCCGACGGTGTGGTCACCCTCGGCACCGCCCGCAAGGCCCTGACGGTGTACGACGTCGACGCGCTCGGCCTGGACCGGTTGGACCGGGCGGTGCTGACCGCCCTGGTGGACTCGTTCCGGGGTGGCCCGGTCGGGTTGTCCACCCTCGCCGTGGCGGTGGGGGAGCAGCCGGACACGGTCGAGGAGGTCTGCGAGCCGTTCCTGGTGCGTGCCGGCCTGTTGGCGCGTACGCCCCGGGGGCGGGTGGCCACGGAGGCCGCCTGGCTGCATCTGGGGCGTACTCCCCCGAATGGTACATTTGGGGCGGATGTCCCGCCAGCACCCGATCTGTTCTCCGTGGATACCGATCAGCCGTAATGTGAACGTGATCTGTGCCGCATTCGGTGTTCTCAGGTGCAGGGATTAGACTTCGCCGCGGTCTGTACAGGACGTGAGAATCCGCCTCCGCTCCGGCACCCCCCGTGCCGGCCAGGAGGCCAATCGGAAGGCAGTAACCGTGCAATACCTTGCAGCGGGTGGTGGGGCCGGCGGCTTCACGCCGATCCTGATGATCGCTCTGCTCTTCGGCGTCATGTACTTCATGATGATCCGTCCCCAGCAGAAGCGTCGTCGCGAAGCCGAGTCCATGCAGTCGGGGCTCGGTCCGGGCGACGAGGTCGTCACCATCGGCGGGCTCTACGGCACGGTCACCGGCGTCGAAGACGACGCGGTCCTGCTCGAGATCGCTCCGGGCGTTCAGACCCGGTACGCCCGGCCGGCGATCGCCCGGGTGGTCACCCGCGCCGAGCTGCCGAGCGAGCCGGTCACCGAGGACGCGGACACCGTCAAGGACTGACCTTCCCGCGGGGGTCTGCGGTTCCGGCGGTACGGCCGGCCGACCGACTCCCCGGGACGCCGCGCCCGACGGGGCAGCGGACGTGACGTGAAAACTGGATAGTTGGGTCGACGCCGGGCGTCGGCACGTTCCCGTGGCCGTCGGCGTCCCCGTGCCGGCGTGTCCGGCCACTGTGTCGGCAACCCCGCCGACCCAGGTCAGATCGTTGGCCGGGACCCCCGGCCCGACACTCGCCGCCGCCGCCGAGCGCAGCGGCGCGACCGTACAGGGAGACAGGACAACCGTGGCACCACCTCAGGGACAGATGCGCCCCGGCCGGCAACTCGCCGTGCTCGGGCTCATCTTCGTCGTCCTCTACCTTCTGGTGTTCTTCGCGGGCGGTGCCAGCGGCAGCTTCAAGGACCGGCTGGAGCCACGGCTCGGCCTGGACCTGATCGGCGGCACCCGGGTCACGCTGGAGGCGACCAACTCCGTCGACGGTAAGCCTCCGACGGCGGAGAACCTCGAGGAGGCCCGCCAGATCATCGAGAGCCGGGTCAACGCGTTCGGCGTGGCCGAGGCCGAGGTGGTCACCGAGGGCAACCGGAACATCGTCATCTCCCTGCCCGGTGAGAACCGGGACCTCACCGACGTGGGCAGCGCCGCCGAGCTGCGCTTCCGCAAGGTGCTCAAGGCTGCCGACGGCAGCGGGGCGGCCGCCGCGCCGCCGGCCGCCGCGCCGACCCCGAGCGCGAGCGCCGCGCCGCCGTCCGGCGCCCCGTCGGGCAGCGCCGCGCCGAAGGTGACCCCGTCGGCGACCGGCGAAGCGAAGGTGAGCCCGTCGGCCAGCGGTGGACAGGGCGGGATGGCGCCCGCGCCGTCCGCCAGCGCCACGCCGACCCCGTCGGCCTCCGCGAGTGCCGCGCCCTCGGCGGGCGCCAGCGCCGAGCCGGTGCCGGCGAGCATCGAGGAGCAGCGCAAGGCCGTCGAGCAGAAGGTCGGGGCCGCCGCCTGGCAGGCCGCCAGCGGATTGCAGGCGCCCGCCGACCTGAGCGCCGACCCGTCGCTGGGCGACAAGCTCAAGCCGTTCAGCACGCTGAACCCGCAAGAGGTCGGCGTGCTGCCGGCGCAGATGCAGTTCAACGTGCCGACGATCGGTTGCGCGCAGCTCGACAAGCGCCCCCCGGCGTCGATCTCGGACCCGAAGCAGCAGGTCGTGTCCTGTGAGGACGGCGCGTCGAAGTACCTGCTCGACCAGGCCAAGGTGCTGGGCACCGACGTGGACGACGCCGACGCGGTGCTCGACCAGTCCAACTCCTGGGTGGTCAGCCTCGACTTCACCGGCGACGGCCAGGGCAAGTGGACGGCGCTGACCCGCGAGGCGTTCAACAACGAGGGTCAGGCGTGCGACGCCACCGCGCTCGGCCAGGACGGCAAGTGCCGGGTCGCCGTCGTGCTGGACAACGAGATCGTGTCCTCCCCGGAGATCCAGGGTGTGCTCACCGGCAACTCGCAGATCACCGGCCAGTTCACCCAGAAGGACGCCAGCACCCTCGCCAGCCAGCTCCGTTACGGCGCGCTGCCGGTGACCTTCGAGCAGCAGGAAGCGCAGAACGTCACCGCGACCCTGGGCGCCAGCCATCTGCGCGCCGGTCTGCTCGCGGCCGGCATCGGCATGCTGCTGGTCATCATCTACGCGTTCTTCTACTACCGGCTGCTCGGCTCGGTCATCTTCCTGAGCCTCATCCTCTCCGCGCTGCTCGTCTTCGGCGCGCTGGTGGTGCTCGGCCGGCAGATCGGCTTCACGCTCACCCTCGCCGGCATCGCCGGAATGATCGTCTCGCTCGGTGTGGCGGCGGACTCGTTCGTCATCTACTTCGAACGACTCAAGGACGAGATCAGAGAGGGGCGCAGCCCACGCAGCGCCGTGCCCCGTGCCTGGATCCGCGCCCGCCGGACCATCATCTCGGCCAACGCGATCACGCTGCTCTCCGCAGTGGTGCTCTACGTGGTCTCGGTCGGCACGGTCAAGGGCTTCGCGTTCGCGCTCGGCCTGGCCACGGTGCTGGACCTGGTCGTGGTCTTCCTCTTCCGGCACCCGATCATGACGATGTTCGCCCGGACCCGGGCGTTCCTGTCCCCGCGGGTCAGCGGCCTGGGCCGGGCGCTTCCGGCCCGCAGCCAGCAGACTCAGCCCCGCAACCCGCGCGCCAAGGAGGCCTGAGATGGCTCGAAACGGTTTGGCGAGCCGCCTCTACAACGGTGAGGCCGGTCTCAACATCGTCGGTCGCCGCAAGCTGTGGTTCGGCGTCGCCGGTGTCCTGATCCTGGTCGCGATCCTCAGCTTCGCGCTCCGCGGTTTCAGCCTCGGCATCGAGTTCGCCGGCGGCAACTCGTTCCAGGTCCCGGCCAGCGTCGGCACCCTGGACGACGCCGAGCGCGAGGTCAACTCGGCCCTCGCGGCCGAGAACACCGGCGTCGAGGTGGCCACCACGCAGAAGGTCGGCGGCCCGGGTGGTGACTCGTACGAGCTGCGGACGCCGCAGCTCACCGTCGAGCAGGCGAACGCGGTCAAGGCCCAGATCGCCGACGACCTCAACATCAACGTCAACGAGATCAGCGGCAACCAGGTCAGCGAGGCGTGGGGCAGCCAGGTCACCGAGCGGGCCGTGCTGGGTCTGATCATCTTCATCGCGCTGGTGATGGTCTACCTGATTCTGCGCTTCGAGTGGCGGATGGCGGTCGCCGCCGTCTCGTCGCTGTTCATGAACCTGATCCTCACCGCCGGCATCTACTCGTTGGTCGGCTTCGAGGTCACCCCGTCGACGATCATCGGCTTCCTGACGATCCTGGGCTTCGCGCTCTACGACGTCGTGGTGGTCTTCGACAAGGTGCAGGAGAACACCCGGGGCATCACCGCTAACAACAACCTGACGTACGGCGAGGCGGCCAACCTGGCCGTCAACCAGAGCCTCATGCGGTCGCTGAACACCTCCGTGGTGGCCCTGCTGCCCGTCGGTGGTCTGCTCTTCATCGGTGCCGGCCTGCTCGGCGCGGGCACCCTGAAGGACCTCGGCCTGGTGCTGTTCGTCGGTATGGCGGTGGCGTTCCTGACCTCCATCCTGGTGGCGACGCCGCTGCTGGCGCTGCTGAAGAACTACGACCCGCGTATCCAGGCGCACAACAAGCGGGTGCAGGCCCGCCGGGGTGCGTTGGGCCGTGGTGAGGCCACCGGCAAGGTCACGCCGACGGCGGTCGACGGCGACGCGGCCGACGTGATCGATCCGGACTCGGCGGCGCTGGCCGGCGCGGCCCCGAAGGTGGGTTCGCGGCCGGCGGGCAAGCGGCCGACCGGCGCGCGGGGCGGTCGCCCCGGCGGCGGCGGTAACCGGCCCGGTGGCGCCAAGCGGCGCTGAACACCCCCGGGGCTGACCCGGGAGGAAACGCCCGAACGGCGTCCGGCATGCTGTGCGAGCAGCATGCCGGACGCCGTCGTCGTTGGAAGGGAACGCAACAGCCGTGACGGAGACCCACAGCAGCGCCCCGCGCGGGGACAGCGGCCCGGAGGCCGCCCGACTGGTGGCCAGCCGGGTGCTGGACGTGCCGGACTTCCCCAAGCCCGGTGTCCTGTTCAAGGACCTGATGCCGCTTTTCGCCGACGGGAAGGCGTTCCGCGAGGTTGTCAACGGGATCGTCGCGTACCACGGGCGGGACGCGTTCGACGTGGTGGTCGGCATCGAGGCGCGGGGGTTCGTCGTCGCGGCGGCCGTCGCGTACGCGGCCGGGGTGGGTGTCGTGCCGGTGCGTAAGGCCGGCAAGTTGCCCCGCCCGGCGCACTCGGTCTCGTACGCCCTCGAATACGGCGAGGCCACGCTCGAGGTGCACGAGGACGCCTTCACCGCCGGCCATCGGGTGCTTGTCGTCGACGACGTGCTGGCCACCGGGGGTACCGCCGAGGCGACGCTGGACCTGGTCGAGCGCGCGGGCGGTACGGTGACGGGCTTCACCGTGCTGTTGGAGCTTGCCTTCCTGGGCGCGCGGGAGCGACTGACGCCGCGTCCGGTGCATGCCCTGTTGACCGTTTGATCCCTGTCGCGCCGGCGTCGGGACGACGGTGCGCCCACGCTGCGTGCCGACCGGCCGCGCCGACCGGCGGAGCCGGGGCCCGGTCGGGCCGGCCGCCCGGGCGTCGACCGTCCGGCGGAGCGGCAGGGGACCGTCCGTGCGGGTAGCATTGCCCATTGCTGACGCCGGCGGTACACCGTCCGGCGACGCGAGACCAGGCCGGCCGACACACGGCCGGCGTGTTTCCGGCGAGCGGTGAGGAGGCCGGTGTCCCACGATGTCGTCCCTCCGGCGGAGGGCACGGTGCACCCCACAGGCGACGCTGACGGCTCGGTGACCGACCGGAACGGCGACGCGCCGGCCCGGGTGACGGGCACCGACAACGGCTCCGGCAGGGCTCCTGCCGACAGCGTGACGGCTCCTACCGAGGTCACGGCGAGTGCCGTCGAGGCGTCGCCCGGCGCGGACGGGGTCGTGGTTCCGTTCCCGACGGACGTCGACCCGTCGCCCAGCGGCGGCTTCGGGTTCTCCAACGCGCCTACCGGCCGACGGGTGCGCGCCCGCCTGGCCCGGTTCAACGCGCCCTGGCAGACCTCGCAGGTCAGTGAGGTGCTGGAACCGCTCATCGCCAGCCACCGGGAGAACCACCCGAAGGCCGACGCGCGGTTGCTCCAGCGCGCCTTCGACACGGCCGCGCGGTGGCACTCCGGCCAGTACCGCAAGTCCGGCGACCCGTACATCACGCACCCGCTCGCCGTGGCTACCATCCTGGGCAACCTGGGGATGGACACGACCACGCTGGTCGCCGCGCTGCTGCACGACACGATCGAGGACACCGAGTACACCCTCGACGCGATGCGCGCCGACTTCGGCGGCGAGGTCGCCCTGCTGGTCGACGGCGTCACCAAGCTGGACAAGGTCAAGCTGGGCGACGCGGCCAAGGCCGAGACGATCCGCAAGATGGTCGTGGCGATGGCCAAGGACCCGCGGGTGCTGGTGATCAAGCTGGCCGACCGGCTGCACAACATGCGTACCCTGTCCTTCCTGCCGGCGCCGAAGCGCGAGCAGAAGGCCAAGGAGACCCTGGAGATCCTCGCGCCGCTGGCCCACCGCCTCGGTATGAACACGATCAAGTGGGAGCTGGAGGATCTGGCCTTCGGCACGCTGTTCCCGAAGCGGTTCGAGGAGATCAACCGGCTGATCGGCGAGCACCAGCCGCAGCGCGAGTCGCTGCTGCGGCAGGTCACCCAGAAGGTCGGCACCGACCTCAAGGCCGCCAAGATCAAGGCTGAGACGACCGGCCGACCGAAGCACCTCTACTCGATCTACCAGAAGATGATCGTGCGGGGTCGCGACTTCAACGACATCTACGACCTGGTCGGTGTGCGGATCCTGGTCGACACGGTGCGGGACTGCTACGCGGCGCTGGGGGTCATCCACGCCAACTGGCAGCCGGTGCCGGGCCGGTTCAAGGACTACATCGCCATGCCCAAGTTCAACATGTACCAGTCGTTGCACACGACGGTCATCGGGCCCACCGGCAAGCCGGTGGAGATGCAGATCCGCACGTACGCCATGCATCGCACCGCCGAGTTCGGCATCGCCGCGCACTGGAAGTACAAGGAGCACAAGGGCACGCCGGTGGTCGGCCCGCCGGCGCACATCGACGAGATGACCTGGCTGCGGCAGCTGCTGGACTGGCAGCGCGAGGCGGCCGACCCGAGCGAGTTCCTGGACGCGTTGCGCTTCGACCTGTCCAGCCAGGAGGTGTACGTCTTCACCCCCAAGGGTGACGTCATCCCGCTGCCGACCGGGTCGACGCCTGTCGACTTCGCGTACGCGGTGCACACCGAGGTCGGGCACAAGTGCATCGGCGCGCGGGTCAACGGCAAGCTCGTGCCGTTGGAGTCGACGCTGTCCAACGGCGACGTGATCGAGATCTTCACGTCGAAGTCCGAGACGGCCGGCCCCACGCAGGACTGGCTGGGCTTCGTCAAGAGCCCGCGTGCCCGCACCAAGATCCGCCAGTACTTCAACAAGGAGCGGCGCGAGGAGGCGATCGAGGCCGGCAAGGACGCGATCGTCAAGGCGATGCGCAAGCAGGGCATGCCGTTGCAGCGGATGCTCACCTCCGACGCGCTGATGTCGATCGCGCGGGACCTGCACCTCGCCGACGTGGCCTCGCTCTACGCGGCGGTCGGCGACAGCCAGGTCTCCGCGCAGTCGGTGGTGCAGAAGCTGATGGCCGCGTACGGCGGCGAGGAGGGCGCGGCGGAGGACATCGCCGAGACCGCCGTCGCCACCCGGCCGCCGCGCAGCCGGCAAAGCAGCAGCGACCCGGGCGTGGTGGTCCGGGGCGTCAGCGACGTCTGGATCAAGCTGGCGCGTTGCTGCACCCCGGTGCCACCGGACTCGGTGTTCGGGTTCGTCACCCGCTCCGGTGGGGTGAGCGTGCACCGTGACGACTGCGCCAACGCCGAGGACCTGCGGGCGCAGGCCGAGCGGGTGGTCGAGGTGAGTTGGAAGCTCACGTCCGCCTCCACGTTCCTGGTGGCGATCCAGGTCGAGGCTCTGGACCGGCACAAGCTGCTCGCCGACGTCACCCGGGTGCTCTCCGACGAGCGGGTGAACATCCTGTCCGCGACCGTCACCACCACCCGCGACCGGGTCGCGGTGAGCCGGTTCAGCTTCGAGATGGCCGACCCGAAGCACCTGGGCCACCTGCTGGCCACCGTTCGCAAGGTCGACGGCGTGTTCGACGCGTACCGGGTCACCTCCGGCGCCTGACGCGTCGTACCCCGCACACGAGAGCGCCCGCCGGCTCAGCCGGCGGGCGCTTCGTCATCCTGGCGGGCGTCAGCCCTGCGGCGCGCTCATCGTGAGGGTCTTGATGACGACCTCCTTCTTCGGGTGGCCGCCACCGGCCTGCTGGGCGAACGCCCCGTCGTCGCCGGCCTTGGCCACGTCCTTGACGATGTCCATGCCACCGGTGACGGTGCCCAGCACGGTGTACGCCGGGTCGAGCGGCGAGTCCCCGTACACGATGAAGAACTGGCTGCCGGTGCTGCCCGGCTGACCGGAGTTGGCCATCGCGATGACACCCTCCGGGTACGGCGGGCGCTTGTCGGTGGGCAGGTTCTCCTCGGGCAGCCGGAAGCTCGGGCCACCCGTGCCGTCGGTGTCGCGCCAACCCTTGCCGGTGGCGCTCGGGTCACCGCACTGCAGCACCTTGATGCCCTCGGTCACCAGGCGGTGGCACTTGGTGTTGTCGAAGAACTTCTTCTCGGCGAGGAGGCTGAACGCCCCCGCGGTGCAGGGCACCTGCGACCGGTCGACCTTGGCCGTGATCGGGCCCAGGTTGGTGTCGATCGTCATGGTCTGCACACCGCTGGCGGACTGCTGGTTGCTCGGTACCCCGACGTCCTTGATCTGCGGGGACCGCTGGTCGGCCGGCATCGCGTTGTAGACGCACTCGGACGCCCCGGGCGCCGACGCGGCGTTCTTGTCCTTGTCGTCGTCGCCGCCGAGGGTCGTGGCCAGCCAGACGGTGCCGGCGACCACGAGCACCAGCACGGCGGCGGCGCCGACGATCGCCTGCGTCTGGCGGCGCTTGCGGGCCTTGGCCGAGCGCTCGGCCATCTCCTTCTCGAGTCGGGCGCGTGCCGCCGCGCGCTGCCGCTCTCTGGTGGACGTCACGCCTGGATCCTCCTGGCTGTTTGCTGCGGGGTGCCGCTTAAGGTGGGTTGGGGCGACCGGTCAGCCGGCGCTCGGGCTGGTGGCCGGGGCGCCGGACGGCGGCGGTGCCGCGCCGGTGACCGGCTCGCCGACCGTGAGGCTCTGGATCACCACGTCGGTCTTGGGCTTGACCTTCGCCCCGGTCCCATTGTCCACGGTCGGCTGGGCGCCGATCTTCTCCACCACGTCCAGGCCGCCGGTGACCTTGCCGATCACCGGGTACTTCGGGTCCGCCGTGGTGAAGTCCTTGAAGAAGATCAGGAACTGGCTGCCGTTGGTGCCCGGCGGGTTGGAGATCATCGCCACGGTGCCCTTGGGGTACGTCGGCGGCTGTCCGGGCGCGGGGCTGGCCGAGGGCGACGGCGCGGTCGGCACGTCCTCGTCGTAGAACGAGTAGGTGGGCCCGCCCAGGCCGGTGCCGCTCGGGTCGCCGCAGCGCAGCGCACCGTCGGTGGTGATCTCGTGGCACTTGGTGTTGTCGTAGAACGACCGACTCGACAGGTGGGCGATGCTCGCGGCGGCGCACGGCGAGCTGGTCAGGTTCAGCTCGGCGGTGATCGGCGCACCCTGGTTGGTGGTGACGGTCATCGGCCGGGTGCCGTCGGTGGGCAGACCCTTGGTCTCCGGCGTACCGACGTCCTTGAGGTTGGTGTTCGCCGTCGCGTCCTGCGGGGTCCAGAGGCAGGTGTCCTCGGCCGCCGCGTTCTGCTTCGGGTCGGAGTCGAACGCACCGAGCGCCCAGGCCGAGCCGGCCACGATCACCGCGAGGACCAGGAAGGCGCCCACACCGGCCTGGATCTGCCGACGACGCCGTGTGGCGGCCGCTCGGCGTGCCATCTGCCGGTCGAGCTTGGCCCGCGCCAGTTTGCGCTGCCGGTCCCTGCTGGAAGCCACAGGTGCTCCCCTTTCTTCGCCTGATCGTCACCGGCGGCCGGCGCTCCCGGCCCGTCCGGGCGTCGCGTGTGCCGCGCCACACGCCCGCCAGAGTGTACGGCTAGTGACTGGGAATGTGGTGTACGAGGTCCACCCCGCCCCGAGCAGCGCTTATCGGAAGTTGTCACTGTGCCGGTCGGGACGTGCGGGACGGACGCGGCAAACCCGCTCGGCCCGCCCGATAGGCTGCTGGGCAGGACGACAGCTCGACGGAGAGGACAGCGCCCGTGCTCGTGGCCGGCTTTCCCGCGGACGCCTTCGGCACCAACTGTTACGTGGTCGCCACCGCGCCGGGGGAGCAGTGCGTGGTGGTCGACCCCGGCATCGGGGTGCTCGACCAGCTCGACGCGCTGCTCGCCGAGCACCGCCTGCATCCGGCCGCCGTGCTGCTCACCCACGGCCACCTGGACCACACGTTCTCGGTGGCGCCGGTCTGCGACGCCCGCGGAATCACCGCGTACGTGCACCCCGGCGACCGGGAGATGCTCGCCGACCCGGCCAAGGGCCTCTCGGCCGACCTGACGTCGCTCTTCGGCGGCCGGCTGAGCTACAGCGAGCCGGAGGACGTGGCCGAGTTGACCGACGGCGCCACCCTCACGCTCGCCGGCCTGGAGATCGCCGTCGACCACGCACCGGGCCATACCGGCGGGTCGGTGCTGTTCCGGCTGCCCGGCGCCGGGTCGGGCTGGGAGGCGGACGAGATCTGCCTCTCCGGCGACGTCCTCTTCGCCGGTTCGATCGGCCGCACCGACCTGCCCGGCGGCAGCATGCCGGCCATGCTCGCCAGCCTGCGCGACAAGATCCTTCCGCTGGCCGACGACACCGTCGTGCTGCCCGGCCACGGCCCGAGCACCACCATCGGCCGCGAGCGCGCCAGCAACCCGTACCTCGTCGAGGTGGCCGGCACGTCGCCGGCCGCGCCCACCCGGGGTTTCTAGATCATTCGTCCGCGCCGCGCGCGGACCCACGACACCACCGCGCCGCGGGCGCGGAACCGCAAGGAGTACGCGATGAGCAAGCCCACGCCCATCTCCGGGTTCCCGGAGTGGACCCCCGGTCAGCGGATGATCGAGCAGTTCGTGCTCGACAAGATCCGCGACACCTTCGAGCTGTACGGGTTCGCGCCGCTGGAGACCCGCTCGGTGGAGCCGCTGGACCAGCTCCTGCGCAAGGGGGAGACCTCCAAGGAGGTCTACGTGATCCGGCGGCTGCACGCCGACGCCGAGGGCGCCGGTGGTGACGACCAGCTCGGGCTGCACTTCGACCTGACCGTGCCGTTCGCCCGCTATGTGTTGGAGAACGCCGGCAAGCTCACCTTCCCGTTCCGCCGCTACCAGATCCAGAAGGTGTGGCGGGGGGAGCGGCCGCAGGAGGGCCGCTACCGGGAGTTCGTCCAGGCCGACATCGACATCGTCGACCGGGACACCCTGGCCCCGCACCACGAGGCGGAGATGCCGCTGGTCATCGGGGACGCGCTGCGCGCCCTGCCCATCCCGCCGGTGACCATCCAGGTCAACAACCGCAAGATCTGGGAGGGCTTCTTCCGGGGCATCGGGGTGACCGACCCGGAGGCGGCGCTACGTACCGTCGACAAGCTCGACAAGATCGGCCCGGCGAAGGTGGTCGAGTTACTGGCCGAGACCGCGGGGGCGAGCGAGGCGCAGGCCAAGGCGTGCCTCGCGTTGGCCGAGATCTCCGCGCCGGACGCCTCGTTCGCCGACGCCGTACGCGCGCTCGGGGTCACCGACCCGCTGCTTGACGAGGGCGTCGACGAGCTGGTCCGGGTGGTGGAGACCGCGGCCGGGCACTCGCCCGGACTCTGCGTGGCGGACCTGCGCATCGCGCGCGGCCTGGACTACTACACGGGCACGGTCTACGAGACCCAGCTGCGCGGCTACGAGCGGTTCGGCTCGATCTGCTCCGGCGGCCGGTACGACAACCTGGCCAGCGCGGGCGCGGTCTCGTACCCCGGTGTGGGCATCTCGATCGGGGTGACCCGACTGCTCGGGCTGCTCTTCGGCGCGGGGGAGCTGACCGTCTCCCGTTCGGTGCCCACCTGTGTCCTGGTGGCGCTCGCCGACGAGGAGCACCGTGCGGCCAGCGACAGGATCGCCGCGGAGCTGCGTCGGCGGGGGATCGCCACCGAGGTGTCCCCGAGCGCGGCCAAGTTCGGCAAGCAGATCCGGTACGCCGAGCGGCGGGGCATCCCGTACGTCTGGTTCCCGGGTGCCGACGGCGCGGCGGACGAGGTGAAGGACATCCGCTCCGGTGAGCAGATCACGGCCGACGCGCAGGCCTGGACGCCACCCGCGGGCGACCTCCGGCCGGCGGTGAACTGAGGGCTTCCACTGGCGCTATCGGTCGCGGGGACCTACGGTAGCGTAAGTTACGCCACCGTAGGGAGTTCTTCGTGACCGTGAGCACCACACTGAGCCAGACCGCCCTGCTCGTCGAGCTGGAGCCGGTCGTCGCGCGCAACCTGGACCGCCATCTCTCGCTGGCGAAGGAGTGGTTCCCGCACGAGTACGTGCCGTGGAGCGAGGGGCGCACCTTCGACGGGCCACTCGGTGGCGAGGCGTGGTCGCCGACCGACTCGACGATCCCGGACGTGGCCCGCACCGCGCTGATCGTGAACCTGCTGACCGAGGACAACCTGCCCTCGTACCACCACGAGATCGCCACCCTGTTCGGCCGCGACGGCGCCTGGGGCACCTGGGTGCACCGCTGGACCGCGGAGGAGGGCCGGCACGGCGTCGCGATCCGCGACTACCTGACCGTCACCCGCGCCGTCGACCCGGTGGCGTTGGAGCGGGCCCGGATGACGCACATGTCGGAGGGCTACACCAACGCCCACGGCGACGAGGTGCTGCACTCGCTGGCGTACGTCTCGTTCCAGGAGTTGGCCACCCGGATCTCGCACCGCAACACCGGCAAGGCCACCGGCGACCCCGCCTGCGAGGCGCTGCTGGCCCGGGTGGCCGCCGACGAGAACCTGCACATGGTCTTCTACCGGAACCTGCTCGCCGCCGCGTTCGAGCTGGCCCCGAGCCAGGCCATGCGGGCCGTCGCCGATGTCGTCGCCGACTTCCAGATGCCCGGCAGCGGCATCGACGGCTTCGCCCGCAAGTCGGTGGCGATCGCCCTCGCCGGCATCTACGACCTGCGCCAGCACCGCGACGAGGTGTTGCAGCCGGTGCTGCGCCAGTGGGACGTCTTCAACGTCACCGGCCTCGACGCCGATGGCGAAGCCGCCCGCGAACAACTCGCCACCCAGCTCGACGCCCTGGACCGCGCGGCGTCCCGCTTCGAAGAAAAGCGCGACGCCCGAGCCGCCCGCCTAACCCAGCGCTGACCCCCACCGCCACCCCCACCCCGTCGATCTGTGAGTGGGGTTGTCAAGTGGCGGTGCGGTGGTGGGTGGTGATGATGCGGTAGAGCTGTCGGGCGATGTAGCGCTTGAGGCAG
>NZ_JBEXUR010000034.1:0-18053 GCF_040614415.1 Micromonospora sp. NPDC005979 | reverse complement strand
TTCGTCCGGATACCGGTGTTGTATCCGGACGAAACCGCAACGCCGCCGGTCGTCGTCCGGGCCCGCCGCAGGCCGGCCAGTTCTTATGAAACAGGGCCTAGTCGGGTGGACAGGATGGATAGTGCGCCACTGGCGTCACCGTGCGGCCGTTGCTCGGATTTGGAGGCAGCGCGCTCGCCGATAATGGCGTCAACGCACGGTCAGAATTAGCAGCGGCTGACGAATATCTCCAAGAGCAGCGTCCGGCCTGGGACAGCGTGACGACCGCCGGCAACCCGACGGTCGTCACACGGGGTGAGGTCATCGGGCGCTGTACGTCGCCCGGGTCTCCTTCAACGCGGAGACCAGTACTTCCCCACCGTCCTTATCGACCCCGGACACCTCGATCGCACTTCCAGCGTGAATGGTGATCGTGCCGAGATTGATCCCGGTCTGCCACTCGACGCCGGCAACCTCAGCGATGGGCACCTCGAGAAAGGATTCGCGGATGATGCCCTCGAACAGGAAGAACAGACGTGCCTGAGTGAGCACCAACAGACCATTGCCCGGACCGTGGTTCCCCGCGACGAGCGCGATGACCCTCTCGTCCGGCCCAAGGTGCGACTCGACGTCACGAAGTTCCTTCGTGGCTCCGATAGCTGATCCCATCCGACCCACCGCTTCGGCCACGTCCTGACGGTACTCTTCGGACACTGGAGACCTCCTGATGTTGGGATGTGAACGGGTACCCCGGCTGATTGTTCAACAAACTAGGGGCTCGTCAGAGCCGGCCGCGCCGGATCCCGAGCGGGATGCCGATCGCGGCGATAGCGGCGCAGATGGCACCGATGACAATCATCCGCACCCCGTTTCTGCCCCCGGTGGCAGCCTCGAAGATGCCCCACCCAATGAGAACCACGCTCAGCACGGCGGTCGTCGCGCCAAGCGCGCGCATCGTTCCCTTGCTGTAGGGACCCTCGTTCTGCCGACTCGGCTGCATCGCCTGACATCCTCTCTAGATATTGCGCAGTGGCCGGCTCGGCGGGTCCTCCGCCGAGCCGGTCCACCTAATTATGGTTCACACCGAGCCAGCCCACCGGTTCGGTGAACCGAGCGCGAACGCGTCTACTCGAACTGCTCCCCTACCTCCCCGGCGAGCGCCATGCAGCCCAACTGGCCGAGAACCATCGAGAACCCGGCAGTCGCGGGAGCCGCCAAGCCCAGGACGAAGTTGCACGAGACCTCGACCACGAGCGAGGCGAAAAGCGACTGCGCCTGGCCTTCGAGTGCATCTCCGTCGCCGTTCGAGAAGTTGACCGCGGCCTCGCCGAGATCCCCGTACCAACCGAAATCACCGATGAGATCAGCGAGGTTGTGGCCAGTGGGATCGGTGAAGTTGACCGGGTTGCCACCCGCGTAGTTGTACGGCAGGTCCTTGCCGGACGGGTCGCGCTGGGTGAACCGACCCAGGCCCGGGTCGTAGTAGCGCGCACCGAACTTGGTGAGACCGGTCGCGCCGTCGAGGTGACCGGACGCGTACCGCCAGGGGTTCGACACCTGCTGCGACGCGGACAGCTGGATGCCGTACGGGTCGTAGCTGTAGGAGTTGACCTTCGCAGCGCTTCCGTTCACCAGACCCACCACCGAGCCGAGGCCATCGACGAGGTAGTAGTACCGCACCCCGTTGGCCCGCAAACCGATCAGCGAGCCGGTGTTGTCCCGGGTGTAGTAGTCGGTGGTCCCCGGCGCGGGGTCCGTCGAGTTCGCGGTCACCGTGGTACCGGAGCCCGCCGCGCCCTTCGCCGAGGCCATACCCAGGGCCGAGTTGACGTACGTGGTCGAGCCCGCGGCCCGCCGCTGGGTCTGATCCGCGCCGCCGTAGGTCAGCGGAGTCAACGCCGTCCCGCCGGGCTTGGTGATCGAGGTGGTCTGGTTGTTCACCGTGTTGTAGGAGAACGCCCAGCCCGACGACGAGCCGGTGGTGTTGCCGTTGGCGTCGTACGAGTACGTCGTCGAGCCCGCCGACGTCAACTGGTGGGCGTCGTTGTAGCTGTACGACGTGGTGGTGCCGCTCTCCGTCTTGGATGTGCGGTTGAAGTTCTCGTCGTAGTCGTAGCTGCGCGACAGCGCGCCCGACGCACCCGACAGACGGTTCAGCTTGTCGTAGGTGTACGTCGTCGTTCCGGACAGATCGGTGACCTTCTGCCGCTGGGCGGTATCGGTCGTGACCCCGTTGACCGTCTTGCTGTAGTCGTAGGTGAAGGAGGACAGCTTCGCCGACGTGCTGTCGTTGGTCGCCGTGATCGACGTCTGCCGACCCGACTTGTCGTACTTCATCTCCACGGTGATCCGTGGTGACGTCGGCAGGTACATGAACCGGCGCCGGTTGTTCTCGTCGTAGGTGAAGGTCACCGCGGTGGACGCACCCGGCTCCAGCAGCGACGTCACCAGGTTCGCGGCGTTGTAGCCGTAGGTGACCGAGCCGCCGCCGTCGGTGTACTTGGTCAGGTTCCCGTTGCGGTCGTACTCGTAGCCGATCGGCGCCGCCCCGGGCACGGACTTGCTGCTGGGTCGGCCGAACCTGTCGTAGCCGAACGTCGTGACACCGGTCGGGTCGGCCACCTGGGTTAGGTTGCCGTCCTTGTCGTAGGTGTAGTCGACGACGACGGCGCCCTTGAAGGTGATCTTGTCGACCCGGTCCAGTTGGTCGTAGACGTACTGAGTCTTCTGGCCCTTGCCATCGGTGTTCTCGAGCATGCGCGACAGCGCGTCCGGCAGGATGGTGACGTCCCCCAGCGGCCCGGGGTTGTCCACCAGGGTCAGATTGCCCTTGGCGTCGTAGCTGAAGTTGGTCCGGACGTCCTTGCCGTCCTCGCGCCACTTCATCGTGCCGTTGGAGTTGTACTCCGCCTCGTCGATCTTCTGGCCTGGGTACTGGTCGCTCTCCGAGCCCGTCTTGTTGCCAGCCGCGTCGTAGGAGTAGGCCGTCTTGTTGCCCTCCGGATCGGTGCCACCGCTGACCGAGTTCGGGTGGCTGGTGCTGTTGTAGTCCATGGTGGACTTCGCGCCGGTGGCGATGCCGACCGAAGTCATGTTGTTGGTGTTCGGGTCCCAACCCATGGTCGTGGTGTTGGTCAGCGAGTCGGTCAGGGTCTCGATGTTGTCGTTGGCGTTGTACTTCTTGGATCGCTCGTGGGCGAGGGCGTCCTTGACCTTGGTGACCCGGTCCCGGGTCTCGTACGTGTGCGTGGTGATGCCGTCGGTGGTCGACGGGGTGACAAACCCGTTGGGGTCAGTCACCTCGGTCTTGCCGGCCGAGTAGGTAAACAGCCAGCGGGCCTCGGTGGGGTTGCCACCCGGGTTGGTCTGCTCGAAATAGTCGAGCATCCGGGAAGTGTCCGGCTCGTAGCCCAGATTGGTGATCCGCCCCTCGGGAGTCGTGATCTTTGTGACCTGGTCACCGGTGTAGTCGAAGCGCGTCACCCCACCGGCGGAGTCGGTTACGGTGGTCAGGTTCTGGTCTGAGTTGTAGCCGTAGCTGGTCACCCGATTGGTGGAGTCGGTCACCGAGGTCAACCGGCCCGAGGTGTAGGCGAGGGCTACCACCCGGCCCTGGGTGTCGGTGATGGTGGTGGCGTTACCCGCACCGTCGTACCCAAAGGTGATCTTGTTGTCGTTCTTGTCGACGTTGCGCAGCAGCCGGCCGGTCGAGTCGGCGAAGTAGAAGCTGCCCTCGCTCTTGTCGAACTTCAACCGCAGCTCGCCGGTGGTGGTGTTGCGGGTCAGCTTGGCGTCCAGGCTCGGCGGGGTCCGCCAGGAGTTGGTGCCGTCGTTGACGAACCTCGCCTTGAAACCGGTGGGTGCCTGGTAGGTGATGTCGGCGGTGGCGTGGTCGGTCTTGGAGTACGTCAGCTTCACGTCCTGCCCGGTGCCGAGCACCCACCCCTTACCCAGGGTCGAGGTGCCGATCCAGCGGGAGTTGTAGTACCGGTCGACGGTCAGGTCGGTGCCGGTGCCACGGATGTTGAAGTCGGTGCCCTTGAGCAGCAGGTTGCCGTTCGCGACGTTCACCCTGAGCTGCAACCGGTCGGTCAGGTCCTGGTCCTGGAAGGAGAACCGGCCCTGCTCACCGGTGGGCGAGCCGTCCGAGGTGGTCATGAACCGCCAGCCCGACCACGGCCCGGCGACGCTGCCGTCGTGGCCGCGAGCCCGCCACTTGTACGTGGTGTTGGCGACGAGTTCACCGGACGGCACCGTCCAGCTCGACTCGCTGCCGTTCGTGACGCTGCCGCCGGAACCGGAGACCTCGAGCGTCGCCCCGCTGCGGTCGTAGATCTCGAAGTCGACTCGGCCGCTGCCGCCGTCCGGGTCGCTGAAGACACCCTTCATGGTCGGCGTTCGCGTCTCGGTCTCGCTCGCGTCGCCCGGTTGCAGCTTCGTCGGGTCCAGCGCGTTGGGGTAGCTGTTGTAGTTCACGACCGCGTACGGGACCTGGCTCTGGATGTCCGCGTCGTCGGAGCGGAACTGCTTCCAGCTGTCCGGGTCGGTCTCGCTGGTGGCCCGGATCCCCATGTAGGCGGTGGCCTGGTTGGCCGTGGCGGCCCGCTGGAAGAAGCTGGTGCCGGTGATGCTCACCCAGCCGTCGTCACAGGTGCTGTTCAGACCCTTGGTGGCGGTGGAGGTCGCCTCCTGGTAGTTCCACGCCGGCTGGCTCGCCCAGCGCGTGGTGGAACTGGCGGCCCCGGTCGACCAGATCTGCCAGGACTTGGCGGAGCAGGTCGTGGAGTACCAGTTCCAGAAATAGACGGTCGCCGAGGTGATCTGCTTGCCGCGCAGCGCCGTCGTGCCCCAGTGGACGAACCCTCGGGCGACGCCGGGGTTCTCCCCCGACGCCTTACCGATCTGGATGTCGTTGGCCCCGGACCGGCCAACCGTGTCGTCAGACTTGACGTAGGTCGCGAAGGTGGGCGAGACCGGATTGATCGACGGATCCACGATCACCGGGTAGACCGTCGAGGGGTCCGCGAGGAACGCCTGGTCGGGGGTGAGCGCCAGGTCCATCGCGCCGGCCCGCGCCGTCTGCTTGGCGGCGATCTTGACCAGCCGCTTCGGGCCGCCGGTGGCCGGGTCGACGGACGAGTCCCACATCTCGGGGGTGGCCGAGGTGGCCACGATGCGGCCCTTGTCATCGGCGAAGCGCAGACCACCGGCGCCGTCGCCGGTGGTGACCAGGCCCTTCGCCCGCACCGGCAGCCGCACCGACGCCACCTGGGCGGCGGCGGCCCGGTTCTTGACCAGCAGATACTGCCGCACGCCGGTACGGCTGGCCTCGACCACGAGGTCGACGCCCGGCCGAACCTCCGGGTACGTCGCGCGGTTGGCGGTCAGCACCGGCTTCGGCAGCGCGCCGGTCCACCCGATCGCGGCCCGGTGCGCGCCGACTCCGACGCTCAGCAGGTCGTGCTCACCCGCGCCCACCGCGCCGGAGACCTTGAGACCGTTGGGGTGAGCGACCGGTGCGACCGAACCATCCGCCTCCGCACGCATGGTGAGGTCGATCGGAACGAGCTGACCCCCGGCGTCCCGCATCCGGATCGGGCCGGCATAGACCTGGGCGGTCGACGTGCCGTCGGGGTTGACGAAGACATCCTGCGTCTCGCTGCGGGCAGCGAGGTTCTCCACCCGCTTGGCACACCGGCGAGCGGCGTCCACCGCGGCGGCCTCGTCGGGCTGCTGGTCGGCGCAACTGGTGTCGGGACCGGACGCCGGCGCTGGTGCGGCGACCGGGGCCGCGACCGCCGGCCCGGTCAGGGTCGGCAGCGTACCGGCCACCAGGGCCAGCGAAGCGGCGACCGCTAATCGTCGAGTGGTACGTGTTCCACGTCGGAAAAAGGCATGACTCACCTACGGACCTCCAAGTCCGAAAACGACAGTGATCGAACCGTAGGAGAGATACTTGCCGCGCGTCAATCATTACTTTGCGTTGCGTGATAAGCAGTTGGACTACCCAAATAATCTTCTATAAAGCGATGCCTACGCGTCGCAGCTAGGGCAGATCGGTCACCGTCACAGCGATTTCAGGTGACTCCGAGCGGGTTCTCCATTGAGTTGCACACGCGCCTCTACCAGGGATGACGCGCCATGAATGCCGACCACCGTCGAAGAGAGTTCACCACGATGCCGCGACGGGGCAGCGCGCCAGAGCACCGACCGCTAGGATGGACGCAAGCCGATTTCGAGGGCCATCGGGATCAATTCTTCGCCTACCTGAACAGCGCCCGAAGTCTGTCTGAATTCGGATCGCGGCATGGCCGACGGAATTCCAGCGATTGCGTCGCCGGTCCGCCGCAATTGTCAGCGGCGGGCCGCCACCAGAGCTTCCCGCATCGCCGTGAACGGGGCGGTCACGCCGGTGAACTGCTCGAACTGACCCACCGCCTGCGCCAGCAGCAGGTCCAGTCCGGACACCACCCGCAGACCGGCCGCGCGGGCGGACGCCGCCATCGGCGTCGGCCACGGGTCGTAGAGCGCGTCGAAGAACACCGCGCCTGGCCGCCAGGTCGCACCGCCGGCCAGCGGATCGGCGACCCCCTTCGGCACGGTGGACACGACCACGTCGGCGGTCGGGACGTGCCGTTGCGCATCGGCCCAACGGCCGGCGGTCAGGGCGACGCCCAGCGCCGCCGCCACCGGCCGCAACTCGTTGACCGCCTCGGCCCGACGGGCCACCACGATGACCGACGAACAGGCCAACCGCGCGGCTGCGGCGAGGGCGGCACGGGCCGTACCACCCGCGCCGAGCACGGTCACCGCCGCGCCGGCCACCACCCCGGCCTCGGTGAGCACGTCCACCATGCCCCCGACGTCGGTGTTGTCCGCGTACCACGTGCCGTCCGTACGGCGTACCAACGTGTTCGCCGCGCCGACGGCGACGGCGACCGGCGACGCGGCGTCGGCCACGGCGAGCGCCGCCTCCTTACCCGGCATGGTCACCGACAGTCCGGCCCACTCCGGGCCCAAGCCGGCGACCAGATCCGGCAGCTCCGCCGCCCCGCACTCGATCCGGGTGTACGACCACCCGGTCAGCCCGGCGGCGGCGTACCCGGCGTTGTGGATCACCGGAGACAGAGAGTGCGCGATCGGCGCACCGACCACGGCGGCCCGCACTAACAGTTCTCGCCGCTGAGCACGCCGTTGCGGCACATCTGTCGCTGCAGGTTCCGGAAGTCGGCATCGTTGGAGCCGTAGCCCATCGTGCCCTTCTTGTCGACGGTCATGAAGTAGATCCAGTCGCCCACCGGCGGGTCCATCGCGCCCTTGAGCGCGTCCTCGCCCGGGTTGCTGATCGGCGTGATGGTCAGGCCGTTGGCACCATGGGTGCGGTACGGGTTCTTCGGATCGTTGAGTTCGCTGGCCTTGAGGACGTCGGAGTCCTTCGGGTCCTTGCCCTGCAACCGCAACCAGTAGTTGATCGCACTGTCGATCTCCAGGCACTTGCAGTGGTACTTGTCCGTGTACACCCGGTTGTAGATCACCCGGGACACCTTCGGGAAGTCGACGTGGTTGACCGACTCGGCCTGCGCGATGGAGGCGGCGATCAAGGCTTCGTACGGGGAGATGCCCCGCTTCTCCTGGACGGTGTCGACGAACTTGATCTGCTCGGTCACCTCGAGGAACTTGTCCACCATCAGCGACAGGATCTCCGCGGCCGTCGCCTTCGGCGGAAGCTCGTACGTCGCCGGGAACAAGAAGCCCTCCAGGCTCTTCGGCCCCTTCTTGCCGTCGCCCCGGTTGAACCAGAAGGCCGGCACCCCCAGCTTCACCGGGTCCTTCGCCGCGGCCTTGAACTCGGCGACCGGAATCTTCGTCGCCTTGGCCAGCTCGTCGTAGATCGCCAAGGTGATCATCCCCTCCGGGATGGTCACCCCGTTCACCACCCGGCTCTTCGGATCGAGCAGCAGGAGCAGGGCCTCGGACGCCTTCATCTCCTTCTTGACCTTGTAGCGACCCACCTGGAGGTTCTTGCTGCGGGAGTTTGCGTCCGCCGCCTCGATGAAGGCCTTGACGCTCTTGACCACACCGGCCTCGTACAACGTGGCGCCCACATCGGTCGCGCTGTCACCGGCCTTGACGTCGACCAGCACCTCGCCCGAGCCGGTACCGTCGTAGTCGGGCGTGACGAAGTAGTTCTGGATCCGGTCGAACCCGTAGTACGCGCCACCACCGATGGTGCCCAACAGGACCAGGGCCATCAACAGCGCCAGGAAGGTCTTGCCCCGGCCGCCGCCGGAGCCTCCCTTGCGCTTGTTGCGGAAGCCGCGTCGGTGCCGTCCCTTCTCACCCCGCTCCGGCTCGTCGAACCCAAGGTCCAGATCGTCGATCATTACGTCCGCCTCCGCTGCGCGTCCAGCCAGCTCTGCAGGATCTCCACCGCGGCCGCCTGGTCGACAACCGCACGTTGACGCTTGCCACGAACGCCACGCTCGGCAAGCCTACGAGAAGCGACCACGGTCGACATCCTCTCGTCGGTGAGCGTTACCGGGACCGGCGCTATCACATTGACCAGCCGGTCAGCGTACGCCGTGACGTTGAGCGCGGCCGGGCCGTGTTTGCCGGCCAGATTGATCGGAAGCCCGACGACCACCTCGACCGCCTCGTGCTCGGCCACCAAGGCCGCGAGCTGGGCAATGTCGCTCGGCACCGCCTCCGGCGCGGCGGTGAGATCGCGGGCGAGGGTCACCAGCGGCGTGGCCAGCACCCCGTGCGGATCCGAGCGGGACACCCCGACGCGCACCTGACCGACGTCCACACCGAGGCGAACTCCGCGTGTGAAGCCGCTCACCGTAGGTCACTCCTGTGCTGTCGACGAACCAGGGCGGACCATTCGGTCCGCCCTGGTCGACACTGACCGTCCATCACGCCTCGGTGATCGCCTTCTCGACGGTGAGCAGCAGGTTCGGCGCCTCGGCCGCGGGCAGACCGCCACCCTGGGCCAGATCGGGGCTCCCCCCGCCGCGCCCGGAGAAGGCCGCCTTCACCAGGTCCGACGCGGTGAGGCCACGGCTGCGGGCCGCCGCGTTGACCGCCACCACCAACGACGCCTTGCCGTTCGACCGGGCCGCCACGGCGACCACCGCCGGCCGCGCCGGGTCGATCTTGCCGCGAATCTCCTGGGCGAGGGTCCGTACGTCGTTGCCGGCCGCGCCCTCCGGCGCCTCGGTTCCCACGTACGCCACCCCGCGCACGTCCTTCGCCTGCGCGGCGAGCGCGCCCGCCCCACCGAGCACCAGCTGGGCGCGCAGCTTCTCCAGCTCCTTCTCCGCGTCCCGGAGCTGGGTGACCGTCTGCTCCACCCGGTCGGCGACCTGGTCGTTGGGCACCCGGTACAGCTCGGCCAGCCGGGAGACCAGCAGGTGCTCCTTGGCCAGGAAGCCGAACGCGTCCATGCCGACCAGCGCCTCGACCCGGCGTACGCCGGAGCCGATCGACGACTCGGAGAGGATCTTCACGAGGCCGAGCTGCGCCGACCGGGCCACGTGCGTGCCGCCGCACAGCTCCCGGGCGTAGTCGCCCACCTCGACGACCCGCACCTCCTCGCCGTACTTCTCGCCGAAGAGCGCCATCGCGCCGATCCGCCGCGCCTCGTCCAGCGACGTGATGAAGGCGTGCACCTCCAGGTCGGCCAGCAACACCTCGTTGACCTGCTGCTCCACGTCGCGCAGGACGGTCGGCGACACACCGGTCGGGGTGTTGAAGTCGAACCGCAGCCGGCCCGGCGCGTTCAACGAACCCGCCTGGGTGGCCGACTCGCCGAGGAAGTTGCGCATGGTCTGGTGCACCAGGTGGGTGGCCGTGTGCGACCGGGAGATCGCCCGACGCCGGGTGGTGTCGATCTCGGCGTAGCCGGTGTCGCCGGGGTGCACCTCACCCCGGATGACGCGGGCCCGGTGCACGATCAGGCCCGGCACCGGCTGCTGCACGTCGAGCACCTCGACCTGGCCGTCCCCGACGGTGATGATGCCGTGGTCGGGCTGCTGGCCGCCGCCCTCGGCGTAGAACGGGGTCGTGTCGAGCACCAGCTCGACCATCTCACCCTCGGTCGCCGCCGCGCGCGGGCCGTCCGAGCCCAGCAGTGCCCGTACCCGCGACTCGCGGGCCACCTCGCTGTAGCCGGTGAACGTCACCGGGCCGCCCTCGTCGAGCACCGACCGGTACGCCGACACGTCGGTGTGCCCGGTCTTGCGCGCCTGCGCGTCCGCCTTCGCCCGGGTCCGCTGGTCGGCCATCAGCCGGCGGAAACCCTCGTCGTCGACCTTCAGGCCCTGCTCGGCCGCGATCTCCAGGGTCAGGTCGATCGGGAAGCCGTACGTGTCGTGCAGCTGGAACGCCTTCGCCCCGGACAGCGCCGTGCCACCCGCCGAGCGGGTCTCGGCGATCGCCGTGTCCAGGATCGTCGTCCCGGCGCGCAGCGTCGACAGGAACGCCTCCTCCTCCGCGTACGCGTACTGCGCGATGCGGTCGAAGTCGGTCGCCAGCTCCGGGTACGACGGGGCCATGCAGTCCCGCGCGACGGGCAGCAGCTCGGGCAGCGCCCGGTCCTGCCAGCCCAGCAGGCGGATCGACCGGATCGCCCGACGCATGATCCGCCGCAGCACGTACCCGCGGCCCTCGTTGCTCGGCGTCACGCCGTCGCCGATCAGCATCAGCGCGGTCCGCACGTGATCCGCGACCACCCGCAGCCGGACGTCGTCCGGGTGCGACTCACTCGCCACGTGCCCGGAGTGCGCGCCGTACCGCTTGCCGGTCAGCTCGGCCGCCCGCGCCAGGATGGGCCGGACCTCGTCGATCTCGTACAGGTTGTCGACGCCCTGCAGGATCGAGGCCATCCGCTCCAGGCCCATACCGGTGTCGATGTTCTTCGCCGGCAGGTCACCCAGGATCGGGTAGTCCTCCTTGTTGGTACCCGGACCCCGCTCGAACTGCATGAACACGAGGTTCCAGTACTCCATGTACCGGTCCTCGTCGACCGCCGGACCACCCTCGGCGCCGTACTCCGGACCCCGGTCGTAGAACAGCTCCGACGACGGGCCGCACGGCCCGGGGATGCCCATGGACCAGAAGTTGTCCGCCTTGCCCCGACGCACGATCCGCTCGGCCGGCACACCCACCGACCGCCAGATCTCGTACGCCTCGTCGTCGTCGAGGTAGATCGTCGGCCAGATCCGCTCCGGATCCAGACCGTAGCCACCCTCGTCGATCGACTTCGTGGACAACTCCCACGCCAGGGGAATCGCCCCGGCCTTGAAGTAGTCGCCGAAGGAGAAGTTGCCGTTCATCTGGAAGAACGTGCCGTGCCGGCTGGTCTTGCCGACCTCGTCGATGTCCGGGGTGCGGATGCACTTCTGCACGCTGACCGCCCGCTGGTACGGCGGGGTCTGCTGGCCCAGGAAGTAGGGCACGAACTGCACCATGCCGGCGTTGACGAACAGCAGGTTCGGATCGCTGATGGCGGGCAGCGGAGCGGACGGCACCACGGCATGGCCGTTCGCCTCGAAGTGCGCGAGGTACCGCCGCTTGATCTCCGCCGTCTTCATCGCTGGTGTTCCTCCGGAAAAATCTCTCTATCGCCGATCCGCGGGGACTCCCGCAGCTCGGCGAACTGGTCGTCGAACGCCTCGCCCTGGACGAACGCCTGGTGGATCTCCTGCTCGCGCTCGGCCATCCCGACCCGCACGTCCTCCACGAAGCTACGCACCGACTCCACCAGGCTGCCAGCGGATTCCGACAACGAGCTGGCGATGCCGGCCGGGGTGTACGCCTGCGCGGTCCGGGTCGCCCTGCGGACCACCACCACGCCCACGGCCACGCCGATGCCGAGCCAGAACAACCGCTTCATGTCGCGCTACCTCCTGTGGCCGGGTCGGTCAACGGTTGCCGCGCCGGGCGGCCCGCCGCTGCTGCTTGATGGTGTCGCGCACCTCGCGCTCGGTCTCGGCGTGCCGGCGGCTGGCGGCGGCCCGGCGCACGCTGTAGCCGAAGGCGGCCACCTTGACCAGCGGGTTCGCGGCCGCGGCGGAGACCACCGTCGCCAGGTTGGCGACGTTTGCGGTGACGTTCTGGGCGTGGCTGGTCATCGTGTCGACCTTCGCCAACTGCAGGTTCACGCCGTCGAGCGAGGTCTGCACCTGCTCCAGCGCCACGTTGACGTTCTTCACCGTGGTGTTGACGTCACCGAGCAGCGGTCCCGTCCGGTCGTTGAGGTCGTTGATCATCCGGGTGGTGGCGTCCACCGTGTGCCGCAGCCGAAGGATCGGCAGCGTCAGGATGAGCACCAGCACCGCGAACGCGCTCGCCGCGATCAGCGCCGCGACCGCCAGAATGTCGCCCACGCGTGTCCTCCTCAAGCAGATTTCCGCCGGACCCGACGTCCCCGGAACGCACAACCTGGTGCCCATCGAACCCATCGGGCCGTCGCCGGCCGGCGGGCGCGGGCGGGCCCGCCAGCCCCAGACCCTACCGTCCGTGATGGAGAGCGGCTCAGGACGGTGAGGGTGTCACATCGCCCAGCGGATCCCCGCTGACCGTCGGGAACGGATCCTCCCCGGTCAGTGACGGATCGGTGCTGGGCTGCGGCCTGGTCCGCTCGTCGTCGATCGCGTTGCGCACCTTCACCGACACCAACGAGCCGGCGCACTCCCCCGCAGCGGCCGACGGCTCGGGGGACGGCACGATCGCCGGCTCCCCGTCGACCGGTGGCGGTACGCAGGCCGGCGCGCGCACCCACAGGTCGAGGGTCAACTCGTCCTGACGCCAGCACGTGTAACTGCCCTTGGTCTCCTGCTCGGGGCAGCGGCCCACCTTCCACGGCCGCCAACCGTCGCCGCGCAGCGCCTCCTCGTAGACCTTCGCCGTCTCCTCCGGCGACTTCTCGGAGGTGACGGTGCGCTCGCGCAGCCGGCAGTCGAGCAGGCACCAGCGGCTGCCGCTGACGTCGTCGACCGTCTTCGTCGCGGCCCACGCCGGCACATTGAGCTGGTCCAGGTTGTCGAACACCGGGTCCCTGCTGAGGGTGCGGAGGCCGAAGAAGAGTGGCACCGCGCCGAGCAGCACGATGCTGACCAGCGCCAGGACGGCGACCCGCAGCCGGCGTCGTTCGCGCGACTGCCGGTGCTGCTCGGACCGGGCGCCCGGGGCCACGTCCTCGTCGTCGGCGACGTCCCCGCCGGCCGCGCGCAGCGCCGGCTCGTCGACCGGTTCGGAGGGTGGTCGGTCCACCGGGCCGGCCGCGCCCGGCGGCACGACGGCGGCACGGGCGACCGGTTCGCCGGTACGACCGGGCGCCGGCACGGGGGCGACACCGCTGGGCTCGGGACGGCCGCCCTCGCGGGGCGGCGGCAGCGCCCGGCCCGCGGCGCGGTCCGCCGGACGCGGGGCGGCGGCACGCGCGGTCGCGGGTGACCCGGGACCGGATTGCTCGGCGCCCGTCCGGACATCGCCACCGGGCGGCTGGGCGACGCCCGGTGGGCGGACGGCAGCACGCGCCGGGCCATCCGGCCGGGGTGGAGCGTCCGGACCGACGCCCGGCGGGACCGCCGCACGAGCCGGACCATCCGGGCGGGGCCGGGCCGTACCGGGTCGGGGTGGCGCGTCCGGACCGACGCCGGGTCGTACCACCGCACGAGCCGCACCCTGCGGATCGACGCCGGGTGGGACGGCGGCGCGGGCCACCGCGTCCGGACCGACGCCCGGCGGCGTCGCCGCGCGAGCGGGACCATCGGCGTTCGGCGGCACCGCCGCGCGGCCCGGCCCCTCGGGGCGGGACCGGGGCGGGCCGTCCACGCGTGGACCGGGCGGGCCGCCGGGACCGGCGCCCGGCGGCACCGCCGCGCGGGCCGGTCCGTCCGGGCGGGCCACGCCGGGCCGGGGTGGACCGTCGGGCCCACGGCGGCCGGCGCCGGAGACCGGCGCGTCGCCGGGCGCGAGCCGGGTCCGGCCACCGGGTGGGCCGGAGCGGGCGCCACGCACGGGTGCGCCGGGCCCGGGTCGTCCGCCACCGGGCGGCCCGACGTACGGGTCGTCACCGCGCTCGCCCGCCGGGCCGGGCCGCCCCTCGGCAGCCGGCTCGGCCGACGGGCGGCGGCGACGGTTGATCGGGTCCGGGGCGGTACCCGGAGCACTCCGACGGCCGACCGGGCGCTCCCCCGGAACCGGCGGCTGCGGCAGGGGACCGCTCAGGTGCTCGCCGGTGGCTTCCGGGGCGCGGGCGGCCCGGCGACCGGTGGGAGCGTCCGCGCCCGGGTCGGCGGGCGGCCCGGCGGCCCGGTGGCCGGCGGCACGCTCCGCGGCCGGATCGGGTACGGCGAGTGGAGCACCGGAGCGGTCGTTCAGGTCCCCGGCGGACGGTGGGCCGGTACGGCGCCCGACGGGACGCTCCGCGGGCTGCCCGCCGGCCCCTCGACGGTTCACCACCGGCAGGCCCGGGTCGGTGTGCGGCAGCCGGCCGGCCTGACGTAGCCAGTCCGCCGGCCGCTCCGGACGGTCCCGGCGTTCCGGCTGCGGCTCACCGCCGGTCGCCGCGCGTCGGTCCTGCTCGTCGGGGACCGCCCGACGACGACCGGTGCCGTCGGTGGTCGTGCCGCCGGTGGGCACAGCGCCGCTGGGCGACGCGTCGGGCAGCGGCGGGGCGTTGCCCGAGCGGGGAACCGCCGGCTCGTCCGGTTCGGCGGCACGACGGCGGCCACCCCCGGCGGGGCGGGGTGGCTCCGGTGCGCCCGGGTCGACCGGCCCGGGACGACGCCGAGCGGTACGCGGGTCGTCGGCGATCGCGGGGTCGGGTCGCAGTCCGTCGGCGACCTGCGGGGCGACACCGGTCCCGGGTCCGTCGAAGCGGGCAGCGCCACCGGCGGGCCGCGCCGGTTCGGGCGTACGGCGTCCGGACGGCGGGCCGTCACCGCTGAGCGGCCGCCCGCCTGCTCCCGGCTCGGGCGCGGGTCGACGGCCCGGCGGTACGGCGTCGGGCCGGCGCAGTGGCGGCACGGCCTCCGCCCGGCCGGCGGGCGCGGGGACCTCGGGACGGGGACCGGTCGGAGCGCCCACGGCCGGTGGACCCAGGGGCGGTCCGGACGGCCCCACGGTCGGACGCGCTCGCCCGGGGCCGGCGGGAGCGCCGCCCCTCGGCCGGGGGCCAGCGGGGTCGGCCGGATCACCGCCACCCGGGCGGACGGCCGGCGGCGTACGCGGGCCGGCGGCGGCGCGCGGGTCGACGGCGGCGCGCGGGTCGACGCCGGGAACCGGCTGATTGCCGCGCGGCGACGGCGGACCGGAGACGCCGGCCGGCCCGGGCTCACGCGGACGCTCGACCGGCGCCCGGTCGGCGGGCGGGCGGGCGTCCGGGCGACGACCGGGCGGGGGCGTCTCGCCGGGCCAGGGTCCGTCGACACCTCGACGCGCCCCGGCGGCCTCGGTGTCCGGGCGGCGCGGGCCGGGGGGCGCGTCCGGGGGCGTCGGCACGCCGGCACGCGGGGGCACCGGCTCGACCGGAACCCCGTCCGGGCCCAGCTCGCCCCGTTGCTGCTTGGCCGAACGCAGGTCGTCGATCCAGCCGAACTCCTCGCCGGCTACCGGTTCCTCCGGCTCTGCCTCGGCTCGGCCTCGACCCCAGCGGCGGCCCTTGGCGCGGGGATCACGCCGCTCGTCCGGGCCCTCGTCGGGGCGGTCGGCACCACGCGATCTCACTGTTGACCCTCTCCTGCGGCGTTCGTGCCGCCGTCCTGCGTCGTAGCGGCACCGTCCACACCCGTGACCGCCCGGCCGTTCCGACCAGCAAGCGCCGTCGCCGGCTGCGGCGTTACCGGTTCCCCGGCGGCCGGCGCGGCTGTCGTGGGCGGTCCAGCGGTCTCGGTCGCCCTGGCGGCCGGACTTTCCGGGCGGGCCGGTGGGACCGGCAGCCCGCGTACGATCCGGCGCAGCAGCGGCAGCCGCGTCGCCACGGACCGTTCCGCCCCGTGCGGGCCGGGCTGGTAGTAGTCGACGCCCACCAGGTCGTCGGGGACGTACTGCTGGGTGACCACACCGCGCTGGTCGTCGTGCGGGTAGCGGTATCCGGTGCCGTGGCCCAACCCGCGGGCGCCGGCGTAGTGCGCGTCGCGCAGACCCCGGGGCACCGCGCCGCCCCGCCCGGCCCGTACGTCGGCGATGGCGGCGCCGATCGCGGTGGTGGCCGAGTTCGACTTCGGCGCGGTGGCCAGGTGGATCACGGCCTGGGCCAGGTTGAGCTGCGCCTCGGGCAGGCCGACGTACTCCACCGCGTGCGCGGCGGCGGTGGCCACGCTCAGCGCGGTGGGGTCGGCCATGCCCACGTCCTCGCTCGCGAAGATGACGAGTCGTCGGGCGATGAACCGGGCGTCCTCCCCGGCGACCAGCATCCGGGCCAGCCAGTGCACCGCGGCGTCGACGTCCGAGCCGCGCATGCTCTTGATGAAGGCGCTGATCACGTCGTAGTGGGCGTCGCCGTCGCGGTCGTACCGCACCGCCGCCACGTCGACCGCCTGCTCGGCGGTGGCCAGGTCGATGCGCTCGGCGCCGAGGGCCGTGGCGGAGGCCGCCGCCGCCTCCAGCGCGGTCAACGCCTTGCGGACGTCACCGGCGGCGAGCCGGACGAGGTGGTCCTCGGCATCCGTGGCCAGCGTGAGCGCGCCGCCCAGGCCGCGCTCGTCGGCGACCGCGCGGCGCAGCAGGAGGCGTACGGCGTCGTCGTCGAGCGGTTGCAGGGTGAGCAGCACGCACCGCGAGAGCAGAGGTGAGATGACCGAGAAGTACGGGTTCTCGGTGGTCGCCGCGAGGAGCGTGACGGTCCGGTCCTCGACGGCGGCGAGCAGCGAATCCTGCTGGGTCTTGCTGAACCGGTGCACCTCGTCGATGAACAGCACCGTCTGCGGGCCGCCCGAACGGCGCTGACGACGGGCCGTCTCGATCACCGCGCGGACATCCTTGACGCCGGCGGACAGCGCCGACATGGCGACGAAACGGCGGTCGGTCGCGCCGGCCACCAGGTGCGCGATGGTCGTCTTGCCAATGCCGGGCGGCCCCCAGAGGATGACCGACATCGGCGCACCACCGGAGACCAGTTGCCGCAGCGGCGCGCCGGGGGCGAGCAGATGGTCCTGCCCGATCAACTCGTCCAGGCTCGCGGGTCGCATGCGGACAGGCAGGGGCGAATCGTCCGCTACCGGAGTGAAGCCGTCTACACCGGCGGGACCCTCGGGCGCGCCACGCGGCCCGGTGGGGGCACCGAGGGAGAAGAGAGCGTCGGACTCCATCACGAAGACAGTACCGGGCCCGACCCGAGACGCCGGAATCGCGCTACGGGCCGGGCCACCGCTGATCGGTCTCGGTCAGCCACGACCGGGGCGACGACCCCGGTACCAGCGACCGCCGCCACTTCCGCGCGGCCCGCTGCCGACGCCGCCCAGGTAGAGCGCGAGCAGGAAGAGCCCGATGAGCACGAGGGTGTTCCAGTTGAACAGGTCGGGCGCGCCGAAGTTGGTGTCGAACAGGTCGATCAGCAGGGCGAAGCCAAAGACGATGGCCGCGAGAATGGCGAGCATGTCGGTCCTCCGGTGGGGGTTCCCAGTAGGTCGGCGCGTGATGTACCCAATCGGTCGACCCGCCAATCTCCACCGTGGATCGGCTGCGTAGCCGCGCCGGCCGTCGCCGCTCACCCACGAGCTGGGCCGACCACAAGATCGTGCTGCATCCTGGATGTAGTGGTATCGGCACGTCGACGAGGCCACTACATCCAGGATCGAGCGCGATCTTGCGGCGCGGGCCGAACCGCCCCGGGTCGGGCCGCCTCGGGTCGGGCCGCCTCGCGCTCGCCGCCGCTAGCTCATCGCGGGTCGTGCGTCGCCCGGGCACCGTCATCAAGATCCGCGCAACTTCGGGGAAGTTGCTGCTTCCGGCGCGGCTGAGGCAACAACATCCCTGAGCTAGTTGCATCCTGTTTGTGCTGGTGGGTGGGTGTTGACGTGGTGGTGTGGGGTGTTTTCGTGCTGGCCGAGGGCTTGTTGATCTTT
>NZ_JBEXUR010000033.1:0-25954 GCF_040614415.1 Micromonospora sp. NPDC005979 | reverse complement strand
CTGTCCATCGCTGGTCTCGCGTTCGCCGGTGGCGTCTTCGCCGGCCCCATCGCCGCCCACGCCAACCCGGCCATGGACGCCAAGCCCGCCACCGCTGTCGCGGTGCAGACCGCGGCGCCCAAGCCGCAGGGCGACCAGTCGCACATCACCCTCAACGGTGAGCAGACCGCCAACGCCAAGGCCATCATCGCGGCCACGAAGAAGGCGGGTCTGCCCGAGCGGGCCGCGGTCATCTCGATCGCGACGAGCCTGCAGGAGTCGAAGCTGGAGAACCTGGGCCACCTAGGCGACATGAACGACCATGATTCGTTGGGTCTGTTCCAGCAGCGCCCGTCGAGCGGTTGGGGTACGCCGGAGCAGATCACCAACCCCGAGTACTCGACGACGGCGTTCCTCAAGGGCCTCAAGCAGGTTGACCGCTGGCAGGACATGCCCCTGACCGACGCCGCCCAGACCGTCCAGGTCTCGGCCTACCCCGACGCCTACGCCCAGTGGGAACAGCAGGCCACCGACCTGGTCGGCCAGTACTGGAACAGCTAAGAACCACCGATGGCCGGCACCCGACAACGGGTGCCGGCCATCGCCGTACCTTCAGATTGCCAACGCGCGGCCGGCGCGTCCTCCAGTGCGGAGGGCGCGCCGGAGGTCAGACGCGGAAGCCTGCGGCGCGGGCCGCCTCGCGTTCCCGGCGGCGATCGGAGCGTCGACGCAGGAACCAGTAGACGAAGACGACCATACCCACCAGGAAGGCGAGGACGAGCACCGGCAGGATGACCGCGACCAGGGACATCACCACGCTCGTCGCGTCCTCGGCGGTGCTGGCCACCGGGGCGCCGAATCCGGCGGTGGTCGCGTTGATCACCGGGCGTGCGGCGGACTTGAGTAGGTGTACACCGAAGGCGAGGAGTACGCCGGTGGCGACCGGCACCCACTGGTGGCTGGAGAAGAAGCTCCCCGGGTCGCTGACGGTCACGGTCTCCGACGACGAGCCGGCCCCGAAAGCGAGGCCACCGGCGGTGGGCCGGACGACGGTCTGCACCACGTCGTTGACGTGGTCGACGACCGGCACCTTGTCCGCCACCATCTCGACGGCGAGCAGGACGGCAAGGATGACGATGACCCAGCCGTTGCCGAGCCACGTCCAGCCACTGGGCAGGTCGATCAGGTTGGTGTAGCGGCCGAGCAGGCCGAGGACGAGCAGGGGTATGTAGGCGTTCAGACCCGCCGAGGCGGCGAGGCCGGTGCCGGTGAGGACTTCGAACACGATCTCAGCATCGCACCGACGCGCCAGTGCCGCTCGGTGGCGGCTGCGGGGTGCTCGGCTACCCTCGTCGGGTGCGGTTGGTCATTGCGAAGTGCTCGGTGGACTACGTCGGACGGCTCTCGGCTCACCTGCCGCTGGCGACCCGGCTGTTGATGGTGAAGGCGGACGGGTCGGTGTCGATTCACGCCGACGACCGTGCGTACAAGCCGCTGAACTGGATGAGCCCGCCGTGCCGGCTGGAGGAGGCCCCCGGCGTGTGGCGGGTGGTCAACAAGGCCGGCGAGGAGTTGCGGATCACCCTGGAGGAGGTCTTCCAGGACACCTCGTACGAGCTGGGTGTGGATCCCGGCCTGCGAAAGGACGGGGTGGAGGCGCACCTGCAGGAGTTGCTGGCGGCCAACCCGACTGTGCTGGGCGAGGGGTTCACGTTGGTGCGCCGCGAGTACATGACGGCGATCGGTCCGGTGGACCTGCTGTGCAGGGACGCCAACTCCGGCGCCGTGGCCGTCGAGATCAAGCGGCGTGGCGAGATCGACGGCGTGGAGCAGTTGACCCGCTACCTCGAACTCATGAACCGTGACCCGCTGCTCAGCCCGGTCACCGGGGTGTTCGCCGCGCAGGAGATCAAGCCGCAGGCCCGGGTGCTCGCCGCCGACCGGGGCATCCGGTGCGTCGTCGTCAACTACGACCGGCTGCGTGGCATCGAGAAGGACGAGCTGACCCTCTTCTGATCCGGCTCACCGCCCGGTCCGTACCGCGATCAACGACTTCGGCAGGCCGAAGACCCGCTCGACGAGCATTGTCGAGTCGGGAAAGTAGTGGCGCATCTGCGAGCGGTCCAGCAGTTCGGTCCAGAGCACCTGGTGGATGGCGGCCTCGTGGCTGCGGGTCGGTTTGTGGCCGAGGGGCCAACGACGAGCGAGCGCGGTGCGCATCCGGATCGGCAGGAACTGCATGCCGGGCGCGATCCAGTGCGGCTCGATGGGGAAGTAGCGGTAGGGCGTCTGCACCCAGTGCCGATCGGCCAGCGACCGGGTCGCGGCGGCGAACCGGAGCCGGCGCTCGTGCCCGCCGACGTGTTCCAGCACGGAGTTGGAGAAGACCAGGTCGTAGGCGCCGTTCGCGACACGGGGTGGCAGGTCGCAGGCATCGGCCTGCTCGACGTGGGCCCACTCGGGTACGGCTGCGGGCGGCTGTTCCAGGTTGACCACGGTGACGCGGGCCGGCCGCACGGTGGCGCGGTGCCAGGTGCCGAGCCGGCCGCCGAGGTCGACGACGTGCATGTCGCCGATGTCGGGGAAGGTGCGCGCCAGCCACTCCGAACGACGACGCCGCTGCCGAGCGCTCCACGACTGGTCACTGTCGACAAGGCGGTGTCGCAATCGATTGTGGCCCATTTAACGCAATGTACCGCCGTGCGTACGACGACCAAACATGTTGATACACCGATCAGTGCGCAGATCGGCTATCCGACACTCACCTGCCGTACATCACCTTGATGGCTTTGACGAGGCGTGCCACGTCGGTCGGGGTGCGGTCGAACGTCATCGACGGCAGCAGTGAGCGCGCCCGACGCCGGGTGATGGCCTTGGCGCGGGCGAACTCGCGGAGGCCGTCCTCGCCGTGGATCCGCCCGAAGCCGGAGTCGCCGACGCCGCCGAACGGCAGAGTGGACATCCCGGCGAAGGTCAGGGCGGAGTTGACCGAGGTCATCCCCGAGCGCAGGCGCCGCGCGATGCTCACGGCACGCCGCCGGCCGAAGACCGAACCCCCCAGGCCGTACGACACGGCGTTGGCGCGGGCCACGGCCTCGTCGGCGTCGCGGACCCGGCTGATGGTCACCGTCGGACCGAAGGTCTCCTCGCGGACGGCGGCCGACTCCTCCGGTACGTCCACCAGCACGGTCGGATGCACATACGGTGGCTGCACCGCGTCCGGGCCGCCGACCAGGGCGCGACCACCGGAGCTGACGGCGGCCTCGATGTGGCGGCGGATCACGTCGATCTGGCCGGGCATGGTGATCGGTCCGATGTCGGCGCCGTCGGGGCCGACGGTCAGCCGGCCGGCGCGGGTCACCACCTTGTCGACGAAGGCGTCGAAGACCGTGTCGACGGCGTAGACGCGCTCGATGCCGATGCAGGTCTGACCGGCGTTGGTCATGGCGCCCCAGACGCACGCCTCGGCAGCGGCGTCCAGGTCGGCGTCGCTGTCGACGATCATGGCGTCCTTGCCGCCGCCCTCGATCAGCACCGGCGTCAAGGTCTCGGCGCAGGCGGCCATCACCTTGCGGGCGGTCGCGGTGGAGCCGGTGAAGGCCACCTTGTCGACCCCGGACCGGCACAGCGCCGCCCCGACGTCGCCGAGCCCGTGTACGGCGGTGAACACCGGCTGCTCGGGCACCACCTCCGCGAACGTGTCCACCAGCCACTGGCCGACGACGGGCGTGTACTCGCTGGGCTTGAGCACGACGGCGTTGCCGGCGGCCAGGGCGTACGCGGCGGAGCCGAGCGGGGTGAGGACCGGGTAGTTCCACGGCCCGATCACACCCACCACGCCGTGCGGCTGGTATTCCAGGTGCGCGGAGAACTCGGCGAGGACGAGCCGGGACCGTACCCGGCGTGGACCGAGCACGCGGTCCGCGTTGCGGGCGGCCCAGTCGACGTGTTCGATCGCGCTGGCGATCTCGACGATGGCGTCGGCGGCCGGTTTGCCGCCCTCGACGTGCATCAACTCGGCGAGCTGCTCGACGCGCTTGGCGAGCAGCGCGCGCCAGCGCAGCATCCGCTGGCGACGGCCGCTGAAGCCCAGACCGGCCCACCACTGGGCGGCGGAACGCGCGCGCTCGACGGCCTGCCGTACGTCCGCGTCGGTGGCGGCCGGGAGGCGGCCGGCCTCGACGCCGGTGGCCGGACTGGTGGAGACCAGCTCGTGCGCCTCGATGAGGGGGGTGCCGGGGACATGCACAGCCGTCATGGCGGAAGTCTAGACCCGAAGATTACTCATCGGTAGGCCGCGATTTCGGGTGCCGGGGTGGGAGTCGCGTCCACGCGTCCACTCGTTGATCAGTGCAGGTCAGGTGCGCAGTGCCGAGGGGTGGCCGTCCGAATCGTCGAACGGCGGGTGACCGGGAGGTGACGAGGAGCTGACCGGCCGGTCGGTATTGACGATTACCGTCTGATGGCAGGCTGACGCGCGGAGTAATGGTGTGGGGTGGAGGGCTGACTGTCCATGGAGGAACATCCGGAACTGATGCCGTTGTTGACGGTCGCCGGTGGGCCGATGCGCGGAGCAAGCTTTCGCTTGCGGGTCGAGCCGCAGGTGATCGGTCGGGCGCCGACCGGCCACGTGGTCATCAGCGACCCGCATCTGAGTCGCCGGCACGCCGAGGTGTGGCTGGCCCCGGAGGGCGCGTCGCTGCGCGACCTGGGCTCGACCAACGGCACCTGGGTCAACGACCGCCGGATCACCGAGGTGGAGCGCCTCAGCGACGGCGACGTGATCCGGCTCGGCCGCACCGAGCTGCGCCTGTTCGATCCGGGGGTCGCCCACACGGATCCGGTCGGGCTCAGCTTCGGGGTGTCCCGACGCGACATCCGACCGACGCTGCCACTGCCGTTGGCCACACCACCCGGCGTCCGCCGCTGACCCGGCCGGGACGAACACCGGCCGTCGGCCACACTCCGGCGGTGCCGCCCGGTGGCTGTCCGACACCTGGACCCACGTGGACCGACGTGGCAGCATGCCGCGGATGGAGACCGAGCAGCGGGTCGTGACGGCGAACGGCATACGCCAGGCGGTGCGGGTGGCCGGTCCGCCGGACGGAACTCCGGTGCTGCTGGTCCACGGCAACTGCTCCTCCTCGCTGTTCTGGGAGCCGTTGATCCGACGGCTGCCACCGACGCTGCGGGTCGTCGCTCCCGACCTGCGCGGGTTCGGCGACTCGGCGACCGCTGGAGTGGACGCCACCCGGGGCCTGCGGGACTTCGCCGACGACGTCGCCGCCCTGCTGGACGACCCGACGCTCTTCCCGGGCGGCGCCGACGTCAGCGGCGCTGACAGCAGCGGCGCCGACGGCAGTGGCGCTGACAGCAGCGGCGCCGACGGCAGTGGCGTCGACACCGGTGGTGGGGTCCGGCCGGTCGTGGTCGGGCACTCCCTCGGTGGGGGAGTCGCCATGCGGCTGCTGGTCGACCATCCACACCGGGTGGGGGCGCTACTGCTTGCCGCGCCCGTGTCGCCGTACGGCTTCGGTGGCACGCGCGACCTGAGTGGTACGCCGACCACGCCCGACTTCGCCGGTACCGGTGCGGGCACCGCCAACCGGGACTTCGTGGCCCGGCTCGCGGCGGGCGACCGGAGTACCGAGGGCCCGGCCAGCCCGCGTCAGGTGCTGCGGGCGACCTACGTGGCCGATCCGGCCTCGCTCGGCGTCGACGAGGAGTTGCTGCTCGACAGTGTGCTGTCCACCGCGATCGGCGAGGACAACTACCCGGGCACGTCGGCGGAGTCGGAGAACTGGCCCGGCACCGTCCCCGGGAAGCGGGGCGTGCTGAACGCGCTCGCGCCGACCTGGTTCCGGCTCGCCGACGAGCTGGTGGCCGTCGCCGAGAAGCCTCCGGTCACCTGGGTACGCGGCGACGCCGACGTGATCGTCTCGGACACGTCGCTGCTGGACCTGGCGTACCTCGGTTCGCTGGGTGTCGTACCCGGATGGCCGGGGGCGCAGGCCTGCCCGCCGCAACCGATGGTCGGCCAGACCCGGGCGGTGCTGGAGCGGTACGCGGCGGCCGGCGGCGCGTACCGTGAGGTGGTGTTGCCCGGCTGCGGGCACAGCCCGCACCTGGAGCGCCCGGGGGAGTTCGTGGCGGAGCTGCTGGCGCTGACCGACGCGCGGGCCGGCTAGGGCCGCGTCGTGGGTGAAATATCCCACGGCGTCTCGACAAGCCTGCGGCACGTGGCAGACTCGCGCGCATACCTTAGCGGCCGTTCAGTGGCCGTGCGGAGTGTCTGGGGAGGCCGGTCGTGGCGCGCGAGTTCAGCACCGTCGGTGTCGTGGGGCTGGGCACCATGGGTGCCGGCATCGTCGAGGTCTTCGCCCGCAACGGCATCGACGTCCTCGCGGTCGAGATCGCCGAGCCGGCGCTGGAGCGCGGTCGGGCCACCCTGAAGGGCTCCACCGACCGGGCGGTCGCCAAGGGCAAGCTCGCCGAGGCGGACCGCGACGCCCTGCACGAGCGGGTGCGCTTCGCGGTCGGGCTGGACGCGCTGCACTCGGTGGACCTGGTCATCGAGGCGGTGCCCGAGCACCTGGACCTCAAGCAGCGGATCTTCGCTGAGTTGGACCGGGTCTGCAAGCCGGAGGCCATCCTCGCCACCAACACCTCGTCGCTGAGCGTCACCGAGATCTCGGTGGCCACCAGCCGGCCCAACCAGGTGATCGGCATCCACTTCTTCAACCCGGCCCCGGTGATGAAGCTGGTCGAGGTGGTCCGCACGGTCGTCACCGCGCCCGAGGTCGTGGCCGACGTCGAGGCGCTGTGCGCCCGGCTCGGCAAGGTCGACGTCACCATCAACGACCGGGCCGGTTTCATCGCCAACGCGCTGCTCTTCGGCTACCTCAATCACGCGGTCGGGATGTTCGAGTCGCACTACGCGACGCGGGAGGACATCGACGCCGCGATGAAGCTCGGCTGCGGCCTGCCGATGGGCCCACTGGCGCTGATGGACCTGATCGGCCTGGACACCGCGTACGAGATCCTGGACACCATGTACCGGCGGGGCGGCCGGGACCGCCGACACGCCCCGGTGCCGCTGCTCAAGCAGATGGTCACGGCGGGGCTGCTGGGCCGCAAGTCCGGTCGGGGTTTCTACACCTACGAGCGGCCCGGTTCGCCGAAGGTCGTACCCGATGGAACGACGCCGCCGGCGGCGGACGCCGCGCTCGCCGACGGCGCGCGCGCCATCACCAAGGTCGGCATCGTGGGCTCCGGAACGATGGCCACCGGGATCGTCGAGGTGTTCGCCAGGGCCGGGTACGAGGTCGTCTCGGTGACCCGGGGCGCGGAGAAGTCCGCGTCGGTCTGCGAGGCCGTGAAGACGTCGCTGAACAAGGGCGTGGTCCGGGGCAAGCTCGCCGAGGCCGACCGGGACGCCGCGCTGGGCCGGATCACCTGGACGGCCACCCTCGACCACCTCGCCGACGTCGACCTGGTCGTCGAGGCGGTCGTCGAGGAGTTGAGCGTCAAGAAGGCCCTCTTCGCCAGCCTCGACGAGATCTGCAAGCCGGGCGTGGTGCTGGCCACCACCACCTCGTCCCTGCCGGTGATCGACGTGGCGATGGCCACCCAGCGGCCGGCCGACGTGGTGGGCCTGCACTTCTTCAACCCGGCGCCGGTCATGCCGCTGGTCGAGGTGGTCCGTACCATCCGCACCTCACCGGAGACCACCGCGACCGCGCGGGCCGTCTGCGCGGCGCTCGGCAAGACCGGCGTGGTCTGCGGCGACCGGTCCGGGTTCATCGTCAACGCGCTGCTCTTTCCGTACCTGAACGACGCGGTCAAGATGCTGGAGGCCAGCTACTCCACGGCCGACGACATCGACCACGCCATGAAGCTGGGCTGCGGCTACCCGATGGGCCCGTTCGAGCTGCTCGACGTGGTGGGACTGGACGTCTCGCTGGCGATTCAGCGGGAGCTGTACCTGGAGCTGCGCGAGCCGGGCTTCGCGCCCGCGCCGCTGCTGGAACACCTGGTAACCGCCGGCTACCTGGGTCGCAAGACCCGTCGCGGCTTCCGCGACCACTCGCACCGCTGACCGCGTCAACACCGGTCACCGGCGACGGCGTCTGAGTGGTGTGACCTTCGAGGAGTACGTCAGCAGTCGCGGGCCAGCGCTCGTCCGGCTGGCTCGACTGCTGACCGGTGACGAGCACCGGGCCGAGGACCTTACCCAGGACGTGCTGTCCCGGGCGTACGTGCACTGGCGGAAGATCTCCCGTGCTGACCGCCCGGACGTCTACGTGCGCCGGATGATGGTCAACGCCAACACCTCCTGGTGGCGTCGCCGATCCAGCCGCGAGATGGCCAGGGCGGAGTTCGCCGACCGGCCGGGGGCGCGGCGACTTCAGCAGCGACGCGGCCGACCGGGACGAGATGTGGAGACTGATCCTCGGCCTGCCGGACCGGCAGCGTGCGGTGCTCGTGCTGCGCTACTACGAGGACCTCGACGACCTCACCATCGCCCAGATCCTCGGCTGTTCTCCGGTCACCGTCCGCACTCATGCGATGCGGGCGCTCAGCCAGCTTCGGGAGCGCCACGGCGTTTCCACGACGAACGGGAGCCGGCCGTGACCGACCTCGACGAGTGGATCGCACGGGCTATGCGGGAGCACGCCGACGGGCCCGTGGACACCGACCGCCTGATGACGGCGGCGGTGAACGGGGGACGGGCCCGTCGACGGCGGCGACGTGCCGTCATCGGGGCAGCGGTCGGCGTCGCGGTGACGCTCGGAGCGGGTGTGGCCCTGCGTACGCCGTCGGCCGCGCCGCCGCAGCCCGCCGTCACGCCCAGCCCGGTCGTGGTCACTCCGCCCCGGGCACCGGGGGTGTCGGGGGCAGCTGCACGCCCTGACCTGGTCGGCGCGGACCCACACCTGCTGCACTTCGGGGTCGATCCGTCAGCCGCCAAACCGGTCGCCTGGCGCTCCGCCGGGCAGGTCGAGAGCATGCGACTGGACCTGGGTGACGGCGTACAGGCGATGGTGGTCGTTGCCGCTGACCCGCAGACGGCCGAGATCGGAGACCCGGGTCAGCTTCACGACATCGGCCCCGACAAGGCGGGTGCCGGCACAGGCGACAACGATCATGTCTCGCCCGGCCGGAGCGTGGACGCCGCGTCGAGGTACAACGGGGTGATTCGCCAGCTGGACAGGGTCGCGAAGGGTTGGGTGCTGCGCTGGCAGCCCGTTCCCGGCCTGTACGTCCGGGTCGCGGCTCTCGGGGAGACCAACGCCGAGGTCCGCAGGGCGGCGGAGGCACTCCGGTTCGACGAGGCCCGGCGGTGTGTCGCGCCGATTCAACTGACCGCCTTGCCCCGGGGTGCCCGGATCAGCGCCTGCGAGGTGGCGGTGCGGCAGCTGTTCTGGCCCCGCATCGTGAACGTGGCGGGTACCACGACGCCGACACAGATGCCCGCAGTGGCTTCGGACCGCACCGAAGCGGCGTTGACGGTCGCTCTCGAGGGCGCGGCCACCTTGCCGGTGCGTCTGGACTATTCACCCGGTCCGCCCAAACCTGACCGGGCCACGGCCAATCGCACGATCGCCGGCCGACCGGTGTTCGACATGGGCGACTTCTGGCACGTGCTCGGCATCCCCAACACGCTGCTGTCGATAGGGTACGAGAACCGCTGGGAGCGGCCCCCAACGGACGCGGAGGTCAGCACGGTGATCGGTGGGCTCCGGGTGGCCGACGACCTTGGCGAGCCGGCCAGCTGGGAGTGACCGTAACCTTGGGTGCGTGAGCCCCCGTCGCAATCGCCCTCGCCGGGACGAGAACGCCAACCTGGACGCCGACCGGGCTCGCCAGGGTGTCGCCTCGGTGCAGCAGTGGACCGACGGCGCCTGGCAGGTACGCGGGATCGGGGCGGGCGCGTCGGTCAAGACGTACCGCTGTCCGGGGTGTGACCAGGAGATCCGGCCCGGGGTGGCGCACCTGGTGGCCTGGCCGGCCGACGGTCTGGGTGACCTGACCGACCGCCGGCACTGGCACAGCGGCTGCTGGCGGGCCCGGGAGCGGCGTGGCCCGTCGGTGCAGCGCGGCCGGGGAGCGCCGCGCTACTGAGCGACCTGGCCGGGGCGCCTCGCGCCACGGCTCGGCGACCCTGCCGGGGCGTTCCGAGCCACGGCTCAGCGACCTGGATCACGCTGTTCGTGCCTGCGCGGGCGGCGACGCCGACTTCGCGACAGACTGGGGCGGTGAGCACAGCGATCCGCGCGTCGTCGATCCTGCCCGGCCGCCGGGAGGACATCGAGCTGCACACCGCCGACGGGCTGCGGCTGGTGGGCGAGCTGGCCCTGCCGGCCGACCGGCCACCGGTGGCCACCCTGGTCTGCCTGCACCCGCTGCCCACGCACGGCGGGATGATGGACAGCCACGTGTTCCGCAAGGCGGCCTGGCGGCTGCCGGCGCTCGCCGACCTGGCCGTGCTGCGGTTCAACACCCGGGGCACCAGCAGCGTGCGCGGCACCAGCGAGGGCGCGTTCGACGGCGCGGTCGGCGAGCGGTACGACGTGGCCGCCGCCATCGAGTACGCCGAGTTCGCCGAACTGCCCAACATCTGGCTGGTCGGGTGGTCGTTCGGCACCGACCTGGCCCTCAAGTACGGCTGCGACCCGGCCGTGGCGGGAGCGATCCTGCTCTCCCCGCCGCTGCGCTTCTCGACGCCGGACGACCTGGCGACCTGGACCACGTCCGGTCGGCCGCTGGTGGCGCTGGTGCCCGAGTTCGACGACTACCTGCGTCCGGCCGAGGCGCGGGAGCGGTTCGCGGCGGTGCCGCAGGCCGAGGTGGTCGGGGTGCCCGGTGCGAAGCACCTCTGGGTGGGAGACGCGGAGACGGTGCTCGACGAGATCGTCAAGCGGGTCAACCCCGGGGTCGCCGTGCCCCTGCCGACGACCTGGGACGGGCCGATGGAGACCGGCGACGTCAGCGCGTACGCCGACCGGACGGTGGCCGCCTTCGCCGACACGCCCGTACCCCGCCCGGCCGACTGACCCCGCGCGATCCCGCTCGAGGCGGCGTCCGTTCCGCTTCCGGCGGCGTCAGTTGCGTTCCTGGCGGGGGAGCACCACCTCACGCAGGATCAGTTGCAGCGCGGCCACCGTGGGGATGGCGATCAGCGCGCCCACCACGCCCAGCAGCGCCACGCCGAGCAGCGCCGCCAGCAGAGCGGCGACCTCGTTGACCTCGACCGAGCGCCGCATCACCTTCGGGTAGATCAGGTAGTTCTCGACCTGCTGGTAGACGAGGAAGAACGCCGCGCAGGCGATGCCGGTGGGCAGGTCGGCGGCGAAGCCGACCAGGCTCACGATGACCGCGCCCAGGGTCGCGCCGATCTGCGGGATCAGATCGGTGACGGCGACGACCACGGCCAGCGCGAACGGGTATGGCAGGCCGACGATCAGCGCGAAGACGAACGTGGTCGCGCCGGCCAGGACCGCGATGCTCAACGCGCCGACCATGTACGCGCCCACCTTGGTGAGGATCGCATCGCCGATCAACGCCGCTCGCTCCCGACGCGACCGGGGGACCAGCGCGTAGCCCAGGGAACGCAGCTTGTCGAAGTAGGCCAGGAAGTAGATGGTCAACACGAGCACGGTCAGCGTCCGGAACACCGTGCCGAAGATCAGTTGGGCGCCGCCGAGGACCCCGCCGAGGGCCCGGCCGATGGTGTCGGCGTTGGCCGCGCCCTGCACCCGCTCCACCACGTCGTACCGCTCCACCAGGTCGTTGACCGTGGGATTGCGACGCAACTCGTCGAGCAGGCTCGGGATCTGGTCGATGAACTGCCCGGACTGCGTCACGATCGGCGGAACCAGCGCCACGATGCCGCCGCAGAGCAGCAGCACAACGGTCAGCGCCACCACCGTCACCGCCAGGCCGTGAGGTACACCCCAGGTGCGCAGGCGCACCACCGCCGGGTTGAGGCCCACCGCCAAGAAGAGCGCGATCACCACCAGCACCAGAATGCCGCCGGCATTCCGGATCCCCAGATAGAGGGTGTACGCCAGCAGCACGCCCAACGCGCCGGTGAAGCCGACCAGGAAACTGCTGCGCCGCAGCGGACGCCCCGGCGTGCCGAACTTTCCCGACGGGACCGCCGGGGGCTCGTCCGGGTCGAATCCCGGAGCCGGCACCGGGACCGGCGGAGGCGTCTCCGCTGGTGGCGGCGTCTTCGCCGGCGGTGGCGTTTTCGCTGGTGGTGGCGTATCCGCTGGTGGTGGCCCATCCGCTGGTGGTGGGGTTTTCGCTGACGGGGGACCAGGGGGCATGGCCGGGTCGTCGCCGGAGGGGTCGCGCTGCGGCACCGAGGACCTCCGGCTCAGGCGGCGGAGAGACGACGGGTGGCGGCCACGAACGTCCGCCACGCGACCGGCGCGAAGACCAGGACCGTGCCGGACGGGTCCTTACTGTCCCGCACCCCCACGACGCCGGGCAGATTGTCCGCCACCTCGACACACTCGCCGTTGCCGCTACGGCTGGACGTGCGCCAGAGCGCGCCGGTCAGGTCCATGAGGTCACAACTTCCTTCATCAGTTCGATCGACTGGCGGCGGGACAACGCCCTGTTTCTGATCATCTCCCAACGCGCCAGCAGCGTAGCCACCTCATGTTCGCCATCGACCACGAGACCGTCAATCTGGTGCTCCATGTGCCCCACCCAACCACCATCGGCACCGCGAGCCAGGTTGAACGGTCCGGAGAGGCCGACGTGCAGCCCGGCGTCGGCCGGAATGATGTGCAGGCTGACGTGTGGTCGCTCCAGACTGGCGACGAGGTGAGTGAGCTGCTCGACCATCAAACCGCGGATCTCCTCCCCGGCACGCCGCAGCACCAACTCGTCCACCACCGCCACGAACTGCGGCGGATCCGGTTGCGTCAGCAGCGACTGGCGGTCCAAGCGGGCGTGGACTCGGCGTTCCACCTCGTCGTCGCTGAGCAGGTCGTCGCAACGGATCACGGCGCGGGCGTAGTTCTCGGTCTGAATCAGCCCCGGAATCAGCGTGGATTGGAAGCACCGCAGCTGGCGGGCGCTTCGCTCGGCATCCAGCCACGGGCGGAACCAGCTCGGCTGACCGTCCCGCTCGGCGAGCTTGAGCAAATGGACGAGGAGGCCGTCGGTGGTCAGCACCTCGTCGGCGCGGGCCAGGAACAGCCGGTCCAAGGGTCGTTGGCCCAGCTCCAGCGCCGACACCATCGAGCCGGAATAGTGGACCAGCCGGCCGAAATCCTCCTGGCTCATCCCGGCGGCGGTCCGCAGCCGGCGCAACTGCGCGCGGATCATGTCGGCCGTCGGCGCGGTGTCGCCTTCCACAGTGCCTCCGCAGGTCGAGGGTCGATTCCACCAACTGTCCCGGCGCGCCGTGTCGTCGACACACCGCCGCCGCCGAACACGGTGACGCCTTCCGACCGTAGTGGCCTGGTCAGCAGACTGTCACGTACCGGATCGTGTGGCTGTCGTCGCCGCAAGCCCAGTCCCCGGCGGCGCAACCGTTTCCAGTCGAGGAGGTACCCATGCCCAGCTCTCGCCGTGCCGGTCGCGCGCTGCCCGGCACCGCAGCGCCCCGGTCGAGATGCACGCCGTCGGGCTCTGGATCGGGTGACCGGGGCCGTACGCCGGCATCGGGGCTGCCCCAGCCGCGACTTGGGCCGTACCCCGCGTTCCCCCGACCCTGCGGCGCGCGGACGCCGCACACTCCGCTGCGACCCATGTGGTGCTGCCGGGCCGACGGTCGACCATGGCCCTGTGCGGACGCCCGGCTGCTGCTCAAGGCGGAGTTCGACGAAGACCCCGCCGCGCTGACCATCTACCTGGCCGGGCTCTACCACGAGGCAGCGCACGACCTCTACCAGCTCAATCCCTACGACGACGGGCCGACGCCCAGAGAGTTGTTCGAACGTTTCGTGGCGTGGGGGCCGTTCCGCCGCCCGATCATCGATCCACCCCCGGACGTCAGCTAGACCCCGCCGTATCCGTGCAGATCTTGGACAATTTCCGTCACGAGCTAACGGAAAGTGTCCAAGATCTGGTGGTGACGTAGCAGGTCGACGGCGAAAGCTGTCGGGATGCTGCCCGCCGATGACGCTGACGCACTCGACTGGCTCGCCTTCGAGCAGGCGGGCGTGCTGACGACCACGCAGGTCTCCGGGCTGCTCAGCGAGGGGAAGGTGCGGGGCCGGGTGCGCTCCGGCCGGTGGAGGTGGATCTGCCGGGGAATTCTGCTGGTCGGCAACGGCCGACTCACCCGCGACCAGCAGCTCTGGGTGGCGGTGCTGGCAGCCGGGCCGGGCGCGGTGCTGGCAGGGGCAACCGCCGCCGCCGAAGCCGGGGTACGGGGACTGCGGCGAGAGCCGCTGCACGTGCTGGTACCGGCCGATCGTCGTGCCGCGCGGACCAGTCTGCGTCGGCTTCCGATCGACATGCCGGCGGTGCTGGTGCATCGCACCACGGTGTTGCCCGAGGCGCACCTCCAGCTCGCCCGGCCGCCACGTACCACGACGGCGCGGGCTCTAGTGGACGCGGCGGGCTGGGCGGTCGGCGTGGACGAGGCGCAGGCGGTGCTGGCCGCCGGATGCCAGCAACGCAGGGTGCTGCCGGAGGAGTTGCAGGCGGTGCTCGACGTTCTCTCTCGAGCCCCGCGCCGTCGGTTGATCGGGCAGACCATCGGCGACATCGCTGGCGGGGCGCAGGCGCTCTCCGAGATCGATTTTCTGCGGCTGTGCCGCCGGTACCGGCTTCCCGCCCCCGACCTGGAGACACACCGGGTCGACGCGGCTGGCCGCAACCGCTGGCTGGACGCGTACTGGCGGGAGTGGCGGGTGCAGGTGGAGATCGACGGCGCGCATCACATGGACGCCAAGCAGTGGGCGGCGGACATGCGTCGGCAGAACGACGTCTGGACCAGCGGCGATCGGATTCTGCGCTTTCCGGCCTGGCTGGTTCGCGCCCGCCCCGACGAGGTCGCCGAGACCGTCCGCCGTGCTCTCGTGGCAGCCGGTTGGACCCCCAGCCCTGCGCCGAGGTCGCGTAAATGAATCTTGGACAGCTTCCGTTCGCGCTGAACGGAGACTGTCCAAGATTTCGACGCTCGGTGTGGGCGCTCGTCAGTCCTTCTCGATGGTGACCTTGCTGGGCTTGGCGCTGCGCTCGTCGGTGGTCGGCTTGGTGGGCCGCTTACCGTTCTCACCCGTACTGGTGATCTTGGTTGGCTTGGCGCCCCGGCCACCCTCGCCCGGAACAGCGGCCACCGTCGGCTCGCCGTCCACCCCGGCGCTGGCCGTGCCACCGTCGACAGTCGTCACCGGCTCGGCCACCGGTCGAGCGCCGGCCTCGTCGGCACTGGCGTTCGCCGGCTGCCGGACGTCGGCGGGCGCGGCCTTGAGGCCACCCGCCGCATCGCTACCGCCAGCACCGCCACCCGCCGCATCGCGACCGCCAGCACCGTCACCCGCCGCTCCGCTACCGGCCGTACCGTCACCGGCGGTGGCGTCGTCACTGTCGCCCGGGCCGCTGCCCCCGCTGGCCGACACGGTCGCGGCCTCGGCCGGCACGGCGGAACCGTCGCCGTCGCCCGGACCGGTCCCGCTGCCCGCCGTCACGGTCGCGGCACCGCCGTTGGCCGCCACGGTCGCGGCACTGGCCGGCGCGTCGGGGCGGTCGCCTGTCGCCGTCGGACCGTCGACCGGGCCGGTGATGGTGCGCAGCCGCAGCTCGGCCATCTGGCGCTCGATCTCGTCGGACTCCTGCCGGGCCTTCCAGGTCTCCTGCCGCAGGTCGGCGAGCTGCTGCTGGGCCTGCGCGATCTCCAACATCACCTGAGCGAGCTGCTGCCGACCCGCCGCCGCCTCCTGCTGCGTCGCTGCCAGGTGCTGCTGCGTGGTCGCGAGATGCTGCTGGGTGGTGGCCGCGTACTCCTCGAACTGGCGGCGCGAGGCCGCGACGTGCTCGTCGGCCTTGCGCCGCTTGTCGCCCGCCTCGGTCTCGGCGCGGCTCAGCATCTCGGCGGACTCGGTCTCGGCGCGCTGGCGCAGGCTCGCCGCGTCCGCCTCGGCCGCCTGGCGGATGGCGTCCGCGCCCTGCTCGATCTCGTTCTTGCGGGTGGTGAACTCGGTCTCCAGCTCGTCGCGGCGTGCGGTGTAGGAGGTCTCCAGCTCCTCGCGGCGTGCCGTCCAGCCCGACTCCAGCTCCTGCTGGCGGGACTCGTGCTGCTTGTCCAGCTCGTCGCGGCGCTTGGCGAACTCCTGCTCGGCGGTGGACCGGCGCTGGGCCAGCTCCCGATCGGCCGCCTCGCGCCGGGAGTTGACCTCCTGCTCCACGCCGGCCCGCCAGGCGCCGAGCTCCTGCTGCGTCTGCGCCCGGGACTGCTGCACGTACGCCTCGGTCTCGCCGCGCATGCGCTGCACGTACGCCTCGGTCTCCGCCCGGCTGCGCTTGGACGCCTCGGACGCCTGCGTGGTGAGCCGCTCCGCCTCCTGCTGGGCCTTGGCGCGGGTGGCCCGGCCGGCCATCGACGCGTCGTCGATGATCTGCTTGGCCTCCTGCTGGGCCTTGGCGTGGGTCGCCCGGCCCGCCTCGGTCGCGGTGTCGGTGAGCCGCTTGGCCTCCTGCTGGGCCTTGACGTGCACTTCCTTGGCCGCCTCGCGCAGCTCCGCCGCCTCCTGGCGGGCGGTGGCCAGCGCCTCGCGGGCCTCCTCGCGCAGCTTGGTGGCCTCCTGCTGGGCCCGGGTGTGGATCTCCTTGGCGGCGTCCCGAAGCTGGGTGGCCTCCTGCTGGGCCTTGGCCAGCTCGTCCTGCGCCGCCTTGCGCAGCTTTGCCGACTCGTCCTTGGCCGAGCGCAGGGTCGCGTCCGCCTCGGCGCGGCGGGAGGCGCTGTGCCGCTCCTCCTCCTGCCGCCGGGCGGCGAGAGCGATCTCGAAGTCCTTCAATGCCCGGGCGGCCTGCTCGCGGGCTTCCTCGATGATGTGCTCGGCGGCGGCCCGACGGGCGTCGATCTCCTCGTTGGCCGCGGACAGGATCTGCTCGGCCTGCTCCTCGGCGAGGGTGAGGATCGACTCGACCCGGGGACCCAGATGCCGGAAGGAAGCCCGGTCGACCACGTTCATCTGCTTGCGGACCTGGGTCAGATCCCGCTGCAGCACCTCGACCTGGCCGGCGAGCTTGTGGATCTGTGTATAGGCCTGTTCCCGTTCGGCGGCGAGAGTCGCGATCTCGTGCTCGGCACGTGCGACGTACCGGTCAACCTGTTTCTTCTCGTACCCCCGGAGAGCGGACTCGAAGCTGGGCTCCGTGGTCACGTCCCCGCCGAGAGCGAACAGTTCCTCGCCGTGCGACATGCCCCCATCCTCACACGCATCGCCCGCGGCTGGGGCGATACGGACGCCGCTTGTGGGACCTACTTCACTCCGTGGCGACGGCACCACACCAAGGGTTGGGAAACGCACACGGCGCGAGGTCACACCGGTTACCCGGTGTCACCTCGCGCCGTCGATGCCCCAACCTGACGCCTCGCGTCAGCCGGCGGTCTCCGCGGTGACCCGCTCCGGAGCGCCGTCGGTCTTCTTCGTCTCGGACTTCGCCGCCGCGGCGGGCGGCGACGAGGGAACGCCGGGCACGATGCCGGCGAGCCCGGAGAGCATCTGCCCGAGCTGCGAGGTGACCGCGTCCTTCTGCCGGGTGAGGTCGTCAACCTCGCGGCGGGCGGCCTGCGTGGTCAGCTCGGCCTCGGTGCGAGCCTCGCTGAGCAGGCGCTGCGACTCGGCCTTGGCCTCGTTGAGCGTCTTGTCGGAGAGCGCCTTGGCCTTGTCGATCGTCTCGTTGGCGTGGCGCTCCGACTCGACCCGGCGGGCCTCGGCGCGCTGCTCGATCTCCTTGGCGCGCTCCTGGGCGCCGCGGGCGCGCTGCTCGGCCTCGCTGACCATCTTCTGGGTCTGCGCCACCTGGGCGGCGTGCCGCTCGGACTCCTCGCGTTCGGCCTTCTCGCGCCGCTCGGCGAGTTGCAGCTCCAGAGCCTGGAGGTCCTTGTCGCGCTTGTCGCGCGCGTCGGTCAGCAGCTTGGTGGCCTCGGCGCGCTTCTCCTCGGCCTCGCGGGCGGCCTTCGAGCGGTGCTGGGTGATCTCGCGCTCGGCGGTGGCCCGCAGGGTGGCCACCTCCCGCTCGACTGTCGACTTCAGCTCGGCCACCTCGTGGGCCGTGACCGTCCGGAGCTGCTTGGTCTCGCGGTCCGCGTCGGCGCGCAGCGTGTCGGCCTCGCGGCGGGCCTGCACCCGGACCTCGGCGGCCTCGCGCTCGGCGGCGGTACGCAGGTTGCCCGCCTCGCGTTCCGCGGTGGCCTTCATCGCGGCGGCCTCGGCGCGAGCCTTGTCCGTGATCTCCCGCGCCTCGAGGCGGGCCGCGGAGAGGATGCCCTCCGACTCGCGCTTGGCCTCGTTGCGGTGGTCGTTGGCCTGCTCCTCGGCGAGCCGGAGGATCTGCTCGACACGGGTGCCGAGACCGGAGAGGGTGGGCCGGCTGTTCTCTTCGAGCTGCTTGTTGGTGTCGGTGAGCTTCTGCTCCAGCGCACTCATGCGCTGCTCGGCCTGGCGGAGACGACGCTGGGCGTCGTTCATCCGCTGCTCGGCCTCGGCACGGGCCTGCTCGGACTGGGTCAGCGCGGCGGTCATCCGGCCGATGAAGTCATCGACCTGGTGAGTGTTGTATCCGCGCAGGCCAACGGTGAAATCTGGCTGCGAGTTCGCGTTATCGAAGAACGCGAGAGGGGAGGACTGCTGCTGGGGCATTGGGACATACTGGCAGACGCCCCAGGGTGCTTCGCAAGAGCGGTACGAAGCTTTCGTCTCCTCTTTACATGGTCAACTGCCCTGGCCTCCGGGGTCGGACCAATCGGCGATCTTGGCAGGTCCCGGGCCGGGCGGACGCCACGCAGCGTGACGCGAAAAAGGGCCACGGGGTGTCTCCCGTGGCCCTTTGTTCGACCCGGATGGGTTCGGGCAATTGGGGGTGGAAGAACAATGGCCGATCACCGCATTGGCCACCGGGTGCTCATCCGTCCGGCCGGTGTCCCGCTCAGTGCCCCCGGAACCGGTTGATCGCCGCTTCGTGCCGGGCCCGCAGCTCCCCGTCCCGGACGCCCAGCCCGTCCGACGGCGCGAGGCAGCGCACGCCGACCTTGCCCTGGTGCGCGTTGCGGTGCACCTCGTACGCGGCCTGACCGGTCTGCTCGAGCGAGTAGGTGCGGGACACCGTCGGGTGCACCTTGCCGAGCGCGACCAGCCGGTTGGCCTGCCACGCCTCGTGGTAGTTGGCGAAGTGGCTGCCCACGATCCGCTTGAGATGCATCCAGAGGTAGCGGTTGTCGTACTGGTGCTGGAAACCGCTCGTGGACGCGCAGGTGACGATGGTGCCTCCGCGCCGGGCCACGTAGACGCTCGCGCCGAACGTCTCCCGACCGGGGTGCTCGAAGACGATGTCCGGGTCCTCTCCGCCGGTGAGTTCGCGGATCCGCTCACCGAACCGCCGCCACTCGTCCGGGTCCTGGGTCTGGTCGTCCTTCCAGAACCGGAAGCCCTCGGCGGCCCGGTCGATGACCAGCTCCGCGCCCATGCTGCGGCACAGCTCGGCCTTCTCGGGCGAGGAGACGACGCAGACCGGGATCGCGCCGCCGTTGAGGGCCATCTGGGTGGCGTACCCGCCGAGGCCACCGGACGCGCCCCAGATCAGCACGACGTCGCCCTGCTTCATGTTGGCACCGTGGTGGGAGACCAACTGCCGGTACGCGGTCGAGTTGACCAGCCCCGGGCTGGCGGCCTCCTCCCAGGTGAGATGGCGCGGCTTGGGCATGAGCTGGTTGGCCTTGACCACGGCGAGCTCGGCCAGCCCGCCGAAGTTGGTCTCGAATCCCCAGATCCGCTGCTGCGGGTCGAGCATCGTGTCGTCGTGCCCGGCGGCGTCCTCCAGCTCGACCGAGAGGCAGTGCGCGACGACCTCGTCACCGGCCACCCACCGGGTCACCCCGGGACCGGTACGCAGCACCACGCCGGCCGCGTCCGAACCGACCACGTGGTACGGCAGGTCGTGCCGGCGGGTCAGCTCGGAGACCCGGCCGTAGCGCTCCAGGAACCGGAAGGTGGACACGGGTTCGAAGATGCTGGTCCACACCGTGTTGTAGTTGATCGCGCTGGCCATCACGGCGATCAGCGCCTCGCCCGGTCCGAGTTCCGGCGTCGGCACCTCCTGCACGTGCAGCGCCTTGCGGGGGTCCTTGTCCCGGGTGGACATGCCGTCGAACATCCGGGATTCCTCGGCGCGGACGACCACGCCCCGGTAACTCTCCGGTACGGGGAGTCCGGCGACGCCGGCCAGTTCCCGGTCCGGGTCGTTCGATTCCTCCGCCGCCATGATCGCTTCGAGGATGTCCTGCACGGTGACCTCCGGTTCGTCCCACACCCGCGCGGGCCCGGGTGCTGCCATCGTCGGCGCCGGTGGGACGCGACCGCCATGTCGGCATTCGACACATCCGGCACCGGCCGCGCTCCTGTGGGCCGGGACGTTACTGAACGGTAGCTAAAGCCGGAAGTCCTCTGTGAAAAACTGCATCCGCCGATGCGTGAAGGTGCCCGACCAGCGCGAGAACCGCGCAGAGACGTGCGTGCGAGCGCGCCCTCGCCAGGCGTTAGGAAGGGCCCCCTGCTATGCACGAGGCGTTAACAAAGGGCCCTTCCTTCAGGCCGTCAGTGCGCTGCGGCGGGTTGGACCAGTTCGATCAGGACGCCGCCCGCGTCCTTGGGGTGGACGAAGTTGATCCGGCTGTCCGCGGTGCCGCGTCGCGGCTCGTCGTAGAGCAGCCGCATCCCCCGCTCGCGCAGCGCCGCGCAGGCCACGTCGATGTCCGCCACGGTGTACGCGACCTGCTGCACGCCCGGCCCGTTGCGATCCAGGAACTTGGCGATCGTCGACTCCGGGCTGAGCGGGGCGAGCAACTGCACGCAGCCGCCCTCGGCGGTCGGCCCGACGGCCAGCATCGCTTCCCGTACGCCCTGTTCGGCGTTGGTCTCGACGTGTACGCAGCGCATCCCGAAGGTCCGCTGGTAGAAGTCGATCGCGGCGTCCAGGTCGGCGACGGCGATGCCGACGTGGTCGATCTTGCGAAGTCCGATGTCTGTGACGTAGTCCGCACCGGGCTCGACGGGGGAGTTCTCTGTCATGGCGCTAGTCTGGCCGAACCATCGTTCAGGCGTACAGCTCGGCACCCCCTCGGAGGCAGGCATGGCTTCGGTGATCGTCAGCGGCGCGCGGACCCCCATGGGCCGGCTGCTGGGCAACCTCAAGGATCTCCCGGCCACCAAGCTCGGCGGGATCGCCATCAAGGCGGCCCTGGAGCGGGCGGGTGTCAGCCCCGACCAGGTCCAGTACGTGATCATGGGCCAGGTGCTCCAGGCCGGCGCTGGTCAGATCCCGGCCCGGCAGGCGGCGGTCGAGGCCGGCGTGCCGATGTCCGTGCCGGCGTTGACCATCAACAAGGTCTGCCTGTCCGGCCTGGACGCGATCGCCCTCGCCGACCAGCTCATCCGGGCCGGCGAGTTCGACATCGTGGTGGCCGGCGGGATGGAGTCGATGACCAACGCCCCGCACCTGCTGATGGGTCAGCGCACCGGCTACAAGTACGGCGACGTGGTGGTCAAGGACCACATGGCGCACGACGGGCTCAGCGACGCCTGGGACTGCTGTTCGATGGGCGAGTCGACCGAGCGGCTCGGCACGAAGCACGGCATCACCCGCGAGGAGCAGGACGCGTTCGCCGCGACTAGCCACCAGCGGGCCGCCGCCGCGCAGAAGAACGGCCACTTCGCCGAGGAGATCACCCCGGTGCTGATCCCGCAGCGCAAGGGTGACCCGTTGGTGATCAGCGACGACGAGGGCATCCGGCCGGACACCACCGCGGAGTCGCTGGCCAAGCTGCGGCCCGCCTTCACCAAGGACGGCACCATCACCGCCGGCAGTTCCTCGCCGATCTCCGACGGCGCCGCCGCGGTGGTCGTGATGAGCAAGGCCAAGGCCACCGAGCTGGGCCTGACCTGGCTGGCGGAGGTCGGCGCGCACGGCAACGTGGCCGGTCCGGACAACTCCCTGCACTCGCAGCCGTCGAACGCGATCAACCACGCCCTCAAGAAGGGCGGCCTGAGCATCGAGGACCTGGACCTCATCGAGATCAACGAGGCCTTCGCGCAGGTCGGCATCCAGTCCACGCGTGACCTCGGCATCAGCCCGGACAAAGTCAACGTCAACGGCGGCGCGATCGCCCTGGGGCACCCGATCGGCATGTCCGGCGCGCGTCTCGTACTCACTCTCGCCCTGGAGCTGAAGCGGCGCGGCGGTGGCACCGGCGCGGCGGCGCTGTGTGGCGGCGGTGGCCAGGGTGACGCGCTGATCATCCACGTTCCGGCGCAGTGAGCGAGGCGACCGGGCACGCTCCGGCGGCGGGAGTCACGTCGGTGCGCCGTAGCCGGGACGTACCGCTGCTGGTCGAGCGGGCCCGCACCGGTGACCCCCGGGCGGTGGCCCGCCTGATCACCCTCGTGGAGAACGGCGACGCGCTGCTGCCGGCGATCGCCGCCGCGCTGGCGCCGTACGCCGGGCAGGCCCAGGTGGTCGGGCTGACCGGCTCGCCCGGGGTGGGCAAGTCGACCACCACCAACGAGCTGGTCCGCGCGCTGCGGGCGCGGGGCCATCGGGTGGGCGTGTTGGCGGTCGACCCGTCCAGCCCGTTCACCGGCGGGGCGATCCTCGGCGACCGGGTGCGGATGCAGGACCACGCCACCGACCCGGGCGTCTACATCCGGTCGATGTCCAGCCGGGGCCACCTCGGCGGGCTGGCGGCGGCGACGCCGCAGGCGGTCCGGGTGCTGGAGGGCGCCGGCTGCGACGTGGTGCTGGTGGAGACCGTCGGCGTCGGGCAGGCCGAGGTGGAGGTGGCCTCGCTGGCCGACACCACGCTGGTGCTGCTCGCCCCGGGCATGGGCGACGCGATCCAGGCCGTCAAGGCCGGCATCCTGGAGATCGCCGACGTGTTCGTGGTCAACAAGGCCGACCGGGACGGCGTCGACGCCACGGTCCGCGACATCCAGGGCATGATCGCGCTTGGCGAGCGCGGACCGGGCCAGTGGCGACCGCAGGTGGTCCGTGCCATCGCCGCGCGGGGCGAGGGCATCGACGACATCGCCGCCGCCATCGACAAGCACCGCGGCTGGCTGGTCGAGCACGGCGAGCTGCGTCGCCGGCAGGAGGCGCGGGCCGCCGCCGAGATCGAGGCCATCGCGCTCGGCGCCCTCCGCGCCCGGATCGGCTCCCTGCGCGACGGTACGGAGTTGAGCACGCTCGCCGCCTCCGTCGCTGCCGGTGACCTCGACCCGTACGCGGCGGCGGACGAGCTGCTCGCCCAACTGGCGAACTGACCCGGCGTCAACGGCCGCGCGATGCGCGCGCCTGGACGCGAAGCGCCCTCCGGTTTTAGTAGGCTCGCGGCCGGCAGCGAGCTGCCACGCGGCGGGCCGACGATCAGGGCGGTCCACAGTGCACCGGACCAGGGGAGACGTGAGCATGACGGACGCGGTGGAGAACGCCGGCACGACGCAGCCGACGACGGGCGCGGCCCGGGGTGTGACGTCGGTGTCCGACGAGGTGGTGGAGAAGATCGCCGGTGCGGCCGCTCGCGCGGTTCCCGGTGTCGCCGACCTCGGCGGTGACGTGGCCCGCTTCTTCAACAGCGTGCTCGACAAGGTCGGCCTGGACGAGGTGGGCGACGCCCGCCGGGGCGTCTCGGCCGACGTGAAGGGCACCTCGGCCGTCGTCAACGTGGTCCTGGTGATCGACGCCGGTTCCGTCGTGGCCGACGTGACCGAGGCGGTGCGGGCCGCGGTCATCGAGGCGGTGGAGAAGTACGGCCTGTCGGTCACGCAGGTCAACGTCACGGTGGACGACATCGAGATGAACCAGCCGGGCGCCGCCGGCTGACCACGGACCGTCTGGTTACCCGCCGGTACGACGCGACTTAGCGATCGTTCAGGCAGGGGCTCTACACTCGGTGTGCTGGTCGAGGAACCGAGGAGGAGCCCCGCGCATGGACGCCGACGAGATCGCCGCCGGACGGGCACGCTGGCAGGCCCGGTACGACTCCGCGCGCAAGCGGGACGCCGACTTCACCACGCTCTCCGGGATGACGGTCGACCCCGTCTACGGGCCGCCCGAGGGGACCTCCTACCCGGGCTTCGAGCGCATCGGCTGGCCGGGCGAGTACCCGTACACCCGGGGTCTGTATCCCACCGGCTATCGCGGTCGGACCTGGACGATCCGGCAGTTCGCCGGCTTCGGCAACGCCCAGCAGACCAACGAGCGCTACAAGATGATCCTCGGCGCCGGCGGCGGTGGTCTCTCGGTCGCGTTCGACATGCCGACGCTGATGGGCCGCGACTCGGACGACCCGCAGTCGCTCGGCGAGGTCGGGCACTGCGGCGTCGCCATCGACACCGCCACCGACATGGAGGCGCTCTTCGACGGCATCGACCTGGCCGGCGTCACCACCTCGATGACGATCTCCGGTCCGGCCGTGCCGGTGTTCTGCATGTACCTGGTCGCCGCCGAAAGGCAGGGCGCCGACCTGTCCACGCTGGACGGCACGTTGCAGACCGACATCTTCAAGGAGTACATCGCGCAGAAGGAGTGGCTGTTCGACCCCGAGCCGCACCTGCGCCTGATCGGCGACCTGATGGAGTACTGCGCGGCCGAGATCCCGCGCTACAAGCCGCTGTCGGTCTCCGGCTACCACATCCGCGAGGCCGGCTCGACCGCCGCGCAGGAGCTGGCGTACACCCTGGCCGACGGCTTCGGCTACGTCGAGCTGGGTCTCTCGCGCGGGCTCGACGTGAACGTGTTCGGGCCCGGGCTGAGCTTCTTCTTCGACTCGCACCTCGACTTCTTCGAGGAGATCGCCAAGTTCCGCGCCGCCCGCCGGATCTGGGCCCGCTGGCTGCGCGACGTGTACGGCGCGACCAGTGAGAAGGCCCTGTGGCTGCGCTTCCACACGCAGACCGCCGGGGTGTCGCTGACCGCCCAGCAACCGGTCAACAACGTGGTACGCACCGCCGTCGAGGCGCTCGCGGCGGTGCTCGGCGGCACGAACTCGCTGCACACCAACGCGCTGGACGAGACCCTGGCGCTGCCCACCGACGAGTCCGCCGAGATCGCCCTGCGGACGCAGCAGGTGCTGATGGAGGAGACCGGCGTGGTCAACGTGGCCGACCCGCTCGGTGGCTCCTGGTACGTCGAGGCGCTGACCGACAAGATCGAGGCCGAGGCGGAGGAGATCTTCGCCCGCATCCGCCAGCTCGGCGGGGAGGGGCCGCACCAGATCGGTCCGATGACCTCGGGCATCCTGCGCGGCATCGAGGACGGCTGGTTCACCGGGCACATCGCCGAGTCGGCGTTCGTCTACCAACAGGCCCTGGAGAAGGGCGACAAGAAGATCGTCGGCGTCAACCGGCACACCGGCACGGTCGCCAAGGAGCTGGAGATCCTGCGCATCTCGCACGAGGTGGAGCTGGAGCAGCGCCGGGTGCTCGCCGAGCGCAAGAGCGCACGGGACGAGGCCGCGGTGCGCGCGGCGGTGACCCGGATGGTCGAGGTCAGCCGCACCGACGGGAACATGATCCCCGCCATGCTCGACGCCGTCCGCGCCGAGGCCACGCTGGGCGAGATCTGCGACGCCCTGCGAGCCGAGTGGGGCACCTACCGCGAACCCGCCCGCTTCTGACCCCGCTCCCCACCCCCGTCGATCTGTGAGTGGGGTTGTCAAGTGGCGGTGCGGTGGTGGGTGGTGATGATGCGGTAGAGCTGTCGGGCGATGTAGCGCTTGAGGCAGCGG
>NZ_JBEXUR010000032.1:0-32391 GCF_040614415.1 Micromonospora sp. NPDC005979 | reverse complement strand
AAACGCTCGGCTGGGACACCCCAGCCGAGCGCCTCGCTAAGCTCCTAGCCGTCAATGACTAGCCAACGTGTTGCAACGACCCCTTGAAACCGCCCGCTCAGCGTTAGTAAGGGGCCCTTCCTTCACCCACATGGGTTGGCGCGGTGGAGTGTGGGCCGGGCACGCGTCGGTCGGCCCACCCGGTGCGCAGAATGGCGCTTCGAGGTAGGGCAAGATGGCGCCACGGCCCATGCACAGTGTCGTGCGGCCGGGGGGAGGGTGGAGCAGTGGGTGACGTGCTGTGGACGCCGCCGGCGGACGTGCTCGAGCGGTCCCGCATCGGCGACTACCTGCGCTGGCTGCGGGAACACCGAGGGCTGGACTTCGCCGACTACGACGCGCTCTGGCGCTGGTCCGTCACCGACCTGGACGTCTTCTGGCGTTCCATCTGGGACCACTTCGAGGTCATCGCGCACACCCCGCCGACCGCCACGCTGGCCGAGCGGGTGATGCCCGGCGCCCGCTGGTTCCCCGACGCCACCCTCAACTACGCCGAGAACGTGTTGCGCATGCCGGGCCGCGCCGACGACGACCCCGTCGTCATCGCGCACGGCCAGACCCGACCGCCGGTCACCCTCACCGCCGCCGAACTGCGGGAGCAGGTCCGCCGGGTGTCGGCCGGCCTGCGCCGGCTCGGCGTCACCGCCGGGGACCGGGTGGCGGCGTACGCGCCGAACATTCCCGAGACGTACGTCCTGCTGCTCGCCACCGCCAGCCTGGGCGCGATCTTCTCGTCCTGCGCGCCCGAGTTCGGCACCCGCAGCGTCACCGACCGGTGGCAGCAGATCGAGCCGACGGTTCTGGTCGCCGTGGACGGCTACCGGTACGGCGACAAGCCCGTCGACCGGCGGGCCGAGGTCGCCGCCATCCGGGCCGCCCTTCCGTCGGTACGGCACACCGTCGGCATCGCGTACCTCGACCCGAACGGCCCGACGCCCGACGGCGTCCTCGACTGGGCGGACCTGGCCGCGCCCACCGACGAGCCGTTGACGTTCACGCCGGTCCCGTTCGACCACCCGCTGTACGTGCTCTACTCCTCGGGCACCACCGGGCTGCCCAAGCCGATCGTCCACGGCCACGGCGGCATCCTGCTGGAACACCTGAAGATGCTCGCCCTGCACCACGACCTCGGCCCGTCCGACCGGTTCTTCTGGTTCACCACCACCGGCTGGATGATGTGGAACTTCCTGGTCTCCGGGCCGGCGGTGGGCGCGGCCATCGTGCTCTTCGACGGCAACCCCGGCCACCCCGACCTCGGCGGCCTGTGGCGACTGGCCGCCGAGACCGGCACCACCTACTTCGGCACCTCGGCGCCGTACCTGCTGGCCTGCCGCAAGGCCGGCGTGGTGCCGCGCGAGATCGCCGACCTGTCCGCGCTGCGCGGCGTCGGTTCCACCGGTGCGCCGCTGCCCGCCGAGGGCTTCCAATGGGTGTACGACACGGTCGGCGACCAGGTGCAGCTCCAGTCGCTGTCCGGCGGCACCGACGTGTGCACCGGCTTCGTCGGCGGGGTGCCGCTGCTGCCCGTGTACGCCGGCGAGATCGCCTGCCGCGCGTTGGGTGCCAAGGTGGAGGCCCGCTCGGCCGACGGCACCCCGGTGATCGGCGAACTGGGCGAGTTGGTGATCACCGAGCCGATGCCGAGCATGCCGGTGGGCTTCTGGAACGACCCGGACGGCGTCCGCTACTCCGAGGCGTACTTCTCGGTCTACCCGGGTGTGTGGCGACACGGCGACTGGATCACCATCAACGCCCGAGGCGGTTGCGTGATCACCGGACGCTCCGACGCCACCCTCAACCGCGGCGGCGTACGACTCGGCACCGCCGAGTTCTACTCGGTGGTCGAAGGGCTCGACGAGGTCGTCGACTCGGTCGTCGTGCACCTGGAGGACGACGAGGGCGGCGCAGGCGAGCTGCTGCTCTTCGTCGTGCTGGCCGACGGCCTGGAACTGGACGACGCGCTGCGCGCGAAGATCAGCCGTGAGCTGCGTACGGCGCTCTCCCCCCGACACGTGCCCGACGAGATCCACCAGGTACGCGCGGTGCCCCGGACCCTCTCGGCGAAGAAGCTGGAGGTGCCGGTCAAGAAGATCCTCACCGGCACCCCGGTCGACGCGGCGGCCGCCAAGGGCGCCTTGGCAAATCCCGAGTCCCTGACCGCCTTCGCCACCTTCGCCCAGTCCCGCCCCCACCCCTGACTCCGACCCCCCAACCCCGACCCCCCGACCCCGGATCCCGACCCCCCCGACTCCGGAGCCCTGGACCCTGAGCCCTGGACCCTGAGCCCCGGACCCGGACTCGACGCCCCGACCCGACCTAGGACCCTGGCGCCCCGACCCCTGACCTCAGCGCTCCGGAGCCCGCAGGCCCCGGCTCCCGCCCCCGCAGGCGTCGATCATGGAGTTGTGGTGCCTCGCAAAGGGTGCATATACCTGCTATTCGTCCACCACGACTCTATGATCGACGCAGCCGTGCCCTGGAGCCCGCGATCTTGCACTTTGTGTCGCCGCTTAAGGGGCATTCCACGCGTATCGGCCACCGAAACTGCAAGATCGCGGGCGGGCGCGGGCAGGCGCGGGGCGCGACCGGGCGGCCCGGCTGTCCCTGGAGAGCGGCGTGGGCGCGGGCGGACGGGCACGGGGCGGCTCGGCGCGGGGCTGGGCGGCACGGGCACCGGCGCGGCGCGGGGCGCGGCGGCGGCACGGGAGTGGCGGCGGGCGCAGAGTGGGGGCGGGGTTCGGGGCGGAGTCAGGGGAGGGGGTGGGTGACTTTTTCGGCGGTCCGGCGGGCGGTTAGGCGGGCCGGGTCCAGGTTGGCGCAGAGGACCACCGTGGCGGCCCGGGTCAGCGGCGCGAGGAGCCAGTCGACCGGGTCGGGGTAGCGGGCGGCGTCGACCAGGAGGCGCGCACTCCGTTCGATGCCCAGCTCGTCGGCGCGGGCCTCGGCTCGGCCCAGCAGGTGCGCGTCGGTGGGGCCCGGGCCGGGCTGCGGGGTGAAGTGGTCGCCGTGCCCGCGTACCTCGACCACGTAGTCGGCGAAGCCGGGCGGCACCTGCCGCAGTGGGGCGGCGAGCGGGGCGAGGCCCAGGGCGTAGCGTTCGTCCGCCGCCCAGGACTGCGCCTCGTCGAACCGCTCGGCGGCGGCGAAGAGGACATCCACGGCTCCCGGCGTGTCGAGGACGCTCAGCTTGGCCGACCAGCAGCCGAGCAGCACGGCGGCGGTCTGCCAGTGCGGAGGGAGCAGCACGCCGGCCGGTGTGCCCGGCGCCAGGCCGACCTCGTCGACGAGGAGATTGGCGGTCTTCGACACCCAGTTCGCCAGGGTCGCGCCGGAGAGTTCGGTGCGGTCTCCGGTGGAGTCGTCGTACCAGGTCAGCAGCGGTCGAGTCGGGTCGGTCGCGATCGCGTCGGCGAAGACCCGGGCAATGTTGTCGGCCATCGGCGCGAACGATACGCCTCCGCGCCCCGTACTCGATGACGATGACAAGTCGGCGTACGGTCGGGTCGCAGTCAGCGTCCGCCCCGTACTCCGGCGTAGGCTTTACCCCCGGAGTGTTGTTCCCCACAGACCCACCCTCAAGGAGTCGCCCCGTGACCGCCGGTCGCCCGCCCCGCGTGCTCATCGACGCCACGAGTGTCCCCGCCGACCGTGGTGGTGTCGGTCGATACGTCGACGGTCTGCTCGGCGCCCTCGGCAAGGTGTGCGGGTCGGGGGTGGAGTTGGCCGTGGTGAGCCTCCGCACCGACCAGGAGCGCTACACCCGGATGCTGCCCGGCGCGGAGATCATCCCCGCTCCGGCCGCCGTGGCGCACCGCCCGGCCCGCCTCGCCTGGGAGCAGACCGGCCTGCCGCTGCTCGCCCAGCAGGTCGGCGCGCACGTGCTGCACTCGCCGTTCTACACCTGCCCGCTGCGGGCCGGGTGCCCGGTGACCGTCACCGTGCACGACGCGACGTTCTTCACCGAGCCGGAGCACTACGACAAGTCGCGCCGGACGTTCTTCCGGAGCGCCATCAAGACGTCCCTGCGTCGCGCCGACCGGGTGATCGTGCCCAGCAAGGCCACCCGCGACGAGCTGATCCGACTGCTCGACGCCGACCCGACCCGCATCGACGTGGCCTATCACGGCGTCGACCACGCCGCCTTCCACGCGCCGAGCGAGGAGGAGAAGGCTCGCGTACGTGCCCGGCTGGGGCTGGGCAACAGCAGCTACGTCGCCTTCCTCGGCGCCAAGGAGCCGCGCAAGAACGTACCCAATCTGATCCGGGGTTGGGCTCGTGCGGTGGCCGACCGGGCCGACCCGCCGGCGCTGGTGATCGCCGGCGGCCAGGGGCACGACGACGACATCGACCGCGCGGTGGCCGAGGTTCCGTCGCACCTGCGCCTGCTGCGCCCCGGCTACCTGCGGTACGGCGACCTGCCCGGCTTCCTCGGTGGCGCGCTGGTCGCCGCCTACCCGTCGTACGGTGAGGGGTTCGGCCTGCCGATCCTGGAGGCGATGGCGTGCGCCGCCCCGGTGCTGACCACGCCCCGCCTGTCGCTGCCCGAGGTGGGCGGCGACGCGGTCGCGTACACCTCGGAGGACCCGGACCAGATCGCCACCGACCTGGCCGCCCTGCTCGACGACGAGCAGCGCCGGTTGTCGCTGGCGAAGGCCGGCTTCGACCGGGCCAAGGAGTTCACCTGGGAGTCCAGCGCCGAGGTGCACATCGCCGCGTGGAGTCGTGCCCGTTCGTGACCGTTCGGGCGCCCTCGTGGTGACCCGTGCCACTGCGGGACGATGCGTCGGGCATGATGTGCGGATGCTTTATGCGGTCATCCCGGCAGGTGGCAGCGGCACAAGGTTGTGGCCGTTGTCCCGCGCCGGCCACCCCAAGTTCCTCCACCCGCTGACCGGCACCAGTTCCTCGCTGTTGCAGGCGACCGTGGAGCGGCTCGCGCCGCTGACCACGCCGGATCGGACCCTTGTGGTCACCGGCGCCGCGCACGTCGCGGCGGTCGCCCGGCAGCTCACCGGGCTGCCGGAGGAGAACATCCTGGTCGAGCCGTCCCCCCGGGACTCCTGCGCGGCGATCGCGCTGGCCGCGGCGGTGATCGCGACCCGCGACCCGGAGGCGGTCATGGGCAGCTTCGCCGCCGACCACCTGATCCGTGACCCGGACAGCTGGGTTCGTACGGTCCAGGAGGCGGTCCGGGGTGCCGAGCAGGGCATGCTGATGACCGTCGGGATCACGCCGACCAGGCCGGAGACCGGGTACGGCTATCTGGAGACCGACGACGCCACCGACGGCGCCCCGTGGCGTCAGGTGGCCGAGTTCAAGGAGAAGCCGGCCGCCGAGGTCGCCGAGGCGTACGTCCGCTCGGGTCGACACCTCTGGAACGCCAGCATGTTCGTCTGGCGGGTGGACGTGTTCCTCGCCGAGCTGGCCCGTCAGCAGCCGGCGCTGCACGCCGGGGTCACCGCGATCGCCGCTGCCTGGGGTACGCCGGAGCAGGACGACGTCCTCGGCACGGTGTGGCCGACGCTGCCGAAGATCTCCGTCGACTACGCGGTGATGGAGGGCGCGGCCACCGCCGGCCGGGTCGCCACCGTACCGGGTGACTTCGGCTGGAACGACGTCGGCGACTTCCACACCCTCGGCGAGGTGCTCCCCGCCGACCACGCGGGCAACGTGGTGCTCGGCACGGACGCCAAGCCGGGCGTGCTGCTGCGGGACACCGCCAACCTGGTCGTGGTGCCACAGTCGGGTCGGCTGGTGGCGGTCATCGGTGTGCGTGACCTGATCGTGGTGGACACCCCGGACGCGGTGCTGGTCTGTCCGCGCGAGCGGGCCCAGGACGTGAAGCTGCTGGTCGACGAGCTCAAGGAGCGCGGCGAAGAGGGCTACGTCTGACGTCCGGCGCGTGATGCTGGCGGCGGAAGCTCTCGTCGCCAGCGCCGCGTCACCACCTGCGCAGGGCCGCGAGGGCCGGCTCGACGAGTTGTGCGGTCCCGCCGGCCAGCGGCTCGGGCAGCCGGTCGGGCGGGAACCACCCCAGCGCCTCGGCCTCGTCGCTGACCTGCTCGACCGCGTCGGCCGGGGCGACCACGGCGAACCGGACGTCGTAGTGGCGCGAGCCGCCCTGGCACTGCACCTCGTGCACGTCGATGTCGATCGGCACCGGGTCGATGCGCAGCCCGGTGATGCCGGATTCCTCGGTGGCCTCGCGCAGCGCGGCCCCGACAAGGGTCCGGTCGACCGGTTCGCAGTGCCCGCCGAGCTGCACCCACCGGCTGAACTTGGCGTGCAGGCAGAGCAGCACCCGCGCCCCGGTCGGGTCCAGCACCAGCGCGCTCGCGGTGACGTGGCCGGGACGGTGTTGTCGGCTCATCGCGATCGGCCCGGCGGCGAGCAACGCGAGGGTGCGGTCCCGTGCCTCGGCCGACGCCGAGCTGGTCGGCTGCCAACCTTCGAGCAGCGCGACGGCGTCGGCGTGCAGTGTCGCGAACGTCGTGGGATCGATGGGGTCGACGGTGGGCGCGGTCATCGCGGTGTCGGGCATCCCGTCACTCTACGAGCGAGCAGCTCTCCGCCTGGTCGGCGACGCGTACCAGTGCGGCGGGGTGACCGGACGACACCTCTGCGGAGCAAGGGCCGCAGACCCTCGTGGTGCCGCCCGATCACCGGTCCTCCCCAGTCCCGGTGCCCCGGCGTCGAACGCGTCAAGGACGCGTCGGTGCCGTGCGCGGGCACTCGAAGCATGCCCAACCGTCCCCGAGGGCGTCGAGGTTTTTCAGCCCAGGCTTAAAGATGGAGATAACTGCCGGCCAGGTAGAGTCGAAATGGTCGTCCGGCATCCCTCTGCCGGCGGCACGGGAGTGCTCCATGCTGAAGATCCACTTTACCGGCGAGGACATCCTCCGGACCCGGGTGGCACCGGCGGCCGACCCGGTCTGGGAGCTGGTCCTCAGCCTGCACGCGTTGCAGAGCCGCAACCGCGACCCGCTGACGTCGGCGTGGCGGCACACCGTGACCCGCGGGCTACGCCGGGACATCGCCTCCGACCAGCTCCGACTGCTCTTCGCCCTGAATCCGCCGCGCGGCTACTTCCCCGACTTCCTCACCCCGTACGCCAGTGTGGAAGGTTTCGAGGCGGGTTTGGAGGCGGTTCGCAGCACGCCGGTCGAGGTGCTCCAGCGGGACCTGACCCTGGTGGCGGCCGAAAACCAGCTGCCCGCCTCGGCCGCCGCACTGGCCCGTGGCGACGTGGCGACGGTGCGACACCTCGCGGATTCGATGGAGCAGTACCGGGCGTTGGCGATCGGCCCGTACTGGAGCCGAATCCAGGCCGCCGTCGCGGCGGACCGTAACCGCCGGGCGCGCGCCCTCCTCGACGGCGGCGTCGAGGGCCTCCTGACCAGCCTGCGCCCGACCATGCGCTGGGCGGGCGGGGTGCTCGAGGTGCGCGACTACCCGCACAGCCGCGAGTTGTACCTGGACGGGCGCGGGCTGCTGCTGGTGCCGTCGTTCTTCTGCGCACCCACACCGGTCGCTTTGCTCGACCCGGCGCTGCCGCCCGTCCTGGTCTATCCCGTGGACCGGCTGGGCGGCCTCGCCGCCGCCGACGGCGAGGCGTCGGCCGCGACCGGCGCCGGCCGTGACTCGCTGGCCGCGCTTCTCGGCCGCACCAGGGCCGCGGTGCTCCAGGCCAGCGACGACGGCTGTACGACGGGCGAGATGGCCCGTCGGCTCGACATCTCCCCGGCGGCGGCGAGCCAGCACGCCACCGTTCTGCGCAACGCCGGCCTGCTCGTCAGCCACCGCGACCGCAACACCGTGCTGCACACGCTGACCCCGCTAGGCCGAGCCGTCCTGGAGGCCTAACCCCCGACCCCGGCAGGGGCGTGGACCTAGAGGGCTAGGGCGGCGCTTGCTGGGCTACCGGCGGGTGGGGGCAGCAGCGTCGAGCCGACGCCCTCGGCGGCCAGGGCGACGCGCAGCCGGTGCAGGTCGGCGCCGAAGCGGACCAGGTCCATCGGGTCGACCGGCGCCGGGGCGGTGCCGAGCACCAGCGCGGTGGCGTCGGCGGGCCAGCCGGGCACCTCGGCGACCAGGCCGGCGCGTACCTCCGCCTCGTCGACAAGCGTGAAGACCGTGCCCGGGGTGACCACCCCGGCCACCGCGTCGAGCGCCCGCCGCACCGCGGCGGGGTCGATCGGCTCGGGGCCGACGGTCTCGACGAGGGTCGCGGCGTCGATCAGTCCGGCGGCCCGGGCCTCGGCGGTGCCCAACGAGAAGAGGTCCTGCGCGGCGTCCCGGACCAGCGCACGCGCGCCGCCGGAGTCGTCCGCCCCGGTGGCGGAGTCGTCCGCGCCGGTGGCGGGGAGGTAACCCCGCACCACGGCCACCGGCACCTGGTCACACTTACCCTTGATCAACTCTCCGGCGCCCGCCAGCTCGTCCACCACGGCCATCTGGGTGAGCTGGAGCTCGTTGCCGTACGGGTCGACCTCTCCCCGGTGATCGCGGATGGCCGGCATGCCGGCGACCCCGAGCGCGACGTCGGTCAGCCCGTTGCGCCAGGGCCGGCCCATGGTGTCGCTGACGATCACCGCGACGTCGAGGTCGTACCGTTCCCGCAGCGCGGCGCGCAGCTCCCGTGCCGACGCGTCCGGGTCCACGGGCAACAGCACCAGCCGGGTCTTGTCGACGTTCGACGCGTCGATCCCGGCGGACGCCATCACGAACCCGTGGTGGGTCTGCACGATCCGGGTCGCGCCCCGGCTGGCCACGACCCGCGCGGTCTCGCCGGCCAGCACCTCGTCGCGTGCGGCGAGCCGCTCCGGCCCGTCCGCCGGGACGTCGACCAGGCGCCCCTCCGCCTTGGAGACGATCTTGCTGGTCACCACCAGCACGTCGCCGTCGCGCAGCCACGGCGCGGCGGTGGCGATCAACGCCGCCAGGTCGTCGCCCTCGGTCACGTGGCCGATGCCCAGCACCGGCAGGATCTCCAGCCTCACGTCAACTCCACCGCGGCGCGGACCATCGCCGCCGTCGCCGCCTCGTCGGTCATCCGCAGCGGCACCGCGCGGACCGTCACCTCCGGCACCAGCGTGTCGGCGTCCTCCTCGGCGACCAGCCAGCCGTCCAGCAGGCCGCCGGCCGACCGGCCACCGTACAGGCGGCCCACCCCCGCGGCGCTGCACTCGACCCCGAGCACCTCGAGACAGCGGTCGGCCATACCGCGTACCGGCGCGCCGCCGATGATCGGCGACACACCCACCACCGGTGCCGGGCCGTCCACCACGGCCTCACGCATCCCGGGTACGGCGAGCACGGGCGCGACGCTCACCACCGGATTGCTCGGGGCGACGAGCACCAGGTCGGCCGATCCGATGGCGTCCAGCACACCCGGTGCCGGCTTCGCCGTCTCCGCGCCCACGAACACGAAACGGTGGGTCGGGATGTTCGCCCGGTACCGCACCCACCACTCCTGGAAGTGGATGGCCCGCTGGCCCTGGTCGTCCTCGGCAGCGGGTTCACCGCCGCCGCTGACGATGGCGTGGGTCTCCAGCCGGTCGTCTGTCGCCGGCAGCAGGCGTACGCCCGGTTGCCAGCGGCTCGCCAGCGCCTCGGTCACCGCGCTGAGCGGGTAACCACCGTTGAGCATGGTGCTGCGGACCAGGTGGGTGGCGATGTCCTTGTCGCCGAGGCCGAACCAGGTGGGCTCGACGCCGTACCCGGCCAGCTCCTCCTTGACCGTCCAGCTCTCACCGACCCGGCCCCAGCCCCGCTCCGGGTCGGCGCCGCCCCCGAGGGTGTACATGACGCTGTCCAGATCGGGGCAGATCTTCAACCCGTGCAGCCACAGGTCGTCACCGACGTTGACCACGGCGGTCACCTCGGCGCCGACCTCGCGGGCGTACGCCCGGACGCCGAGCAGGAACCGGGCGCCCCCGATGCCGCCGGCCAGAACCACGATGCGCATGTCGACCATCCTCGCGTACGTGACGCCTCCGGTCCGCCGGTGCCCGGGGAGACTAGGCTCACGTGCGCCCTGTCCGTCAATGCCCCGAGGGGGAGCTCGTGACCAGCCCCGCCGAGCCCGCGTCCGCCGACGCGACGCAGGCCCGCCAGCTGACCAAGCCACTGCGCGAACTGGGTGCGCTCGCCCTGCTCGGCGCGAACGCCGTGTTCCTCTTCGTGGGGCTTCTCCGGCTGCTCATTCCCGCCGACTACACCGACTTCACCGGTCGGGCGGGCAGTTCCTTCTTCTCGTTCGTCGGGGTGGAGGCGGTGGTCCTGCCGTTGCTGGCCGTGCTGCTGGCGACCCACGTCGCGCCGGTGCTGCCGAAGGCGAAGCTCATCACGCAGGTGGCGCTCGGCGAGTACGCGGTCAGCGCGTTGTTCGGAACGCTCACCATGCTGATCTGGACGGTCGGCCGGCTCGCCGAGGGGGAACTGCTCGACGCGCTGCTCGGCGTACTCACCCGGTTCGCCTGGCTGGTGATCTTCGCGGTGGCCGCCTGGGTGGTGTTCACGATCTGGCGGGCGTTCTACTACGTCCCGAAGCCCAAGCCGCAGCCGGGCGTCTACGGGCAGCCGCCGCAGGGCTGGCCGCAGCAGCACGGTGGTTGGCCGGCTCCGGGTCAGCCCGGTGGTCAGCCGCAGGCCGGTTGGCCCGCCCCCGGCCAGCCGGGCGGCTACCCGCAGGCGGGTCAGCCGGGCGGCTACCCGCAGGCGGGTCAGCCGGGCGGGTACCCGCCGGCGCAGTTCCCGGGCCAGTACGGCCAGCCGTCGCCGCCGTTCCAGGCTCCGCAGTCCGCGCCGCCGCACCAGCAGTCCGCCCCGCCGTTCCCGCAGTCCGCGCCGCCGTTCCCGCCGGCCCCGCAGTCCGCGCCGCCGTTCCCGCAGTCCGCGCCGCCGGCCAACCCGGGTCCGCAGTCCGCGCCGTCCGCGCCGCCGTTCGGGCAGCCGCCGTCGGCCGACCCGACCCAGACCATCCCGCGTCAGTCCGCCGAGCCGACCGAGGTCATCTCTCGCCCCGCCGACCCGGACAACGACCGCACCCAGCAGATCAAGCCGGGGGAGCACCCCGACCAGCCGCGCTGATCCGACGCTGGCACGGCCCGCCGAGCAGGGCGGGTCGCGCGTCGGCGGCTGGCACCTTCGCGTCGTCCTTTGCTCTGCTTCAACCCACGCAACACCCCGTGTCCGGTATCCGGACACGGGGTGTTGCCTCCGTTGAAGCAGAGCAAAGGCGGCAACGGAGGTGGGTGCCCGCCGTTCGCCGGGCGGCTGGCGGCCACGCGTGGCGGCGGCGGGAAGGTCCGGCGACCGACGATCGTGTGCCGTTTCCCGCCCTGCGGGCCGGGTCGGGTGGGGCGGGCTCGCGCTGCGCATAGGGTGAGCGGATGGTTGATCGCACCCACTCCGGTCCGAGCGAGGCGAGCGTTCGGCGGGCCCTGGGCCGGGCCGCCGCCGGCCGGGCGCTGGACCTTGACGAGGCGACCGCGCTGCTCGCCGCCCGTGGTGAGGCGCTTGACGAGCTGCTCCGGGTGGCCGGTCAGATCCGCGACGCCGGGCTGCGGGAGGCGGGGCGGCCGGGTGTCGTCACGTACTCGAAGAAGGTCTTCATCCCGCTGACCCGGCTCTGCCGGGACCGCTGCCACTACTGCACCTTCGCCACCGTGCCGCACCGCCTGCCGGCGCCGTTCCTGGACCGCGACGAGGTGCTGGCCATCGCCCGCGAGGGTGCCGCGCAGGGCTGCAAGGAGGCCCTGTTCACCCTCGGTGACCGGCCAGAGGAGCGGTGGCCGGCGGCCCGTGCCTGGCTGGACGAGCGCGGCTACGACTCCACCCTGGACTACCTGCGCGCCTGCGCGGTGGCCGTGCTGGAGGAGACGGGCCTGTTGCCGCACCTCAACCCGGGGGTGCTGTCCTGGTCGGAGCTGCAACGGCTCAAGCCGGTCGCGCCGAGCATGGGCATGATGTTGGAGACCACCGCCACCCGCCTGTGGTCCGAGCCGGGCGGCCCGCACTACGGCTCACCGGACAAGGAGCCGGCGGTCCGGCTGCGGGTGCTCGACGACGCGGGTCGGGTCGGGGTGCCGTTCACCACCGGACTGCTCATCGGCATCGGGGAGACGCCGGCCGAGCGGGTGGACGCGCTGTTCGCCATCCGTCGCGCCCACCGGGAGTACGGCCACCTCCAAGAGGTGATCGTGCAGAACTTCCGCGCCAAGCCGGACACGGCGATGCGGGGGATGCCCGACGCGGAGCTGCACGACCTGGCCGCCACGGTGGCCGTGGCCCGGCTGCTGCTCGGCCCCAAGGCCCGTATCCAGGCCCCGCCGAACCTCATCGCGGGCGAGTACAACCTGCTGCTGCGGGCCGGTATCGACGACTGGGGCGGCGTCTCGCCGCTCACCCCGGACCACGTGAATCCGGAGCGTCCGTGGCCCCAGATCGAGGAGCTGGCCCGGCACACCGAGCTGGCCGGGTTCACGCTGCGGGAGCGGTTGACGATCTACCCCGAGTACGTGCGGGCGGGTGACCCGTGGCTCGACCCGAGGCTGCTGCCGCACGTGTCCGCCCTCGCCGACCCGGAGACCGGCATGGCGGTCGAGTCGGCCCTTCCGCAGGGCCGGCCCTGGCAGGAGCCGGAGGAGGTGTTCGGCGGGCGGACCGATCTGCACGCCACCATCGACACCACCGGCCGGACCGACGACCGGCGCGGTGACTTCGACAGCGTCTACGGCGACTGGGCCGAGGTCGCCGGCAAGGTGACCCCGGAGGCGGCAGCGCGCCGGGTCGCCGTACCCCCGATGACGGCCGGCAGTGGCGCGGACCGTGACCTTGCGGCCGGGTTGCGGCTCGCGGCCGACGACCCGGCGGCGCTGCTCGACCCGGTCCACACCGACGCGGCGTTGGCGCTGTTCGCGGCGGACGGGCCGGCGCTGGACGAGCTGTGCCGCCTCGCCGACGACGTGCGCCGGGACGCGGTCGGCGACGACGTGACCTACGTGGTCAACCGCAACATCAACTTCAGCAACGTCTGCTACGTGGGCTGCCGGTTCTGCGCGTTCGCACAGCGTGAGCGGGACGCCGACGCCTACCGGCTCTCCGTCGACCAGGTCGCCGACCGCGCCCAGGAGGCCTGGGCGGCCGGTGCCAGCGAGGTCTGCCTCCAGGGCGGCATCGACCCGAAGATGCCGGTCACCGGGTATGCCGACATCGTCCGCGCCATCAAGGCGCGGGTGCCCGAGATGCACGTGCACGCGTTCTCCCCGATGGAGATCGTCACCGCCGCCGCCAAGGCGGGCGTGCCGGTCCGCGAGTGGCTGACCCAGCTCCGCGAGGCCGGCCTGGACACCATTCCGGGCACCGCCGCGGAGATCCTCGACGACGACGTGCGCTGGGTGCTGACCAAGGGCAAACTGCCGGCCGCCGCCTGGGTCGAGGTGGTCAGCACGGCCCACGAGCTGGGCATCCGGTCCAGCTCCACCATGATGTACGGCCATGTCGACCACCCTGGACAGTGGCTCGCGCACTTCCGGGTGCTGGCCGGTGTGCAGGACCGTACGGGTGGGTTCACCGAGTTCGTGGCCCTCCCGTTCGTGCACACCAACGCGCCGATCTACCTGGCCGGCATCGCCCGTCCCGGGCCGACCTGGCGGGAGAACCGGGTGGTGCACGCGATGTCCCGGCTGCTGCTGCACGGTCGGATCGACAACATTCAGTGCTCCTGGGTGAAGCTCGGCGACGAGGGTACGGTGGCGATGCTCCAGGGCGGCTGCAACGACCTGGGCGGCACGCTCATGGAGGAGACCATCTCCCGGATGGCCGGGTCCGGCAACGGTTCGGCGCGAACCGAGGAGCAGTTGCGGTCCATCGCGACGGCGGCCGGGCGCCCGGCGCGTAAGCGGACGACCGCATACGGTCACGTTCGGCGCTGAGGTCGAACCTTTTCCCGCCGTCGGCCGTACCAAGCGGCATGACCAGTGATCAGCGGAAGCGGCCCTGGCCGCGACTGACCCGCCGGCAGACGTTGACCGCCGCGGCCAGCGCCACCCTGGGCGCCGCCGCGCTCACCGTGCCGGGCCTGTCGGCTGCCCAGAACGCGCCGGGCGCGGCGGGTCGGGCCGACGAGCCGATCGTCGTGCACCTGCGCGACGCCGCGTCGGGAACGATGGACGTCTTCGTCGGTGAGTCCCGGATCGAGGTACGCGACCGCGGCCTCGCGGACCGGCTGCGCCGCGCCGCCAAGCGCTGACCAGCGTCTTCGCCCGGCGCTGACCAGCGCCCTCCGTTCCGCCATCAGTCCCCGCCCAGTGAGGTTGGTCCGCCATGTCTTCCCACCGCGAGGCCCCGGAGATAGCCAAGGATCCGGTCGCCGACAGCTCCGACCTCTACGCGTTCGTCAGCCCCGACAAGCCCGACACGGTCACGCTGATCGCCAACTACGTGCCGTTGCAGCTTCCGTCCGGGGGGCCGAACTTTTTCGAGTTCGGCGACGACGTGCGCTACGAGATCCACGTCGACAACAACGGTGACGGTCATCCCGACGTCACCTACCGGTTCGAGTTCACGACCGAGATCACCAACCCGAACAGCTTCCTCTACAACACCGGGCCGATCGAGTCGCTCGACAGCAAGAACTGGAACCGCCGGCAGTTCTACAGCCTGACCCGGATCACCGACGGCAAGGAACACCGGCTCGCGCACAAGCTGCCGTGCCCACCGTGCAACGTCGGCCCGCTGTCCACGCCGAAGTACGCCGACCTCGTACGCCAGGCCACGTACACCCTGTCGACGGGGGAGCGGGTCTTCGCCGGGCAACGCGCGGACGGCTTCTTCGTCGACCTGGGAGCGATCTTCGATCTCGGCACGCTGCGGCCCTTCCAGCAGTTGCACGTGGCCGGCAAGAAGATCTTCAAGGCCGAGGGGGAGCCGGTCAACGCCACCGACCGGATGAACGTGCACAGCATCGCCCTGCAGGTGCCGCTGAAGCAGGTGCGTCGCCGTGCCAACCGGTACGGTCCGGCGGACGCCGCGTCGGTGCTGGGGGTGTGGACGTCCGCGTCGCGCCGGCAGGTCCGGGTGCTCGGCGACCGGGGTGGGGCGGACACCTCAACCGGTCCGTTCACCCAGGTCTCCCGGCTGGGCAATCCGCTGTTCAACGAGGTCATCGTGCCGATGTCCAAGAAGGACCTGTGGAACTCGCTGCCGCCGTCGGAGGACAAGCGGTTCGCCCGGTTCGTCGAGCAGCCGGAGTTGGCCGCCCTGCTGCCGGCGCTCTACCCGGACGTCTTCCCCAACCTCGACAAACTCAACAAGTCCAAGAAGGCGCGGGCCGACCTGGTGGCGATCCTGCTCACGGGCGTGCCGGCCGGTCTGATCGACGGCTTCACGAATGCCACCGGCGACGTGCAGGCCGACATGCTGCGGTTGAACACGGCCATCGCGCCGAACCGCCGGCCGGACCGGTTCGGGGTGCTCGGCGGTGACCTGGCCGGCTTCCCCAACGGGCGGCGGGTCGGTGACGACGTGGTCAGCATCGCGCTGCGGGCGATCGCCGGGGTGACCGTACCGCTGGTGGACAAGACGTTCCGCCCGGACGCGGCGGCCGGCGCGGTCACCCCGGGGCTCAGCGCCGCCGACGTGACGGCGCCGTTCCTCGCGAACTTCCCCTACCTGGGTACGCCGTACGACGGGTTCAACAACCCGCCGGCGTCGTCCTGACGTCGGACGGGGGAGGGGCGATGCACGAACACACGTACGGGCCGTCGGAGACGGGGAGTGTCGTCCTCGACCTGGGCGGCGACACCGGCGCCCTGATCATCTACACCGGTCGGGATCTGCACGGCCGGGAGATCGAGATCAGCCGCGGTGACGATCGGCGGGTCCACTCGGCGGTCCGGGAGCGCCGGGTCCGGGACGGGTCGTTCCACAGTGCGGTCTATCCCGACCTTCCCGCCGGGATTTATACCGTCTGGTGGGACGAGAACACGTCCGCCGGCACGGTTTCTGTCCATGGTGGAGGGATAGCCGAGTTTGCCTGGCCGAGCAGCGGTTTTGGAGCTGCCGGCTGACCTCGAGGCACCCTGTTTCCCCTCGCACCCCGTCCACATCGTGGGCGGGGTGCGAACGCTGTCCACGGCTCGACGGGCAGTCTGCGTCGCGCCGCGTTAACCTGTCCCCCACCAAGATCAGCTTTGCGGAGGAGGAGCCGGTGCTCCACGGTCGGCGGACCGTCCGGGGGAGCGCCACGGCAGAAAAGTCGGGCAACTCGCCGGAGAGGGCGTTACTCGGCCGGGGTCTGAATCGATAGGGCAGGTTGCGAGGCTGGACGGTCCTGGTGGCCGGCCAGGGTTGTCGGGAGGGCGACTCCATTATCAAGTTTGGCTTGACGGCGCACGCATTACACGCGTGTAATTTGAATGGGGTTGTTCGCACGGAACGCAACAAAAGGGACCGGACGGACAAGCACGCCTTTCGCGTGGGGGGTTGCAGCGGCGATGACGCCGGTGCGCGACAAGGAGGCATTTGATGGACGGCCAGCTTGAGGTGGCCGACCTGCTCGGAAACGCGCCGGAGTGGCAGGAGCGGGCCTTGTGCTCGCAGACCGACCCCGAGGCGTTCTTTCCCGAGAAGGGCGGCTCGACCCGCGAGGCGAAGCGAATCTGCTCGCGCTGCGAGGTCAAGACCGAATGCCTCGAATACGCTCTCGGCCACGACGAGCGGTTCGGTATCTGGGGTGGGCTCTCGGAGCGGGAACGGCGCAAGTTGAAGCGGCGCGCCGCCTGATCGGTACGGCGTCGGGGGTGGTGCGGAGTCGAGGCGGTGGGGGCCGCCCGGCTCAGGCCAGCTCGTCGGGGTCGACCCCGAGCAGGTTCGCCACCTGCTCGATGATCACGTCATGGACGAGGTCGGCGAGATCTTCGCGGTCCATCGCCCGGAACTCCAGGGGTCGGCGGTACAGCACGATCCGGGGCGGCACCTCCTGGCGGCCGGGGCGACCCGGCAGCAGCCGGGCCAGCGGCACCTCGCCGTCCTCCAGCACATCCGAGTCGTAGACGTTCAGGTCCGGCGGAACGTCCTCGACCGCGAACTCGACGCCGGCCAGCTCCTTGGCGAAGCGTCGCTCCAACGTCTCGACGGTGTCCAGCACCAGGTCGTCGAAGACCTCCGCCTTGGTCCGCGCCAGCGGCACGGTCGCCGGCACCAGGCGCCCGCGCAGGCCACGCCCGTGCCGGTCGCGGTGCGCACGCCGGCCGGGGCCGGGGCGGCGGTGTTCCGGGCTCGTCATGAGGCAAAGGGTAGCCCCCGTCCCGGGTCGGCCAGCGGCACCGCCGCCAGCGTGGCGCGGCGCGACCCGAGCCGCGAATTGTGATCACCACGACGGGCGTGTCGCAACGCGAACCGGTGCGCCGGACCCGGTAATGGGGATACCCTGCCGCACGTGAGGTCACCACGGCGCTGCTCCCGTAACGGCTGCCCCCGGCAAGCGGTCGCCACATTGACCTATGTCTACAACGAGTCCACCGCCGTGGTCGGCCCGTTGGCGGCGTTCGCCGAGCCACACACGTACGACCTGTGTGAGCAGCACGCCCGCAGCCTCACCGCGCCGCGCGGCTGGGACGTGGTCCGGCACGAGGGTGAGTTCGAGCCGCCCCCGCCCACCACGGACGACCTGGTCGCGCTGGCCGAGGCGGTGCGCGAGGCGGCCCGCCCGGCGCCCCGCCCGCCGGAGCCCGACCAGCCCCACCCGGAAAACCCCCACCAGACCGGCCGCCGGGGCCACCTCCGGGTGATTCCCCCCAACCACTGACCCGCAGCGGTCACTGGCCCAGGAGGCGGGCGAGGGTCTTTGCCCTGTGGGAGGGGCGATCGGTCCGGGTTTCCTTGGCGTCGGCGCTGGTCATGACGCGCAGGGCCGCGTTCATCGCCAGCCAGCGCAGGGGTTCCGGTTCCCAGCTCGGGGAGCGGTGGCCTACCCAGGGCAGGGCCGTCAGCTCGGTGCGCTCGCCGCGGATCAGGTCGGCCAGGGTCCGGCCGGCGAGGTTGCTGGCACCCACGCCGTCCCCGACGTAGCCCCCCGCCCAGGCCAGCCCGTTGGCCCGGTCGAACCCGACGGAGGCGGTCCAGTCCCGGGCCACCCCGAGCGGTCCACCCCAGGTGTACGCCACCGGAACGTCCGGCCCGAGCACTCCGAAAAGCTCGCCCAGGGTCCGCCGCAGCGCCGCGAAGACCCGTGGCTCCCGGTCGTGGCCGGGAGAGATCCGGGACCCGAAATGGTACGGCGCACCGCGCCCGCCGAAGGCCAACCGCCCGTCGGCGGTCCGCTGGCCGTAGATGATCACGTGCCGGTGGTCGGAGAACGTCTCCCGCTCCGGCAGACCTATCCGCTCCCAGGTCTGCTCCGGCAGCGGCTCGGTGGCGACCATCAGCGAATAAACCGGTGCCACCGTGCGACGCAGACCAGGCAGCATGGGCGTGTACCCCTCGGTGGCCCGTACCACCACCGACGCCCGCACGCTGCCCGCCTCGGTGACCGCCGCGCCGGCCCGGATCGCGGTCACCGTGGTCCGCTCGTGGATCCTCACCCCGAGGCGTTCCACCGCCCGTGCGAGACCACGCACCAGCTTCGCCGGGTGCACTGTCGCGCAGTGCGGTGTGTACGTCCCACCGCGTACCCCCTCGGCGGCGCAACGGGCGGCGACCTCGCCGGGGCCGAGAAAGGTCAGGTGGTCGTCGCCGAAGCCGAACGCGCGGGCCTCGTCCACGGCGGCCCGGGCCCGGGCGAGCTGCGGACCGGTGCGGGCGAGCGTGACGGTGCCGCCGTCCGCCCAGTCGCAGTCGATGCCCTCGGCCGCGACCACCCGGCCCACCGCGGGGACGGTGTCGTGCATCGCCCGCTGCATGGCAACCGCCGCGTCGCGGCCGTGCCTCCGGGCCAACCCGGTCAGCGACGTGGGTAGGAGCGCGGAGCACCAGCCACCGTTGCGCCCCGACGCCCCGTACCCCGCGATCTCCTTCTCCAGGACGACGACCCGCAGCGTCGGGTCGGCCCGAGCCAGGTGGTACGCCGTCCACAGCCCGGTGTAGCCGCCACCCACGATCACCACGTCGGCGTCCGTGTCGCCGGGCAGTGGGGGCCGAGGGGTCAGTGGCTCGTCCAGGCTGGACAGCCAGTACGACAGCTCCTGGTAGCGCACGCTCAGAGCCGTGTCCACGCCTCGGTCAGCACCGTGCGGAGGATCTGCTCGATCTCGTCGAAGTGTCGCTGCTCGGCGATCAGCGGCGGGGCGAGCTGGATGACCGGGTCACCCCGGTCGTCAGCCCGGCAGTAGAGGCCTGCCTGGAACAGCGCGGTGGACAGGAAGCCGCGCAGCAGCCGCTCCGACTCGGCCTCGTCGAAGGTCTCCCGGGTGGTCTTGTCCTTGACCAGCTCGATGCCGTAGAAGTAGCCGTCGCCCCGGACGTCGCCGACGATCGGCAGGTCGTGCAGCTTCTCCAGGGTGGCGCGGAACGCGTCCTCGTTGGCGCGTACGTGCCCGACGAGGTCCTCGCGGGCGAACACCTCGAGGTTGGCGAGGGCGACCGCGCAGGACACCGGGTGCCCACCGAAGGTCACCCCGTGGGCGAACATGCCGGTCTCGGTCAGGAACGGCTCCATCAGTCGGTCGCTGGCGATCATCGCGCCGAGCGGGGCGTACCCGGAGGTGATGCCCTTGGCGGTGGTGATGATGTCCGGCTGGTAGCCGTAGCGGACCGCCCCGAAGTACTCGCCGAGCCGACCCCACGAGCAGATCACCTCGTCGGAGACGAGCAGCACGTCGTACGCGTCGCAGATCTCCCGCACCCGCTCGAAGTAGCCGGGAGGGGGCGGGAAGCAGCCGCCGGAGTTCTGCACCGGCTCCAGGAAGACGGCGGCGACGGTGTCCGGCCCCTCTCGCTCGATGGCCCGGCCGATCTCGTCGGCGGCCCACCGGCCGAACGCCTCGGGGTCGTCGCCATGCTCCGCCGCCCGGTAGAAGTTGGTGTTCGGCACCTTGATCCCGCCGGGCACCAGCGGCTCGAAGTCGCTCTTGATGCCGGGTAGGCCGGTGATCGACAGCGCGCCCATCGAGGTGCCGTGGTACGCGATGTAGCGGCTGACAACCTTGTACTTGTTGGGCTGGCCGGTGCGCTTGAAGTACGCCCGGGCCAGCTTCCACGCCGCCTCGACGGCCTCGGAGCCGCCGGTGGTGAAGAAGACCCGGTTCAGGTCGCCGGGCGTGAGCGAGGCGATCTTCTCGGCCAGCTCGACGGCCGTCGGGTGGGCGTACGACCAGAGCGGGAAGTACGCCAGCTCGCCGGCCTGCTTGGCGGCGGCCTCGGCCAGCTCGGTGCGGCCGTGGCCGGCGTTGACGACGAACAGCCCGGCGAGCCCGTCGAGGTAGCGGCGGCCCTGCGCGTCCCAGATGTACGCGCCCTCGCCGCGCACGATGGTCGGCACCTCCCCGGCGGAGTAGCTCGCCATCCGGGTGAAGTGCATCCAGAGGTGGTCGGTCGCGTCGGCCATGTCAGCCCCATCGATCGTCGGGCCGGTCAAGGGGTGAAGCCGGCCGCTCTGCCCACGGTTATCGCACAGTCCGGTGCCTGTCGGCAAGTGGTATCAGTGGTCTAGATGGCTGGGTGCGACGGAATCAGCGAGCAGTAGCAGCCTGGGCAACGGATTTCGCATCGGCGCGCGGGGTTGGATGGTATGGGGTGGGACGCTGTCGAGCTGCCCCAGATGTGGGGTGGGCCGGCCTGCCTCCCGGGGCCGCCGCGCGCCCGCGCCTGGCCCGTGCGCCCGCGCCTGGCCCGCGCACCCGCGCCTGGCCCGCGCGCCCGCGCCTGGCCTGCGCGCCCGCGCCTGGCCCGCGCGCCCGCGCCTGGCCTGCGCGCCCGCGCTCGGCCTGCGCGCCCGCGCCTGGCCTGCGCGCCCGCGCTCGGCCTGCGCGCCCGCGCCTGGCCTGCGCTTCCTGCCGTTGATCAACTCCGCTTCGCTGAAGTCGCGGTATCAGGGTGCGGTTGATACCGCGACATCGGCGAAGTCGAGTGGATCAACGGCAGGGTTGGCCCGCGTGTGCGTCGGGACGCTGGTGGGACACCTTGGGGGCGGTTCGAGGGCGTCCTGGATGCGTGCCAACACGTCCGACCGCAACACGCCGGTCGGCCGCAGACATCGACACTCAGCGTGGCTAACGTGCGGCGCAGCGTGCACCAGGCGGATCGGCGCTGCGCACCCGTGCGGAGCCGCGCCGTGCGGAGCCGCGCCGTGCGGAGCCGCGCCGTGCGGAGCCGCGCCGTGCGGAGCTGTGCGTGTGGCCGGGAGGCGGGAGGAGTCCGATGGCGAACGAGGCGTTGCGGGTGGCGATGGCCGAGGCGGGGGAGACGGTCGAGTCGTTGGCCGAGAAGGTCCACGTCGACCCGAAGACGGCGGGGCGGTGGCTGGCGTCCGGGCGCATCCCGCATCCGCGTACCCGGATCGCGGTCGCCGAGATCCTGCGCCGGGACGCGGCGGATCTCTGGCCGGAGCCGTTCCGCCGCCGGGACCTGCCGTGGTTCCGACCGTGGGCCGAGCTGGAGCAGGACGCCATCAGTCTGCGGTGGTACGAGCCGCTGCTCGTGCCGGGCCTGCTCCAGACCGAGGGGTACGCCCGAGCGATCCTGAACACCGGCGGGCTGGTCCCGCCCTCCGAAGTGGACGAAATCGTGGCGAGCCGCATTGACCGGCAGGCAGTGCTTCGCCGCGACGCTCCACCCCAGCTCGTCGCGGTGCTCGACGAGGTGGTGCTGCGCCGGCCCGTCGGGGACGGGTCCGTGATGGCCGGGCAGCTCGGGCACCTCGCCTCGGCTGCGGAGTGCGAGCACGTGCAGGTCCGGGTCATTCCCGCCGAGAGCCCGTGGCACACCGGGTTGGCCGGACCGTTCATCTTGGGTCGTCTGCCCGACGGGACCGAATTGGCGTATCTCGACAACCAGCTCCGCGGTCAGGTCGTGACCGATCCTCTCGACGTGGCTAGCCTGGGACGCAGGTGGGAGAGCGTCACCGGTGAGGCGTTGCCTCAACGTCAGTCGATCGAGCTGATCAGGGAAGTGGCCGCGACATGGACATGACCGACGCGCGCTGGCGCACGGCGACCCGCAGCAGCAACAACGGCGGCGCGTGCGTGGAGGTGGCCGACAATCTGCCCGGCCGGGTGCTGGTCCGCGACAGCAAGGACCGCGACGGTGGCACCCTGACCTTCGCGCCGACCGCCTGGGCGTCGTTCGTCGGCGCGGTCCGGCCGACGGCACGCTGATCCACTCGGGATCCTGGAAACCGGGGCATCCGAGCGCCCGGGACACCCCGACTTCCTGCAAACCGAGTCGATCAAGCAACAGTAAGAACGAGCCGTCAGGCCGTACCCCAGGTGTAGGTCTGTTTGCGGAGCTTGAGGTAGACGAACGCCTCGGTGGAGAGCACCCCGGGTACCGCGCGTAGCCGTTGCAGGATCTCCAGCAGGTGGTCGTCGTTGCGGCAGACCACCTCGGTGAGCAGGTCGAACGATCCGGCGGTGATGACGACGTAGTCGACCTCGTCGAGTTCGGCGAGCCGGTCGGCGACGGCCTCCAGGTCGCCGTCGGTACGCAGCCCGATCATCGCCTGGCGGGGGAAGCCGAGCTGGAGGGGATCGGTCACGGCGACGATCTGCATGACGCCGGAGTCGAGCAGTCGCTGTACCCGCTGGCGGACCGCCGCCTCGGAGAGGCCGACCGCTTTGCCGATGGTGGCGTACGGCCGGCGGCCGTCCTCCTGAAGCTGCTCGATGATCTGCTTGGCCACGTCGTCCAGCAGAGCGTGGTTGGCACCTTCACGCACAGCGACACGGCGACCGCCGCCGCCGCTCTCGTGCTGCCGGTTCGTCATCGTGCGCTCCCCATGTCCCGAATCGTGATGTCGCGCGTGTGTCCCCGCGCAGTCTGGCGTATTTCGTCGTCAACTGCTAATCCCGCAACGGAATCCCTTGTAAGGGAGGTTTCCTCATGTCAGGATCAGTGCTCCCTGGCACTTGACCCTCCCGACATTCCCGCCGGCGCGCCTCCCCCCGTCCCGCCGCCGACGATGACCCCCCTAGGAGTCGTCATGCGTACTCCCCTCCGGCCTTTCTCCCGGCGTGGACTGCTCACCGGCACCCTCGGCTCGGCCGCCCTCCTCGCCGCGGGCGGCAGCCTCGCCGGCTGTGGCACCAAGGGCGCCCAGCAGACCGAGGCCGGCTGCGTCAGCGAGGACCTGTCCGCCACGGAGAAGAAGCTCGCCTTCTCCAACTGGCCGCAGTACATGGACGTCGACGAGAAGGACGAGTCCAAGCGGCCGAGCCTGGACGAGTTCATCACGAAGACCGGCATCCAGGTGACCTACACCGAGGACATCAACGACAACAACGAGTTCTTCGGCAAGGTGCAGAACCAGTTGGCCGCCTGCCAGAGCACCGACCGGGACATCATCGTGCTGACCGACTGGATGGCGGCGCGGATGATCCGGCTCGGCTGGATCCAGAAGCTCGACCCGGCGAAGATCCCGAACGTGCAGGCGAACCTGCTGCCGTCGCTGCTCAAGCGCCCCTTCGACACCGAGAACCGGATCTCGATCCCGTGGCAGTCCGGCCTGGCCGGGTTGGCGTACAACGGCAGCGTCACCAAGGAGCTGCGGACCGTCGACGAGCTGCTGACCCGCCCCGACCTCAAGGGCAAGGTGACGGCGCTGAGCGAGATGCGCGACACGATGGGTCTGCTGCTCGGCTCCAACGGGCACGATCCGTCCAACTTCACGGCGGCCCAGTTCGACGACGCGCTCAACAAGCTCAAGAAGGCCGTCGACTCCGGGCAGATCCGCAAGTTCACCGGCAACGACTACGCACCCGACCTGGCCAAGGGCGACATCGCCGCGTGTATCGGCTGGTCCGGGGACGTCATCCAGCTATCCGGTGAGAACGAGAAGGTGCAGTTCGTCGCGCCCGACTCCGGCGTGATGCTCTACAGCGACAACATGTTGGTCCCCAACAAGGCCGCCCACAAGGGCAACGCCGAGGCGCTGATCAACTACTACTACGAGCCGGCCGTCGCCGCGAAGCTCGCCGCGTACGTCAACTACATCTGCCCGGTCAAGGGCGCCCAGGCCGAGATGGAGAAGATCGACCCGGATCTGGCCGCCAACCCGCTGATCTTCCCGGACGACGCGCTGCTGGCGAAGTCCAAGGTCTTCATGGCTCTGGACGAGAAGCAGGAGAAGGAGTACGAGGGCAAGTTCCAGCAGGTCATCGGGGCGTGACGGGGATGACGCGCGAGACACCCGCAGGCGATCTGCGCCTGGCCGACCTCACCAAGCGGTTCGGCATCTTCACCGCCGTCGACGACCTCAGCCTGACGATCGGCCAGGGCTCGTTCTTCGCGCTGCTCGGCGCGTCCGGCTGCGGCAAGACCACCACCCTGCGGATGATCGCCGGGCTGGAGGAGCCGACAAGCGGTCAGGTGCTGCTCGGCGACACCGACATCGCCCGGCTGCGGCCGTACAAGCGGCCGGTCAACACGGTCTTTCAGAGCTACGCGCTCTTTCCGCACCTCACCATCTTCGAGAACGTGGCCTTCGGGCTGCGCCGCCGCGGCATCCGCTCGGTCGACGACGAGGTCCGGCGGATGCTGTCGCTGGTACAACTCGACGGCTTCGGCCCGCGCCGCCCGGCGCAGCTCTCCGGCGGCCAGCAGCAGCGGGTCGCGCTGGCTCGCGCGCTGATCAACAAGCCGCAGGTGCTGCTGCTCGACGAGCCGCTGGGCGCGCTCGACCTCAAGCTGCGCCGGCAGATGCAGATCGAGCTGAAGCGCATCCAGACCGAGGTGGGCATCACCTTCGTGCACGTCACCCACGACCAGGAGGAGGCCATGACCATGGCCGACACCGTCGCGGTGATGAACGCCGGCCGCATCGAGCAGCAGGGCGCCCCGGCCGACATCTACGAGTTCCCGGCCACCGCGTTCGTGGCGAACTTCCTCGGCCAGTCCAACCTCCTCGCCGGCGAGGCCGCCGGCACCAGCGGCGGCGAGGTCGCGGTGACGGCGCACGGTTCGCGCTTCACCGTGCCCGCCGGCCGCTCACGCGCCGACCGGGGTCCGGTCCACCTGGGGGTACGCCCGGAGAAGCTGCAACTGGTCGGCTCCGCCGACCAGGTCCCCCAAGGACACCAACACGTCACCGGTGTGGTCACCGACGCCTCCTACGTGGGCGTCAGCACGCAGTATCTGCTGCGCACCGGCTGGGGCACCGAGGTGTCGGTCTTCGCCGCGAACAGCGGTGCGGCGACGCGGGTGCCGGTCGGCGGCGAGGCCGTAGCGTACTGGGATCCACGGCACGCGTTCCTGCTGCCGCGCGACGCCGCCGACACCGACCGGACGTCTCCGGTGCTCGACGAGCCGGTGGGTGCGTCGTCGTGACCCTCCTGGCGCCCACCAAGGCGGGTCAGCCGCCGCCCACGGCACCGGCAGCCCGGTCCGGGCGGTACCGCCTCCTGCCGTACCTGCTGCTGTTGCCCGGCGCGGCCTGGCTGCTCGTCTTCTTCGGTGTGCCGCTGGTGCAGCTCGCCGCCGCGAGCCTGTACGACCCCGGCGGCTCGCTCTCCACCGGGTACGCGATGACCTGGGCGTTCGGCAACTACCCGGACGTCGTGCAGGCGTACTGGCCGCAGCTCCTGCGCTCGTTCGGCTACGCCGGGCTGGCCCTGGTGGTGGCGCTGCTGCTCGGCTACCCGCTGGCGTACGCGATCGCGCAGAAGGCCGGCCGGTGGAAGAACCTGCTGCTGGTCTGCGTGGTCGCGCCCATGTTCACCAGCTTCCTGGTCCGTACGCTGGCCTGGAAGACGATCCTTTCGGACAACGGCGCGCTCGTCGGCCTGCTGCGCGACGTGCACCTGCTCGCCCCCGACGGTCGGCTGTTGGCCACGCCGTTCGCGGTGGTGCTCGGCCTCACGTACAACTTCCTGCCGTTCCTCGTGCTGCCGCTGTACGCGAGCCTGGAGCGGCTCGACGGGCGGCTGCTGGAGGCGGCCACCGACCTGTACGCGAGCCCGGTGCAGGCGTTCCGTCGGGTGACCCTGCCGCTGTCGATGCCCGGCCTGGTCGCCGGCACGCTGCTGTTCTTCATCCCGGCCAGCGGCGACTACATCAACGCCGAACTGCTCGGCACGCCCAACGAGTACATGGTCGGCAACGTCATCGACTCGGCGTTCCTGGTCCGGCTGGACTACCCGCAGGGCGCGGCCCTGTCGTTCCTGCTGATGGCGGCGATCCTCGCGGTGGTCTTCGGCTACCTGCGGCGGGCGGGGACGGAGGAGGTGCTGTGAGGATTTCGCGCTGGCTGGCGGACCGCTGGGTGATGATCGTGGCGCTGCTGGTGCTCGGCTACCTGTCGCTGCCGATCCTGGTGGTGGCCGGACTGTCGTTCAACCGCCCGTCGAGCCGACTGTCGTACGACTTCAACGAGTTCACCCTCGACAACTGGCGGCAGCCCTGCGCCACCTCGGACATGTGCGACGCGGTCGTGCGCAGCGTGCAGATCGGCTTCCTCGCCACGGTCGTGGCCACCGTGCTCGGCACGCTGATGGCGTTCGCGCTGGTCCGGCACCGCTTCCGGGGTCGGGCCGGCGTCAACGTGCTGATCTTCCTGCCGATGGCGACCCCCGAGCTGGTCATGGGCACGTCGCTGCTGGCCCTGTTCGTCTCGGCCGGGGTGCCGCAGGGCTTCTGGACCATCGTCATCGCGCACGTCATGTTCTGCGTGTCGTTCGTGGTGGTCACCGTGAAGGCGCGGCTCGCCGGGATGGACCGGCGGCTGGAGGAGGCCGCCATGGACCTCTACGCCAGCGAGTGGCAAACGTTCCGGCGGATCACCCTGCCGCTGGTGCTGCCCGGCATCGTGGCCGCCGCCCTGCTGGCGTTCTCGTTGAGCTTCGACGACTTCATCATCACGAACTTCAACGCCGGCACGACCGTCACGTTCCCGATGTACGTCTGGGGCGCTGCCCAGCGGGGCATCCCGCCGCAGGTCAACGTCATCGGCACCGCGATGTTCGCGATCGCGCTGCTGCTGGTCGGGCTCAGCTCGCTGCGCGGACGACGGGAACGCCGCGCCAACCTGCTGGCCGTGCCGACCCCGCAGGCGCGGCGGCCGTCATGACGTCCGCGCACGTCGGCCGGGCGCTGGCCGACGCGGCGACCGTGCCGTACTGGCTCGACCGCAAGGAGCGACCCGACCCGTTGCCGCCGCTCACCGGCGCGCAGACCGCCGACCTGCTCGTCATCGGCGGCGGGTACGGCGGGCTCTGGGCCGCCCTGGAGGCCAAGCGCGCCGACCCGGACCGCGACGTGCTCCTCGTCGACGCGGGCACCTGCGGGTGGGCCGCGTCCGGGCGCAACGGCGGGTTCTGCGCCGCCTCGCTGACCCACGGCCTCGCCAACGGCGTCGACAGGTTCCCCGACGAGGTCGGCGAGCTGGAACGCCTGGGCCGGGAGAACCTGGACGCCATCGCCGCCACCGTCGCGGAATTCGACATCGACTGCGACTTCGAGCGCACCGGTGAGCTGGCCGTCGCCGTCGAGCCGTACCAACTCGACGGGCTGGCCGCCGACGCGGACCTGGCCCGCCGGTACGGCCACCGGGTGCGGCTGCTCGACCGGGACGAGGTGCGCGCCGAGGTGCACTCGCCGACGTACCTGGGTGGCCTGTTCGACGCCGACCGGGTGGCCATGGTGGACCCTGCGAAGCTGGCCTGGGGATTGCGCCGCGCCTGCCTCGACCTGGGCGTACGCGTGCACGAACACACCCGGGTCACCGGGCTGCGCGCCGACGGCGTCGCACTGCGGGCGGACACCCTCGGCACCGACCCCGCCGAGCTGGCCGGCTCTGCCGACCTGGCTGGCCCTGCCGCACCCGCGGACCTGGCTGGCCCTGCCGCAAACACCGACCTGGCCGGCTCTGCCGCAACCGGGCGGGGCCGCCCCGGCGTCGTGCGTGCCCGCCGGATCGTGCTGGCCACCAACGCGTTTCCGCCGCTGCTGCGCCGGCTGCGCGCGTACGTGGTGCCCGTCTACGACCACGTCCTGATGACCGAGCCGCTCAGCCCGGCGCAGCGCGACGCGATCGGCTGGCGCAACCGGCAGGGGCTCGCCGACACCGGCAACCAGTTCCACTACTACCGGATCACCCGCGACGGGCGGATCCTCTTCGGCGGCTACGACGCCGTCTACCACTACGGCAACCGGGTCGCCCCGGAGCTGGAACAGCGTCCGGCCACCTTCACCACCCTCGCGCAGCACTTCTTCACCACGTTCCCGCAGCTCGCGGACGTGCGCTTCAGCCACCGCTGGGGCGGTGTCATCGACACCTGCACCCGGTTCTGCCCGTTCTACGGCACCGCCTTCGGCGGTCGGCTGGCGTACGCCGCCGGCTACACCGGCCTCGGCGTCGGCGCGACCCGCTTCTCCGCCCGTGTCCTCCTCGACCTGCTGGCCGGCGGGGACACCCCGCTGACCCGGCTCGACCTCGTCCGCCGCAAGCCCCTGCCATTCCCGCCGGAACCCGTCCGCGCGGTCGGCATCAATCTCACCCGCCGGTCGATGGCCCGTGCCGATGCGCGTGGGGGCCGGCGTGACCTGTGGCTCCGTACTCTCGATCGTCTTGGTTTGGGGTTTGATTCCTGATGCGTGTCCTGCTCGTCGGCGCCGGTGGCGTCGGCTCCGCCGCCGTAGCCATCGCCGCCCGACGGACCTTCTTCGAGACGATGGTCGTGGCCGACCACGACCCGCAGCGCGCGGCCCGCGCGGTGGCCGGGCACGGCGGCCGCTTCGTCGCCGCCCAGGTCGATGCCTCCTCGGCCGACGCGATCACCGCGCTGTGCCGGGAACACCGGATCACCCACGTGTTCAACGCCGTCGACCCGCGCTTCGTCATGCCCATCTTCGACGGCGCGTTCGCGGCCGGCGCGGACTACCTGGACATGGCGATGTCGCTCTCGCACGCCGACACGGGCGTGCGGCTCGGCGACGAACAGTTCGCGCAGGCCGACGCCTGGTCGGCGGCCGGTCGGCTGGCGCTCGCCGGCATCGGCGTGGAACCGGGACTGTCCGATGTGTTCGCCCGGTACGCCGCCGACCAGCTGTTCAGCGAGATCGACGAGATCGGTGTGCGGGACGGCGCGAACCTCGCCGTCGACGGGTACGACTTCGCGCCCTCGTTCTCGATCTGGACCACGATCGAGGAATGCCTCAACCCGCCGGTGATCTGGGAGGCCGACCGCGGCTGGTACACCACCGAGCCGTTCAGCGAGCCGGAGGTCTTCGACTTCCCGGAGGGGATCGGCCCGGTCGAGTGCGTCAACGTCGAGCACGAGGAGGTGCTGCTCATCCCGCGCTGGGTGAAGGCCCGTCGGGTCACCTTCAAGTACGGGCTCGGCGAGGAGTTCATCGACGTCCTGAAGACGCTGCACAAGCTCGGCCTGGATTCCACCCGGCCGGTCTCCGTGCGAGGTGCCTCCGTGTCTCCCCGGGACCTGGTGGCGGCCTGCCTGCCCGACCCCGCCACCCTCGGCGCGCGCATGCGCGGCAAGACCTGCGCCGGCACCTGGGTGCGCGGGCTCGGCCCGGACGGGCGACCCCGGGAGGTCTACCTCTACCACGTGGTCGACAACGAGTGGTCGATGAGCGAGTACGGCCACCAGGCGGTCGTCTGGCAGACCGCCGTCAACCCGGTGGTGGCGCTCGAACTGCTCGCCACCGGCACGTGGACCGGCGCAGGGGTGCTAGGCCCGGAAGCCCTACCCCCGGTGCCCTTCCTCGACCTCCTCACCGCCTACGGATCACCGTGGGGGATGCAGGAACGTTCAACAGCGTGAGCTCCCCGCTCCCGCCCCGCGCCCCGCCCGCCCCGCGCCCCGCCCGCCCCGCGCCCCGCCCACCCGCCTCGTCGATCTTGCGGTTTCTGTTGCGGCATAACTCGCTTATGGGGCATAGCGTCGACAGGAAGCGCAAGATCGACGAGGCGGGTGCGAGGTAGGGCGCGGTGGGGCGGCCTCGGGGCGGGCGGATGACGGCAAGCTGACAGTCTCGTGGGGAGCCCTGGGGGCTCGTGGCGAGGGCCCTGGGGATTGCGGGATTTGGTTGTTTGGCGGGGATTTCGTGTCGGGTTGACCGCACTATCGGCCCAGGTTCGACGAGCCCAACGGCCAGTCGACCCGTCGACTCGTCGCCCACCCGACACGGTCGGCGATGCATGTCGCGCCCGATGATCGACTGTCACCCGGCGAACGGCGCAGGCGATCGACGCGACGGTGGATATTGCGGACAGTGATTGCGACGACACTTCTCCGCGTGACGATGCAACCACCACCCGGGCCTGCGCATCCACCGCCGTACGGCCCCGGACCTCAGTCATCCGCCGTCCCGAACTGGTTCCGCCGTGCCAGCCCGGGCCGCCGCACCGCGGTGATCCTCGGCTCGGTGATGCTCTCCGTCCTGCTGCTCTGCTGTGCCGGTACCGCCATCGTCGGGGCGCTGGCCGGCGAACCGGACCCGAAGCGCACCGGCACGGCCGCCGACGAGGCGCAGCGTCCCATCGCCGCTGCGCCCGCCGAACCGACACAGGACGCGCTCGCCGAGGCGCAGACGCCGGGAGCGGCGCCCTCGACTGCCGCACCTACCAGCGCTGCGCCCTCCAGCGCTGCGGCCTCGCCCGTGGTGCGGGTGACGACCGTGACGGAGCGGGCCACCGTCCGCCACGGCGCGCGCACCGTAAAGGACGCCTCGCTCGCCGAGGGCAAGCGCGTGGTCCGCACGAAGGGCGTGGACGGCGTGAGGACGCTGACCTACGAGGTGACCACCACCGACGGAGTGCAGACCGGCAAGAAGCTGGTCAAGTCCACGGTGACGAAACAACCGGTTACCGAGGTCGTCGCCGTCGGCACGAAGAAGAAGTCCAACTGCGACCCGAACTACAGCCCCTGCGTCCCGATCGCCAGCGACGTCGACTGCGCCGGCGGCAGCGGCAACGGCCCGGCCTACGTCAGCGGAGTAGTCAAGGTGATCGGCGAAGACATCTACGACCTGGACCGCGACAACGACGGCTACGGCTGCGACTAACCCCCACTCCGCCTAGTCGCGTCGATCATGGAGTTGTGGTGGGCAGAAGACGCCGATTCGAGGCTTTCCGGCGGCACCACAACTCCATGATCGGCCCCGTTGGGAGTCAGGGCATAGCACGTTGGACGCTTTTTTGGGGGTTTTGCACAGGGCTGGACTTTATCCACAGAGTGCTGGGGTGGGGTGGAGGGTTCGGGGCTCGGTGACGCAGATTCCGCGGTATGGCAGAGCGTCTTTATCGATACTCCGAGCTACTCAGTGCCGGCCTCAGTCGCGAGCAGGTGCGCAGGATCGTTGGGCTATCCCAGTTGCACCGGCTGTCGCGGAGTATCTACGCGCCATCGGCCGACCGGAGTGGGCACCTGCCGGCGATCTTCCGGCGTCTGCCCGACACTGCTGTGGTCGGATATCACACCGGCGCACAACTGCACGGTTTCGGCGACCTCCGCAGCCCCGACGTGCACGTCATCGTTCCAGCGGGGGAGCGCGTACCACACATTCGGGGAGTCGTGGCCCACGAGTCGGTGTTGCCCGTAGGTGATCCGGTGCTTCTGGATGGTGTGCCCTGTGCACCCGCTGCTCGATGTGCCGTGGATCTGGCGCGATCCGTGCGCCGGATGGACGCGATGCCACTGCTGGACCTGTGTCTTCGGGTCGGCGCTTGCCAACCTGACGAACTCCTGGTCGAAGTCGCTCGGCACGAGCGCCTGCGGGGGATCTGTCAGGCGCGCGAGCTGGTCAGCCGCGCCGATGCCCGGGCGGAGTGCCGACAGGAGAGTCAGCTACGCCTTGTGTTGATCGACGGCGGCCTGCCACCGCCAGAGCCTCAGCTGTGGGTGTCGGACAACAACGGGATACCGCTCTACCGCCTCGACCTTGGTTACCGGCTACACCGAGTCGGTATCGAGTACGACGGTTTGTCCCATCTCAACCGCGCCCGCCTCCAAAGCGATCGATCTCGATTGAACTGGCTCGCAGCAAACGGATGGCAGATGCGCTACTTCACCGATCTTGACCTCTACCGTCGCCCGACCCACATCATCCGAACCCTAAGCCCCCTCCTCCACCCATAGCCACTCCACAAACCGCCCCGGCACGGTCGTCCGCCTGCTCCGGTTCGGTGACGTTCTCGGCGGAGGCCGGTGCGCCGGCGGCGACCAGCGACCGGTTCCCGGT
>NZ_JBEXUR010000031.1:0-35412 GCF_040614415.1 Micromonospora sp. NPDC005979 | reverse complement strand
GGCGCGGGGCGCGGGGCGCGGGGCGCGGGGCGCGGGGCGCGGGGCGCGGGGCGCGGGGCGCGGGGCGCGGGGCACGGGGCACGGGGCACGGGGCGCGGGGCGCGGGGCGCGGGGCGCGGGGCGCGGGGCGCGGGGCGCGGGGCGCGGACACGACGCCGATCTTGCGCTTTCTGTGCCGACTTATTTGGCAAAGGTGGACATCTCAGCGTCTGTAAGTGCAAGATCGGCGCGCGGATGCGACGGCGAGGCGGGGAAATCCGTTGCGGGCGACGGCTGCCGGCGCGCAGGATGCCGATGTGATCGAGGCGTACGCGATGCGGGTTCTGGTCCCTGCGACGACTGCCGGTCGTCGACAGCGGCCGGTGCCGGGGCGGGCCTCGATCCTGCGTCGACGGCCATGAGCGGGGCGTTCCTCGCCGGTCTGGTGGCCGGCTACGGCGTCGCCATCCCGGTCGGCGCGATCGCGATCCTCATCCTGGGGCTCAGTGCCCGTACCTCGTTCCGGGTCGGCGCGGCGGCGGCCCTCGCGGTGGCGACTGCCGACGGGCTCTACGCGGCGGTCGCCGCGCTGGGCGGCGCGAGCCTGGCCGGGGTCATCGCGCCGGCCGCCGGTCCGCTGCGGATGGCCGCCGCCGTGGTCCTGTTGGGGCTGGCCGCGCACGGGCTCTGGCGGACCTGGGTCGCCCACCGTTCCCGCCGGATGCCGGCGGCGCGGGGCGGTCGGGGCATGGAGACTCCGGGCCGTGCCTACGCGGCGCTGCTCGGATTGACCCTGCTGAACCCGACGACGGTGCTCTACTTCGTCGCGTTGGTCCTCGGTCGGCCGGAATCGGCCGACGCGGGAGCGGTGCCGGCGGCCCTGTTCGTGGCCGGAGTGTTCCTGGCGTCGGCGAGTTGGCAGCTGCTCATCGCCGGTGGCGGCACGGTGGTCGGTCGGGCGCTGACCGGCCCGCGCGGCCGGCTGGTCACGGGCCTGCTCTCCAGCGTCCTCATCGCCGCGCTGGCGGTAGCCGCGCTGCTGCCGGGCTGACGGCTCGAGCGCGCCGGCGGTGGCGTACGGTCGGGCGGTGACCAGTCGACCCGCCGCCGGGGGAGGCCGGTGGGTCGAGGTCGACCCGGCCCGCGTCGGCCGGTGGGTCGAGGGCTTCGCCGACCGGCACGGCCCGCCCACCACCACCGCACGGGAGTACGGGCTGCTGCTGACCGCCCCCGACGGCGCCACCGCCGAGTTGCACACGCCGCCCGGGTCGCCCACCAGGGATGACGTGGCCGCCTTCGTGGCCGCCGCCGGCACGCCGTACCGGATCGGTCTCCTGTTGGCGCGCAAGGGCGCGGTGGCGATCGGCGTGGCGCTCGGCGCCGAGCTGGTCGTCTCCAAGGTGGACACCCGGTACGTGCAGGGGCGCACCGCGGCGGGTGGGTGGTCGCAGCACCGGTTCGCCCGGCGGCGTGACAACCAGGCCAAGGCGGCGCTGGGCGACGCGGCGGACCTGGCCGTACGGCTGCTGCTGCCGGAGGCGGCGAAGCTGGCGGCCCTGGTCTGCGGCGGTGACCGGCGGGCCGTGGACACGGTGCTCGCGGACCGTCGGCTGGCCCCGCTCGTGCCGCTGCGGGCCGAACGGCTGCTTGACGTGCCGGAGCCTCGGCACGCGGTCCTGGTCGCGGCGGTGAGCGCGGCCCGGGCGGTACGGATCCGGTTGCGCGACCCCGCCCCGGCCGCGGACTGACCGCGTCTGGTCAGCGGCGACGCTGCGCGCCCGAACTGGCCGCATGTGGTCGGCGGCGACGCTACGCGCCCGGCCCCGAACTGGCGGCGTCTGGTCAGCGGCGATGCCCCGGTCCCGGATCACGGCGGCGGCGCTGCTCTCGGCTGGTTGCCCGGTCGAGCCGGAGCAGAGACGACCGCCACCCGAACGGGGGTTCGGGGCGTGGTGCGGCGCACATGGTCGGAGGATGGGCGCGTGGAGTTCCTGGTGGACATGGTGACGACGGTGCCCGACGGCACGTCGGAGGACGGGGTTGCCGAGATGCGTGCGCGTGAGGCGGCGCGTTCGGCCGAGTTGACGGCGCAGGGCAGTCTGCTGCGCCTGTGGCGGCCGCCGCTGGCGCCGGGGGAGTGGCGGACGTGGGGACTCTTCGAGGCCGCCGACGCGGACGAGTTGGAGTTGGTCCTCGCGTCGATGCCGCTGCGCGCCTGGCGGCGGGAGACCGTCACGCCGTTGACGCCGCACCCGAACGATCCCGGTCAGCCGAGGCGGTGACCGTGGCCGGTGACGAGGTGGAGATCCTGCGCGCGGTCCTGGACCGGTGGAGGTCGGCGGTCGACGCCCACGAGCCGGACCGCGTCGCGTCGGTCTTCGCGGATGACGCGATCTTCCAGGGCCTGCGCCCGTACGCCGTCGGCCGGGACGGCGTCGCGGCGTACTACGCGGCCCAGCCGCTGGGCCTGACCGCCGCGTACGAGATCCTTCAGGCCCGGCGACTCGCCGCCGACGTGGTCCTCGGCTATCTGGAGGTCGAGTTCGGCTTCACCGACCGGCCGGCGCTGACCGTGCACCTGGGCGTGGTCGTGCGGCGGGTCGGTGACGCCTGGCTGATCGGGCACTACCAGGTGTCCCGGCTCGACTGACCACCCAACGACAATCGCGGCAGGCCCGCTCGGCGGGCCTGCCGCGACCGCGTGGAGATGTCAGAGCTGGTTGGTGCCGAAGGTGTCGCAGGTCTTCGGGTCGCCGCTGTTGTAGCCCTGCTCGAACCACTTCTGCCGCTGGGCGGCGGTGCCGTGGGTGTACGAGCTCGGGTCGTTGCCCTGGCCGGACTTCTGCTGAATGGCGTCGTCGCCGATCGCGCCAGCGGTGTCCACCGCGTCCTGGATGTCCTGCTCGCTGATCGACTTGAAGATCGCCTTGTCGTTCTTCGACTTGGTCTCGGTGGCGTGGTTGGCCCAGGCGCCCGCGAAGCAGTCCGCCTGCAACTCCAGCCGGACCGAGCCGGAGGTGGGCCCGGCCTTGCCGTCCTGCGCCTTGGCCTCGGTGCCGAGCAGGTCCTGCACGTGGTGGCCGTACTCGTGCGCGAGAACGTACGGCTGGGGGAACTCGCCGGTGACGCCGAACTCCGACTTGAGCGTGTCGTAGAAGGTCAGGTCGATGTAGACATGCTTGTCCGCCGGGCAGTAGAACGGGCCGACACCCGAGTCGGCCTGACCGCAGCCGGTGTTCACGCTGTTGCTGAAGAACCGGGTGGTGGCCGGCTGGTACTGGTCGCCGAACGCCTTCGGCATGGCGTCCTTCCAGTAAGCCTGGATGGAATTGATGAAGAGGGTGTTGCGGCAGTCCTCGGTCTTGGTCGCGCTCGCGGAGCACTCGGCGTCCAGGCTCGAGTTGTCGGCTGGCTGGTCGCTGCCGCCTCCGCCGCCGAGCTGGCTGAGCCCGAACCCGCCACCGGCCAACGCCAGCACGACGGCGATGATGATGCCGATCAGGCCGCCGCCCCGGCCGCCGCCCCCGGGGATCGGGATCCCGAGGCCTCCGCCCCCGCCGCCTCCGCCGGATCCACGCATGTCCTCTACCTGACTGGTGTCGACCTGCGCGTTCTCGTTCAGCTCCATGATGACCTCGATCGCGTGAAATGTCCTGTGATAGGCCGTCAGCGCCGGACGGGGTCCGGACAGGCGTTCCGGTACCCGATGATCTTGATTGGTAATCCGAGCGGGTCGTACGTGAGCGCCCGGTACACTTGTCGCCGTGCCGCGCTGCGAAGGCTGAACCGCCCCGCGCCGACGGGCCCACCGCCCGCCGGCGCTTTCGCGTGCCCTGAGTCAGCCTTCCAGACCCCGAGAGCGAGTCCTACGAGATGATCACTGCCACCGGCCTGGAGCTGCGTGCCGGCTCCCGGATCCTGCTGTCCGACACCACCCTGCGCGTGCAGCCCGGTGACCGGATCGGCCTGGTCGGCCGCAACGGCGCCGGCAAGACCACCACCCTCAAGGTGCTCGCCGGTGAGGGCCAGCCGTACGGCGGCCAGATCGACCAGCGCAGCGCCATCGGCTACCTCCCGCAGGACCCCCGCACCGGCGACCTGGAGGTCACCGGCCGCGACCGGGTGCTCTCCGCCCGCGGTCTCGATGTGCTGATGGCCCAGATGAAGGAGGTCGAGGAGCGCCTCGCCGAGGACGCCAACGAGAAGCTGGTCCGCCGCTACGGCGCGCTGGAGGACCAGTTCGCCGCCCTGGGTGGGTACGCCGCCGAGGCCGAGGCCGCCCGGATCTGCGCCAACCTCGGGCTGCCGGACCGCGCGCTCGCCCAGACCATCGGCACCCTCTCCGGCGGTCAGCGTCGGCGCATCGAGCTGGCCCGGATCCTGTTCCGGGACGCCGGTGAGAACGGCGGCGGCATCCTGCTGCTCGACGAGCCGACGAACCACCTCGACGCCGACTCGATCACCTGGCTGCGTGGCTTCCTCGCCAACCACAAGGGCGGGCTCATCGTGATCTCCCACGACGGCGCGCTGCTGGAGTCGGTGGTCAACAAGGTCTGGTTCCTCGACGCCACCCGCTCGGTGATCGACGTCTACAACCTGGGCTGGAAGGCGTACCTGGAGGCCCGCGAGACCGACGAGCGACGTCGCCGCCGCGAGCGGGCCAACGCCGAGAAGAAGGCCGGCGCGCTGATGGCGCAGGCCGACAAGATGCGGGCCAAGGCCACCAAGACCGTCGCCGCGCAGAACATGGCCCGCCGGGCCGAGAAGCTGATCTCGGGCCTGGAGGAGGTACGCGTCGCCGACCGGGTCGCCAAGGTCCGCTTCCCCAGCCCCGCCCCGTGCGGCAAGACGCCGCTCACCGCGACCGGCCTGTCCAAGTCGTACGGCTCGTTGGAGATCTTCACCGACGTCAACGTGGCGGTGGACCGGGGTTCCCGGGTGGCCATCCTCGGCCTCAACGGCGCGGGCAAGACGACGCTGCTGCGGATGCTCGGCGGGCTGCTCAGCCCGGACACCGGCGAGGTGCACGCGGGGCACGGCCTGCGGTTGGGCTACTACGCGCAGGAGCACGAGACGCTGGACGTGGAGCGGACGGTGCTGGAGAACATGCGCGCCGCCGCGATCGAGCAGTCCGACACGGACCTGCGCAAGATCCTCGGCGCGTTCCTGTTCTCCGGCGACGACGTGAACAAGCCGGCCGGGGTGCTCTCCGGTGGCGAGAAGACCCGGCTGGCCCTCTCCACGCTGGTCTGTTCAGGCGCCAACGTGCTGCTGCTGGACGAGCCGACCAACAACCTCGACCCGGTCAGCCGCGAGCAGGTGCTCGACGCGATCGCCAACTACCCGGGCGCGATCGTGCTGGTCACGCACGACCCCGGCGCGGTCCTCGCGCTCAAGCCGGACCGCGCGATCCTGCTGCCCGACGGCGACGAGGACGCCTGGAGCGACGACCTCCTCGAACTGGTCGAGCTGGCCTGACCGCTGCGCCGGGCGGTCCGGCGCCCGGACCGCCCGGTTCCCGCCCAGCAGGTCGACCAGCCGGACCGCCGGGTCTCAGCCCAGCAGGTCGACCAGCCGGCCCAGCACGCCGGAGCTGACCAGGATCACCACACCGATGCCGATGAAGATCGCCGGTACCAGCCAGTGCCCGGCACGCTCCACCAAGGCGACCACCCGCCGGTGGCCGCCCAGCCAGGCCGCGGCGGCGCACCACAGGCCGATCAGCACCACGAAGATCAGCAGGAACACCGCGCTGTCGCCGGGGCCGAGGGCCCGGAACACGGGTACGTAGACGGCCACGTTGTCGGCCCCGTTGGCGATCGTCACCCCGGCCACGCCGAGCGTGCCGGTGACCACGGCGGCGGGTTCGTCGTCGTCCCGGTGCCACAGCGCGCGGACGCCCAGCGCGATCGGCAGCAGGCCGAGCAGCCCGGTCCACGGTTCCGGCACGACCAGCAACCCGGCGGCGACCACCGCGCTGGCCAGCGCGAGCGCGCCGATGCCCAGATATTGGCCGGCAACGATCTGTGCGGTACGCGGGCGTCCGGTGGTGCGGGCCGCGACGAAGAACAGCGTGAGGATGACGATGTCGTCGATGTCGGTGGCGGCGAAGACGACGGCCGCGCCGGCTGCGGTGCCGAACAGGTCGAACACGCCCGGGAGCGTACGGGTGGAGGTGTCACCGCGCCGGAGTGGCCCACTCCAGACGTTTCGCGAGGATCACTCTATCGGGAACCTGACATTGCATAGCGTGTCGGTTGGCGAAGAGTTGATATCTGGCGCATGATCGTCCGAGGCGGTCTAATAGGTGGGACCGTATCCGAACCGCACAGTCTGGGACGTGAGGACACAGCATGGCAGCCACTGGCACAGCCACCAGCACTGAGAAGGGTCGCCGGATCGTCGGAGCCGAGCGTCAGACGCTCGCCAAGGACCTGGTAAAGCGGTACACCTCGGGGGAGAGCATCCGCGCGCTGGCGGCCTCGACCGGCCGTTCCTACGGGTTCATCCACCGAGTGCTCACCGAGTCCGGGGTTCAGCTGCGTCAGCGCGGCGGTGCCCGGCGCCGCAAGAAGGCGTGACCCGCCACTTAGCGTCGTTGACCAACGCCGCTCCCCGGGCAGTCCGGTGACCACCGAGGCGACCGGGGTTCGGCTGACCTGCGACGGGCCGGTCGCCACGGTGACGTTGTGCCGGCCCGACGTGCTCAATGCCCAGACGCCGGCCATGTGGCGCGCGATGAGCGAATTCTCGCGCGACCTGCCCGGTGACGTACGGGTGGTGGTGGTCCGGGGCGAAGGGCGTGCGTTCTCCGCCGGCCTCGACCTCGCGGTCGCCGGTGCGTCCGGCCCGGGGTCGTTCGCCGAGCTGGCCACGCTGCCGGAGGGCGAGTGCGCCGACCGGATCGCCGAGTTCCAGGGCGGCTTCACCTGGCTGCACCGGCCGGACGTCATCTCCGTGGCGGCGGTGCAGGGGCACGCGATCGGTGCCGGTTTCCAGCTCGCCCTCGCCTGCGACCTGCGGGTCCTCGCCGCCGACGCGAGGTTCTCGATGGCCGAGGTGACGCTCGGGCTGGTGCCCGACCTGGCCGGCACGAAGCGTCTCGTGGAGCTCGTCGGCTACTCCCGGGCGCTGGAGATCTGCGCCACGGGCCGCCGGCTGGACGCCGCCGAGGCCGACCGGATCGGGCTGGCCACTCTCGTCGTACCCCCGGCGGAGCTGGACGACGCGGTCCGTGACCTCACGGCGGGCCTGTTGGCCGGCCCGCGCGACGCGGTGGTGGAGATCAAGGCGCTGCTCGCCGGCGCGGCCGGGCGGTCGCACGCCGACCAGCAGCGGGCCGAGCGCGAGGCGCAGACCCGCCGCCTGCGCGATCTCGCCGGCCGGGGCGAATAGTAAGGACCGCGCGGGAAGATCCGGGTTACGAGCGAGGTTGTCACACCTGTCGGGAGAATTGACCCGACAGCGCGGTCCGCCCGACGACCCGGAGGTGAGTGGTGTCCAGCCCGATGTCCGGCGGTGGCATGGCCGGGTGGAGCATGCTCCGGTCGATGCGCAACCGCGACGAAGTCTCCACCCACCGGCTCAAGAGCGGGGTGGCCCGCCGCATCGTCGCCTTCGCCCAGCCCTACCGTCGCGACATCGTCGTCTTCCTGGCCACGGTCGTGCTCGCCGCCATCATCGGCGTCGCCACGCCGGTGCTCGCCGGTGACGTCATCAACGCGATCAACCGGGGCGGCACCGAGGCCGGTCGGCTCGTCATCCGGTTGGCCCTGTTCATCGCCGGGCTGGCGGTCGCCGACGCGCTGCTGTCCCTGGCCCAGCGGTGGTATTCCGCCCGCATCGGCGAGGGCATCATCCTCGACCTGCGCACCCGCGTGTACGATCACGTGCAGCGGATGCCGTTGCAGTTCTTCACCCGCACCCAGACCGGCGCGCTGGTCAGCCGGCTCAACAACGACGTGCTCGGCGCCCAGCGCGCGTTCACCTCCACCCTGTCCGGCGTGGTCAGCAACGTCATCCAACTCGTGCTCACCGCCGCGGTGATGTTCACCCTCTCCTGGCAGATCACCGCGCTCTCGCTGGTGCTGCTGCCGATCTTCATCATCCCGGCCCGCCGGGTCGGTCGGCGGCTGGCCGACATCACGCGCGAGGCGTACAACCTCGACGCCAAGATGAACGCGACCATGACCGAGCGGTTCGGGGTGGCCGGCGCGCTGCTCGTGAAACTCTTCGGCCAACCCGACATCGAGGCCCGCCGGTTCGCCGGCCGCGCCGAGCGGGTCCGCGACATCGGGATCCAGTCCGCCATGTACTCGCGGACGTTCTTCGTGGCGATGCTCCTGGTCGCCTCGCTGGCGCAGGCGCTCACCTACGGTCTCGGCGGCTGGCTCGCCGTCACCGGCGGCGTCAGCGCCGGCACCGTCGTGACCCTCGCGCTGCTGCTCACCCGCCTGTACGGGCCGCTCACCGCGCTCTCCAACGTCCGGGTGGACGTGATGAGCGCGCTGGTCTCCTTCGATCGGGTCTTCGAGGTGCTCGACCTCCAGCCCGGCATCGTGGAGAAGCCCGACGCCGTCCCGGTGCCCCGGGGCGCCGGCCGGGTCGACTTCCGCGACGTGCGCTTCCGCTATCCCAGCGCGGCCGAGATCTCCCTCGCCTCGCTGGAGGAGGTCGCCACCCTCGACCGCACCGTCAACGAGCCGGTGCTCAAGGGCGTCTCGTTCAGCGTCGAGCCCGGGCAGATGGTCGCCCTGGTCGGGCCGTCAGGCGCGGGCAAGTCGACACTGTCGATGCTCATCTCCCGGATCTACGACGTCACCGATGGCCAGGTCCTGGTCGGCGGGGTGGACGTGCGCGACGCGACGCTCGCCTCCCTGCGCGACGAGATCGGCGTGGTCACCCAGGATTCGCACCTGTTCCACGAGACCATCGCCGAGAACCTGCGCTACGCCAAGCCCGACGCCACCGACGACGAGATCTGGGCCGCGCTCGCCGGCGCCCAGGTGGCCGACCTGGTCCGGTCGCTGCCCGACGGTCTGGACACGACGGTGGGGGAGCGCGGCTACCGCTTCTCCGGCGGCGAGAAGCAGCGCATCGCCATCGCCCGACTGCTGCTCAAGGCCCCGTCGATCGTCATCCTCGACGAGGCGACCGCACACCTCGACTCGGAGAGCGAGGCCGCGGTGCAGCGCGCGCTGTCGGTGGCGCTGGCCGGACGTACCGCCCTGGTTATCGCCCACCGACTCTCCACCGTCCGGGACGCCGACCAGATCCTCGTGCTCGACGGCGGTCGGATCGTCGAGCGGGGCCGGCACGACGAGCTGGTCGCCGTCGGCGGGCTCTACGCCGAGCTGTACCGCACCCAGTTCGCGGTCGCCGACTCGCCCCGCCCCTTCGTGGACGCGACCGGCCCCGAGCCGGTGGTCATGCCCCTGGGCACGTACGTCGCCGACGAGGCGATGCCGCCCGCCGCCGCCAACTGACCCGTCAGTCGGTTGATCGACCCGGGTTGCGGTAAGTCGCGGTCTCCCGTCCGCTTCGAAAGCCCGACTTCCACGACGTCGAGTCGATCAACAGGCGGACTGGTCGCACTACGGAGTGCCGCCGGAGTCGCTCGTCGAGGCCGCGTCGAAGGTCAGGTTCTGGTCACCGCCGCCGCCCTTGCCGCGAAGACTGCCCCGGCGTCGTGTACGGGTTTCCCGTGCGCTCTGGCGGATCGCCTTGCGCGCGGAATCCAGCCCCGCCTGCCGGCCGTCCATCCGAGCAACCCTGCGTCGACGCCGTAGTGCCACGACGACGACCAACGCGAGAACGACGAGCAGGGACAGAGCGAGCAACGCCGCGCGAAAGCCGGCCATGGGCGCAGAGTAGCGGTATCAATCAATGAGGAGACTCGTCCCCCCTAGTGGTCGTGCGGTGACCACCCACGGTCCGGTCATGCCGATCTGGAGCTGCGGCGGCTGCGGTCTCCCGTGGCCCTGCTCGACTCGCAAGGGCGAGCCGCAGTTCGGCGAACGCCGCGCCCAACGTCACCGGCGTGAAGTGGGCGTTCAGGCCGCTCGGGTTGGGTAGCACCCAGAGCCGGGAGCCGGCCAGCGACTCCGGCTGCGGGCCGAAGGTGGCCTTTGGTCGTTGGAAACCGATCCGGTACGCGGTCACCCCCACCACGGCCACCCACCGCGGCCGGTACCGGGCCACCTTGTCGGTCAGGATCGCCGCGCCGTCGAGGAGTTCCTGAGGGCTCAGCTCGTCGGCGCGGGCGCTGGCCCGGGCGGCCATGTTGGTGATGCCGAGCCCGAGCGCCGGCAGATCGTCCTGCTCGCTCGGGTGCAGCAGGCGGGGAGTGAATCCGCCCAGGTGCAGCGCTGGCCAGAACCGGTTACCGGGCCGGGCGAAGTGCCAGCCGGTGGCCGCCGACCAGAGGCCGGGATTGATGCCGACGAAGAGCACCGCCAGCCCCGGCGCGAGCACGTCGGGAATGGTCCGGTCCGCAGCCGCCGCCAGCTCCGCCCGGGTGGGCCGGGGATGCGTGGCACCCGGGCCGGAGCGGCCGAGCGCCGACGGCACATCGCCGCCGCGGCCGCCCGTTGTCACAGGCCCCGCAGCGCGCCGCCGTCGACCGGCACGGTGAGGCCGGTCAGGTAACTCGCGGCGGGGGAGAGCACGAAGGCGGCCACCCGACCGAACTCGGCCGGGTCGCCGAGGCGTCGTAGCGGGATGAGGGCCTGCGCCTCGGCGCGGGCGCGCTCCGGGTCGCCGGTCGCGGCGAACAGCTCCCGGTTGCGGTCGGTCATGATCCGGCCGGGCAGCAGGCCGACGACGCGTACGCCGCGCGGGCCGTAGTCGTCGGCGATGTCCTTGGCGACGCCGACGAGGCCGGGCCGCAGGCCGTTGGAGATGCCGAGGCCGGGCACCGGCCCACGGGCCGACGTGGACAGCACCAGCCCGATCGCGCCCCCGTCGGGCAGGGCCCCGGCGACGGTGCGCGCGGTGCGGACGGTGCCGAGGAAGACGGTCTCGAAGGAGTTCCGCCACTGCTCGTCGGTGATCGACGCGGCGTTGCCGGCGGGCGGGCCGCCGACCGAGATCAGCGCGCCGTCGAGCCGGCCGAAGTGGGTGCGGGCCGCCGCGACGAGCCGCTCCGGGGTCTGCGGGTCGGTCAGGTCCGCGGCGACGCCAACCGCCTTGCCCGGACCGCCCAGCTGCTCGGCGGCGGCGGCCACCGCGTCCGCGTCCCGCGCCGAGAGCACCACCCGGGCACCGTCGGCGACCAGGCACTGCGCCGTCGCGTAACCCAGGCCGCGGGAGGCACCGGTCAGTACGTACACGCGGTCGGTCAGTCCGAGATCCATAACGCCGATCCTGCCCGATCCGGAGCGTCCCCGCCAACGTCGGCGGCGGGGCGCAGCAGCCGTACCCGACCGGCGACCTGCACCGCGACGGCGCCGCCGGCGCGGGTCATGGCTGGCAGTCGGCGCGGACGTGGCGCATTGCGCCCGTCGTAGCGCAGGGTCGCCTCCCGGACCGCCAGCTCCTCCGCGCCCGACGGCGGCAGCGTCGCCCGCCCGCGCAGGGTCCGGGCCAGATCCCAGCCGTCGCGCAGCGAGCCCGCCGTGGGGCGGTCGGCGGCCCAGTCGGCGAAGGTCGCGGGCCACGCGGCGCCGAGGCCGGCGGCGAGCCCTGGCCAGTGCCGGGCCACCTCGTCGGCGCGCTTGTTCAGCAGCGCCGCCCGGGCGGCGGCCAGCGGCCCCACCGCGAATCCGGCCGGCGACGGACCTCCGGCGACCAGCGCCGCGACCAGTTCCGCCTGCCGCGCGGCCAGGCCGGGGCGGGGCTGGGGCGGCTCGTGCGTGCCCGCGGAGTCGCCCGTGACAGCGCCGGTCATGTCACGGCCGGGAAGCCGGACGCCGCGGCCAGGGCATCCAGTTCGGCGCGCAGCTCGGCGGCCGGCGGGTACCCGCCGTCGCGCTCCAGCAGCAGCGCCGGCGGCCGTCGCCGGGCACAGAGCGCGCCGACCAGCTCCAGCACCTCCGGCGGCATGGGATGGGTGTGCGTGTCGTGGTAGAAGCCGCCGCGTTCGGCCCCGCCGGCCACGTGCACGTAGCCGACCCGGTCCAGTGGCAGCCGGTCGAGCAGCGCGAGCGGGTCGGTGCCCCGGTTGCGGGCGTTGGCGTGCACGTTGGCGACGTCCAGCAGCAGCAGCGCGCCGGTGCGGTCCAGGATCTCGGTGAGGAAGTCCGCCTCGTCCAGCTCGTCGTCGGGCCAGTCGAAGAGGGCGGCGATCGGTTCCAGCGCGATCGGCACCGGCAGCTCGGCCTGCGCGCGGGCCACGTTCGCGCAGACCGCGTCGACCGCCTCCCGGCTGCGGGGGAGCGGCAGCAGGTGCCCGGCCTCCAGCCCGCCGGCCCGCACGAACGCGATGTGCTCGCTGACCAGCGGGGCGTCCACCCGCCGCGCGACGGCGGCCAGGTGGGCGACGCGGGCCGGGTCGACCGGTTCGGCGCCGCCGAGGGAGAGCCGCACCCCATGGGGTACGACTGTCACGCCGCGCTCGCGCAGCCGCGTCAGCCCGACCGGGAGGGGCCCGGTCGACGCCACCGACTCGGCAACCACCTCGACGAAGCGCAACCCGGGCAGCTCGGCCACGAAACCGGCGATCTCGGGGCGCCAGCCGATGCCGACGCCGTACGGGCCGGTCATCCGCCGCACCCACCGCCGCCGCACCCACCGCCTCCACCGCAGGAGCTGCCACCGCCGCAGGAGCTGCCGGTCGTACCCGACGAACCGGTGCCGGCACCCGACGACCAGCCGCTGCTGGCGATGGCCTGGCGCTGGATCTCGGCCTGCGCGGCGAAGCCTGGGTCGATGGCCCACAGCGACGCCGTGCCGTACAGCGCCACACCCATCGCCGCGCCGGCCGCGCCGTAGGTGGCGTACGCGGGGGACGAATCGGGGGCGAGGTGGTGGTGTCGGACGCGGAGGTCGCGCAGCGCGCTGCGCCCGGCCCGCGTGGCCTGGGGCACCCGCCAGAGCAGCAGCACCGCCACCGCCACACCGACGAGGGTGAGCAGCAGAAAGCCCACTGGCCGCCCGTTGGCCAGGCCGGCGAACAGCCGTACGACGCCGAACACCAGCAGGGCGGCGAGGAGGAGCCGCCACTGTTGTGCGGTGACCCGCCGCGCCGGGTTCACCCGCAGTCCGCGCCCTACGAGGCTGGCGCCGAGCTGGTCGAGCGCGGCGGCCACCCGCTCGTCCTGGGCCAGGTCCCGGGCTCGGACGCCCTGGTGGGCGGCCCAGTGGATCGCCTGCTCCAGCGGGGTGAGCCCGGTCGGGGCCGGGCCGGTGGTGCGCAGGCGACGATCCGGGCCGACGTCGATCGCGCCGCTGCTGCGCAGACCGCCCAGCGCGGCGTGCACCGCGAGGGCCGGCCCACCGTTGAGATAGGCGACCTCCGGGGGGCCGAGTGGCTCGGCGACGAGGGGTTCCGCGCCGGTGGTGAGGCGTACCCGGTGCAGCACCGCGACGGCGGCGACCACGACGGCCACCACGAGGTAGAGCCGCAGGAAGGTCGGGCCGGGGATGCCCCAGGTGTCGCCCGAGGCGGCGTGGACGATCATCGGCTGCTCCTGTCGCCGGAGGGGTCGGCGGCCCCATTGTGGAGCACCGACGCCATCCGGCTCGGCCGGGGCTGCCGCGCCGTCGCCGGCCCGCCGGCACCGCTCAGCGGCGGCGGACCGCCTCCTCGACCAGGTCCAGGACCGGACCCAGGTCACCGGCCGGTCGGCCCATGGCCAGGTGCAGCACCAGGCCGTCGTAGGCCAGCTCCAGGAACTGGGCCAGCACGTCGATCGGTACGTCCTCGCGCAGCACCCCGGCGTCGCGCTGACGGGCCAGCCGGTCCCGGGTCGCCTCCGCGATCGCGGCGGACCGCTCCGCCCAGCGCTTGGCGAACGCCGGATCGGTGCGTAGCCGGCGGGACACCTCCAGTTGACTGCCCAGCCAGCCGGTGGTGTCCGGCGAGACGGCGCGGGCCAGCAGGTCGCGCATCACCTGCACCAGACCGTTCCGGGCGACCGTTTCGACCATGGCGGCGGCGTCGTCCTCGGCGACGGCGAGGAAGAGCGAGTCCTTGTCGCGGAAGTGGTGGAAGATGGCGCCCCGGGACAGGCCGGTGGCCTCCTCGAGGCGGCGGACGGTGGCCCCCTCGTAGCCGAGTCGGGCGAAACACGCCCGGGCCGCGGCAAGGATCTCCTGCCGGCGCGCGTCGAGCTGGTCCTGACTTACTCTGGGCACACCTCGATCGTCGCAGGTCACCTCGGGCGGTGCAAACCGTACGTACGGCTTGGTAACGCGACGTTTACGATCCACCGGTGACCCGCTCGTACCCCGCGCCGTCCGGCCCGCTGACCGTCGCCACCGTCCAGGCCACCCCGGCGCCCGGTGACGTCGCCGGCAACGCGGCGGCCGCCGCCGAGCTGGTCCGGCTCGCCGTCGGGCAGGGCGCCCGGGTGGTCGTCCTCCCCGAGCTGTACCTGTGCGCGTACCACCCGCCGACCCTCGCCGCCGATCCGGTCGGCACCCACGTGGCGGCCGACCCGGCCGGGCTGGTCGCCGACGGTCGGCTCGACCCGCTGAGCGCGGCGGCACGGACCGCCGGGGTCACCGTGGTGGTCGGCGCCGCGGTCCGGCACCCGGACGACCGGCGGACCATCGCCGCTCTCGTGGTCGACCGCGCTGGCGCCGTCCGGGTCGGGTACGACAAGCAGCAGCTCTGGGGCGACGAGCGCGACCTGTTCAGCCCCGGCGGGCGGGGCGCCACACTGCTCGTCGACGACTGGCGGCTCGGGCTGGGCATCTGCTACGACGGCTGCTTCCCGGAGCACGGCCGGGCCGCCGCGCGCGACGGCGCGCACGCCTACCTGTGTCCCAGCGGCTACCTGGCCGGCTCCGAGCACCGCCGGGACCTGTACTACGCGGCGCGGGCACTGGACAACACGATGTTCGTGGTCTTCGCCAACGCCGTCGGCGGCAGCGACCCGTGGCGGTTCAACGGCGGCGCGGCGATCTACGACCCGCAGGGACGTACGCTCGCCCGGGGCGCCGACGAGGGCGCGGAGACCCTCGTGGCGACCCTCGATCCGGCCGTGCTCACCAGCACCCGGGCAGCCCATTCGATGCTCGCCGATCTGCTGCCGGGCCAGGGCGGCGCGCGGATGTCGCTGACCGGTTAAGCCCATCGTCAACTCGAAACACGTGGGTCTGTTGGCGGACACGTCGGTCCCGTAGGGTGCCCGAGTGCCACTGCTCCTGCTGGACCTGGACAACACCCTGCTGGACCGGGCCGGGCCCTTCCGCCGCTGGGGTGAGCGCTTCCTGGACCGCATCGGCGCGCCCCCCACCGACATCGACTGGCTGGTCTCGCTCGACGCGGACGGGTTGACCGACCGCTGGGACCTGGCCGACGCGATCCGGGACCGCTACGAGCTGCGTATCCCGTCGATCGACCTGGTGGAGGAGCTGCACGACGGGGTGGTGGAGCAGACCCGGCTCGACCCGCTGACCGCCTGCGCGCTGCGCATCGCCGACGACGCGGGGTGGGTGCCCGTGGTGGTGTGCAACGGCACGGTACGCCTGGAGGACGCCAAGATCCGTCGTACCGGCCTGGACCGCTACGTCGCCGACTGGGTGATCTCCGAGGAGGCCGGAGTCAGCAAGCCCAACCCCCGGATCTTCGCGCTCGCCGCGCAGCGCGTCCGGATGCCGCTGCGGGGCGCGTGGGTGGTCGGCGACAGCCCGGAGGCGGACATCGGCGGCGCCGCCGCGGTGGGGCTGCCCAGCGTCTGGCTGCACCGGGGACGGACCTGGTCGGACGTCCGGTTCGCGCCGAGCCGCACGGTGGACGGGCTGATCGCCGCCGTCGCCACGGTCCTCGCGAGCTGACGCCGCCACCGCTGTCGAGCTGACGCTTCCGCCGCTGGCTGACGGGGAACGGCGTCGCGTCCCCACCGTAATTCGGTTGACCCGCCGTCCGAGCTGCCGCGAGGATGGCGGCGCATCGTGCACCGGGCGTACCGCCCGTTCGAGGAGAGGAGGTCGGTCATGGCCGTCTTCGCAGGTCGCTTTCCGCTGCCTATCTCAGCCTCGACCAAGGGAACCTCACCACAGTGCGCGATCATGACCTCCCGGCGCTGGAGCGCCGGACCCGCGGCAAGCGCCGCTTCGACGACGACGAACCACAGTTCCTGAAGCGGGCCCGACCCACCGAGTCGCCCGCCGATCCCGACACCGAGCCCGATCCCGACACCGGCGAGCGCTGGTCGTCCTGGGACGACGCGGTGCACGGGCCCCAGCCGTACCCGGACTGGTTGGTCACCGAACTGGCCGCCAAGGATACCGAGCTGGGTGTGCTGAAGACCGGCAAGGAGGCGGACGTCCACCTGGTCCGCCGGGCGGTGCCGGACACGGACCGGTCCTGCCTGCTGGCGGTGAAGCGGTACCGGGACGCCGAGCACCGGCTGTTCCACCGCGACGCCGGCTACCTGGAGGGGCGCCGGGTGCGGCGTTCCCGGGAGATGCGGGCGATGGCCGGCCGGACGGCCTTCGGCCGCCAGATGATCGCCGGGCAGTGGGCGGCGGCCGAGTTCGCGGCGCTGGCGCGGCTCTGGGAGATCGGCGCCGGAAACGACCGGATCGCCGTGCCGTACCCCGTGCAGGTGCGGGGCACCGAGCTGATGTTGGAGTTCGTCGGCGACGCCGAGTCGGGCCTGGCGGCGCCCCGGCTCGCCCAGCTGCGGCCCGGCCCGGCCGAGCTGCGCGACCTGTGGGGCCAACTGGTCGAGGCGCTGCGCGTGCTGGCCCGGGCGGGCTACGCGCACGGCGACCTGTCGCCGTACAACTTGCTCGTGCACTCCGGGCGGCTGGTCGTGATCGACCTGCCGCAGGTGGTCGACGTGGTGGCGAACCCGCAGGGGCCCGAGTTCCTGGCCCGCGACGTGCGGGTGGTCGGCGCCTGGTTCGTGGCCCGGGGACTGAGCGCCGAACAGGCCGATCCCGGCGCGCTGACGGGGGACTTGCTGCGCGAGGCGGGCATCCGCTGACCGCGGCGGGTCGGGTGGCCGAGGTGGCCGCCCGACCCGCCCGTGTCGATCACTGCAGGTAGCGCTCCACCTCGGGCTTGGGGCGTTCGCCCTGCGAGTCGGGGTCGCCGTGGCTGGATCGGGCGGCCCGGCGGCGGCGCAGCAGGTCCCAGCACTGGTCGAGGGATTCCTCCAGGGCGCGCAGTCGCTCGCTGGTCTCGCCCTCGGTGCCGGACTCGTGGGCCTGGGCCTCCGCGCGCAGCCGGTGCTCCTCGTCGACCAGCTCGGAGATCCGGTTCAGGATGGTCTTGTCGTCCATGCCACAGAGCCTGGCACAGGGGGCCCGCCATCGCCCGGATTCGGGGGTACCGGTGCGTCCTTGCTCACTGCGCTGCCCGCCCTCTGGGACTGCCCGGGCGTGGCCCGCCCCGTCGGGTCCGGTGGACGACCGACCGCGGAACCGTCGCCGTCCGGACCGGCAGACGGCGGCGGCGGATCGATCTACGGGTGCGACCTGCGCCGGTGCCGGCTCCTGACTATCCACTCAGGACTGACCGGGGCACAGGCATCGATGCCCGTCTAGGGCAACGATCGAATCTCACCGGTCACAGGTCTGGAGGTGTCCCGGAATTGGTGAGATGCTTCCGACGCCCAGAAGGTGAAAATTCCACAGTCCCGACCGGCCGAAGTGGACCGCCCAGGCCGCCGGGGCGACGAGGAGACAGCGCATGTCCCAGGTGTCCGATGCCGGCCCCGCCCCCGTCAGCACCGAACCCCGGATGATCCCACTCCGTCATGCCCTGCCCGCGCTGGTCCGCGATCCGCTCGGCGCGCTCGTGGGCTTCGCGGACGCCGCCGGTGGTGACGTCGTCCGGCTGAACCTCGGCTCGTTCCGTCCCTACCTCGTCAGCCATCCCGAGCACCTGCAAAGAGTGCTGAGGGACAACGTTGCCAACTACACCCGCGACGGGGAGGGCCTGTTGTGGCGGCCCGTCCGCCGGATCGTCGGCGACGCCATCCTGGTCGCCGAGGGTGAGATCTGGGAGTCCAGCCGCGGCGCGCTGCAACCCCTGTTCACCGCGAAGCGCGCCGAGACGCTCGTCGACCGGATGGCCGAGGCGATCAACGAGGCCGTCGACGAGTGGCTGGAGCCGGCCCGCGACGGCCGCCCGATCGACGGCGGCGCGGAACTGACCCGGATCGTGCTGCGGACCACCATGCGGGTGCTCTTCGCCGACCGCATCTCGGTGCCGGACGCGCTGCGGATCAGCGCCGCGCTGGACACCGTCACCACCGCGATGCTCCCGCGCCTGCTGGTGCCGTTCGTGCCGTACGCGGTGCCGATGCCCGGCGACCGGCCCTTCCGCGAGGCGGTCCGGACCATCGACGAGGTGGTGCTGCCGATCATCCGGGAGGCCCGGGCCCGGCCCACCGACGGCGAGGACATCATCTCCACGCTCTGCCGGCCGCGCGCCGACGGCAGCGAGCCCGACGAGTACGCGATCCGCGGCGACGTGGTCGCGATGTTCTCCACCGCCACCGAGACCACGATCGCGCTGCTCTCCTGGCTGTGGCCGGTGCTGGCGTCCCGGCCCGACGTGGCGGAGCTGATGACCGACGAGATCGAGCGGGTGGTGGGCTCCGAACGGGTCGGCCGCGAGCACCTGCCGCAGCTGCGCTACGGCCGCATGGTGCTCGACGAGATGCTGCGGCTCTACCCGGCCGGTTGGATGATCCCCCGTACCGCCGTCGCGGACGACGTGCTGGGCGGTGTGCGGATCAAGGCGGGTGGCACCGTGCTGGTCAGCCCGTACGTCACCCAGCGGATGTCGACCTTCTGGGACGATCCGACCCTGTTCGATCCGGAGCGCTTCGCCCCGGAGAAGCCCCGCCGGCGCTACCGCTACTCGTACTTCCCGTTCGGTGGTGGGCCGCACCAGTGCCTCGGGCAGTACCTGTTCCTGCTGGAGGCGCAGCTCATCGTCAGCACCGTGCTGAGCCGCTACCGGTTCCGGTTGCGCGAGCCCGTCGGCCTGACACCCCGACTCGGCGCCTCGCTGCAACCCAAGCAGCGGGCCGAGCTGATCGTCACCCCGGTCGAACGCCCGGTCGTCTCGTGACCGGCGCGCCGTGGCCGGTGCAGGCCGGGCCCGACGCCGTCGCCGAGCAGGGCCGGGTGTGCGCGCTCGCCGTACGGGGCGTCCGCGACCTCCAGGGCGTCACCGCCGCCCACCCGGAACTCTTCGACGCCGCGCCGTTCGACGCCGCGCTGCTCAGCTCGGTGGCCACCGCGATCGCGTTCACCGCGCCGTGGCACACCGCCGCCGAACTGCGGATCACCACCCGTACCCTGCTCTGGGTCTTCGCCGCCGACTGGCAGGTCGACTACCTCGCCCGGTCGGCCGACGACGTCCGGCAGATCGTGACCGACTGCCTGGCGGTCGCCGACGGCGCCGCGCCCCCGCCCGGCCGGCACCTCGCGCGGCTGTTGGCCGACCTGCGCGACGAACTGGCCACCGTGCCGGCGTTCCACCGCCTGCGCCCGATCTGGCGCGAGGAGCTGGCCCGGATGCTCGCCGCCGTGTCGCGGGAGTGGGACTGGAAGAACCTGCCGACCGACCCGACCACCGGGCAACGCCTGCCGGACCTGGACCGCTATCTGGACAACGCCGACAACCTGGCCTGCTCCTTCGTCAACGCCACCCACTGGATCGCCACCGGCGACGACCGGACCCTCGCCCAGTTGACCGACCTGCTCGACGCCGGCCGTGGCGTGCAGCGGGTGCTGCGGCTGGTCAACGACCTCGCCACGCACGAGCGGGACGCCGAGTGGGGCGACCTGAACGCCCTGCTGCTGGTCGACGACCCGGCGCGGGTGCACGCCCGGCTCGCCGAGCTGACCAGCCGGTCCCGGGGCGACCTGACGGCCCTCGCCGAGCGCTGCCCCCGCCAGGCGGACTACCTGCACCGGCAGATCTCCTTCACGGGTGGCTTCTACCAGCTCTCGGACTTCTGGGGAGCACGCGATGAGTGAGGCCCCGGGGCACGTGCTGGTCCAACCCGCCACCGACGCCGCGCGCGAGCTGATCGCCGGCCTGGCGCTGCGACCGTGGGGGCAGGTAGCCCCCTCGGTGTACGAGAGCGGCCGGCTGGTCGCCGACGCGCCCTGGCTGCCGGGGCACCACCAGCGGATCGGCTTCCTGCTGCGCGGGCAGCGCCCGGACGGGGCGTGGGGCCCGCCCGAGGGGTACGCCCTGGTGCCCACCCTCAGCGCCGTCGACGCCCTGCTCGCGGCGCTTGTCGACGGAAAATCTGCCGGTCCGCACCTGCTCACCGCGGTGCGGCGCGGGCTGGACGCGCTCACCGGCCGTCTGCTCACCACGGACGCGCGGGCACTGCCCGACACCCCGGCGCTGGACCTCATCGTCCCGGCCCTGGTCGAGTCGATCAACAGGCGGCTGACCCGGTTGGACCGGGCGATCGCCGACCGGTTGCCCCGCCCGCCGCTCGCGCTACCCGCCGGGCTCGGCCCCGACCGGCTGCGCGCGGTACGCGGCGCGGTCGCCGCCGGGGCGCCGCTGCCGGCGAAGCTGGCCCACTTCTACGAGGTGCTGGGGGCGACACCGGCCGACGCCGGGCCGACCCTCACCGCCGTCGGCGCGTCACCCGCCGCGACCGCCGCCTGGCTGAGCGCCGCCGGCCCGGACGCCGGCCCCGCCGCGCACACGTTCCTGCTGACGCTGATCCGCGACGCCGACGGTCCGGTGCCCTGTCCGACCCCGATCACCGTCTTCGAGCGGGCCTGGGTGCTCAGCGGCCTGCGTCGTGCCGGTGTCGCGCTCAACCCGCCGCCGGCCCTGCTGCGTACCCTGGCCGCCGCCACCGCCGCCGAGGGCGTCGCCACCGGCGAGGGCCTGCCGACCGACGCCGACACCACCTCGGTCACCTTGGACGCGCTGGCCCGGCTCGGCCACCCCGCCGACCCGGCGGGCCTGTGGGCGTACGAGACGGCGGACGGCTTCGGCACCTGGCCGGGGAGTGAGGACGGCTTCTCGGTCACCACCAACGCGCACGTGCTGGACGCGTTCGGCCAGCACGTGACCAGGCACCCCGGCGCGGACGAGCGGTACCACCGGACGGTCGACCGGCTCAGCGCCGTGCTGCCGGCGCACCAGCTCGCCGACGGCCGCTGGCAGGACCGGTGGCACGCCTCGCCGTACTACGCGACGGCCTGCTGCGTGCTGGCCCTGGCGGAGTTCGGTCGCGGCGGCGTGGCGGCCGAGGCGCTCGACCGGGCGGCGCGTTGGGTGCTGGAGAGCCAGCGGGTCGACGGGTCGTGGGGACGGTGGGACGGCACGGCCGAGGAGACCGCGTACGCCCTGCAGGTGCTGGTGGCCGTGCCGACCGGAGCTCCCCGGGTCGACGACGCGGTGGCGCGCGGCCACGCCTACCTCCACCAACGGTCCGACCGGTCGGACCCTCCACTGTGGTACGGAAAAGAGCTGTACTGTCCTACCGCGATCGTTCACGCGGCTGTCCTGGCTGCCTGCCGGCTCGCCTCCGTCCAGCTGGGCGGGGTCGACCGTTCGGTGGTGGATTGTGGTTACCAGGCAACAAAAACAGCGACTTGAGGGGTTGTGTGGACACTGCTAGCGTACGCAGAGCCTCAGCCCCGTACGCCCCGCCGTGGCGGGACGTCGTCCTCCATGATCACCCGTTGATGAGCTGAGTCAACGCCCTGCCTGGGACGGTTCAATGCGTTCTCGCGGTACGAGTATCCGCACCAAGGTTGTCGCCCTGCTGCTCTCCCTGGTCGCGCTCTGGATGTTCGCGGCGTGGGTCACCCTGCGGGACGGCTTCAACCTGCTCGGTGTCCAGCTGCTCAACAGCAAGGTCTACGCGCCCAGCGAACCCCTGCTGCAGGAGCTTCAGCTCGAGCGGCGGCTGACCCAGGCGTACCTGAGCAACCCCGACGCCGCGCAGCGCGCGGCCCTGGAGACCGAGCAGCGCAAGGCCACCCAACTGGCGGACGACTTCGCCGGCTCGGTCCGCAACTGGCAGGTCGACGTGGCCGGCAGCTCGGCCCTCGACGTCCAGCTCGACGACACGATCGCGCAGATCGACGAGTTGAAACAGACCCGCGCCGACGTGCTCGGCCGCAAGGTCGACCGGATCTCCGCCGCCGACGCCTACACGGAAGCCATCGAATCGATCTTCCGGATCTACGACGTCACCGGCAGCCTCGACGACAAGGAGATCGCCGCCGACGCGGCCGCCCTCATCCAGCTCAACCGGATGAAGGAGCTGATCTCGCAGGAGGACGCGCTGCTCAGCGGCCTCTTCGGCACCGGTCGGATCAGCGGTCCGGAGTACGCCCGCTACGTCAGCCTGGTCGGCGCCGAGCGGTTCCTCGGCGAGGAGACCCGGGCCCGGCTCGCCGACGCCGATCAGCGCCGCTACCAGCAGCTCGTCGAGGGTGAGGCCTTCAGCCGGCTGCGCGCCGTACAGGACAGCATCATCCGCGAGGGCCGGCCGGCGACCCAGTTGCCGGTCGGCTCCGAACAGTGGCGCGGCACCGTCGAGCCGGCGCTCGCCGAGGTCAACGACGCCGTCGTCGACGGCGGCGAGGACATCGTCGGCCGGGCCACCGGCGTGGCCGTGATGGTCGTCGTCCGACTCGTGCTCGCCACCGGCCTGGGTCTGCTCGCCGTCATCGCCTCGGTCGTCGTCTCGATCACCACGGCCCGTACGCTCCTGCGCCAGCTCGACCGGCTGCGAGAGGCCGCCTGGCAGCTCGCCGACGAGCGGCTGCCAGGCGTGGTCGCTCGGCTCGGCCGTGGCGAGGAGGTCGACGTGGCCACCGAGGCGCCTCCGCTGGAGTTCGGCACCGACGAGATCGGCCAGGTCGGCAAGGCGTTCAACGCCGTCCAGGAGACCGCCCTGCGCACCGCCGTCGAGCAGGCCGACCTGCGCCGTAACGTCCGCGAGGTATTCCTCAGCCTGGCCCGACGTACGCAGGCGCTGGTTCACCGCCAGCTCACCCTGCTCGACGCCATGGAGCGGCGCGAGCACGACGCGGAGGAGCTGGAGGACCTGTTCCGGGTCGACCACCTGGCCACCCGGATGCGGCGTAACGCGGAGAACCTGATCGTGCTCTCCGGCTCCACCCCGGGTCGGGCCTGGCGGCGCAACGTTCCGATGGTGGACGTCGTGCGCGGCGCGGTGGCCGAGGTGGAGGACTACACCCGCGTCAACGTGCTGCCGCTGGGCGCTGTCTCGCTCGCCGGTCGGGCGGTCGGCGACATCATCCACCTGCTCGCCGAGCTGATCGAGAACGGCCTGTCGTTCTCGCCGCCGCACACGACGGTGGAGGTCCGCGGCCAGCTCGTGGCGAACGGCTTCGCCATCGAGATCGAGGACCGGGGCCTCGGTATGAGCGAGGAGGACCTGGCCGCGGCGAACCACCGCATCGTCGACCAGTCCGAGCTGAACCTGGCCAACGCCGCCCGCCTCGGCCTCTACGTGGTGAGCCGGCTGACCGAGCGGCACGGCGTGCGGGTCCGCCTCAAGGAATCGGCGTACGGCGGCACCACCGCCGTCGTCCTCATCCCGTTGGAGCTGATCACGGCGAACGGTACCGACCCGGAGGACTCCGGCGCGATCCCGGCCGGCCCGACGGCCATCGCGCTGCCGGCCGGCCCGACCGCCGCCGGCTCCGTCGAGGGCGGTCGTCCCGCCAGCCTCTCGACGGTCGCGGTCGCCACCGCGGCGACGGACACCAGCGCGGCAGGCGCCCGGCAGCCGGTCACCCCGGTCGCCCCGGCGCTGACCGAGAGCAGTACCACCACCGAGCAGACGGACGAGGGCGACAAGGACGTCGTACTCCCCACCCGCCAGCGGACCGCGGCGGCGGACCTGCCCACCCGGGCCCGGCGTGTCCCGGGCCAGCCGGCCCTGGAGGGCCCGACGGTGCCGACCGGCCTGCCCGCCGTGGAGCGGGCCGTCACCGGTGGCAGCGAGCCGAGCGCCGACGGCGGTCCGGTCCCGGCGCGGACCGAGACGGACCGCACCGGCTCCGGCCTGCCGGTCCGCGTCCGCCAGGCGAACATCGTGCCCGAGCTGCGCGACGACCCGGCGGCGACCGAGTCCGACGAGGAGGACGTGGTACGGCCACCCGAGCAGGTACGCCGGATGATGAGCTCCTATCAGACCGGCACCCGGCGTGGTCGGACCGACGCGGCGCGACTGCTCGGCGGCGCGTCGGGCGCGACGCCCGACTCGACCGACGAGGAACCGCAAGCCACCTGACCGAGCACCGGCGCTGCGGGTTCCCGCGTGGTGTGACGGTCAAGCCCAAGACGAATACGGCGCAACTGCCGGGCGAGAAGAGGACGACGAAGTGGCCCAGAAGACGGCTTCGAGTGCCGACCTGACGTGGTTGCTGGATGATCTGGTGGGCCGGGTGAAGCAGGCCGAGCATGCGGTCGCGCTCTCCACCGACGGGTTGTTGATGGCTTCCTCGCAGGGGCTGAGCCGGGACGACGGCGAGCACCTCGCGGCGATGGCGGCCGGTATCCAGAGCCTGGCCCGGGGCGCCGGCAAGCGCTTCGGCGGCGGGCAGGTGCAGCAGACCATCATCGAGATGCAGTCGTCGTTCCTGTTCGTGACCGCCGCCGGACGCAACGCCTGCCTGGCCGTCCTCGCCACCGAGGACGCCGACGTCGGTCTCATCGCGTACGAGATGGCGATGCTCGTCACCCGCGTCGGCAAGTACGTGGCCTCCCCGTCGCGGAGCGCCGACCAGTCGGCTGGCGAGAGGTAACGGCCATGACGGTGCAGGGAGAGTCCGCAGAGCATCAGTGGGTGGATGACCATGCGGGCCCGGTGGTGCGCCCGTACGCGATGACACGTGGGCGGGCCCGCCCGGTCACCGGCACGTTCGACCTGATCTCCCTGGTCACCGCGACCCGCGCCGACGTGACGCCGGAGATCGGGATCGGTCCTGAGCACCTGGCGATCGTCGGCCTGTGCCAGCGAATACAGTCCGTCGCCGAGATCGCGGCCCACCTCGACCTGCCGGTGGGAACCATCCGGGTGCTCCTCGGCGACCTGGCGGCCCGCAACCTCGTGCAGGTACGCGAGCCGCACACCACGGCCGGCCTTCCCGACAACAGCATCTTCGAGGCGGTAATCAATGGACTACGGGCACTCTGACCGGCCGGCGGGAGCGACGCCACTGCCCACCGCGATCAAGATCCTGGTCGCCGGTGGTTTCGGCGTGGGCAAGACCACCATGGTCGGAGCGGTGAGCGAGACCCGGCCGTTGCGCACCGAGGAGGTGCTGACCGAGACCGGCGTCGGCATCGACGACCTGTCCGGGGTGGAGGGCAAGACCACCACCACGGTGGCGATGGACTTCGGCCGGATCACCATCAGCGACGACCTCGTGCTCTACCTGTTCGGCACGCCCGGTCAGGACCGGTTCTGGTTCGTCTGGGACGAGCTGGCGTTGGGCGCGATCGGCGCGGTCGTCCTGGCCGACACCCGTCGGCTGGCCGACTGCTTCCCGTCGATCGACTACTTCGAGGGCCGGGGCACCCCGTTCGTCGTGGCGGTCAACTGCTTCGAGGGCGCGCGTCAGTACCGGCTCGACGAGGTGCAGACCGCGCTGAACCTCGACCCGGGCGTACCGGTGCTGCTCTGCGACGCGCGTCAGCGGGAGTCCAGCAAGGAGGTGCTGGTGACCCTCATGGAGCACGCCATGAAGACCCGCGAGGCCCGTCGCCGCGCCGCCAGCGGAGACTGATCGAGGTTTTCTCCGGGAGGCTGTCCGGATCGCTCCTGCCCGCTCGTCATGCTGGCGACAACCCGAGAGACAGGGAGCGACCGATGAAGTTCATGATGTTCGTCTGTAGCGACACCGCACCGGACACCGACCCGACCGAGCTGCCCGACATCCACAAGTGGGTGGCCGACAACGACGCCCGGGGCCGCCGCCTGACCGGCAACGTGTTGGCGCCGACCAGCGCGGCCACCACGGTCCGTGTCCGTGACGGCGAGCTGCTGGTCTCCGAGGGACCGTTCGCGGAGACCGCCGAGGTGATCGTGGGCTTCGACCTGCTCGACTGCGCCGACGTGGACGAGGCGATCGAGGTGGCCCGCAGCCATCCGATGGCCCGGGAGGGGCGGCTGGAGCTGCGCCCGTTCGGCGCTCTGTCCAGTTGAGCGGATGACCGGCACCGACACCACGACCGGTGCGCCGGACAGCGTCGGCTCGGCCGCGGCGGCGCGGTCCGTCGCGGCCGCCGGCGTGGACGCGTACCCCCGGATCGTCGCGACCCTGATCCGACTGACCGGGGACTGGGCGTTGGCCGAGGACTGCGCCCAGGAGTCCCTGGCCGTCGCGCTGGAACGCTGGCCCGGCGACGGCGTGCCGGTCAATCCCGGTGGCTGGCTCATGACGGTGGCCCGCAACCGGGCGCTTGACGTGCTGCGTCGGGCCACCGTGGAGCGCCGCAAGCTGCACGACCTGGCGCTGCTCGCGCCGACCGACGCGCGGCCCGAGCACGACGTCGAGGACGACCGCTTGAGACTCGTCTTCACCTGCTGCCACCCGGCGCTCGCCCTCGACGCCCGGGTGGCGCTGACGCTGCGGACCGTCTGCGGGGTGCCGACCGCCGACATCGCCCGCCTCCTGCTGGTCAGCGAGTCGACGATGACCCGCCGGCTGACCCGGGCCCGCACCCGCATCGCGCAGGCCGGCATCCCGTACCGGGTGCCGACCGGGCCGGCGCTGGCCGAACGGCTGCCAGGAGTGCTCGCCGTGCTGTACCTGCTCTTCACCCGTGGCTACGTCCCCGACGGCGAACCGGCGTTCGCCGACGAGGCCGTGCGGCTGGCCCGGCTGCTGGACGGGTTGATGCCGGAGCAGTCCGAGGTCGCGGCGCTGCGGGCGCTGCTGCTGTTCCAGCACTCCCGCCGGGACGCCCGTCGGGACGCCGCCGGCAACCTGCTCACCCTTGCGCGGCAGGACCGCGCGCGGTGGGACCGCGCGCGGTGGGACCGCGCGGCCATCGCCGAGGGCCAGGCGGCTATTGCTCGGGTACGCGACGACGGGACGTACGCGTGGCAGGCCCGGATCGCGGCCTGCCACGCCACCGCGGCCTCCGTCGACGCCACCGACTGGCCCACGATCGCGCGGGCCTACGACGCGCTGGCCGACCTCCGGCCCTCACCGGTGATCGCGCTCAACCGTGCGGTCGCGCACGGCTACGCGTACGGGCCGGCCGCCGGGTTGGGCCTGCTCGACGAGGCGCGTGCCGAGGGTGGGCTGTCCGGCTACCCGCTCGCCGGGGCGGTGGAGGCCGACCTGGTGGCCCGGCAGGGCGACCGGCCGCGGGCCGAAGCGCTGTTCCGGGAGGCGGCGGCTGCGGTCGACTCGGCCGCCGAGCGGAGCGCACTGCTGGAGCGAGCGACCGAGCTGTCCCGCTAACGAACCATCCGCCCTCTCACCGCCCTCCCACCGCCCCGCCCTAGCCCTCACCCCGCCTCGCCTCGCCTCGCCGATCATGGAGTTGCGGTGGGCAACAAAGACCCCGCATGACCTCAAACCAGGCACCACAACTCCATGATCGCGGGGCCGGGCCCGCCCGCGCTCCGCGATCTTGCACTTTCTGTGCCGGCAAAAGGGGTATCCCACTCATGTGGACAACAGAATCTGCAAGATCGGCGCGATGTTCTCCCTCGGCGCGCTCCGGGCCGCCGGGTCGAGGGCGAGCACTGGGCCGGCCGGGTCCTTGGAGTCTCGTGTGAGCCCGGTCGGAACTCCCCGGCGGCGATCCGTCGAGTCAGGTCGCCCTCGATCCCTCGGGCCGGGTAGGGGATGGGCACGGACGTCATCGTCCTTCCTACCCGTGCTGCCCGAGGAAAAGCCTTCAGGTGCCCGTCAACCTCGACGCGTGGCGGTGGCAGGTCCGGACCGAGCGGATCGAGTGTGGGTGATGCGGCGATGAGCTGCGGGTCGAGCGGTTCACGGCTCTTGACGAGCTGGCTGCGGTCGACTCCGTTGGCGAGCGGAGCGCGCTGCTCGGCCGGCGGAGGAATTCGTCCGGTAGGACAGTGCGGGTCAGCCGCGTTTGGCCAGCACCAGGAATCGGGTCCAGGCCGCCGGGTCGAAGGCGAGCGCCGGACCGGTCGGGTCCTTGGAGTCGCGTACGCCGATGACGCCGGGAAGGTTGTCGGCCACCTCGACGCAGTCGCCGCCGTTGTTGCCACTCCTGGTGCTCTTGCGCCACCGAGCGCCGGTCAGGTCCATGATGCTGCCGCTTCCCTGATGAGATTGAGGGACTGCGCACGAGACAGGGCACCGTCGCGAATGCGTTCCCACCGCCGGTCGAGCGTAGCAAGGTCGGCTGTCTTGTCGATGAGCTGCGCCTGCGCCTGACTGTCGACGTGTGCGACGCGCGCCCCGTCCGGCATCTCGGCGATGGTGAACGGCCCACCGAGGCCCGGGTACATGCCGAGGTCGGCGGGCACGACGAACAGCGACACGTTCGGCAGCGTGGCCTGGTCGGCCAACCGCTCGCACTGCTCCCGCATCATGGCCCGGTCGCCGCCGAGGGTGCGCCGGAGGACTGCCTCGTCGAGGACCGCGACGAGCAGCGGCGGGCGCTCCCGCCGCAGGATGGCCTGCCGACTCAACCGCGCCTCGGCGAGATCGTCGGCCTCGGCCGGCGTCAACGCCTCGCCGCCCAGCGTCGCCAGCGCGTACGCCTTCGTTTGCAGAAGCCCCGGAACCCACGCGAGCTGGAATGATCGCAGCGACAGCGCCTCACGCTCTATCTCTGCCCAGGGCCGGAACCAGGCCGGCGTCCGGCGCTTCAACGCGTCGGGCCACAGTTCCTCGACGTTCCGACCGAGCAGCTCGGCGACCCGCGCGCGATGCCGTGTCTGGGGAATTCGTCCCGTGCTCGCCCACTTCGCCGCCGTCTTCGGATCGACGCCAATCTGAGCAGCGAGAGTGTCCGCCGTGTGGCCCTTCTCGGCCATGGCGGCCTGTACCGCTCGATTCATCTCCGCACCCTCCAGAACGTTCCAGACGTCGGAGGTAAATACTTCTACGCGGTGTAATCGCTTGGCAACCCTCGGCAGGGTGCTGTGTAGACAGCACTGAAGAGGGAGCGCAGGATGCACGAGGAGAAGGCCCGAGATCACGCAAAGCCGGTTGTCGGTCCGTTGCCGTCCCGGCCGAAGCAGCCGCGTCAGAGCCCGCCCCGCTCGGTCGAACGGCTCAGTCCGCGACATCCTGGTCCAGGTCGCGCCGCCAACGTCGTACCCCAATCGCGCTGGCGCCCCCGGTGCGGGCCGCCGGCCGCGCACGCCGCCGATGGGCCTTCCTGGATATGCGACGCCTGCGGGCAGGACTGGCCCTGCCCGACGCTGCGCGCGACCCCGACGGACGCCGCCCGACGGGCGACCCTGATCCCCGAGTTCTCGCGGATCACCCGCCGGGCCATCCGCGACCTGCGCGGCCGGCCGGGCGGCCCCGACCCGGTCGCCATCGTCCGCCGTTTTCTCTGGTTCCTGCCGCTGACCGACGAGGAGGCCCGGGCGGTCGCACTGCGGCTGCGCTGACCGGGGACCGGGTCGTTCGGTGGCCGTACCTCGTTCGCGCCCTTTGCTCTGCTTCAACGGGCGCAACAGTATTGCCCGGTCAGTGTTGCCCCGAGTGAAGCAGAGCAAAGGGCGCGAGACAGCTACCCGGGGGGCACGCACGGGAAGGCAGAGACGTGAAAGGGCCGCTCCCCGCCAGCGCGGGAAGCGGCCCTTTCAGGTGTACGCGATCAGTTGGCGATCATGCGGCGCAGCACGTACTGCAGGATGCCGCCGTGGCGGTAGTAGTCCGCCTCACCCGGGGTGTCGATCCGCACGACGGCCTCGAACTCCACACCCGTGTCGGTCGTGACCGTCACCGTGCGCGGGGTCTCGCCGTCGTTCAGGGCCGTCACACCGGTGATGGTGAACATCTCGGTGCCGGTGAGGCCCAGCGACTCGGCGGTGACGTCCACCGGGAACTGCAGCGGCAGCACGCCCATGCCGATGAGGTTGGAGCGGTGGATCCGCTCGTACGACTCGGCGATGACCGCCCGGACGCCCAGCAGCATGGTGCCCTTGGCCGCCCAGTCTCGCGACGAGCCCGAGCCGTACTCCTTGCCGGCCAGGATGACCAGCGGGATGCCGGCCTCCTGGTAGGCCATCGAGGCGTCGTAGATCGAGGTCTGCTCGCCGGTGAGGTGGTTGACGGTGAAGCCGCCCTCCACCCCGGGCACCAGCTGGTTGCGCAGCCGGATGTTGGCGAACGTGCCCCGGATCATCACCTCGTGGTTGCCCCGGCGCGAGCCGTACGAGTTGAACTCGTGGCGCGGCACGCCGTGCTCGGCCAGGTAGGTGCCGGCGGGGGAGTCCGCCTTGATCGCACCGGCCGGCGAGATGTGGTCGGTGGTCACCGAGTCACCCAGCTTGGCCAGCACCCGGGCGTCGGAGATGTCGACGACCGCGCTCGGCTCCTGCTGCATGCCCTCGAAGTACGGGGGCTTGCGCACGTAGGTCGAGTCGCTGTCCCACGCGAAGGTGTCGCCGGTCGGAGTGGGCAGCGACTGCCACCGCTCGTCACCGGCGAAGACGTCGGCGTACGCGGCGCTGAAGCCGGTCGCACCGATCGCCTGGGCGATGACGTCCTGGATCTCGGCGCTGTTCGGCCAGATCTCTCGTAGGTAGACCGGGTTGCCCTCGGTGTCCTCACCGATCGGCTCGTTGGCCAGGTCGATGTCCATCGTGCCGGCGAGGGCGTACGCGACGACCAGGGGCGGGGACGCCAGGTAGTTCATCTTGACGTCCGGGTTGATCCGGCCCTCGAAGTTCCGGTTGCCGGAGAGCACCGAGACGACCGACAGGTCGTGCTCGTTGACCGCCGCCGACACCTCCTCGGGCAGCGGACCCGAGTTGCCGATGCAGGTCGTGCAGCCGTAGCCGACCAGGTTGAAGCCGAGCTTGTCCAGGTACGGCGTGAGACCGGCCCGCTCGTAGTAGTCCATGACCACCTTCGAGCCCGGGGCCAGGGTGGTCTTCACCCACGGCTTGCGGGTCAGGCCCTTCTCGACCGCGTTGCGGGCCAGCAGGGCCGCGCCGATCATCACCTGCGGGTTGGACGTGTTGGTGCAGGAGGTGATGGCGGCGATCACCACGGCGCCGTGGTCCAGCTCGTACTCGACGCCGTCGCTGCCGGTGACCCGGACCGGGTTGCTGGCCCGACCGCCCGCGCCGGTGGCTGCGGTCTCCAGGTCGCGCGGCTCGTCGGCCGGGTCGCTGAACTCGTTGGCGGGCGGGTCGCTGGCCGGGAACGACTCGGCGCTGGCCTCGTCGGCCGGGCCGTTCGCGCCGCGCGGCAGCTCCTCGCGGGCCACGCTCGGCTTGAGGTCACGCTCACCGGCGGAGTCGTCGGCAACGTAGTCGGTGAGCGCCGAGCGGAACAGCGTCTTGGCGCTGCCCAGCGGCACCCGGTCCTGCGGGCGCTTCGGGCCGGCGAGCGACGGCTCGATGGTGCCCAGGTCCAGCTCGAGGCGCTCCGAGTAGGAGGGCTCGGCCGCCGGGTCGTGCCAGAGGCCCTGCTCCTTGGCGTACGCCTCGACGAGCGCGACCTGCGCGGCGTCCCGGCCGGTCAGCTCCAGGTAGCGGATCGTCTCGGCGTCGATCGGGAAGATCGCCACGGTGGAGCCGTACTCCGGGGACATGTTGCCGATCGTGGCCCGGTTGGCCAGCGGCACGGCGCTCACGCCGGGGCCGTAGAACTCGACGAACTTGCCGACCACGCCGTGCTTGCGCAGCATCTCGGTGATGGTCAGCACCAGGTCGGTGGCGGTGGTGCCGGCCGGCATCTCGCCGGAGAGCTTGAAGCCGACGACCCGGGGGATCAGCATGCTGACCGGCTGACCGAGCATCGCGGCCTCGGCCTCGATGCCGCCGACGCCCCAGCCCAGCACGCCCAGGCCGTTGACCATCGTGGTGTGCGAGTCGGTGCCGACGACGGTGTCCGGGTACGCCTGCCCGTTGCGTTCCATGATGGTACGAGCCAGGTACTCGATGTTGACCTGGTGCACGATGCCGGTGCCCGGCGGGACGACCTTGAACTCGTTGAACGCGGTCTGGCCCCAGCGCAGGAACTGGTAGCGCTCCTTGTTGCGCTCGTACTCCAGCTCGACGTTGCGGGCGAACGCGTCCTCGCGGCCGAACAGGTCGGCGATCACCGAGTGGTCGATGACCAGCTCGGCGGGGGCGAGCGGGTTCACCTTGGTGGCGTCGCCGCCCAGCTCGCGGACGGCCTCGCGCATGGTGGCCAGGTCGACCACGCAGGGCACGCCGGTGAAGTCCTGCATCAGCACCCGCGCCGGGGTGAACTGGATCTCCACGCTCGGGTCGGCGGTCGGGTCCCACCCGCCGAGCTGCTCGATGTGGTCGGCGGTGATGTTCGCGCCGTCCTCGGTCCGCAGCAGGTTCTCCAGCAGGATCTTCAGGCTGTACGGCAGCCGGTCGTGGCCGTCCACCTTGTCGATCCTGAAAATCTCGTAGCTCGCGTCTCCGACGCGTAGCTGGGTCTTCGCACCGAAGGTGTCGAGGCTCGCCACGTCGTACTCCTTCACACCAGCGACCGTGAGTAGTCCTGAGCAGTCTGTCGCACCGGCCGGGGCGCCGCCGAGGTTAGGTAACACTTACCGCCGATTCTGCTCTCAAACAAAACCGTACGTCCGTCTTGCTATTTGCGCAACCCGGCCGCCCCGCTCGCGCCCCCTGACCCCTAGCCTCCTAGGACGCGTTACGGAATGTGCGGCAGTAGTCGAGGGACCGGTCCGCCGCGTCGAACCGCGGGTAGGGTTCGAGGCCCGGCCGGAGGAGGGTCACCCGTGTTCGACGTCCAGCACTGGCTCGTGTCGCTGCCGCCGATCGCGGTCTACCTGCTCGTCGCCGGGGTGATCGGCGTGGAGAGCATGGGCGTACCCCTGCCCGGTGAGATCGTCCTGGTCAGCTCCGCACTGCTCGCGGCCACCGGAGTGGTGGAACCCGAGTGGGTGGCGACGGCCGCCGCGACCGGAGCGATCGTGGGTGACTCCATCGGGTACGCGGTGGGTCGTCGCGGGGGCCGTCCGCTGCTCGCCCGGCTGGGCCGACGCTTCCCCCGCCATCTCGGCCCCGCCCAACTCGCCCGCGCCGAGCAGAGCTTCGCCCGGCACGGTGTGTGGGCGGTGTTCTTCGGCCGGTTCGTGGCGCTGCTGCGGATCCTGGCCGGCCCGCTCGCCGGGGCCCTGCACGTGCCGTACCGGCGGTTCCTGGTGGCGAACGCCGCCGGCGGGCTGGTCTGGGCGTTCGGCACCACGTACCTGCTGTTCAGCGTCGGTCGGGCGGCCGAGCACTGGCTCAAGGACATCTCCTGGGCGGGCCTTGTTCTCGCGGTGCTGGCCGGCCTGGGCAGCACGTGGTGGCTACGTCGACGTGCCCACCGTCTGGAGGCCGCCGAGCCGGAGCCGTCCACGGAGGCAGTGCCGTCCGCCGAGCCGATGCGTTCCGCGGAGCCAACTCGCGCCGGCGGCCGACCGCACATCTGAACGCGCAGATCTTGGACAGTTTCCGTTCGCGCTAACGGAAACTGTCCAAGATCTGCTCATGTCCCGGGCATGCCGAAGGGCCGGACCCCGTGGTGGGGTCCGGCCCTTTGCGGTGTGGTTGTCAGCTGGTGGCGTAGCCGCGGGTGGCGATCCAGTCGGCGAGGTGCTCGACGGTGATGTCGTAGGAGGCGGTGTTCGGGTCGGCCGAGTCGGCGATTCGTACGATGTTGCCGTTGTCGCGGTAGCCCACGACGCTGATGTAGTGCCCGCCCTCGAACGAGTGCGTGTTGCCGTCGGTGTCGGTGCTGGTGCCGGCGATGTTGGCGACCACGGCGCGGCCGTTGTCGACGGTCTTGACGATGTCGGCGCGCAGCGTGTCGGTCTGCGTGGCGTCGGCGTCGGGCTTGCTGATCTCGACGCTGTGGTAGGCGTCGGTCTTACCGGTCTCCTTGTTCAGCACCGGCGTGATGTCGTTGATGCTGTTGGTGCCGGCCTCGGTGGTGCCCATCTCCTTGGCCATGGCGTCCACGCTGATGTCCTTGCCCTGCACGCTCAGGGCGTTACGGGCGGCGGCGGGGCCGCAGTAGTAGAAGTTCGGCTGCGCTTCGTAGCGCACGCCCAGCTGACGCTCACCATGACCCTTACGATCAGACTGAGTCTGGCTGGTCGGCTTGGCGGTGCTCTCCGCGGCGAACGCGGTCGTGACGGGGCCGGCGATGGCGCCGCCGGTGAACGCGAGGCCAGCAGCGGTCAGAGCGGTCTTACGAATCAGATCGGTACGCATGATGGCGTGCTCCTCTGCTTCATTCGGGGGAAACCGCACTCGGCACACGGGGGCGCGCCGAGGCGGGAGAAAGTTCTTGGGGGACCGGGCCCGGCGACCCAGCGGGGCCTGCTCGGGTGTTCCGGAGGGTGGCGCAACGGTCCAGGCCGGGGGATCATTCCCGCCGGGGGACCGGGGCGGCCGGTGGTGCTCGGCCGTGCGGGGGATGTAACGACCCCGACCCGGCGGGTGTTCCCGGGGCTGGCTACCGGCCTGAGCCGGTCCTGTTCTCCGGTGCGGGGGATGTAACGACCCCGACCCGGCGGGTGTTCCCGGCGGCGGCTCTCGCGCACTAGGACCGGGGTCGCACGGCTGTTACCCGAGGGTCGCGGCGGCGTGCCAGGCATAACGACCCGGTCCGGCCCGGGATTTCCGCCGCCGGGGTGCGACCCGTCACGGCACCCACGCCTGAACGGGCCAAACCTCCCAGGCAGGACAGACCGTCAGACCCCACCGGGGATGATCGATTCGACATCACCGACGTGGCGGCATCCGCGCACAGAGGATGCCCCCACACCGGCGACCTGGAGTCGATCGAGACGCGGGCACGACCGACCGCGAGCTCCCAAGCGCCCCCCGACCACCAAAACCGGACAAATCGCAACCCCGACCCGACCCGACCCGACCGACCCGACGCCGACCCGACGCCGAGCCGACCCGAGCCGACGCCGAGTCGACCCGACGCCGAGCCGACCCGAGCCGAGCCGAGCCGAGCCGACGCTGACCCGATGCCGACGCCGATAGGCCACGTCTGGGCGGGTCCCATGATCTGCGCAATATCGGGGAGCTAGTTGCATCCTGTTTGTGCTGGTGGGCGGGGGTTGACGGGGCTGGTGGCGGCGGTCCAGGTACTGGCTGCGCCCGTGTTGATCTACGG
>NZ_JBEXUR010000030.1:0-36899 GCF_040614415.1 Micromonospora sp. NPDC005979 | reverse complement strand
AAAACGCTCGGCTGGGACACCCCAGCCGAGCGCCTCGCTAAGCTCCTAGCCGTCAATGACTAGCCAACGTGTTGCAACGACCCCTTGAAACCGCCCAAGCGGGGGTCCTTCGTGCGTGCCGGACCACTTCTGCAACGTTGTAGAGCGGGGTATGGTGCGCTGGGTCACATCGGGGAGGTTGCGGGGTGCGACACCGGCTCAAGGACGTGGCCGAGCGGGCCGGCGTCTCGGTGAAGACCGTCTCCAACGTGGTGAACGGCTACCTGCACGTACGTCCGGACACCCGGGCCCGTGTCGAGGAGGCCATCGCCGAGCTGAACTACCGGCCCAACCTCTCCGCCCGTCACCTGCGCAAGGGGCGGACCGGGGTGATCGCCCTGGCGGTGCCGGAACTGGACATCCCGTACTTCGCCGAACTCGCCCGGCACATCGTCACCGCCGCCGCCGAGTACGGCTGGACCGTGCTCATCGACCAGACCGGCGGCCGGCGTGAGCAGGAGCGGGTCGTCGCCTCCGGCATCACCGACCACCTGGTCGACGGGCTCATCCTCAGCCCGCTGGCGCTCACGGCGGAGGACCTGGCCAGCCTCGACGGCACCCCGATGGTGCTGCTCGGCGAGCGCGTCGAACACGGCCCCGCCGATCGCGTGGTAATCGACAACGTCACCGCCGCCCGGGAGATCACCGACCACCTGATCCGGCTCGGCCGCCGCCGGATCGCGGCGATCGGCGCGCAGCGCACCGACGAGGGCGCCAGCGCCCGCCTCCGCCTGGCCGGCTACACCGAGGCGCTGCGCGCTGCCGGCCTGGCCTACGACGAGGCCCTCGTGGCGTCCGCGCCGGCCTGGCACCGCGCCGACGGCGCGGCCGCGATGCGCGGCCTGCTCACCACGGGAGTACGCCCCGACGCCGTGTTCTGTTTCAACGACACGCTCGCCCTGGGCGCCCTGCGCGCCCTGCACGAGGCGGGCCTGCGCGTGCCCGAGGACGTGGCGGTGGTCGGCTTCGACGACATCGAGGACGGGCGTTTCTCGGTTCCCACCTTGAGCACCGTCGCTCCCGACAAGGAGCAGATCGCCCGGCTGGCCGTCGAACTCCTCGCCAATCACCTCGACGGCGACCGCGCCGCCCCGGCCCGCGCGCTCAAGGCCCCGTACCGGCTGGAACTGCGCGAATCCACCGGGCTCTAGTCGAAGAAGCGGGCCAGGTGGAAGTTCGGAGCGGGCTCGGCGTCGGCGGGGAGGGGCGTCAGGTCGGCGAAGATCGACGCGCCGTCGCACCCGGCGTGCAGCGGATACCAGCGCGGGGTGCCCGGCGGCCGGAGCTGGCAGATCCCCTTGAAGGTCTGCACATCCATCAGCCGGACGTGGGTGGGGTCGGCCACCGCGTTGACGTGCCCCCACCATGGGCTCATGACGTGCAGGACGCCACCCGGGCGCAGCACCCGGTGACACTCGTCCACCAGGGGCAGGAAGTCGATCAGGTGCTCCAGGATGTGCACCGCGAACAGGACGTCCACCGAGTCGTCGGCCAGCGGCAGCGAGCCGGAGAGGTCCGCCACCGCGTCCACCCCCGGCGCGGGATAGATGTCCAGCCCGAGGTTGCCCGACCACTGCTTGGTCGGGCCGCAGCCGAGATCCACCACCACCGGCGCGCGTCCGCCGACGCCGACCTTGCACCAGACGCCGTAGACGCCGGCCAACCGTCCCACCAGGCCCCGTACCAGTCGTAGGTCGGCCGGCTCGGCCACCTCTCCGCTGAGGTGGGCGACCCCTCGGTCGAACCGCACCTCGACGGCCAGGCCCCGGAGCCGGTCGTCGTGCCGGACCTGGTCCGCCCACGCCTGCGCGAGGGATTCGTCGATCAACCGCAGCCGGTCGGCCGAGGGCGGAGTCTGTGCCAAAGCGACCATTCGGGCCACCTCCCGCCGCGCGTTACCCGCCTACGCGCCCGCTATTCCCGTTTCGCCGTCGCGCGACCGCCGGTGGGCGTGTCGGGGCGTCCCGAGCACCTACCTGTCGAGCCTGATGACTATGCGGCATCTTGATGCCCCACAGTCATCACGCTCATCGGAGTGCCGCCCTCCGGTCCAGGCCCGCGCTCCGGCCCAGCGCCGTCGAGGGGTCAGCCCGACAGCGTCCGGCGACCTCCGCGCATCCGCTGCCGGGGCGGGGGAGCGGCGGGCTTCGGCCGCTTGAGGTGGTAGCGGTGCAGTTCGTGGTTGCCGGGCAGCGACGGATCCTCGCTCATCGCGACCAGTTCCCAGCCCTGGTCGCCGGCCCGGTTGAGGTGGGCCAGCGACGTGTCGCCGTACGGCGTCACGTCGACCATCGAGCCGTCCGGGCCGTACCAGACGAAGACGACCTCCCAGCCGAGGTCGTTGGTCGCGGCCTGGCGGCGGCGGACCAGCAGGGCGTACTCCCACTTGAGCATGGCGTCATTCTCACCCCGCGCCGGCCCGCCGGCACGGATCAATCCTCGGTGATCCGCCCGGCGTCGACCCGCAGCCGCCGGTTGGTCTCGACGGCGGCCAGCATCCGCCGGTCGTGGGTGACCAGCAGCAGCGTCCCGGGGTAGCTGGCCAACGCCGATTCCAACTGCTCGATGGCGGGCAGGTCCAGGTGGTTGGTGGGCTCGTCCAACACCAGCAGGTTGACCCCACGCCCCTGGAGCAGGGCCAGCGCCGCCCGGGTGCGCTCGCCGGGCGAGAGGGTCGCCGCCGGTCGGGGGACGTGCCCCGCGCGCAGCCCGAACTTGGCCAGCAGGGTCCGCGCGTCCGCCGGCGACATCTGGGGTACGGCCGCCTGGAACGCGTCGATCAGCGGCGCGTCGCCGAGGAACAACCCCCGGGCCTGGTCCACCTCACCGACCACCACTCCCGGCCCGAGCGAGGCGGTGCCCTCGTCCACCGGCAGCCGCCCCAGCAGCGCGGCCAGCAGGGTGGACTTGCCGGAGCCGTTCGCCCCGGTCACCGCGACCCGGTCCGCCCAGTCGATCTGGAGGTTGACCGGCCCGAGCGTGAAAGCTCCCCGGCGTACCACCGCGTTGCGCAGCGTGGCCACGACCGCGCCGGCGCGGGGCGCGGCGGCGATCTCCATCCGCAGCTCCCACTCCTTGCGGGGCTCCTCCACCACGTCGAGCCGTTCGATCAGCCGCTCGGTCTGCTTGACCTTGCCGGCCTGCTTCTCGGTGGCCTCGCTCCGGAACTTGCGGCCGATCTTGTCGTTGTCGGTGGCCTTGCGGCGGGCGTTCTTCACGCCCTTCTCCATCCAGCCGCGCTGGGTGCGCGCCCGCGCCTCCAGGCCGGCCTTAGTGTCGGCGTACTCCTCGAAGTCGGCGCGGGCGTGCCGCCGCGCCAACTCGCGCTCCTCCAGGTAGGCCGCGTAGCCGCCGCCGTAGTGGTTGACCTGCTGCTGCGGCAGGTCCAGCTCCAGCACCCGGGTCACCGTACGGGTCAGGAACTCCCGGTCGTGGCTGACCAGCACCGTGCCGGCCCGCAGCCCGGTGACGAACTCCTCCAGCCGCTCCAACCCGGCCAGGTCCAGGTCGTTGGTCGGCTCGTCTAGCAGGAACACGTCGTACCGGCTGAGCAGCAGCGACGCCAACCCCGCCCGGGCCGCCTGACCGCCGGAGAGCCCGGTCATCAGGTGGTCCAGGTCGACCGTGAGCCCCAGATCGGCGCTCACCTGCTCGGCGCGTTCGTCGAGGTCCGCGCCGCCGAGGGCGAGCCAGCGCTCCAGCGCGTCGCCGTACGCGTCGTCGGCGCCCGCCGACCCGGCCGTCAACGCCTCGGTCGCGGCGTCCAGCGCCGCCTGCGCGCCGGTCACCCCGGTCCGGCGGGCCAGGAACTCCCGCACCGTCTCGTCCGGCCGCCGCTCCGGCTCCTGCGGCAGGTGCCCGACGCTCGCGGTGGGCGGGCTGAGTCGCACGCTGCCGGCCTCGACCGGCAACAACCCGGCGAGGGTACGCAGCAGCGTCGACTTCCCGGCTCCGTTCGGCCCGACCAGGCCGACCACGTCGCCCGGCGCGACCACCAGGTCCAACCCGGCGAAGAGGGGGCGGTCGCCGTGCCCGGCGGCCAGGTCCTTGACGATCATCGTGGCGCTCATCAGGACGGCAGCCTATCGGGCCGCCCGCATGAGAACGCCCGCGAGCGGGCAGACTCCATGACGTGGTGACCACACTGGCGATCGACTGCGGTGGCGGCGGCATCAAGGCGTCGGTGCTCGACGAGGCCGGCACGATGCGCGCCCGACCGCTGCGGGTGCCGACCCCGTACCCGCTGCCGCCCGCCCTGTTCGTGCGGACCCTGCTGGACCTCGGCGGGCGACTGCCCACGGCCGACCGGCTGACCGTCGGCGTCCCCGGGATGATCCGGCACGGAGTCGTGGTGGCCACCCCGCACTACGTCACCCGCAGCGGACCCCGGTCCCGGGTCGACCCGGAGCTGCTGGCCGAGTGGTCCGGCTGGGACGCGCGGGGCGCGCTGGCCGACGCGTTCGGGGTGCCGGCGCTGGTGCTCAACGACGCCGAGGTGCATGGGGCCGGTGTGGTGGCCGGTACCGGCTGTGAACTGGTGTTGACGTTGGGGACGGGGCTGGGCAGCGCCCTCTTCGACGGCGGCGTGCTCGCGCCGCACCTGGAGCTCTCGCACGCGCCGGTGCGCTGGGGCACCACCTACGACACGTACGTGGGCGAGCCGGAGCGGCGGCGGCTCGGCGACGCCTTCTGGTCGCGGCGGATCCGGCAGGTGGTGGACGGGCTGCGTCCGGTGTTCCGATGGGACCGGCTCTACCTGGGCGGGGGCAACTCGCGGCTGATCCGACCGGAGCAGCTCGCCCGGATGGGCGACGACGTGGTTGTGGTGCCGAACACGGCGGGGATCGTCGGCGGCGTACGGGCCTGGGAGCTGGCCGCCGGCCGCCGGGACGCCCGAACCTGACCCTATTTCGCCCCGGGGAACAGTCGCCAAACGCCGCGTGTTGTGCCAGCGTCGGAACAGGTGACGGCGCGACCCGAGGAGGTGGGCAGATGGATCTCCTGGCGGACTACCGACGGGCGACCATGTTCTTCGAGACCGGTGACCCGAGCGGCGCGGCCCGACTGCTGGAGCCGATCGTGGACGCCGAGCCCGGCAACGCGGCCGTCCGGCAGTTGCTGGCCCGGGCGTACTTCCAGTCGGCCCAGCTCAACCGGGCCGAGGAGCAGTTGCGGGAACTTGTCGACCGGGACCCGAGCGACCACTACGCGCACCACGTGCTGGGTCGGACGCTGGAGCGGCTGAACCGGCACACCGACGCGCTGCGGCACCTGCGGATCGCCGCGGCGATGTACGCGGCCAACGACGACTACCGGGTGGCGCTGGAGCGGGTTTCGGCCCGCGTGGGCAGCACCCGCTGAACGCGAAACCGGTGACGAACAAGGGGCGGCCCTGGGGGCCGCCCCTTCGTCGTCGGGCCTGCCCTGGTGTTCGGGCCGTCACTTGGCGGTCGGGCCGGCGCAGGGGCTTGCCTAGGATGGCGGATATGGGACCTGACCGGCCGGGGGCTGCGGCATGAAGCTCAAGCTGGATCTGCACGACATCTTCAACAAGGGCCAGGACATCGACCGCGCGCTGCGCGGGATCATGGACGAGGCGGTGGCGAAGAAGGCCACCCTCGTCGAGATCATCCCGGGCAAGGGTTCGGGGCAGCTCAAGAAGCGGGTGCTGCGGTTCCTCGACCAGAAGGACGTCAAGCAGCTCTACCACCGGGTCGAGAAGGACTCGAAGAACTTCGGCCGCCTCTTCGTCCATTTCCGCTGGAAGTAGCAGCGTCACGGTCTCCGGCCGACGCTTCCGTACGCTCCGAGGGCCGGTGCAGGTAGCCACGGTCACGACTGTCAGGGCTGAGCCTCCCTCAGCGGGCCGAGCAACCAGTGATGGGCGGCGGCGTGACTGCGGAGGTGGACCACGGGCAGGTCCGGACGCCGGGCCGCCAGAGCTTCGATACGTGTGGCCGTCTGAGGATGCGTGTTCCACGCCCAGCGGACGATGTGCTCGGGGTCGGTGAGCAGGGTCCAGAGCGGCGGCTCCACGTTGCCGTTCCAGAGCTGTTGGCGTCGAAGGCGGCGTACGACGGTCCGCCGGACGACCTGGCGCATCACGGTGATCTTCGGCAGATCCAGCCACACCACCAGGTCGGCGAGGTCGGCGAGGTGGGTGCGTACCGCCCTGTACTGCCACTCGGTCACCCAGGACGGGCCTGCGCTGAATCGGCGTACGTCGTCTTCGAAGGACGGACGTCTGGTCCACGACGGTCCGTGGAACAGGCCGTCGATCTCTATATGCGGCGCTTGCAACGAGGTGGCGATGCGGGAGGCCAGGGTCGTCTTTCCGGCGCCCGAGGTGCCGGCGACCAGCACGCGGCGAGGACGGCACGGCAGGGGATCGGCGGCGCCCAGGTGCGGCATGGCAATGAGGGTAGATCGACCGGATCGGCGACCCGTATCGCTGGACGCATTGGTGTTTCTGAAGCGCGGTCTTGAGGAACAGAAGCGCTACGTCAGCCCCATCGACGGCCCTGGCTACCGAATGGCGTTCAGCGCGTCGCGGAAGTCGGCGGTGGCCTGTTCGTGGGGGTAGCGACGGTGAAGTTCGACGTCAACTTCGCCGGCGACGAGCAGCAGTGAGGGCAGGGATCGCCGAGTAGCGGCGAACGCCGCCACTCCCTCCTCGACGGCCCGATCCAGCTCGCCAGCGCGCAAGGCTGTGGCGGCGAGAGTGAGTCGGGCTTCGGCCATCCGCATGGGCGACCGTTCGATGCCGTCCGATCCGGTGCCGAGACGCAGAACCTCATTGGCGTAGTGCTCGGCGAGAGCGTCGTGTCCGGCCAGGCGGTAGGCGTCCATCGCGTAGAACAGCCATTTGTCAGGATCGACCTCGAAGTGGTTGTCGGGCCGGTCCGGCGTACCGAGGTCGTCAAGTAGCCGCCGACCTCGATCGAGCGCCGTCCGCGCGCCCTCGAGGTCGCCGAGCCGTGCCAGCGCTTTGGCTTCCTGCGCGATCAGTTGCACCCCCACCCGCTGCCGACCGGCGGCTTCTTGCCCAGCCCGGGCGGCGGTCAACGCTGCCTCGTGCCGGGACTGGGTGAGTGCGAACCACGCCGTCATCTCCCATGCCCAACCGGTGATGCCAGTGTGGCCGGCTTCGTCACCGAGTTGGCGGGCGGCAGTGCGGGTGGCCTCGGCGCTGGCGCGCATGCCGAGGTCGTACTCGACACAGCCGATCAGCAGTGCGAGCCAGCCCGCGCACACCAGCAGTTCGCGGTGCTGCCGCAGCCCGGTGGGTCGCTGGAGCAGTCGGGCGACCTCGCGCAGCCAACCCTGACCTTCGGCGCGGAGTTCCCCAGCGTCGCGCCACCCGTACTGGCAGCACAGCTCGGTCACGGTCGCCTGCAACGTTTCGATGGTGGCGGGGGCGGTGTCGCTGGCGTGCATTCGATGTAGCAGCTCGACGGTCTCCGACGGCCGGGTGTCGGAGGCGGCGGCGATGTCCAGGGCGGCGCAGGCGATCAGCTCCCCACGAGCGGCAAGGACGTCGTCGATTCGGCGGGCCAGATCCTCACCCGGTCGTCGACGGCCGTTCTCAAGCCGTGAGAGGTGACCCTTGTCGGCGGGCAGCAGCTCGGCGAGAGCGGCCAGGCTGAGCCCGCGCGCTTCCCGCGCTGTCCGCATTCGGGCGCCGAATGTTGGCATGTCTCGCGCCTCCCGCCGGAGTTGCCAGGTTGCCGGTGCGCACTGGCAACGCGCAACCCGTCGACCGATGTGAGCGTACCGCCGCACGGTGTATCGGACGCGTACGCGCAGTGATGGTGGGAGGCGTGGTGGCAGTTTGGAGGCGCTTCAAGCGCTGGTGGAGTAGGCGGAGTCAGGTCCAACTGGACGTGACCGGAGCAGCGACCCGTTACCCACATCGGTTCGGCGCGTACGGGATCACGGCGCGGAACGGCAACCGCGACGGTGGGCGGGCGGCTCTGTGATGGCTGGAGAACGGCAGACTGCACGGGCCAATCGGGCTGAACGGTCGGTGTCAGCGCTCGATCGCCGGATGGGCGGGCAGCACCTGCCACGCCGGCCGCAGTGGCACTGCCAGACGTGCGCGGCAGACACGCCCTGGCCGTGCCATCCCGCGCGGGTACGCCTGGCCGAGGCGTACGGGCGGGACCGCATCGGCCTTTCCATCTACGTCAGTGGGCTGCTCTTCGTCGTTGTCATGGAGTTGCCCGAGGTGGCGCCGGTCGAGTTGTACGAGCGGTTCGTGGCCTGGACGCGCTGACGGGCAGCGTCCATCCAGGCGACGGGATCATGTCCTACTTCGACGGGGCGCAGTGTCACAGGCTGGCTGTGAGGAGGCCGCACATCGCCAGCGGTAGCACCGCGCTCAGGGTGCCCACCAGGGCCGACGAGCGATTACGCGTACGGGGGACCAGCATTGCGAGCGCCGCCAGGCTGACCAGCAGCGCGAGGAACATCGCCGGCAGGGCGACGTAAAGCCCGAATAGCAGCATCCGGGACCGTTCGGAGTCGCACACCTCGCCGCAGCCTGCCGGAACCGAGCCCGAGAGCGTTCCGAGGAACAGACCGAAAGCCACGACGACGGCCAGGTACCAGCCGATCATCACCAGGAACGCGGCCCTGCCGCTGACGTCGGAGCGTGGCGGCGACAGGGTCATGAGAGAAGTATCCGCTGTCGTGCGCCTTGTCCCATTCGGACTGCACACATCAGCCGCCGGGCTGACCGGTCGGGAGCGGGGGACCCGCGGTGACGAACCGGGTCGTTGGCTCCAGGTCGACGCAGAGCTTGCGGGGGAAGGCGGGCGCGGCCTTGCGGACCACGTCGCACCCACCCGACGTGGTCCGGGCGACGGTTGACCATCCGGCCGGCTCGTTACGTAGGAAGTAGCGCCGGACAGCGGTGTTCACCTCGCACCCGGGGCGCGGCTCGACGCCGCACGACGTCGGGTCGTCCGGCACCGTCATGATCAGCCAGTTACCGTCGCAGGCTTCGACGTGGCCCTGGGAGTGGCGGGACACGTCCAACCCCCGCACCGCCGCACGCGTCCAGGTCGAGTCGCAGCGGTCCTTCGGCGGGCTGCAGCCCAGGTTCTCGTCACAACGGCTGTACGCGCCGTTCCTCAGCGCCCACGTCTTCTGGTTGAGCGACAGCGGGCGGTCGCCGATCGGCTCCGCCGCCGTGAGGGTCACCTCGGCGGGCTCGAAGGTCGGGCAGGCGCCAACGATGGCGGACCCGGCCGATTCCTGCACGATGTCGGCAAAGATGACGCCGTTCTCCTCGGTCTGGTTGTCGACCCGCACGTTGCGGGAGCAACCATCGCCACCTGCGAGCGCCTTGACCTGCACGGTCACCGCCCGGACACCCGGACCGGGCGTCACGCCGCTCACCTCGGCCTGGTAGGTGCCCCACGTGGCGGACGCGCTCGGTGCGGCGTCTTCGGGCCGTGTCTGCGGCGTCGCGCAGGCAGCCACTCCCGGCACCACGGCAGTCATCAGGCAGAGGATGGTGGCGAGCCGACGCATGGCTGGCATTCTGCCCGGCCGTGCCACATGTGGTGGTCCCCCTGGTCGATGGACTCCAGTTCGGCGACCCGGGGGTATCCCTGCGGCAGGATGCCCCCACTTCGCCGATCAGGCGTCGATCACGTGTCGGCGGAGGGCGCAGCCACCGCCAGCGGCACCACTGCGGGGCCGGCCCCGTGAGTCAGGCGTCGGTGCGGGAGGTGTGCGCGACCGGGCGTCGGGACCAGCACTGCGGGCGCTGCCGGACGGCCAGCTCCAGCGCGAGGTGGTCGGACTCGATCATTTCCCGGGCTATTCGACGCGCCATCTCGAGGCGGTCGACGTACGCGTCAAGATCGGTCGGGCCGGCGCCAGCCATAATCGAACTCCTCGTCCCATTCGCACTAGTCGCATCATGCACCGTGCCGGCGAGCCACCACCATTCTCCGATCGGTGGAATCGATCCGCCGTACGGCTCTGGGTGTCGTACCCCCGGCTGGGCCGATGGTAACGGCGCGCTCACCACCTCGCCCGGGAACTGCCAAAAGTGTCCACTGGATACGTCGCGATCAATGGTGACGGGTCGATTTGCCGGTGCTCGCTACATTGCACGGTGCACGGTGCGCGGATCCGGGGGGCGCGACGTGTCCGGTGAGGGATCTTCGATACGAGAGGACCGCCGTGCGACAACCGAGCAGAACCGATCCGTTGTTCGTGGCCGTCGAGTCCGAAGCGATCACCCGCGCGGACGTCGCCGGTCTGGTCGCCGGGCGGATCGCCGCCGTCCGGGTGCCGGGGCTGCTGCCGGCGGCCCGCTGCCACGCCATCACCACCGCGCTCGCCGACGCGGAGATGGACCGCTACGACGAGAGTCGCGTGTTTCCCGTCGTCGCCAAGTTCGGCCCGGCCATCAACGACCACCGCGATGGTGGGGAGCTGCGCGAGGACTACTGGGAGGCGGCCGACGCCGCGGACAAGGGGTGGTCGACGTTGGGCCTGCCGGACTCGCCCCGCGAGCTGTGCCTGGCCGCGTTCCGGGCGGCCTGGCCGGACGTGTCGCCCGGGCGGCGGCAGGACCGGCAGATGCATGTCGGCATCGTCCGTGAGATCAACGCCGGCCTTCAGGTGCACTTCGACGACGCGGTCCGGGAGTACGCCGGCCGGCTGCTCGACAGCGAGGTGGTGGCCCAGTTGGCGTTCAACATCTACGTCCAGGTGCCGCCCAGGGGCGGGGAGACGGTGCTGTGGCGTCGCCGGTGGCAGCCGGACGACGAGGACCTGCGGATCCCCGGCGGGTACGGCTACCGGGAGTCGGTGGCCGACGGTACGCAGTCGTTGACGTTGCGGCCGACGCTGGGCGAAGGATTCCTCTTCGACCCGCGCCACTATCACACGGTGCGTCCGGCGACGGATGGCCGGCGAATCTCCATAGGATGTTTCGTCGGGCTCACCGACGACGGTCGACTGGCTCTCTGGTCGTAGTGAAGGGCGTTTCCCCATGGTGGACAGAAGCGACGTCGAGGCGGCTGCGGCGCGGGTCGAGGGGCGGGTCCGGGAGACGCCGGTCATCACGGTCGACGGCGCGGACCTGGGCGTCCCCGGGTTGCTCAGCCTCAAGCTCGAGCTGCACCAGCACACCGGTTCGTTCAAGCCGCGGGGAGCGTTCAACCGGATGCTCCAGGGGCCGCTGCCGTCGGCCGGGGTGATCGCCGCCTCGGGGGGCAACCACGGCCTCGCCGTCGCGTACGCGGCCCGTTCGCTGGGCGTGCCGGCGGAGGTCTTCGTGCCGGTCACCGCCTCGCCGGTCAAGGTGCAGCGGCTGGCCGGTCTGGGCGCGCAGGTACGGCAGGTGGGCCAGCACTACGCCGAGGCGTTGGCGGCCAGCTCCGAGCGGGCCGCCGAGACCGGGGCGCTCGTGGTGCACGCGTACGACCAGCCGGAGGTGGTGGCCGGGCAGGGCACCGTGGGCCGGGAGTTGGAACGCCAGCTCGGCGGGGTCGACACCGTGCTGGTCGCGGTCGGTGGCGGTGGGCTGGTGTCGGGCATCGCCACCTGGTTCGACGGGTCGCTGCGTGTCGTCGCCGTCGAGCCGGAGCAGATCCCCACCCTGAACGCCGCCCTGAAGGCGGGCCGGCCCGTCGACATCGAGGTGGGCGGTATCGCCACGGACTCGCTGGGCGCCCGCCGGATCGGCGAGATCGCCTTCGACACGGCCCGTCGTACCGGCGTGGTCTCGGTGCTGGTCCGCGACGACGACTTGACCCGCGCGCGTCGCCTGCTCTGGTCGGAGCTGCGGGTCGCCGCCGAGTTGGGCGGCGCCGCCGCGTTGGCCGCGCTGGTCGGCGGGGCGTACGTGCCCCGGGCGGGGGAGCGGGTCGCGGTGATCGTCTGCGGTGGCAACACCGACCCGAGTGACCTGGGCCCGTCAGCGCCCCACTGACTCCTTACCCGCCGTTGCGCAGGCGGCGCAGCGCATGTTCCACCTGGAGGGTGTCCAGGTGGATGTCCCCGAGCAGCCGCCGCCGGTCGGCCAGCAGGTGCTCGTACACGTCGATCGCCTCGTCGACCCTCCCGTCGAGCAGGAGCACCACGGCGAGGGTGGCCCGGATGGCGAGCACCTCGCTGCGGTCGGCGTGCCGGGGATCCACGGTGGCCAGGGTGGCCCGCAGCTCCGCCTCCGCCTCGGCGAGGCGGCCCTGTTCCTGCATGCACCGGGCCAGCGTGTGCCGGGCCTGCCACGTCTCCGGAGGGTTGGACGGCCACAGCCGGTACCGGACCTCCAGGATCGCGTGCAGCATCTCCTCCGCCTCGGGGGCGCGGTGCTGGGCGAGGACGGCCAGCGCGAGACTGTGCCGCACGACCATGGTGTCCCAGGCCTCGGGTCCGCGTACCTGGTGCTCCGCGGTGACGATCTGTCGTAGTTCCGACTCGGCCTCCGGCCACTGGCGCTGCGCCATGATCGCCTTGGTGAGCTTGTGCCGGCTGGCGAGGGTGTCGGGGTTGTCGCTGCCCAGCACCCGGGTGCGGTCGGCGATCACGTCGCGCAGCACCCGGTCGGCCATCTCCGGCTGGTTGCGCTCCAGCCAGGTACGGCCCAGCTCGTGGCGCAGCGCCAGCACCTCGGGCCGGTCCAGGTCGTGGTCGTACGCGGCGCAGCCGCGCACGATCGGGTCGAGGATGTCGAAGGCCGAACCGGGCAGGCCGACGGCGATGAGGTAGCGGGCGGTGAGCCGGGTCAGTTCCAGCGCCCGGCGTACCGTCTCGGGGTCGTGCTTGTGTTTCTGCGGCACCAGGTATTCGCGCACGGCCTCGACCAGGTGCGGCACCAGCACGTCCCAGTTGGACCAGACGGCCGGGTCGTCCGGATTCTGGCCCTCGGTGGCGGCGAGCAGCAGCTTCATGACCACGGCGTGGTACTCGGCGATCTGTTCGCGGACCTCGTCGCGGTCGCGGAACATCGCGTGCACCAGCGGGTGCAGCGACAGCACGTGCGCGAAGGCCGGGTCGGTGACGTCCTCCTGGACGTCGAAGTCGACCAGGGCGAGGTCACCGATGCCCTCCAACACCTTCACCCGCTGCCGGGCGGTCAGCCCTTCGAACAGGGGGGACCCGGCCAGGATGGCCGGCTTGAGGACCACCTCGTAGGGCACCGGGGAGATGCTCAGGCACGCCAGCACGTTGAGCAGCGGCCGGCTCTGCTCGAGCCCGCGGCGGGCCAGCAGGTCCAGGGAGATGTCGTCGACCTCGCGGACGATCTCCAGGCCGAGTGATTCGTCGAGGTCGACGTCGGGGGCGTCGAGCGGCGCGCGGAACCGGCGTTCCACCGCCCGGCGGTAGTCGGCGAAGGTGGTGATGGTGGAGGAGCCGCGCCAGACCGGGCTGGCGTTGACCGAGCGCAGGTAGTTGCCGGCGGCCCGCAGGGCCAGTGGCAACCCGCCCAGCTCACGGGCCAGTTCACGGGCGTCGTCGAGGCCGCCGGCCTGCGCGCCGGCGCGGTCGATGAGCACCTGCGCCCCGGCATCGGCGTCGAGCGGACGCACCTGGTGCAGGGTCGACCAGGTGCCCCAGGTGGCCCGGTTGCCGTCCCGGGTGGTCACCAGGACCATGCCGTCCTCGGCCTCCGGCCTGCGTAGCCAACCGGTGCCGTCGGCGAGCACGCCGTCGGTGGGGCCGAGCGTGGCGGGCTCGTCCGCGCTGTCGAAGATCAGCAGCCACGGCTGTCGGGCGTGGTTGAGGTAGCGCCAGACCAGGTCGGTGGCGCTGATCATGCCGGACCAGGCCTGGTCGACCTGGCTCTCCGACGCGCCGAGCTGGCTGACGACCTCGCGCATCCCGGAGTTCAGCCGGCCGGCCTGCACCCACCAGACGGTACGACCGTCCGCTCGGGCCCGTCGCGCTATCTCCAGGGCCACGTGACTCTTGCCGGAGCCGCCCATGCCGCACAGGATGTGCACCGACGGCTCTTCCCCGTCGGTGTCCGCCGGATGCAGGATCTCGTCGATCAGGTCGTCGCGGCCGTGCAGTGGGCTGTCCAGGCGCCCGAGTGGCGGGTCGACGGAGACGCGGCTCGGTCGGTCGTAGGCCGGCCGGCGCACGCCCGCATCCTCGGGTGGAACGTCCGCAGTCAATGCGGTCCCCCTTCGGTGGCGAAATTGCGGCGCGGCGGGTGGCAGAAGAGATCATGTCCACTGGATGGACATTCGGAGGGGTCGTCACCCGCCCTACGTCAACCGCAAGGGTATCCACCGCCGTACTGGGTTGCACACTCTCCGTTTAGGTCACCCGACCGACCGGAATCGACACCGCCATTTACAATTCGTCGGCCATTCGGACCGATCCGCCGTCCTCGACGTTCGCGTGGTGCATCCACGATGGACGCATGAACTGGTTGCCGTACGACGATGTGGCCGACTGGGGTTCCGTGCCGGACTGGTTCGGCGCGCTCGGCTCGATCGCGAGTGTGCTCTTCGTGTACCTCGGTCTGCGCCGGGAGATCCGCGCCCGTCGCGTCGACGAGATGCGGGTCCGGGCCACCCAGGCCCGGCTGGTCTCCGCGGTCACCGAGATCCGGGGCAACGCGGTGCTGCGGGTGACCGTGACCAACGAGAGTGACGCGCCGGTGCTCGATGTGACGGTACTGCCGCGACTGGTGCCGTCCGAGGATCCGGACGGCCCGCCCGTCGACCTCGCGGAAGCTAAACAGGTGGGACGCATTCACGGCCGGAAAAGCGCGGAACTGTTCGTCACGGTCGCCGCCGAGCGTCGGCTGCACGCGGCGACCGACAACGTTCTGGTGGAGTTGACCTTCACCGATCACGACGGGAACCGGTGGCGGCGTATCGGCTCCGGTCAACCCGAACCGGTGAACTGACGGAAACCCGATTCACAAAGCGGTGGTTCGGCGACATGCATCGGCCGCCGAACCACCGGTTTGTCGTTCTCAGATCGGATATGTGCGGGCGACGGCCAACATCTCGGAGCTGTGCGACCCCACGACACCGACGGCCGGCGGCCGGGGCCGGAAGCCGGGCAGCGCGTCCAGCCCGTCGCTGGCGTCCATCGCCCGCAGCGCCACCTGCGCGGCGATCGGTCGCAGCGTCAGCGTGACCTCGACGCCCTCCGGCGGCGGGGCGTGGAAGACCAGACCGAAACCCCACCTGCCCGCGCGCGGCTCCACCGGCGCCGCGCGCCCGGCGACCTCGGCGCGCAGCACGGTGGCGGTCGTCGTGTCGACGTGCAGGGTGGCGAGGCGGACCGCCCGCTGCGGAGTGAGGCGCAGCCGCAGCGTGCGTTCCCCACCGGCAGTGGTGTCGGCCAGCACGTCGAGCTTCGGCGCCGGCAGGCTGGCCGCCTGGGCCGGGCCGACCCGCAGCTCACCGTCGCCGAGGCCGGGGAAGTCGTCCGCCACGCTGGCCACCCCGTCGACGTAGCCGTCCGTCCACGGCTGTGGGTCGGTCTCGTGGCTCAACCAGCGGGCCTGCCCGGTGCCGGCGTCCAGGGCGTACATCAGGTGGGTGGGCGCGGGATGGGCGGCGTCGAAGCGGTCCACGACCAGCCCGACCCCGGCGAGCACCACCGCCGCGACGGCGGCGACGACGGCCGGCAGCGCGGCGCGTCGCCGGGCCCGCAGCGCCAGCAGGCCGCGCTGCCCGCCGGCCTGCGGATGCAGCAGGTCGACCACCGGTAGCGCGGTCAGGCCGAGCAGCACCGCGACCAGCGCGGCCACCCCGCCCATCGCCATCCCCAGCGCGGGGAAGAGCAGTACCACCGTGGGCAGGAGGATCACGACGCCGACCGCGGCGGCGGCGGTCACCGCCACCACCGGCCACGGTCCGGTCTGCCGGGTACGCAGCGCGACCAGGCCGCCGAGGGCGCCGGCCAGGGCCGGCAGGGTGGTCAGGTACGCCCCGCCGGGTACCGCCACGGCGAGCAGCACCCCGAGCAGGGCCAACCAGGCCAGACCGCCCACGGCCAGCGCGGCCGGGCCGATCCGGCGGCGGGTCAGCGCGTACCAGGTGAACAAGATGGCGGTGGCGAGCGCCAACACGGCCAGCCGGTACCAGATCGGACGGTACGGGTCGAGCAGCTCCGCGTAACCCGGTCGGATCGCGGTGATCGCCAGCCAGAGCAGTTGGGCGGCGACCGGCGCGGCCACGATCGGCGCGAGGGCGAGGCCGAAACCGGCGAAAAGCCGGCCGGTGCTGGCGCGTCCGCTGCGGCGGGTCAGCCAACCCAGCGCCGCTACCGCGAGCACCGCGAGCAGGGCCAGCGGCAGGACGAGCCAGCCCGGGTAGCGGGCCAACCCGCCCGGCAGTGGGAAGTAGGTGGCGTCGTGCCCGGAGCGCAGGTCGGTCAGGTCGACCGCGCCGAACTCCCGGGCCAGGCCCAGCGCGTTGTCCCCGTGCTGCTGGAGGCTGCCCCGGTCCATGGCGGCCGGCGTGTCCAGCGGCGTGTGGTAGATCGCGCCGCCGTCGATGTAGGCCGAGTTCAACCCGACGAACCTCTGGTCGAGGAAGGCGGTGAAGTCGGTGTCGTTGGGCAGCGCCCGATAGATCTCCACCGCGAACGAGGTGCCCACCGGGTGGGGTGCGGCCCGACCGAAGGCGTCCACCAGCTTCGCGTTGTTCTGCGAGGTCTCGAACATGATCACCGGACCGGTGGAACCGCGCGCCTCCAGGTTGAGCACCACACCGCCGTCGGCGGCGAGCGGGTTGCTCGCGGCGAACGCCGCCGCGCCGCAGAGGCACGCCTCCTCGGCGTCCGTGAGCACGAAGACGACGTCGTTGCGGGGCCGTGGTCCGGTGGACAACGCGCGGGCCACCTCGAGGATGGCCGAGGTGCCGGCCGCGTCGTCGTTGCCGCCCGGTCCGGTCTGCACCGAGTCGTAGTGGGCGACCAGGAACACCCGGCCCGTCGGATCCGTCCCGGGTAGCCGGGCCACCACGTTGCGGACCCGGGCGAAGGTCGCGCCGCCGGCCGCCCCACTGAGCTGGCCGGCCTCCGGTGCGACGGTGTCCTGCACCTGGGTCTCCAGGCCCAGGCCACGCAGCTTCTGCTCGATGTGCGCGCGAACCTGCTCGTTGGCGGGGCTCCCGGCGACGTGCGACCGGGCCGCGATCACCTGGACGTCCGCGTACGCCCGGGCGGCGCTGAACTCGCCCGGCGGCGCGTCCGCCGGCCGTGGCGCCGGGGTCCGCAGGTCGAGCAGGCTGCCGGCGCCGACGGCCGCCAGCGCGACCAGCGCCGCCGCGGCGGCCAGGAGGCGCCGTCGCGGTCGGGTCAGCGCGCGGTCGGCCGGGGGTACGCGCGGAGGTGGCGCCAGGGGTACGTCCGGCGCGACGGGGGTGGGAGGTGCGCCCATCCGAACTCCTCGAAGGTGGTGGGGCCTGGGGGTGGCCCCATCCTGCCGGTCGGCCGGTCGGAGGGGGACGGCCGGGCGTACACCGATCATCGCGTCCGCTCTGTCCCCGCGATTCCCCCGACGGCAGTGATCCTGCCCATCCCCGCCCCGTGCCGCGGCCATCGTGTTGTGTGCGACCGTTGTCTAATACAGGATCAGCAGGGCACTCGGAAGGAGCCCGACATCACCAGCGAACTCCCGCGTCTCGCGGCGGTGACCCGGCCCCACCGGGGAGGCGGCCTGGCCGGCTCCCCTGTCGGGCCGTACCCGCACGGCGGGCTGGCGCGGCACGGCAACCTGCCGCCCGGTGAGCGGCTGCGGGTACTGCTGGTGGAGGACGACGAGGGCGACGCCTTCCTGGTCGGTGAGCTGCTCGCCGAGACGAACTCGATGATCGACCTGCTGGTCGCCACCAGCCTGCGGGAGGCACGGCAGCGGATCGGCGACGTGGACTGCGTCCTGCTCGACCTGGGCCTGCCGGACGCCCAGGGGCTGGACGGGCTGCGCCAGGTGCTGGAGATGTCCAGCGGCGCGGCGGTCTGCGTCCTGACCGGCCGCTCGGACGAGCACCTGGGCGTCGTGGCGGTCGCCGAGGGTGCACAGGACTACCTGGTCAAGGGCCAGGTGGACGGGGTGCTGCTGACCCGGGCGCTGCGCTACGCGGTCGAGCGTAAGCGCGCCGACGAGAATGCCCGCCGGCTGCGCGAGGTCGAGCTGCGCCAGGCCGAGTCGGCCCGCCTCGAACGCGGCCTGCTGCCGCAGCCGCTGATGACGACCGACCAGGTGGCGGTACACACCTTCTACCGGCCGGGCCGGCACGCCGCGCTGATCGGCGGAGACTTCTTCGACGTGGTGCAGACCCGTCCGGACCGGCTCGACCTGATCGTCGGGGACGTCTGCGGGCACGGGGTGGACGAGGCCGCGCTCGGGGTGGAACTGCGGGTGGCCTGGCGGGCCCTCGTGCTCGCCGGGGTGCCGGACGACGAGGTGCTGCCCGCCCTGGAACAGGTGCTGATGAGTGAGCGCCGCCTTCAGGAGATCTTCGCGACGGTGGCCACCACCCGACTCGACCTGGACGCCAACCGGGCCACCGTCCGACTCGCCGGGCATCCGCCGCCGCTGCTGCTCTCCGGCGGCCGGGTCGTCCCGGTGCCCGCCCCCGGCGGCCTGCTGCTGGGCGTACGACCCCGCCGGCCGATCGCCTTCGACCTGGAGTTCGACACCGATGACTGGTCCCTGCTGATGTACACCGACGGCCTGATCGAGGGGCGGGTGGGCACGGGCAACGAACGGCTCGACGTGCCAGGCCTGAGCGGGCTGCTCGACGAGCCCGCCAACCGGGAGGTGTCGCTGCCCGAGCTGCCCGCCTGGCTGGTTGGCCGGGCCGAGCAGATCAACGGTGGTCCGCTCGCCGACGACGTGGCGATGCTGCTGGTCAGCCGCGGTGGTGGCCGGTGACGCCGATGGTCGGCGGCTGGAGTCTGCGCCGCCGGGTCATCACGCTGCTCACCGTCGTGGGTGTGCTGTTGATCGGCCTGGCCGTCGCGGAGGCGGCCATGGCCGCCCGCAACCGCACCCAGATCGACGCCATCCTGAACCAGACCGGGCCGCTGCGGGTGCAGTCGCAGGAACTGCTCAACGCGGTGCTCGACCAGGAGACGGCGGTGCGCGGGTACGCGGTCAGCGGTGACCCGGCCGACCTGGGTCCGTACGACGCGGGGCTCGAACAGGAGAAGGCCACCGTCGCCGCGATGCGGGCCCTGCTGCACGACTACCCGCAGATCGGTCAGGAGCTGCGCACCGTCGAGGAGCGCTCGGCGCAGTGGCGGGAGACCGTCGCCGAGCCGGTGATCACCACGACGGAGCGCGAGGGCACCCGGGCCGGCCAGGCGCTCGTCACCGAGCAGGCCCGGCAGCGGTTCGACCAGGTCAGGTCGGCCGTCGACGACCTGCAGAAGGAGATCCTGGACGCCCGGGAGCAGGCCGCCGCGAAGGTCCGCAGCAGCAGCAACGTGCTCGTCGTCCTGCTGATCGTCGCGGCCCTGGTGGTCGTCGTGGCCGGCGCGGTGCTGCTGCTCTCGCTGGACCGGATGGTGGTCCGGCCCCTGACCGGCCTCGCCGACCAGGTCCGCGAGGTCGCCGCAGGCGACTACCAGCACCGCGTCGCCACCGTCGGCCCACCGGAGTTCATCCAGCTCGGCGACGACGTGGACGCGATGCGCCAGAAGATCGCCTCCGACCTGGCCGAGGTGCGGGAGGCCCGTGAACGCATCGAGTGGGTCAACAGCCAGCTCCAGAAGCAGGCCGAGGAGCTGACCCGGTCCAACCGTGACCTGGAGCAGTTCGCGTACGTGGCGTCCCACGACCTGCAGGAGCCGCTGCGCAAGGTGGCCAGCTTCTGCCAGTTGCTCCAGCGTCGCTACGCCGGGCAGCTCGACGAGCGGGCCGACCAGTACATCGCCTTCGCGGTGGACGGCGCGCAGCGGATGCAACGTCTGATCAACGACCTGCTCGCGTTCTCCCGGATCGGCCGGCTCACCACCGGCTTCGTGGACGTCGACCTGAACAAGGTGATGGGCGACGTGGCCGGCCAGACCGAGGCCGCCCGGCAGTACGCGGACGCGGAGCTGACCTGGACCGACCTGCCGGTGATCCGTGGCGAGGAGCCGCTGCTCACGAACCTGCTGGCCAACCTGGTCAGCAACTCGATCAAGTTCCGTCGTCCGGACCTGCCACCGAAGGTGCACATCTCGGCTCGGCTGGTCGGCGCCGAGTGGGAGATCAGCTGCCAGGACAACGGCATCGGTATCGAGCCGGAGTTCGCCGACAAGATCTTCGTGATCTTCCAGCGGCTGCACTCGAAGGACGCGTACCCGGGCACCGGCATCGGGTTGGCGATCGTCAAGAAGATCGTGGAATATCACGGCGGCCGGGTGTGGGTGGACACCGACGTGCCGGAGGGCACCGCCATCCGGTTCACGCTCCCGGCGCGTCCCGAGGACGTGGAGGCGGCAGCCGCCGGCGAACCGATCGAGGAGCCGCAGGAGGGTTCGGCGGGCGACGTGCCGCCCACCGACGACGCTCCTTCCGCGCTGTCGGAGCACTCCGCCGGGGCGGACCGGCCGGACCGGGCCGACGGGCCGCCGGAAGGCGGTAGAACGGGTGACATGAGGGAGACGGTGGGATGACCGCGCCGGCGGACGGCAAGAGCCCGATCGAGGTCCTGCTCGTTGAGGACGACCCGGGTGACGTGTTGATGACCCAGGAGGCGTTCGAGGAGCACAAGCTGCGCAACCGCCTGACCGTCGTCTCCGACGGCGCCGAGGCGCTGGCCTACCTCCGGCGGGAGGGTCAGTACGCGGACGCCGTGGCGCCCGACCTGATCCTGCTCGACCTCAATCTGCCGCGCCGGGACGGGCGGGAGGTGCTGGAAGAGATCAAGAAGGACGAGGAGCTACGCCGGATCCCGGTGGTCGTCCTCACCACCTCCCAGGCCGACGAGGACATCCTGCGCAGCTACCAGCTGCACGCCAACGCCTACGTGACCAAGCCGGTCGACTTCGAGCGCTTCATCTCGGTGGTCCGGCAGATCGACGAGTTCTTCGTCAGCGTGGTCAAGTTGCCGCCGCGTGGCTGACACCCTGCTCGACGACGTCGGCGACCTCCTCTCGGAGGCCGCCGACCAGGTCGTGCTGCCGCTGTTCCGCAAGCTCGACGACGACGACGTGTCGGAGAAGGCGCCCGGCGAGGTGGTCACCGTCGCCGACCGTCGTGCCGAGGAGCTGATCTCCGCCGGGCTGCGTCGGCTCCGGCCGGGCTCGGTGGTGGTGGGCGAGGAGGGCGTCGCCGACGACCCGGCGCTGCTGGGCCACCTGCGCGACGCCGGGGACGTGTGGCTGGTCGACCCGGTCGACGGCACCGCCAACTTCGCCGCCGGCCGCCGACCGTTCGCCCTGATGGTCGCCCTGTTGACCGACGGGCGGCCGAAGGCGGGCTGGATCCTCGACCCGCTGGCGGGGACGCTCGCCGCTGGCCTTGCCGACGAGGGCACCCTGCTCAACGGCCAGCCGGTCGGCACCGCCGACGCCGTGTCGTCCCTGGGCGACATTCGCGGCGTGGCGATGACCCACTTCCTGCCGCCGGAGGCCCGCGACCGGGTCCGGGCCGGTGGTCGCCGGCTCGGCGAGCTGCTGCCCGGCCAGCACTGCGCCGGCCGGGAGTACCTGGACATCCTCACCGGCGAGCAGCAGTTCGCCCTGTTCTGGCGCACCCTGCCCTGGGACCATGCCCCGGGTAGCCTGCTGGTGCGCGCGGCGGGTGGGGTGGCGCGCCGGTTCGACGGCGCGGACTACCACCCGGCCGACGACGGTCGCGGGCTGCTCGTCGCGGCCAACGAACAGGTCTGGGCCCAGGTCCACGAGGCGCTGCTCAGCTCCTGAACCGGAGCCCTCGTGTGCGGTGGGCGACGACGCCGGCACGCTGCGTCGACACCGGGGTCGGTGGGTCGTCGCGGGACTGGTCACCGGCGCGCGTTCCGGTATCGTGACCGGCGGTCTCCGCCAGCAGGCCGCCGCCCGGCGCCGGCGGGGACGCCGCCGCGCAGAGTCTCACCGGGGGCCGGCGGTCGACGGAAGGACGCTTTCGTGCCCACGACCAGGCTCAGTCAGCCGCGCGTTCGCCGCGTACTGCTTCCCCTGCTCGCCGCCCTGGCGCTGGTGCTCGCTCCCGGCGTGCCCGCGTCGGCGGAGCCGGACGAGGGCGGCACCAAGAAGTTGCGGGACGCGCTGGAACTGACCGCCAAGGGCCACATCGAGGCCAAGGCCAAGCTGGACAACTCCAAGCGGCGGCAGACGGCGTTGAACGGCGAGCTGAAGGCCGTCGAGGTTCGCCTGGTCGGGTTGACCGCCCAGGTCGGCGAGGTGGCGGCACAGTCGTACCGGGCGGGTCGGCTCACCCCGACGGCGATGCTGCTCAACACGGCGACTCCCCAGGCGTTCCTGCAACGGGCGGCCGACCTGGACCTGATGGCCCAGCGGGACAGCAAGCGGTTGCGGGACCTCTCCGAGGCCCGGCAGCAGGCCCAGCAGGCCAAGATTGCCATCGACACCGAGGTCCGTGAGCAGCAGAAGCAGCTCGCCGTCATGGCCAAGAAGAAGAAGGAGGCCGAGGCGGCGCTGGCCGAGGTCAGCTCGGGCGGCAGCAATGGCTTCAGCGGCGGCAGCTCGTCCTCGGCGAAGCCGGCGCCACGGAACTCCGACGGCTCGTGGCCGTCGGAGTCCTGCTCGGTGAAGGACCCGACGACCTCGGGGTGCATCACCCCGCGCACCCTGCACGCCCTCAAGGAGACCCAGGCGGCCGGCTACAAGCGGCACGTCTCCTGCAAGCGCAGCGGTGGCGGCGGCGAGCATCCGAAGGGTCGGGCCTGCGACTTCTCGGCCGCCACGAACGGCTTCGAGGACAAGAACGCGACCGGCGGCGACAAGGCGTACGGGGACAGCCTGGCCGCCTGGCACGTCCGTAACGCCGAGCGTCTGGGCGTGCTCTACGTGATCTGGTACCGGCAGATCTGGCATCCCGGCACCGGGTGGCGTGCCTACAGTGGCAGCGGCAGTCCCGCCGCGTCGCACACGAACCATGTTCATCTCTCGATGTACTGACCCGGAGCGGCAGCTTCGCTGCGTACCATCGCGACGATGAGTTCCCCATCGTCCGACGTAGCGGCTCCCGAAGCCCCGCCCGTGCCGGTCACCGGCGGGGCGCTGCCCAACGGCCTGGCCGCCTTCCTGGTCTTCTTCGCCAGCGGCGCCGTGCTGGTGCTGGAGACGGTCGCGCTGCGCCTGGTCGGCCCGTACGTCGGGGTGACCCTCCAGGTGACCAGTTCGGTCATCGGCATCGCGCTCGCCGCGATCGCGTACGGCGCGTGGTCCGGTGGCTGGCTGGCCGACCGGCGCGACCCGCGCGGCCTGCTGGCGCCCGCCCTGGTGCTGGCCGGGATCGCCACCGCGATCACCCTGCCCGTGGTGCGCTACGCCGGCGAGGTGCTCCGTGGTGGGGCGGCCAGCGCCATCCTGCTGCTCGTGGCACTCGCCGTGTTCGTGCCGGCTGCGCTGCTGGCGGCGGTCACCCCGCTGGTGGTGAAGCTCCAGCTCGCCGACCTGCGCCGGACCGGCCAGGTGGTCGGCCGGCTGTCCGGCATCGGCACCCTGGGCGGCATCACCGCCACCCTGCTCACCGGCTTCGTGCTGGTCGCCGCGCTGCCCAGCACGGTCATCCTGCTGGCGCTGGCGATCTCCCTCGGCCTGGTCGGTATCGGTCTCGGCTGGTACCTGCGCCGTCAGACGCGTACCGACCTGCCCGGCCGGGCCCGGGTCCGGGCCACGTTGGCCGTCCTCGGCCTGCTCGGGGCGGGGCTGAGTACCATCGCGCCGAACCCGTGCGACATCGAGACGGCGTACCACTGCGCCCGGGTCACCACCGACCCCAACCGGCCCAGCGGCCGGACGCTGCTGCTCAACTCGGCCCAGCACTCGTACGTCGACCTGGCCGACCCGACGCACCTGGAGTACGCGTACACGAAGTGGATCGGCGCGGTCGCCGACGTGGCCGCGCCGGCCGGGCAGCGGTTGGCCGCCCTGCACCTGGGCGGCGGCGGCTTCACCGTGCCGACGTACCTGACCGCCACCCGGCCGGGCACCGACAACCTGGTGTTCGAGATCGACGGTGGACTGGTCGAGCTGGGCGAACGCGAACTCGGCGTACGCCCGGGTCAAGGCCTGCGGGCGGTGGTGGGCGACGCCCGGATGCTGGTCGTCGGCGAGCCGGCGGACAGCCGCGACCTGGTCGTCGGCGACGCGTTCGGCCACCTGGTGGTGCCCTGGCACCTGGCGACCCGGGAGATGGCCGCCGAGATCCGGCGGGTGACCCGCCCCGGCGGGGTGTACGTGCAGAACGTCATCGACTACCCGCCGCTGCGGTTCATCCGCGCCGAGCTGGCGACGGTCGCCGCCGAGTTCACGAACGTCGCGCTGATCGCCCCGCCGGAGGCGCTCGCCGAGGAGCGGGGCAGCAACTTCCTCATCGTCGCCTCCGACGCGCCGCTGCCGCTGGCCGCCGTCCGCGCTCGCCTCGACGTGGTCGACGGGAGCGTCAGCCTGCTGTCCGGCGCGGACCTCAGGGACTTCGTCGGCACGGCGATGGTGTTGACCGATGACTACGCCCCGGTGGACCAACTGCTGGCGACCGCCTGATCGGGTGATATTCCTGACCGATTCCGATCCTTCAGGTGTAGGTCCGTCCGTGCTGGGCAACAACGGCCACCATGGGCGGTGGGGACCGTAAGAGCGCGCAACTCCTCGACGAGCGGTATCGGCTCGTCGAGCAGCTCGGCGCGGGTGGCATGTCGGTGGTCTGGCGCGGTTACGACGAGGTGCTGGGCCGTCAGGTCGCGGTGAAGGTGCTGGCGTCACGGCTGGCCACCGACCGGGCCTTCCGGCACCGCATCCGCGTCGAGGCGCAGGCCGCCGCGCGGCTCTGCCATCCCAACATCACCAACGTGTACGACTACGGCGAGTCCCACCAGGTCGGCCTGACCGTCCCGTACGTCGTGATGGAACTGGTCGACGGCGGTTCGCTGGCGACCCGGCTCGGCCGCGAACTGCGGCTGCCGTGGCGTGAGGCGGTGACGATCGGCGCGGAGGTCAGCTCGGCGCTGGCCACCGCGCACAGCCGTGGGGTCGTGCACCGCGACGTCACCCCGGGCAACGTCATGCTCACCCCGACCGGGGTGAAGGTGGTCGACTTCGGGATCTCCGCGCTGGTGGGGGAGAGCGAGAAGGGGCCGGACGGCGCGTTGCTGGGCACACCCGCGTACCTCGCGCCGGAGCGGCTGGACAACGGCCAGGTGTCCCCGGCCACCGACGTGTACGCCGTGGGGCTGCTGCTCTACCGGATGCTCACCGGTCGGTTGCCCTGGGAGGCGACCACGACCACCCAGATGCTGCGGGCGCACATGTACAGCGACCCGGAGCCGATGCCGGCGGTGCCCGGGCTGCCGGACGAGGTGACCGACCTGGTCCGGCGCTGCCTCGCCAAGCGTCCTGCCGACCGGCCGGACACCGCCGAGCTGGCCCGGACCCTCGCCGAGGCGGCCGGAATGCTCGCGGCGGTCCCGGTCTCACCGGCGGGCGGTCCGCTGGACCCCGCCGCGCTGGCCAACGCGGGCACCACGATCCTGCCCTGGTCGGCGGAGACGGACGCTCTTCCGCTGTCGCGGACCCGCCGTGGCCGCATCCGGCAGGCGAACCGGCGTCGGCGGGTGGAGGCCGGGGTCGCAGCCGTCGGGTTGATCGCGGTCACCGGGGCGATGTGGGGGCTCACCTCCCGCAGCCCGGCCAGCGGCCAGGACCGGCCCACCACCGAGGCGCGGATGGGTCTGCCGGAGAAGGCGCCCTGCGAGGTGGCGTACGCGCTGCGCACCGACTCCGGCAAGGACTTCACCGCAGAGCTGACCCTGACCAACACCGGCGACCGGGCGCTGAGCGACTGGACGATGAGCTTCACGTTCCCCGGTCAGCAGAAGGTGACAAAGGCCGAGCCCGCCCCGGCGCAGCAGCAGGGCGGCGCGGTGCAGATCCGCCCCGCGGCGCAGGGAAAGACGCTGGCGCCCGGCGCGGCCGAGAAGCTGACCCTGGCCGGTACGTACACCGGGGCGAACCCGCTGCCGGTGGAGTTCCGGCTCGGCGACGCGACCTGCGGGGTAAGGGTCTCCGGGGTGGCCGGGTCGACGCCGTCCACCGCCCCGGCCGTCAAGGTCGCCCCGACCAAGGCCGCACCGAAGAAGACGACGAAGACCACCACGAAGGTCGCCCCCAAGGCGCCCGCGCCACCGAAGGCACCCGAGCAGCCGAAGGCGCCGAAGGCGAACAACGGCAAGGGCAAGGGGCCGGGTGGTCCGGGAAAAGGGTGAAAGCGCCTGAGGGGCACGCGCGCCACCCGAAGTGAGGTGTCAGCGCCGCCCCGCGAACCGCTGCACCTGGTCTATCCCGCCCTCCACGACCAGCACCCCGCCGTCCACGAGCGCGGTGTCGTCCGAGGCGTACCGGAAACGCTCGCCCGGTACCTTCGCGCCGATCACCCGGACCCCGTCGCGCTCGTGCGGACGCAGGTCGTGCAGTGTCCGACCGACCAGGGACGGCGGAACTCGGACGGTGGCGATCGCGAAGTCGTCGTCGAACTCGATGAAGTCGAGCAGCCGACTGACGATCAAGTGCGCCACCCGGTCACCGGTCTCCGCCTCCGGAAAGATCACGTGGTGCGCGCCCACGGACGACAGGATCTTGGCGTGCTTCTGCGACGTGGCGCGGGCCCAGATCTGCGGCAGACCCAGCTCGACAAGCGCCAGCACGGTGAGCACGCTCGCCTCCACGGACGCCCCGATGGCCACCACGGCCCGGCCGAAGCTCGCGACGCCGAGCTGCCGCAACGCCCCCTCCTCGGTCGCGTCCGCCTGCACCACCCGGTCGAGCTGGGCCGAGAAGCGCTGCACCTGGTCCGGATTGCGATCGACGGCCAACACCTCGCGTTCCATCCGGGCGAGGGACCCGGCCAGGTGGCAGCCGAACCGGCCCAGCCCGATCACGACGACGCCACCGCCGTCCGCTCGTCTCGTCGACACCTCGACCTCCTCGTCGCTAGCCGACAATCGGCTGTTCCTGGGGATAGCGGTAGAGCCTGCGTCGGGTGTTCAGGGCGATCGCCGACCCGAGGGTGAGCGGCCCGACCCGACCGATGAACATCAACACCGTCAGCACCACCTGACCACTGCTCGGCAGTTCGCCGGCCAGGCCGATGGTCAGCCCGGTGGTGCTGAACGCGGACGTGACCTCGAACAGCACCGCGACGAACCGCACGCCCTCCGTGAGCAGCAGCAGGAGCATCGTCCCGGCGGTGACCAGCGCGACGCTCAGCAGAGCGACGGTGACGGCCTGCCGCTGGCTGGCGGTGGCGACCCGGCGGTGCCCGACCGTCACGTCGGGCTCCCCGCGCAACTCCGCCCAGATGGTGAACGCCAGCAGGAAGAACGTGGACACCTTGATGCCGCCGGCCGTGCTGGCGCTGCCGCCGCCGATGAACATCAACACGATCAGCAGCGGGTAGCTCTCCTCCTGGAGATCGCCGATGTTCAGGACACTGAACCCGCCGGTCCGGCTCAACGCGATCTGCGTGAACGACGCGAGCGTCTTTCCGGCGGCGTCGTACGGGCCGATGGTGCTGGCGTTGGTCCACTCGGCGGCGAGCAGGCCGACGAAGCCGAGCAGCAGCAGCGCCACGCTGCCCCAGATCGTCAGCTTGGTCGCGACGGCCCATCCCGCCGGCCTGCGCCACTCGCGCACCGCCTCGAACAGCGCGGGGAACCCGAGACCGCCGACGATGGCGCCGAACGCCAACGGCAGCGACACCCACGGGTCGCGGTCGAAGGCCAGCAGGCCGTCCGAGTAGAGCGCGAACCCACCGTTGTTGAACGCCTGGACGGAGTGGAACACCCCCGACCAGAGGGCCCGGCCGGGCGGGTAGTCGTACGCCCACCAGAGGCGGCCGGCGACCAGCGCCGTCATCACCGCCTCGCAGGCGAAGACGGTCACCGCGATCCGGCTGAGCAGCCGGGTCACGTCGCCGATGCCGAACTCCGCCGTCTCGGCCTGCACCAGCAGCCGGTTGCGCAGGCCGAGCTGGCGGGAGACCACGAGGATGACAAGCGCCGCGACGGTGAGGATGCCGAGGCCGCCGAGTTGCGTGAGCAGGGTGATCACCACAAGGCCCCCGCCGGACCAGTAGTTCGGGGTGTCGGTGACCGCCATGCCTGTGACGGACACCGCCGAGGTGGCGGTGAACAGCGCGGTGACCAGGGGTGGCCGTTGGTGCTCGACGGTCGACCAGCGCGCCATCAGCAGCCCGGTACCGAGCAGGATCGGCACCAGGAACCCCAGCGGCACCAGCCGCACGGGGTTGCGGAGTAACCGGCGCACCAGACAATCTTCCTTTTCCGTACGACCGTCGGAGTCGGAACGCCCATTCCGGAGATTCACCTGCCGGTCAGACATCGACCAACTCCCGGCCAATCGCACCGGGTCTGCTGTCTGCGACACCCTCGATGACAGGAGACGGCGTTGCGACGTACCCTCTCGACCCTCGGTGTGGCCGGCGCGCTGCTCGCCGCCGCCGTGGCCGTGCCCACCATGGCCGCCGCCGGCCCCTCGTCCGACGCGGACCGCGCCCGGACCCCCGACCGGCCGATCGTCATCGGCCACCGCGGGGCCAGCGGTTACCGGCCGGAGCACACCCTTGAGGCGTACCGGCTGGCGATCCGGATGGGCGCCGACTACATCGAGCCGGACCTGGTGTCCACCTCCGACGGCGTGCTGGTCGCCCGGCACGAGAACGAGATCTCCGGCACCACCGACGTCGCGGCCCACCCGGAGTTCGCGGCCCGAAAGGCGACGAAGACCATCGACGGCGTCGCGGTGACCGGCTGGTTCACCGAGGACTTCACCCTCGCCGAGCTGAAGACGCTGCGGGCCAAGGAGCGGCTACCGCAGGTACGCGTCGCGAACACCGCCTTCGACGGCCGCTTCGAGGTGCCCACCCTCCAGGAGGTCATCGACCTCGCCCGGACCGAGGGGCGGGCACGGGGCCGCACCATCGGCATCTACCCGGAGACGAAGCACCCGAGCTACTTCACGTCCATTGGCAAGCCGCTGGAGGAGCCGCTGCTGGCGGTGCTGCGGCGCAACAAGCTGGACCGGAAGAACTCCCCGGTCTTCATCCAGTCGTTCGAGACGGCCAACCTGCGCCGGTTGAGCCGACTCACCGAGGTGAAGCTGATCCAGCTCCTGGACGCGACCGGCCGCCCGTACGACTTCACCGCCGCCGGCGACACCCGCACCTACCAGGATCTCGCCACGGCCGCCGGCCTGAAGTGGATCGCCGGGTACGCCGACGGCATCGGCGCGAACAAGAACCTGATCGTTCCCCGCGACGCCGCCGGCAAGCTGCTCGCCCCCACGAACGTGGTCCGTGACGCGCACCGCGAGCGGCTGCTCGTGCACTCCTGGACGTTCCGCGCGGAGAACCAGTTCCTCCCCGTCGACTTCCGCATCGGCACCGACCCGAACGCGCGCGGCGACATCACGGCGGAGTACGAACTGTTCTTCGGCCTCGGGTTGGACGGCGTCTTCAGCGACCACCCGGACACGGCGGTCGCCGCCCGCGCCGGCTTCTGACCCCGCCGACACCGCCCCGGGCTGCTGACTCACCGCTAGTCCTCGGCCGCCCGCTGACCCGCCGCTGGTCCTCGGCCCGGCCGCTGACTCACCGCTGCTCCTCGGCCCGGCCGCTGACTCACCGCTGGTCCTCGGCCCGGAGCTGACCCGCTCCGAGTCGACCACCGGGCCGATCACGCCCGGCCCACACGCTGGCCCGTCGTCCGTCACCTCGGACGCCGGGCCAGCGGCGTTCCCGGGCGCGGGCGCAAGATCGTGCTCGATCCAGGAAGTAGTGGCATCGCCGCGCCCCGGAGGCCACTACTTCCACGATCGAGCACGATCTTGATGGGGCGGAGGCGGCATGGGGGCAGCAGCTTCCCTGTTGATGCTGCCTCCGCCGGCCCGGAAGCAGCAACGACAGGGAAGTTGCGCGGATCTTCGTCCGCTCGATCTCGCCAGCTGCGGCTCCGGCCCCGGCGACGGCGGGCGGGGCGACGCGGAGGAGTGCGGAGGGTGGGAGGGGCGACGCCGGGGGAGTGCGGAGGGCGGGCGGGGCGGAGGGTGGAGCGTCAGCGGCCGGGGTGCTCGGCGACGTAGGTGCCGCGCCCGGGCTGGCCGGTGATCAGCTCGCGGTCGTGCAGCAGGGAGAGCGCCCGCGACGCCGTGTTCATGTGCACGGCGTAGCTCTCGGCGAGTTCCCGAGTGGAGGGCAGCTTCTCGCCCGGCTTCAACTCGCCGCTCTTGATCTTCGCGGCGATCTCGTTGGCGATACGCCGGTAGGGCGCTTCTGCTGTGGGCATGGTGAGGACTCCGGTTGGTTCGGCTCCTCGATCATGCCGGCCTACACCAATAACTGCAACAAGTTGCGATGCCACCATGTCGCAGTGTCGACCTACACAAGCAATTGGTGTAGGTTGCTGGATGTCCGGCTCCGGTTGGTTCGGCAAACCCCTCGGAGTTCGGGCCACTGGTTGGCTCCGCGTTCGTACCGCCGCTGTCGAGAGCTGCGGGCGTGGGGCCGGGCGGTCCGGTGCGCGTCCCCTACCCGCGCACCGGACCGCCCTCCAGGTCGACGGATCGACGGATCGACGGATCGAGGGTGAGCATGACGAGGGAGCGCTTCGTGGTGCACCTGCCGGTGGTGGCCGCTGACCTACCGGCGGCGTTGCGGTTCGCGCGAGCGATCACGCGCGCGCTGGGTTTCCTCGCCGACGTGGACCGGGCGGAGACGACGGTGTCGGAGGAGGATGCTCAGTGCGTACGACATCGGGTGTTCTGTGACCACCTGCTCGGCGGCCGGCGGCGGTGCCCGCGCCCGGCGGACCACGCCGGGCCGTGCGGCTGACGGCGGATGGCTCGGGGCGACACACCTGTCGATCCGTCCGTGGCGCTGCGGGCCATCGGGGGATCCGGGTCGGGGGTGGTAGTGCGGCCGGTTGTAACCCCGGGCCACCCCCCTGGCGTTACTTGTGTGTTTCCGCCACATAGCCCGTGGGTGACGTCACTTCTAGCGTGAGCCGACAACCAAGCATCCTGTCCTCACCTGGAGTCGCGATGACGGTCCGGCACACGCGGCGGGCGTTCCTCTCCGCCGCCACGATGATGGCCGCGGCGCTGGCCGCCACGGCCTGCGGTAGCCCGCAGGACACCGCCACCGGCGGCGGCGACAGTGCCGCCCCGGTCAAGGTCGGCCTGGTGTACTCCCAGTCGGGAGCCCTGGCCAGCTACGGCAAGCAGTACATCGAGGGTTTCAAGGCGGGGCTCGACTTCGCCACCAAGGGCACCGGCAAGGTCGGTGACCGGAAGATCGAGTTGACCGAGGTCGACGACGCCGGTGACCCGGCCAAGGCGGTCTCCGCCGCGAAGGACCTGATCGGCAAGGGCACGAAGATCATTGCCGGCTCGACCGCGTCCGGGGTGGCGTTGCAGGTCGCGCCGATCGCGGCGCAGAACAAGGTTCTCTTCATCTCCGGGCCGGCCGCTACCGACGCGGTGACCGGAGCCAACAAGTACACGTTCCGGTCCGGCCGGCAGTCCTACCAGGACGTGGTGACGGCCAAGTCCTTCATCGGCGACCCGACCGGCAAGAAGGTCGTGGTCTTCGCCCAGGACGGCGCGTTCGGCGACGCCAACGAGGCGGCCGTCAAGACCGTCATCGGCGGCGCGGGCGCCACCGTGAGCAGCGTCCGGGCCCCGGCCAGCGCCACCGAGTTCACGCCGTTCGCCAGCCAGATCAAGGCCGCCAAGCCGGACCTGCTCTTCGTCGCCTGGGCCGGCACGACCGCCCCGGCCATGTGGCAGACCCTCGACCAGCAGGGCGTGCTGTCGTCCACCACGGTCGTCACCGGCCTGGACATCCGCGCCTCCTGGCCCACGTTCGGCGCGGCCGGCGCGAAGATCTCCTTCCTGTCGCACTACTTCGACGGCGCGTCCGACACCGAGGCCAGCAAGGCGCTCAAGGCCAAGGTGAACACCATCGACCTGTTCCACCCGGACGGCTTCGCCGCCGCCCAGATGGTGGTGCGGGCCGTGCAGGAGGGTGGCGACGACGTCGACAAGATGGTCAAGGCTCTGGAGGACTGGAGCTTCGACGGGGTCAAGGGCAAGATGACCATCCGCGCCGCCGACCACGCGCTGCTCCAGCCGATGTTCCAGGCCAAGCTGACCGGCAGCGGTACCGCCTTCACGGCGAGCGCGCAGAAGAGCCTCACCGGCGACGAGACCGCGCCACCGGCCGTGGCCATGAAGGGCTGAGAAATGCTCGCCACCCGCGGTCTGACCTGGCGGATCGGTGAGGTCGCCATCGTCGACAGCGTCTACCTCGACCTGGCGCCCGGGGAGTTCCTGGGCGTGATCGGGCCGAACGGCGCCGGCAAGACCTCACTGTTCAACCTGATCACCGGCCTGCGCCGGGCCACGGAGGGCCGGATCACCCTGGACGGGCAGGACATCGGAGGGCTCCCGCCGCACCGGCGGGCCCGCCTCGGTCTGGGTCGTACCTTCCAGGCGTCCTCGGTCTTCGGCTCGCTCAGCGTGCGGGAGAACGTCCGGCTCGCCGTGCAGGCGCACCGCGGGGGCTCGATGGCGCTGTGGCGGCGGGCGGCGGCCGACCGGGAGGTCGCCGCCGCCGCCGACGCGGCGCTCGACCGGGTCGGCCTCGCCCACCGGGGTACGGCGCTCGCCGGCACCCTGGCCCACGGCGAGAAGCGCAAGTTGGAGATCGCCCTGCTGCTCGCCGGTGAACCACGGGTGATGCTGCTCGACGAGCCGATGGCCGGGGTCAGCGCCGAGGACGTGCCCGAGCTGGTGACGGTCATCAAGTCGTTGACCGGCGAGAGCGGCCGGTCGGTGCTGATGGTCGAGCACCACATGGACGTCATCCTGGAGCTGGCCGACCGGATCGCCGTCATGCACCACGGCGCGCTGCTGGCCTGCGACACCCCGGAGACGGTGATGGCCAACCCCACCGTGCAAGAGGCGTACCTGGGGGAGGCCCTCTAATGGAACCGATCCTCACCGTGGAGGACCTGTCGGTCCGGATCTCCGGGCTGCACATCCTCCAGGGGGTGTCCTTCACGGTCGCCCCGACCGGCGTGACCGTCCTGCTCGGGCGCAACGGCGTCGGCAAGACCACCACGATACGCGCGATCGTCGGCCTCACCCCGCCCGCCGGGGAGGTGCGCGGCACCATCCGGATGGGCGCGCAGAGCCTGCTGGCCCGGCCCACGCACCGGCTGGTCCGCGGTGGGCTCGGCTACGTACCGGAGGACCGGTGCGTGTTCGCCGGCCTCACCGTCGCCGAGAACCTGCGGCTCGCCGAACGGCGCGGCACCACCCCGGCGTACGACACGGTCTTTGCTCTCTTCCCGGAGCTGGACCGGCGCGGACGCCAACGGGCGGGCTCGCTCTCCGGTGGGCAGCAGCAGATGCTCGCGATCGGGCGGGTGCTGCTCAACGACAACCGGCTGCTGCTGGTCGACGAGCCGACCAAGGGGTTGGCGCCGAAGGTGGTGACCGAGGTGGCCGAGGTGTTGGAGCGGGTCGCGGAGTCGGTGCCGGTGCTGCTGGTCGAGCAGAACTTGGCCGTCGTACGCCGACTGGCCCGCGACGCGGTCGTGCTCGCCGCCGGCAAGGTGGCCTGGACCGGCGACGCCCGTGAGCTGCTGTTGGAGACCGCGTTGACGAAGTCGCTGCTCGGCGTGGGCTCGGCGGAGGTGAACCACTGATGGGGACCGTGATTCTGCTGGCGTTGACCGGGCTGGGCCTGGCGGCGCTGTACTTCCTGGTCGCGTCCGGCCTGTCCCTGGTGTTCGGTCTGGCCGACGTGCTCAACTTCGCGCACGGACTGTTCCTCGGCGTCGGCGCGTACGGCACCTGGTGGGCGGCGGGCAACCTGCCGGGCGCGGGCCCGGACGGGTTCGGCTTCGTGCTCGCGGTCGCCTTCGGGGTGGCCGCCGGCACGCTCGTCGCGGTCCTGGTCGAGCTGGTGCTGATCCGGCCGCTCTACTCCCGCACCATCGAGCAGGTGCTGGTCACCGTCGGTCTGTCGCTGGCCGGGGTGGCGCTGCTCCAGGCCACCTGGGGCGCCGACGCCCGGCCGTTCCCGCGCCCCGACTGGACCCGGCAGGTGACCGGGATCCTCGGCGCGCAGGTGCCGAACGGCGGCCTGCTGCTGATCATCGCGGCGGTGCTGGTGCTCGGTGCGATCCTGGCGTTCCTGCGCTGGACCCGGTACGGCCTGGTGATCCGGGCCGGGGTGGAGAACCGGGAGATGGTGACCGCGCTCGGCATCGACGTCCGTAAGGCGTTCACGCTGGTCTTCGCGATCGGCGGGGCGGCTGCCGCGCTCGCTGGCGCGCTCGGCGGGGTCTACTTCGGCACCGTCTCGCCCGGGCAGGGCGGCTCGCTGCTGATCTTCGCGTTCATCGTGGTGGTGATCGGCGGAATGGGCTCGGTGGTCGGCTCCGCGTACGCGGCGGTCGTGGTCGGGCTGGTGCAGCAGTTCGTCAACTACTACGGCACGTCCGGGCTGGGCGACATCTGCGTGGTCGGGCTGCTGGCCGTGGTGCTGCTGCTGCGCCCGCAGGGCATCGCCGGAAAGGTGGCAACGGCATGACGCTTCTTCAGACAACACCGACGCCGACGCCCACCGTGCCGAAGCCCGGCCGTGCCCACCGCGTCCGCCCGTTCCTGCCGCTGGTCGCGCTGGCGGTGCTGGCGATCCTGCCGTACTCGACGATCTCCCTGCCGGGGATCTTCGAGGGGCCGGTCAACTCGCCCGGCACTCTGCAGATCCTCGCCATCTGCCTGATCTTCGGCGGGCTGGCGGCCGGGTACGACCTGCTCTTCGGCCGGACCGGGATGCTGTCCTTCGGGCACGCGCTGTACTTCGCCGCAGGTGTCTACGGCACCGACATCCTCGTCACCCGGGCCGGACTGCCGCTGTGGCAGGCGGCGCTGCTGACCATCACCGGCGGCACGATCCTCGCGGCGCTGCTCGGCGCGGTGGCGCTGCGGACCGTGGGCATCGCCTTCGCCATGGTCACGTTGGCGTTCGCCCAGGTCGGCGCGATCCTGGTGGCCCGGGACTTCGGTGGGCTGACCGGCGGCGAGGAGGGTCTGCCGCTGGACGTGTCCGGGCTGCCCGCCGGGCTGGTGGGGGTGACCAACACGGTCAACCTGTACTGGTTGGCGTTGGCGTACCTGACCCTTGTGGTGTTCGTCGTGCATCGGGTCAGCGGGTCGCCGACCGGGCGGGTGCTCGCCGGGCTGCGCGACGACGAGCGACGGATCGGCGTGCTCGGGCTGGACCCGTACCGCTACAAGCTGGTGGCGTTCACCCTGGCCGGTGGGTTGGCGTCGGCCGGCGGCGTGGTCTACGTCCTGATCGTCGGCGGCGCGTCGCCGCACATCACGTCCTCCGAGCTGACCCTCTCGCTGCTGGTCATGGTGGTGCTCGGCGGACCGGGCACCCGGTGGGGACCGGTGCTCGGCGGTGTCCTCTACATGTACCTGGACCACCGGCTCACCGCCTTCGGCACGAGCGACGCGGTCGACAACCTGCCGGCCGTCCTCAGCCACCCGCTGAGCCAGCCCCTGTTCGTCCTCGGCACGGTCTTCATCCTGGCGGTGTACTTCTTCCCCGGCGGCCTGACCAGCCTGGCCCCCCGCGTAAACGCCCTGACCAAATCCCTCCGCCGCCCCACCTCCCGCCCCTGACCGCCGGCCGTATCCCGGCCGCTGAACCCGGTCGATCATGGAGTTATCGTCACGACACGCCGTGCCGGATGGCGATAACTTCATGATCGACCGGTTCGGGGATGGGTTGGGATGGGGAGGTAGGGCATGGGATCGCGGCTTGCGGTGGTTAGCGGGGGTGGGACCGGGATCGGGGCGGCCATCGCGGGGTCGCTCGCTCGGGACGGGTACGACGTTCTTGTCGTCGGGCGGCGGGCGGACGTGTTGGCGGCGGCCGCCGAGCGCATCGGCGTCGACTGTGGACGGCCGGACGCGGTCACCCCGGTGACCGCGGACCTGACCGACCCGGAGCAGCTCGACCGGGTCCTGGCTGCGGTCGACGGTCGGCCGGTCGACGCGGTGGTCAACAACGCGGGCGGCTACCTGGGTGGGGAGACCGACACGCTGGCCGGGATCGCCGCACACTGGCGGGCCAACCTGGACGCCAACGTGCTCACCGCGGTGCTGTTGACCGAGGCGCTGCGGCCGGCGCTGCGTCGACCCGGTGGGCGGGTGATCCTGGTCAGCTCGATCGCCGCGCAGCGGGGTGGCGCTGACGCGTATGCGGCGGCGAAGGCGGCCCTGCACGGCTGGGCGTACACCCTGGCGGCACAGCTCGGTCCGGAGCAGATCACGGTCAACGTGGTGAGCCCGGGCTACGTCGCCGAGACCGAGTTCTTCGGCGACCGGATGACCCCCGAGGGGTACGCGAAGCGGGTCGCGGAGACGCTCGTCAAGCGTCCCGGACTGCCGGACGACATCGCCGAGGCGGTCCGCTACCTGGCCAGTCCAGCCGCCGGCTACGTGACCGGCCAGGTCCTCGGCGTCAACGGCGGCTCAGTCCTAGGCCGCTAACCCCACCCCCCACCCCCACCCCCCAACCGCGTTGATCAAGAGGTTCGCGTCAGATTCCGGCCCGCACCCGACCCGAACCACATGATAAACAA
>NZ_JBEXUR010000029.1:41544-62062 GCF_040614415.1 Micromonospora sp. NPDC005979 | reverse complement strand
TAGATCAACACGGGCGCAGCCAGTACCTGGACCGCCGCCACCAGCCCCGTCAACCCCCGCCCACCAGCACAAACAGGATGCAACTAGCTCCCCGAAGTTGCGCGGATCTTGACGGCGCGCGCCACCCACAACCACCGTCCGGCGCCGATCTGCGGTCCAGCAGGGCACTGGCGCGCGGGCCGGGCGAGCGGGCGGGCGGGCGGGCCGGCCGGGCGAGCGGGCGGGCCTGCACGGCCCAAGGTCACGCTCAATCCTGGATGTAGTGGCCTCTCGCCCCGCCGACACCACTACATCCTGGATGCAGCACGACCTTGCGGCCGACGCGGCGGCCCAGCAGCCGGGGCGGCGGCACAGCAGCCGGGGCGGCGGCACAGCAGCCGGGGCGGCCGCCCCGCACCGCCGAGACCACTACATCCTGGCTGCAGCGCGATCTTGCGGCCGACGCGGCGGTCCAGCGGGCGGCGCGGCCTCCCAGCGGACGGGCGGGCCGGCGGGCGGGCGGGCCGGCGGGCGGGCGGGCGGGCGGGCCGGCGAGCAGCGCGGCGGTGCACGGGAGGGGCACACAGCTTTGCCCGGGAGTATGTGGCTCCGGCCCATGTGCCGACGGACACACAGCTCGTAACTTCTTGCGCCATGACGGCAGAACCCGTGGCGGTCCCCCACGTCGTACAGGTCGACCTCGCCGGTCGGACCGCCCTGGTCACCGGCGGCGGCAGCGGCATCGGGCGGGCGTGCGCCCTGCGTCTCGGCGCGGCCGGCGCGAAGGTGCTCGTGGTGGACCGGAACCTGGAGGCGGCCAAGGCCGTGGCCGCCCAGGCCGGCGGACGTGCTGAGGGCGTGGACCTGGCCGACCCGGCTGCCGTGGACGCCCTCGACGTGGACGTCGACATCGTGGTGAACAACGCGGGGCTCCAGCACGTGGCGCCGGTGCAGGACTTTCCCGTCGAGCGTTTCGAGTACATCCAGCGGGTGATGGTGGAGGCGCCGTTCCTGTTGATCCGCCGGGCGCTGCCGCACATGTACGCCCGGGGCTGGGGTCGGATCGTCAACATCTCGTCGGTGCACGGTCTGCGGGCCTCGCCGTACAAGGTGGCGTACGTCTCGGCGAAGCACGCCCTCGAAGGGCTCTCGAAGGTGGTGGCGCTGGAGGGCGCCGCGCACGGGGTGACCGCCAACTGCATCAACCCCGCGTACGTGCGGACCGCCCTGGTCGAGAGCCAAATCGCCGACCAGGCCGCCAGCCACGGTATCGAGGAGGCCGAGGTCGTCGAGAAGATCATGCTGGCCCGGGCGGCCGTCAAACGGCTGATCGAACCGGAGGAGGTGGCCGAGTTGCTGGCGTACCTCTGCTCACCGCCGGCGGCCTTCATCACCGGCGCGTCGATCGCGCTCGACGGGGGCTGGACGGCCAACTAGTGGGTCCGCGCACAATGTCGACCATGTCGTCGCCGGTGGAGTTCCTGGAGCTGCTCGCCCGCGAGGCCGCCGCGGTGGAGTTCGAAGGCCCGCTGGTGGCCGCGCGGGCCGCGGGTGTGCCGCCGGCCCGGCTGGCCGAGTTGGAGCAGGCCAAGACGGTGGCGCTGCGGGTCCGCGCGCTCCTGGAGCGCCGTCGTCGCCGGGAGACCGAGCTGTCCGGCCTGTACGACACGGTCAGTGACCTGGCCGGGCTGCGCGACCTGGACGACGTGCTGCGGGCGATCGTGCACCGGGCGCGCAACCTGCTGGGCGCCGACGTGGCGTACATGACGCTGAACGACGACGAGCGCGGCGACACGTACATGCGGGTGACCGACGGGTCCGTGTCGGCCCGCTTCCAGCGGTTGCGGCTGCCGATGGGCGCCGGCCTGGGTGGTCTGGTGGCCCAGTCCGGCGCGCCGTACGTCACCGCCAACTACGGCGAGGACGCGCGCTTCCACCACACCGGCGAGATCGACGCCGGCGTGGGCGAGGAGGGCCTGGTGGCGATCCTCGGGGTGCCGCTGCGGCTCGGCTCCACCTCGATCGGAGTGCTCTACTCGGCCAACCGCTCGGCCCGGCCGTTCGCCCGGGAGGAGGTGGCGTTGCTGGTCTCCCTGGCCGCGCACGCCGCGGTGGCGATCGACACGGCCCGGCTGCTGGCCGAGACCCGTTCGGCGCTGGCCGAGTTGTCGGCGGCGAACACCACCATCCGGGCGCACAGCAGCTCGGTGGAGCGGGCCGCGGCGGCGCACGACCGGATGACGGCGCTGGTGCTGCGCGGCGGCGGCGTGGAGGACGTGGCGGCGGCGGTGACCGACGTGCTGGGCGGGGCGCTGCTGGCGTTGGACGCCGAGGGTCGTCTGCTGGCCCGGGTCGGCGAGATCGACGAGCCGGAGCGGGCGGACATCGTCGAGGCGGTGGCCGCGTCCCGGACCGAGGGGCGCAGCGTCCGCCGTGGTCCACTCTGGTACGCGGCGGTGGTCGCCGGTACGGAGAACCTGGGCGCGCTGGTCTTGCGTCCCAACGACGAGTTGGTCGACGCGGACCAGCGCATCCTGGAGCGGGCCGCGCTGGTGACCGCCCTGCTGCTGCTGTTCCGCCGGACGGTCGCCGAGGCGGAGGGTCGGGTCCGTGGCGAGTTGCTGGACGACCTGATCGCCCGGCCGCTGCGCGACACCGACGCGCTGCGCAGCCGGGCCCGTCGGCTCGGGGTGGACCTGGACGCGCCGCACGTGCTGGTGACGGTGGGCGACGACGCGATCGCGGCGACCGGGTCGGCGCGGCAACGGGTGCTCTCCTGGGCCACCACGTACGCGTCGACTCGGGGTGGCCTGGCGGCGGCGCGCGACGGTCGGGTGGTCCTGATGCTGCCGGGCCAGGATGCCGGCGGCAGCGCCCGCGCGGTGGCCCGGGACCTGTCGCGGGTGACGGGCCGGCCGGTGACCGCCGGGGCGAGTGGCCCGGCGACCGGGCCGGGGACGTTGGCGGGGACGTTCCACGAGGCGGACCGCTGCCTCACCGCCCTCGGCGCGCTGGGCCGCGCCGGTCAGGGTGCGAGCACCGCCGAGTTGGGCTTCGTCGGGCTGCTGCTGGGCACGGTGGGTGACCAGGGCGACAAGGACGTGGCGAGGTTCCTCACCACCACGGTCGGGCCGGTCGTCGACTACGACGCCCGGCGCGGTACGGCACTGGTGAAGACGTTGGAGGCGTACTTCGGGGTGGGCGGCAGCCTGGCCCGAGCCGCCGAGCAGCTGCATGTGCACGTCAACACGGTGACCCAGCGGCTGGAGAGGGTCGGGCAGTTGCTCGGCGCGGACTGGCAGCGCCCGGAGCGGGCGCTTGAGGTGCAGTTGGCGCTGCGCCTGCACCGGCTGCGCGCCCCGGCGGGCTGACCCGACGCTCGGTCGGGAAGGCCCAGGCCAGGGCGCGCGGTCGGCTCAGCGGGCGCGGATGCCTTCGAGAACGGCGTCCACGACCTGCGTGGGCAGGTCGCGGTCGTCCAGCTCGGGGTTCCACTGGAGTACGCGTTGGATCAGCATCGGCCCGGTGAGCAGCGCCATGGTGACCTCGACGTCGATGTCGGGCCGGAGCAGCCCTTCGTCGATGCCGCGCCGCAGCACCTCGCGCATGAGCTGCCGCCGGGGCTCGATGATGTTCTGGTAGAGCTGGAACTGGTCCGGGCTGCGGTTCACCGCCGGCACCAGGCACGGCATGATCTTGGTCGCGCGGGGGTCGACGTTCTGCCCGACCGCGCCGACCAGCACGAGCAGGTCGTCGCGGACGGAGTGGCCGGCCGGCTGCGGCATGATGCCCTTGAGCCGACGCAGAGCGTCGATCAGCAGCGCGTCCTTGCCGGCCCAGCGGCGGTAGATGGTGGCCTTGCCGACGCCGGCGCGGGTGGCGATCGCCTCGATCGAGAGCGCCTCGACGGTGCTGCCCTCGGCGAGCAGGTCGAGGGTCGCCTCGAGGATCGCCTCGTCGGCGCGGATGCTCCGCGGTCGCCCGGGCGACCGCGGAGCATCGGCGGTGGAGGTCATGTCGGACATTGTCCCCGAACCTAGACCGTGCCGGCCAACTCGGGCTCGGTGGCGGGCGCCGCGGACGCCGGGGGCAGGGCGTTGCGGCCCGGCATCCACCGCAGCACCACCAGCATGCCGAGGGCCGCGACGATCGCGGAGAGCGCCGCCGCCCAGTGCATGGCCGTGACGAAGGCGTCGTTGGCCGCCGAGATCAGCGTGGGCGCCGCCGGGCCGAGTTGCCCGGCCGCCGCGTACGCCCCGGAGATCGACTCGTTGGCCGCGTCCTGCGCCTGGGCGGGCAGGCCGGTCAGCGCGTCGCCAACGTCGCTGCGGTAGACCGCGCTGAGCACCGAGCCGAGGACCGCCACGCCGAGCGCGCCGGCCACCTGGCGGACGGTGTTGCTCACCGCGGAGCCGACGCCGGCCTTCTCACGCGGCAGCGCCGACATGATGGACTCGGTGGCCGGCGGCATGATGTTGGCCATTCCGACGCCCTGGAGGAAGAAGACGACCAGCACCATCCAGATCGGGGTGGAGGCGTCGATGAAGGCGAACGCGGCCAGCGCCACCACGGTCAGCCCCAGCCCGACGGCGGCGACCGCCCGGCCACCGTACCGGCGGACCATCGCGGCGCTGCGCGGCGCGAAGATCAGCTGGGCCCCGGCGAAGGGCAGGAAGAGCAGACCGGTCTGCAGCGGGCTGTAGTCGCGAACCAGCTGCAGGTAGAAGGAGCTGAAGAACATCACGCCCATCGCGGCGAAGAACACCAGGCCGACGATGGCCACCGGCGCCGCGAAACGGGGCACCTTGAACAGCCGGACGTCCAGCGATGGGTGGTCGGAGCGGAGTTCGTGCCGCACGAACCAGGCCAGCACGGCGATGCCCACCAGGATCGAGCCCCAGGCCACCGGACGGTCGAAGCCGTGCTCGCCACCGTCGATGATGCCGTAGGAGAGGGCCACCAGGCCGACCACGGAGAGCAGGACGCCGAGCAGGTCGACGCGGCCGGGGCGCGGGTCACGCGACTCGGGGACGAGCACCGCCACCAGGATCACGCCGGCGACGACCACCGGGACGTTGATCAGGAAGACCGAGCCCCACCAGAAGTGCTCCAGCAGCGTGCCGCCGAGGATCGGGCCGATCGCCACGGCCAGGCCGACCGCGCCGGCCCAGACGCCGATGGCCCGGCCGCGCTCGCGGGGATCGAAGACATTGGAGATGATCGAGAGCGTCACCGGCATGATGGCCGCGCCGCCGACTCCCATCAGGGCGCGGGCCGCGATGAGCTGCGCGGGGCTGTCGGCGTACGCCGAGAGCAGCGACGCCAGGCCGAACAGCGCCAGTCCGATCATCAGGAAGCGCTTGCGGCCGGCGCGGTCGCCGAGCACGCCGAAGGTGAACAGCAGGCCGGCGAAGACCAGCGTGTAGGAGTTGATCGCCCACTCCAGCTCGCCCTGGCTGGCGCCGAGACCGTGTACCGGGTCGGCCAGGGTGCGTAGTGCGACGTTGAGGATCGTGTTGTCGAGGACGACGACGAGGAGGCTGATCACCAGCACCCCCAGGATCGCCCACCTCCTCGGGTGTCCTGTGTTGTCGTGCAGCTCCATGCCCGGTTCTCCCCCCGGTTGCACCCGTTCCGCAATACGATACGGGCCAGACTCGTAACGGCGAACAGACTACGACCGCCATTAACGATACGGAACTGTTTCGTATCGGAAGTGGTCCGCGTCACGTCTCGGCGCGACGCCGCTCCCCCGGCTCCGGCACGCTCAGACAGGCCGCCACGGCGGCCGGCAGCGCGCTCAGGTGGGCCGCCGGGGCGGCGAGCGGTTCGATCCAGCCCGGCCCGGCGCCGTAGACGCGCAGGCCGGGGAAATCGCGGGCGAAACGCACCAGACGGTACGCGCGCCCGGTGACCGGCGTCTGCGACCACACCACGACGGTGTACGGGCGAGCGCGGCGCACGGCGCTGCCCAGCGCGGACCACGGCAGCGCGGGCCCCAGGTGCAGGCAGCCATGCCCCCGCTCCCGCAGGGCCGCGGCGAGGGCGTGCAGACCGAGCGAGTGCGCCTCCCGTTCGGCGCCGGCCAGCAGCACCCCGCCGGTCGGCAGGGACCGCCCGGGATCCCGGCGATACACGTCCAGCCCGACGCGGACGCCCTCGGACAGGGCGTGTTCCACGGCGATCTCGCCGGCGTCGCGCCCCGACAGAGGCGCCAGCAGCGGCTGGCAGACCTGCTCCCAGAGCGCCGGTACGCCCCACTCGGCCGCCAACTCCAGCATCAGCGCGGCGACCCGGTTACCGTCCAGGTCCTCGGCCGCCAGCGAGACCCGCTTGAGCGCGGTCTGCACGGCGTCTGCCGGCATCGGATCGGTCAGCACAGACGGCATCGGATCGGTCAGCACAGACGTACCCCCGGGTCGGTGTTCTCTGTCCAGGGTTCGCCGCGACCGGGCGCGACGGATGCGCCCGGCGCGGAATTTACCGGCGGCGGACCGGCGCCGACCGGCGCGGCCCGACTTGACCGGGCCTCCTAGCGTGAAGATCCACACAGCCCAGCGGAAGGCCCCCACCCCATGCCAGTCGGCTTCACCATGGCGATCGTCCTCGCCGTCGCCCTGGTCGTCAGCGCCGTCGCCGCGCTCGTCGCGCCCGCCCGCTCACTGAAGCGGGTGGCCGCCCTCGCCGCGCTCGGCTTCCTCACCCTCAGCCTGGTGGTCGGCATCGCCTCCAGCGCCCACTCGGTGCCGATCCGCTCGGTGGGCATCGTGACCAGCTTCGGCAAGCCGACCGGCGAGGTGACCGGCTCGGGCCTGAAGTGGGTGGCCCCCTGGCAGAAGGTCGGCGAGTGGGACGCGGGCCGGCAGAAGTACGACCACATCGGCGGCAACGACTGCGTCCGGGTCCGTACCGGAACGCTCGCCGACGCCTGCGTCGAGGTGCTCATCGAGTGGCAGGTCAAACCGGAGAACGCCCCCAAGCAGTTCATGGACTACAAGGGAGACTTCGTGAGCTTCCGGGGACAGCGGGTGGGCGTGCAGCTCGACAGCGCGGTCAACGACGCGTTCGCCGCGTACAACCCACTGGAGAAGATCGACGCGCGCACCGGCGACCTCAACGTCGACCTCAAACCGTTCGCGGCGAACATCAAGACCAGCGCGGAGAGCCGCCTCGCCACGGACGTCGACATCCTGTCGGTGACCATCACCCGGGTCAACCACGACGACAAGACCGAGGGCAACATCAAGGCGTTCCAGGACAAGCTGGCGCAGACCCGCAACCTGGAGCAGGACCGTAAGAACGCCGAGATCTCCAAGCAGATCACCGAGACCAACGCGAAGGTCGACAAGGTGACCCGCTGCCTGGAGATCGCCGAGAAGAACGGCGCGAACCCGGGCCTGTGCATCAACCCGGGCATCGTCACCGGCAAGTGACCCGGGGCGGGCTCAGACCATCCGACGCAGCGCGTTCTCCACGGCGTCCGTCAACGGATCACCCCCCGTCGCCGGATGCCGGGTCAGCCCGAACTCGACGTCCGGCAGGGCGGGTAGGGCGTCGGCGTGGTGGGACGACATGCCCGGTTCGAGGTTCGCCGGCATGAGCGCGGCCACGCCGAGCCCGGCCCGGACCGCCGCGAGCACGCCGACCAGGCTGTTGCTCTCGAAGGCCACCCGCCAGGGCCGATCGGCACGCCCCATCGCGTCGAGTACGGCCGTACGCCAGGAGCACGGGGTCGAGAACAGCACGACCGGCAGCGGATCGGCGGTCACGTCCACACCCTGGCCGACCGCCCACACCAGCGACCGGCGTACGGTCCAGCGCGGCGGACCGGGTATGTCCGGCACGGCGTCGAGCACGAGCTGGACCCGACCCGCGTCGTAGGCCTCCCGCATCGCGGAGTTGGACAGACTGAGGACCTCCAGCGTCGCGCGGGGGTGCAGCCGGGCGAGGTCGGCGAGCGCCTGCGGCAGCTGGGACGCGGCGAGGTCTTCGAGCAACCCGACGCCACAGTGGCCGGTGAGCGCACGCCCGGTCTCGGTCAGGGCCTGTCCGGAGAGCGCGAGGATGCGTTCGGCGTACGGCAGGAGCTGCTCACCCGCCCGCGTGGGTGAGACGCCGGACGGGGACCGGTGCAGCAGTGGATGGCCGACGACGCCCTCCAGCCTGCGCACCTGCTGACTGAGGGCGGGTTGGGTCTGGCCGAGGGCGCTCGCGGCGCGGCTGATGCTGCCAGCCCGTACGGCGGTGACGAACGATCGCAGCAGGCCCGTTTCCAAGTCCCTCGCCATAAGACCTCATTATGCCGTACCCAAGCAGATGACCACTTCTTATGGGCCCGGCACTGGCCTAGCGTCGGATGGGTGACCAGCTATCGGCAGGTGCTCGGGGTGCCCGGCATGGCGCCGCTGCTGGGCGTCTCGCTGCTGGCCCGCACCGCGATCACGGCCGACGTGACCGCTCTGACGCTGTACGTCGTGCTGAGCCTGAAGCTGGGTTACGTGGCGGCGGGGGGCGTCGCGGCGGCCCTGACCGCCGGGGTGGCACTGGGCGGGCCGCTGCTCGGTCGCCTGATCGATTCGCGGGGCCTGCGCGCCGTCCTGCTGGTCACCCTCCTGGCGCAGGCCGCGTTCTGGCTGAGTGTGCCGCTCCTGCGATACGAGCTGCTGCTGGCGGCCAGCGTCGTGGCGGGTCTGCTGATGGTGCCCGTGCAGGCGGTGAGCAGGCAGGCGATCGCCGCGATGACGACAGCGGAGCTGCGCCGGACCGCGTTCGCGCTGGAATCGGTGCAGGGCGAACTGTCGTACCTCGTGGGGCCGGCGGTCGTGATCCTGGGTGCGGCGACCGTGTCCCCCGAGGTGGTGGCGTGGGCGGTCGGCGCCGCGATCCTGGCCGGCGGGTCCGGCATCGCGCTGCTCAACCCGCCGATGCGTCCCCGGGGCGAAGGGCAGGCCGCCGCCACCGGACCGATTGCCCGCCGGCAGTGGCTGAACGGCGACATGATCGCCGCGTTGACGATGGCGCTCGGCACGACGACGCTGCTCGGCGGTGTCGACCTCGCCATCATCGCCACGCTTCGAGAGGCCGGGCAGGTGTCCTGGGCCGCCATGGTGGTCGTGGTGCTCGGGGTGTCCTCCGTCGTCGGTGGTCTGGTCTTCGGCGCGCTGGCCCGGCCGCTGCCCACGTGGGTCCTCCTCGGCGCGCTCGGACTCGTGACGATTCCCGCCGGGCTCGCCGACACCTGGCCCTGGCTGTGCGTCGCCGTCGTCGGCAGCGGGCTTCTCACCGCGCCGACCCTTGCCACGGTGGCCGACGCGGTGAGCCGGCTGGCACCGCCCGGAGTACGCGGGGAGGCGACAGGTCTGCAGGCGTCGGCGCAGAGCGCCGGGTTCGCCCTGGGTGCCCCTCTCGTCGGCGTGGCGATCGACCTCTGGGTGCCGGCCGGCGGCTTCGCGGCGGCCGGGGTCGCCGGCCTCGCCGCCGCGCTGGTCGGCCGCCTCCTGTCCCGCAGCTCGCTAGGCGTACTGGAACAGCGGCGGGAAGACGAGGACCACGATCCAGGCCCAGGCGGCGTACACCGGCAGGTAGCCGGTCTGCCAGCGTTCGAGGGCCGCGAACGGCGTACGCCGGCGCACGAAGCTCAGCAGGAGCCAGGCCGACCACGCGAGGTTGACCAGCAGGACCACGTTCTCGCCGAGGGCCGCCGCCCGGTTGGGCGTACCGCCGTAGTCGTCGGTGATGCGCCCGGTGATCTCGAACAGCACCAGCACGTCGATGGCCAACGCGCTGAGCACGAGCGCCAGCTGGAGCTTGTCGAACGCGCCGGGCGGGGCCAGCGGGTCGCGGGCCGACAGCGAGTAGAGCAGCAGCCCCAGCACCACGACCAGCAGCAGGTCGAACAGGATCAGCGCCTCGCGCTCGACGTCGATGCCGTGGCTGGTCCAGACGACGGCCACGAGGAAGGCGAGGAGCGCGGCCGTGAAGAGCGGAGTGAACAGCCGGGTGAGGACCGGCGCGATGTTCTCGACGACGCTCTGCTTGGCCTCGACCAGCCACCCGGCCACGACGACCGCGGCCGCCGCGCCGCAGGGTAGGAACCACTGCGAGACGAACGCCTCCGGGACGATGCCGATGGCCGCGAAGGTGTTGAAAAGGAAGGCGGCGAGCACGCCGCCACCGAGGGCCATCAGCACGAAGTAGATGAACCACTCGCCGGTGAAGCGGATGAAGTCCATGCGTCGACGTGTCGAGCGCCAGTCGTCGGCGACGTAGGCCAGGCCGACCACGAGCCACAGCGCGATCGGCAGGTGGACGCTGGTGACGACGATGGACTGCGAGTCGCCCGCCAGCGGGTAGACGTTGGCCGCCAGCGCGCCGAGGACGAACAGCGCCACCAGCGCCACGACCACCGCCGGCCGGGCTCGGCGACGCCAGGCGAGGAACGCCGCAAGCCAGGGCAGCGCGAACAGGGTGAAGTTACGCGTGTAGAACGCGCCGTCGTCGTCGAAGGTCAGCCCGAACAGCGCCGGCGCCTTCACGGACGCCACCGCGCCGGCCGCCGCGCCGAGCATCACCCACAGGTCCCGTCGGGAACGCGTGCCGGCGTCCGAGGCGCCGGAGTCGCCGGTGAGCACGAGCTGCTTCCAGAGCCGCTCCGAGTGTTCCCGGGCGAACTCCCGGGACAGCTCGTCGAGGCTGCCCATCCGTTTCACGGCGACCAGGAACGCCTCGTCCGCGCTGAGGCCCGCCGCGACGAGCGCGTCGACGGAACCGCGGAGGTGGTCCTCCAGCTCGTCGGCGTCGGCCGGGCTCAGCGTCCCGCGGCGCAGCACGTACTGACGCCACTGCGTCACCTGCGCCTCCAACTCGAGCGGGCCTTCGTGCTCGTGGGGACCGTCGTACGCCGTCACGCGAGACCCTCCAGCGGACGCGCCGTCAGCGGCGTCCGGTCGTGCCAGATCTCCTTGAGCGCGCCCACGACCGTGTCCCACTGCCGGCGCTGCTCGGCCAGCTCGGCCCGGCCCCGGTCGGTGATCCGGTAGTACTTGCGTTTGCGCTCACCGGCGACCGACTGCCAGCTCGCCTCCACATGGCCCAGGCGCTCGAGCCGGTGCAGCAGCGGATAGAGCAGCCCCTCGGTCCAGTCCAGCTCTCCCCCGGACAGCTCGTTGATCCGCCGCAGGATGGCGTATCCGTAGCTCTCCCCCTCGGCCAGGATGCCGAGCACCATCGGCGTCGCCGACGCGGCGACCAGGTCCTTGGCGACCTTCACGGAACCTCCCACTCTTACCTAGAAGTACGATGCATAATACTGCTAGGTATAGCGCTCGGCGCAACCGCCGGAGCGGAAAAACCAGTCGAGCGCCGACCGTCGTCCCGCGAGAATGACCGACGTGCATGAGGTAGAGGTCGTCGTCGCCCACAGCGAGCGCGCGACCGTACGGGCCGGCGACGTGTTCCTGAAGATCGACCCTGATCAGCGGCGTGCCGACGTCGAGGTCGAGGCGATGGCCCTGGCGCCCCTCGCGACCCCGCGGGTCCTGTGGCGCAACCCGCCCGTGCTCGCGCTCGCCGCCCTGCCCGGACGGGCGCTCGGCCGGCTCGGCGAGCCGTCGACCTCGTCGCCGCGGGCGTGGGCGGCGGCCGGCGCCGCCGTACGGAGGCTGCACGACGCGCCGCTGCCGCCCTGGCCCGGCCGAAGCCTCGACGAGCTGGCCACGCGGCTCGACCGCGAGTGCGCCTGGCTCGTCGCGAACGGCGCTCTCCCCACCGACCTGGTCACCCGCAACCGGCACATCGCCGAGGCGGCGCTCCGGCCATGGACGCCGGTGTTCACGCACGGCGACCTACAGGTGGACCACGTGTTCGTCGACGGTGACGAGGTCACCGGCGTGCTCGACTGGTCCGAGGCGAGCCGGGGCGACGCCCTGTTCGACCTCGCCATCCTGACCCTTGGGCACGAGGAGCACCTCGGCGACGTCGTGGCCGGCTACGGCGCCGACGTCGACCTCGACGTGATCCGGGGGTGGTGGTCGTGGCGCAGCCTGGTGGTGATCCGTTGGCTGGCCGAGCACGGCTTCGACCCGTCGGCGCCCGGCTGCGAGGTCGACGTGTTGCGGGCGCGGATGTGACGAGCGTCAGGGGATGAGCCGGTCGAGCAGCTCGAACCGCTCGTACGGCTGGTCGTAGTCGCCGAAGTGGCCGTCGTCGCGCACGATCTGGGCGCCGCCGAGCCGCTCGAACATCGCACGTCCCTGCCGGTCGTCGCAGCCGTACGGATCCTTGCGCGAGTTGACGAAGTAGATGTCCCGCACGTGCGACCGGATCGCGGCCCAGTCGTAGCGCTCCTGAAGGACGGGCTCGTCGCTCGTGTTCGGCCGGGTGCAGTAGCCGGCGACCAGGATCGCCTGGGCCACCGTCACGTCGACATGCTCGAGGAGCGCCAGGAGCAGGGCCGCGCCGCCGGAGTGGCCCACCAGGACCGTGTCCTCGTCGAAGTGGTGCCCGGCCAGCACCGTCGGCAGGAACGTCGCGATCGGCTCGACGTTGACGCCCGGCAGGTGCGGCACCTCGACGGCGTAGCCACGGGCCTCCAGCCGCCGGGCCAGCCAGCGGTACCAGACGACGTCCGGGTTGCCGCCGGTGCCGTGGAAGATGATCGCGTTTCGTCCCACCGTGCCCCCTCCGCATCGACGTCGTGATCAAACCACCTGATCGCCAGCAGGACGAGAGGGATTCCCGGTCGTCGGTACGCGCTGGTCGTACAGCGCCGACACCCACAGGCGGGTGAGCGTGTCGACCAGCACCGCCCGGTCGTCGAACGGCGGCACCCCGCACGCGGCCAGGTAGTAGAGCCGCTCGCCGGTCCAGGTCAGCGTTGCGGCGAGCGCGTGCACGTCGACACCGTCGAGCCGGGCCGAGACAGCGGGGTCCGCCCGACGATCGGCCTCGATCCGTGCGATCGTCGCGTCGGTGAACGTCGCCATCTGACCCAGCCACAGCTCGCGCAACTGCGGGTCGGACGCCCAGGTTTCCACGATCGCGCGCAGCACGGCGGCATTGGCGAGCCAGAGTTCGGCGCCGGCGTCGATGCCCGCTCGCAGCGTCTCGCGCGGGTCGGCGGTCGCCTGCACCCACGGTTGGGCGGCCTCGTGGCCGGCACCGACCGCCCGACGTACCAGCTCGGCCAGGCCTCCAGGTGCCGTACAGCCTCGTCAACCGCGACGCCGAGCGGGAACTGTTGCCCATGGCCGAGGCGTACGGCATGACCGTGACGGCCTGGAGCCCGCTCGGCGGCGGCGTGCTGTCCGGCAAGTACAACGCCGGCCCGCCGCAGGAGAGGACGCGGCTGAGCCGGGACACGATCGGCGACCGCGACCTCAGTGTGGCGCGGGTGGTGCAGGAGGTCGCCGGCGAGCTGGGCGTCACCCCGGCGCAGGTGGCCCTCGCCTGGACCCGCCACCGCAGCGGCGTGCTGCCGATCATCGGTGCGCGGACCGTGGAACAACTCCGGGACAACCTGGGCTGCACCGCGGTCACGCTGCCCCCGGAACTGGCCCTGCGACTGGAGACGGCCACCGGGTTCAGTCTCGGCTTCCCGGCCGATTTCATCGCCGAGACCAGACAGTGGGTGCTCGGCGCCGCCGCGTGACCCCGGTGGCCGGCTGCCCGGGACAAAGGCGTCCGGGCCGGCGGCGGTCGACGTCTACCCGCGCCGTCATCTGCCGCGAACCGCGGCACTCCGGGATAGCCTTGGCGCATATGGCTACCTATCGCAGCGCCTCAGTGCTTCTCTCCTCGGACGGCACCAGGACCCCTGGCACCGCCGCCCTCTTCGCCGAGCCCGCCCGCAAAGGTGGGACCCGGCCGTGGGCCGGCGACTTCCGTCCCGCCAACAGCGCCGGAAATGGTCCCAAGAACGCGATCGGCAAGACCTTCACGTTGGAGCTGCCCGACGGCAGCACCGGCAAGGTCGTGGTCCAGAGCCTCAAGAGCGGACGGGGTGGCGTCGTACTGGCGCTGATGGGCGAGGACGCACCACCCTTCTGAGCGAAGCCGATCTCCGGCCGGTGCCGCCGGCCGGAGATCGCCAGCGGGTGAGCCTGCTCGGCTCAGTCCAGTGTCACCACCCAGCGGGCACCCTCGCCTCGGGCTAGCCGGTCGAACGCGGCGGGCGCCTCGCCCAGCCCGATCGTGCCGCTGACCAGCACGCGCAGGTCCAGCGTGCCGTCGGCCAGTTCGGCGGCCAGCACCGGCACCTCACGGTCCGGGTCGGACGAGCCGTACACCGAGGAGCGCAGCGTACGGGCGGAGTGGAAGATGTCGAGCGCGCCGAGGCTGACCATGTCGTCCTTCGCGCCCATGCCGACCACGGTGACCGAGCCCCCGCGCCGGGTGAGCCGCCAGGCCGCACGGATGGTGGCGGCCCGGCCCACGCACTCGAAGGCGTGGTCGACGCCCCGCCCCTCGGTGCGGGCCCGCACCTCCTTGGAGAGCCGGTCGTCGGAGAGCAGGAAGTCGGTGGCTCCCGCAGCCAGGGCGAGGTCACGCTTCGCCTCGGCCACGTCCACGGCGAGGATCGTCGTGGCACCCGCGCGGCGTGCCGCGCTGAGCACGGCCAGCCCGACCCCACCGAGCCCGACGACGGCGACCGACTCGCCGGACGCCACCCGGGCGGTGTTCCGGACCGCGCCGAGGCCGGTGAGCACCGCGCAGCCGAGCAGCGCGGCCTGCTCGACCGGCAGGCCGACGGGGATCGGTACGACGGCGCTCTCCGGCACCACCACCGCCTCGGCGAGCGCGCCGAGACCGAGCGTCAGGTGCAGCGGAACCCCGTCCTCGGTCTCGCCCCGCGGCACGGTCGGTGCCGTCGTGTCGGCGCAGAGCCACGGCTCGCCGCGTCGGCACCACCAGCAGGCCCGGCAGGCGGGCGCCCAGTTGAGCACCACCGGCGTGCCGACCGTCAGCCCGCCGCCCGGCCCGACCTCGGCCACCACCCCGGTCGCCTCGTGCCCGAGCACCAGCGGGAACCTCGCGGCGATCGTGCCGTTCACCATGGACAGGTCGGAGTGGCAGACACCCGCCGCCCGAATCGTCACCCGCACCTCGCCGGGGCCGGGCGCGGGCAGTCGTACCCGCTCGACCCGCAGCTCGGCCCCCCGTTCGCGGGCGACCAGCGCGCGGACGACGACCGGCGCGGACGCCGGCTCGGCGGCACCGCCCGGCGCGGTCGGAGACAGCTCGGGGCCGGTCATCGCTGGATCGCCTTTACCTCGCAGAACTCGGCGAGCCCGTGCGTGCCCAACTCCCGGCCGAGGCCGGACTGCTTGTAGCCGCCGAAGGGAGCGAGCGGGTTGAACGGCGCGCCGTTGATGTCGACGGCCCCGGTGCGCAGGCGTCGCGCCACCGCGAGCGCCGCGTCGGTGTCGGCGGACCAGACCGCGCCGGCCAACCCGTACCGCGAGTTGTTGGCGATGGCCACGGCCTCGTCGGTGTCGTCGAACGGGATGACCGCGAGGACCGGGCCGAAGACCTCCTCCTGGGCGAGCGCGCTGTTCGGGTGCACGTCGGCGAAGACGGTCGGGGCGACGAAGTGCCCCCGCGCCGGGACCGGGGCGTCCGGGCCGCCGACGACCAGCCGCGCGCCGTCGGCGAGCGCCCGGTCGACGTGGCCGCGTACCCGCTGCGCCTGCGCGGCGGAGACGAGCGGGCCGAGCCGGGTGGCCGGGTCGAACGGGTCGCCGAGGCGGTAACCGGAGACCGCCGCCGCGACCAGGTCGAGCGTCTCGTCGTATCGGTCGCGGTGCACCAGCATCCTGGTCCACGCCGTGCAGGTCTGCCCGGAGTTGAGCAGGGCGTTGCCCACGCCCACCTTGACCGCGGTCGCCAGGTCGGCGTCGCCCAGGATCACGTTGGCGGACTTGCCACCCAGCTCAAGCGCGACGCGCGCGATCCGGTCGGCGGCGAGACGCATGATCCGGGCGCCGGTGGCGGTGCTGCCGGTGAACGACACCAGGTCGACGTCCGGGTGCCCGGCGAGCGCCTCGCCCGCCACCGCGCCGGTGCCGGGGACCAGGTTGAGCACGCCCGGCGGCAGGCCGGCCTCGGTGACCGCGTCGAAGAGCAGGTACGCGGTCAGCGGGGTCAGCTCGCTCGGCTTGAGCACGACCGTGCAGCCGGCGGCGAGCGCGGACGCCACCTTGGCCATCACCTGGTGCAGGGGGTAGTTCCACGGGGTGATCGCGCCGACCACGCCGATCGGCTCGCGGACGACGAGGGAGTTGCCGATGCTCTCCTCGACCGGCGGACGGGCGGCGAGCGCGACGTGGTCGCGCAGCACCGTCAGCGGGAGACCGACCTGCACGCGGGTGGCGAGCTTGAGCGGCGAGCCCTGCTCCACGGCGATGGTGCGGGCGAGGTCGTCGGCACGGGCGGCGAGCGCGGTGTGCAGCCGGTCGAGGTGCGCGGAGCGTTCCGCGGGCGCGGTGGCCGCCCAACCCGCGAAGGCGGCGCGGGCGGCGGCGACGGCGGCGTCCACATCGGCCGCCGTGCCGGCCGGGACCTGGCCGACGGTGTCGCCGGTGCTCGGATTCTCCACGTCGAGCACGCCGGTGCCGGCGGGAGGCGTCCACTCGCCGCCGATGTGCAGGTGACGTCGGAGGCACAGGAGGTCGGGGAGCGGCGACGGCGGTGCGGCGAGGTCCATGGCGTCCCTTCGGGGGGTGGTCGACGGGCGGCTCAGCGGCGGGCGGACGACGAAACTAGCGCTGGGAGTTTGGACGCTACCCGCTGGACTGGCCCGACTCCACCGCGCCGAGGGGGCCGAGGGCGCGGTCGTACTCGGCGGCGAGGCCGTGCAGCAGCGCGTCCAGGCCGAGGGCGAAGGCGCCCTCGTCGACGCTCTGCTGGTGCTCGGCGAGCCGGTGCGCCTGGCGCAGGTGCGGGTAGTGCGCGGCGTACAGCTCGGGGTCCTCGACGAAGCCGCGGGCGAACGACCCGAGCGCCGACCCGGCCACGAAGTAGCGCAGCGCCGCGCCGATGTGGGTGGCCCGGGCCGGCGGCCAGCCGGCGCGGACGAGACCGCCGTAGACCGCGTCCGCCATGGCGAGCGCGGCCGGACGCCGACCCGGGCCCTGCGCCAGGTACGGCACGATGTTCGGGTGCGCGGTGAGCGCCCGCCGGTACGACCACGCCCACCCGCGCAGCGCGGCGGCCCAGTCGCGGCTGGCGAATCCGCTGGTGTCGACGGCGCCGGTGACCCCGTCGGCGACCGCGTCGAGGATCTCGTCCTTGGTGGCGAAGTGGTTGTAGAGCGAGGGCCCCTGGACGCCCAGGGCGGCGGCGAGCCGGCGGGTGGAGAAGGCGGGCAGGCCCTCGGCGTCGATCAGCGCGGTGGCTGTCTCGACGATCAGCTGCCGGGTGAGCCGGGGCTGGCGGGGTCGGGGCACAACGCTCCTCGCGGGACTGGACTCAACAAAACTTACACCGCTAGTTTAGTGGTGACCGGCCGCGCCGACGCCAGGAGGACCATCGTGGACTTTTCGCTCACCGACGAGGAGCGGGCGGTGCGGGACACCGCCCGGTCGTTCATCCAACGCGAGGTGATGCCGCTGGAGGCGGAGGTGCTTCGCCGGGAGCGGGCCCACCAGCCGAGTCTGGACCACTCCGAGGTCCGCGAGCTGCAACTCAAGGCCCGCAAGTTCGGCTTCTGGGGTCTCGCGACCCCCGAGGAGTACGGCGGGATGAACCTGCCGGCCGTCCTCCAGTCGCTGATCTGGACCGAGCTGGGCCACACGTTCGTGCCGTTCCGCTTCGGCGGCGAGGCCGACAACATCCTGTTCCACGCCACCGAGGAGCAGAAGCGGGAGTTCCTCATCCCGACGATCGAGGGTGAGCGCCGGTCCTGCTTCGCGATCACCGAACCGGGCGCCGGCTCGGACGCCGCCAACATCCGGCTCTCCGCCCGCCGGGACGGCGACGACTGGATCCTCGACGGTGAGAAGACCTTCATCACCGGCGGTCACGACGCCGACTTCGCCATCGTGGTCGCGGTGACCGACCGGGAGAAGGGCGCCCGCAACGGCGGCGCGACCGCCTTCCTGGTGGACCGGGCCATGGGCTGGCGCTCGGAGTTCATCCAGACCATGGGCGAGGGCGGCCCGGCGTCGCTGATCTTCGACGGCGTACGCGTGCCGCACCGCAATATCCTCGGCGAGATCGGGCAGGGCTTCGCCCTCGGCATGGAGTGGATCGGCAAGGGCCGTTACACCATCCCGTCGCACGCCGTCGGCATCGCCGAGCGGGTCCTGCAGATGGCCATCGAGTACGCCAACACCCGGGAGACGTTCGGCGCGAAGATCGGCAGCAACCAGGCCATCCAGTGGATGATCGCCGACTCGGAGACCGAACTGGAGGCGGCCCGCTGGCTGATCCTGCGCTCGGCGTGGACCGTCGACCAGGGCCTCGACCCCCGACACGCGTCGTCGATGGGCAAGCTCTACGGCGCGCAGATGGTCAACCGGGTCGTCGACCGGGTGCTCCAGATCCACGGCGGCATGGGCTACACCCGGGAGCTGCCCATCGAACGCTGGTACCGGCAGGTCCGGCTCTACCGCATCTTCGAGGGCACTGACGAGATGCAGCGGCTCATCATCTCCCGGGACCTGCTGCGCGGCTACACGAAGATCGGCGGTCACCTGGCCTGAGCCCGAATCTCAGTTCGCCGTGAACTCCCTGACCCGGCCGAGCATCTACCCCTATGACAGCTGCCCGCCAGCCACGAGGGGGATGCACATGCGCCTACGAATCAGGGCCGTCGCGACGGCGATGGTCGTCGCCACGTACGAGGGTGACGGCTGGTTCTACTACGACGGGCTCGGCAGCAACTTCGTCTACTTCGGGCGCCTCGCCGACGGCAAATGGGACATGAGCCTCGGGCCTGATCTGGAGTGGCAGCCCCTCGCGTACACGTACGCGAGCTTCAGCGTCTGCTCCTGAACACCAGGCCGGCCGTGCCCCACCGCGGGGCACGGCCGGCCTTCCGGCCTCAGTCGACGAGCGCCGTCAGCGCCGCGTCCACGTCCGCCTCGGTCGAATAGAGGTGGAACGAGGCGCGGACCCGGCCGGCCCGGACCGCCGCCCGGATGCCGGCCGCCGCGAGGCGCTGTTCCGCGTCGGGCACGTCGACGGCGACGATGGCGCTGTCCCCCGCCGGCCGGCCCAGGCCGGTCAGGAACCGGTTGGCCAGCGCCACGTTGTGCGCCTGGATCGCCGGCACGCCGATCTCGGCGACCAGCTCCATGGCGGGGGCCGCGCCCACCCAGCTGAACCAGGCCGGCGAGATGTCGAACCGGCGGGCATCGTCCGCCAACCGCAACGGCAGGCCGTAGTAGGAGGCGTGCGGGTCCCGGCCGGCGAACCAGCCGGCCGCGTCCGGGCGCAGACGCTCGCGCAGGGCCGGGGCCAGATAGGCGTACGCGGTGCCGCGCGGGTTCATCAGCCACTTGTAGCCGCCCACGGCCACCACGTCGGCCCGACCGCCGTCGAACGGCAGCCACCCGCACGCCTGGCTCGCGTCCACCACCACCAGCGCGCCGTGCGCGTGGGCGGCGGCCACGATCTCGTCGTACGCGGCGACGGCGCCGTCGGACGACTGCACCAGGCTGAACGCGACCACGTCCGTGTCGGCGTCGATCGCTTCGACGAGCCCGTCCACCGGCACGGTGCGGACCGTGACGCCGCGCTCCTCCTGCACCAGCCAGGGGAACAGGTTCGAGGTGAACTCGATGTCCGGAACGACCACGGTGGCGCCGGCCGGCAGGGACGCCGCCACCGGCGCGAGCATCTGGGAGACCGTCGAGCCGACGGCCACGTCGACGTCGGGCACCCCGATCAGACCGGCGAACGTCGTCCGGGCCCGCTGAACCGAGTCGCCCCAGCCCTCCCAGGACGTGCTGCCGACACGCCACTGGGCCAGGGAGTCCTGCAACGCCGTCCAGCCCGGCTCGGGCGGCAACCCGTACGAGGCGGTGTTCAACCAGCCGGGCTCCGGCTTCCACAACTGCTGCGCCTGCGCGATCTCCATGCCACCGACGTTAGGACTGGTCACCGGCGGTGAGCCACGACCAATCGGCAATGGGCGGCCTGCCAGTGGCCTCCGGTCGCGGCACGGAGGGGGCCGACCCGGCCGGCGATACCGACTGTGCACGAGGGACTACGCTGCTGGGGCATGAGCGACGGCAGGCTTGTCGAGGCCCGGCAACGCATTGATGCCTCCACCGCCGGGGATGTCGACCTGAGCGGTCTCGATCTCACCTCAGAAGACCTCACCGAGCTGCTGCGCGACACCCGGGCTCTCGCCGAGGTCGTCAGCCTCGATCTGGCCAACAACAAGCTGGACACCCTGCCGGACACCGTCGCCGGCTGGACGTCTCTCACCGTGCTCGACCTGAGCGACAACCGGCTCACCACGCTGCCCGACGCCGTCGCCGCCTGGACCACCCTCGAACAGCTCACCCTGAGCGACAACCGGCTCACCACGCTG
>NZ_JBEXUR010000029.1:0-41447 GCF_040614415.1 Micromonospora sp. NPDC005979 | reverse complement strand
GAGCGACAACCGGCTCACCACGCTGCCCGACGCCGTCGCCGCCTGGACCACCCTCGAACAGCTCACCCTGAGCGACAACCGGCTCACCACGCTGCCCGACGCCGTCGCCGCCTGGACCACCCTCGAACAGCTCACCCTGAGCGACAACCGGCTCACCACGCTGCCGGACGCCGTCGCCGCCTGGGCCACCCTCGAACAGCTCGACCTGGACCGCAACCGGCTCACCACGCTGCCCGACGCCGTCGCGGGCTGGACCGCCCTGACGCACCTCAACATGAATCACAACGAACTCGGCGAGCTGCCGGACGCCGTCACCGCCTGGACCACCCTCGAACAGCTCACCCTGAGCGACAACCGGCTCACCACGCTGCCCGACGCCGTCGCCGCCTGGACCACCCTCGAACAGCTCGACCTGGACCGCAACCAGCTCACCACGCTGCCCGACGCCGTCGCGGGCTGGACCGCCCTGACGCACCTCAACATGGATCGGAACGAACTCGGCGAGCTGCCGGACGCCGTGGCGGGCTGGACCGCCCTGGAACGGCTCGACATGGACCACAGCCAGCTCACCACGCTGCCCGACGCCGTTGCCGCCTGGACCCGCCTTGAGATCCTGTTCCTGGACGGCAACCAGCTCTTCGCACTGCCCGACGCCGTCGCGGGCTGGACCGCCCTCACTCAGCTGCACCTGGACAACAACCAGCTCACCGCGCTACCCGACGCCGTCGCCGCCTGGACCCGCCTTGAGATCCTGTACCTGAACGGCAACCAGCTCTTCGCGCTACCCGACGCCGTCGCCGCCTGGACCGCCCTAGCCGACCTGCACATGAGAACCAATCGCCTCATCGCCCTGCCCGACGCCGTCGCGGGCTGGACCGCCCTCGTCAATCTGGACCTGTACGACAACAGGCTCACCGCCCTACCCAACGCCGTTGCCGCCTGGACCGCCCTCGTCGACCTTCACCTGGGCAGAAATCAGCTCACCACCTTGCCCGATGCCGTCCCGGCCTGGACCACCCTCACCGGCCTGTTCCTGCAGGACAATGAGTTCAGCGCCTTACCCGACGCCATCGGTCGGCTCGCAGAGCTCCGGACGCTCGTCGTGGGCGACAACCCACTGCCGCCCGAGGTGCTGGCCGCCGAGGCGGAGGGCATGGAGGCCCTACTGGCGTTTCTCCGGAATGTCGCCACCGACGGGATCCCGATCTCGGAGGCGAAGCTCCTGTTCGTGGGCGCCGGCGAGGCGGGGAAGAGTTCCCTGCTCGGGGCGTTGCGAGGCGAACCCTGGCGGGATCGTCACCAGACGCAGGGCATGGACATCAAGTCGCTGGTGGTGACCCACGCCGGTCGGGAGATCACCCTGAACGGGTGGGACTTCGGCGGCCAGCAGGCCTACCAGCCGGCGCACCAGTTGTTCTTCAGCGCCCCGGCCGTCTACGTCGTCGTCTGGAAACCCCGTCCGGGTGTCGTGGCCGGCATGGTGGAGTCCTGGATCGCCATGATCGCCCACCGGGCCCCGGATGCCCGGGTGCTCGTCGTCGCGTCGCACGGCGGGCCGACCTCGCGGGCGGACGCCATCGACGAACAGCACCTCAAGCAGCGCTTCGGCGATCTGATCATCGGCTTCCACGAGGTCGACAGCGCCGTCCCGGACGACCGGCTGGAGGCGCTGCGGGAGGCGATCTCCGTGGCCGCCGGCACGCTCCCGCACGTACACCGCAACTATCCGGCGAGCTGGCAGCGGACGATCGGGGTGGTCACCGCCGACGGTCAGCAGGTGATCGACTACCGCGACTTCGAGACGGTGGCCGAGGCGCAGGGGCTCACCGCCGCCCAGGCCCGGGCGTTGGCCAGCAACGCCCACCACCTGGGAAAGTGGATCTACTACGCGGACGACGACGCGTTGGCCGCGTTCGTGATCCTCCAACCGGACTGGCTCAACGTCGCGATCGCCGCCGTCCTCGACAGTCGGGACGCCGTCGACGCCCTCGGTCTCGTTCCACACCGCATGCTCGGCAGCCTCTGGGGTGCCGCGCAGGCGCCCGACGGAACGCGCTACACCAGGGAGCAGCAGCGACTGTTCCTGGCGCTCATGGGCCGCTTCGAGCTGACGTACCAGGTCTCACCGGACGCCTCGCGGGAGCCGGTGAGCCTCATCGCGCAGCTCGTCCCCGCCGCGCAGCCGGACCTGCGCGGAGCGTGGGTCGACTTCCGTCCCGGCGACCGCGAGTACCTGGAGGTGTGCCGGATCTCGGAGGGCCCGGCGGGTCCCGTGGTCATTCCCGAATCGCTGATGTACCGGCTCATCGTCCGGCTGCACCACCAGCGCTACACGGAGCCCGACTCGATGCAGGGCGTGCACTGGCAGCAGGGCGTGGTCCTGGAGAGCCGGTACGGCGCCCGCGCGCTGCTCACGGTGCGTGCAGGAGTCGGTGTCCAGGTCCAGGTCCGTGGCCCGGATGCCGTCACCTACCTGCGACAGGTCACCGACGAGATCCGCTACTGCATCGAACGGTTCTGGCCCGGCCTGACCACCGTCGCCCTCGTTGCCTGCCGTGACGGGTGCGGCCTGCCCACACCCGGCGCGGGCTTGTTCGACGTCGACAAGCTCGTCAAGCTGCGCGACGTGCACCGGCAGAGCGTGGCGCAGTGTCCCGTCTCCAGCTGCGACGCCTTCCCGGCCATCGACGCGCTGCTGGGAGGGTCGCACGCCGGCCACGACGCGCTCGCGGTGCTGCAGGACGGCGTGGCCCTGGTAGACCGGCACGTGCGTGGGCTGAGTCAGCGGGTCACCGAACTCAGCGACACCGTCAAGGCCAACCTCGCGGGCGTGAACGCCCGGCTGACGGCCCTGATGTGGCAGCTCAACGACGAGGCCGCGGACGGGCCGCGCCTCTTCACCCTCACTCCCGTCGAGTCCTCCCTACGCAATCCGCAGTGGACCTCCATCCGGATGCGGCTGACGTTGTACTGCGAGCACTCGCTTCAGCCCGTGCACGTCCTGGAGCCCACTCGAGGCGATGCCGGCGTCTACTCCATCGACGTCGCCCGGGAATGGTGGGTCCGGGCCGTCCCGCTCCTGCAGGCCACCACGATGCTCCTGAAGCCCCTGCTCGGCGTTGGCGTGGCCGAGCTCAAACTGGAGTTCAGCGACGAGCAGTGGAAGGCCGTGGAAGAGCAGGTCTCGCTGGCCAACGAGACACTGAACGCTGCGGCGGAGGCCGTCGACCACCTCACCGCCGACGACCACAGCGCAGGCCTGGCGGAGCAGACCCCGGGCGCACCGCCGGCGCCGATCATCGCCGAGGGCGCCACCCTCCGGACGCTGCACGCCGCGCTGCGTGCCCAGGACGTCACCATCGCCGATCTGCGCAAGGTCGTCCGCCCGGACGGCCGCATCCTCTGGGTTCACCGGCAGTTCGAGCACCTGTACCACAGCGGCCTGCCCGTCATCCCCTGACCGGGCCGGCTCAGGGCCGCCGGGGCGCGTCGGCGTCCGGGTGGATCCGGGTGAGGCTGTCGGCGAGCCCGGCGAGCCACCTGTCGACCTCCACCAGGTGCCGTACCGCAGCCGGGTCGGCGTCGCCGAGCAGTGGGCGGAGCCGGTCGACCTCGTCGACGCAGTCGATCGGTACGGGCATCGGCCCGGCCGGCTGCCCCTGCGTCACCTCGCCGGCCAGGTCGTCGTACGCCGACCGCAGGTGCCCGGCCGTGTCCCGCAGCAGTGCCCCGGCCGCCGGCCAGGCGGCCAGGCAGCCGGGCGGATTCCGGCGCAGCAGCGACTCGGCACCGGGTACCACGTGGTGTCCGGCGCTCAGGGCGGCGTCCCAGTTCAGCTGAGCGCGCCGTGGGTCGTGGCGCTCGGAGTGGTACTGGCAGTAGGACGAGTCGACGAGGACCATCCGTCGGCGGACCCGGTCGAAGTCGTGCTCGGGAGGCGGCGCGTCGCCGAGCACCGCCTCGACGGTCCGCTCGACCGCCTCCCCACTGGCCGTCAGGTAGCGGGCGGCGTTGTGCCGTAGGTCGTGGCCGGCGCCGCGCGGCCACATGGCCACACCGGCGAGCACGCCGATCACCGCGCCGAGCCCGACATCGACCAGCCGCGCCTCGGCGAGTCGCCACCCCTCGGGGCTGAGCTGGGTGAACACGACGGTCAGCAGCAGGGTGAACAGCGCCTGCTGCCACACCGGGCCGAGTAGGCGTCCGACACCGAACGCCAGCAGCAACGAGACCGGCAGTACGACGGCGTACACGACCGGCTCCTGCACGACGAGCACCAGCAGGCCGCTCGCGACCACGCCCGCGATGGTGCCGAGCACGGCGGGTCGCAGCGCGGTGCGGGTGTCGGCGGCCGAGGTGCGCAGGACGGTGAGAGTCGCCAGGAGTACCCAGAAGCCGTGGTTGAGGTGCAGCGCCCCGGCCGCCACCCGGGCGATCGCCAGCGCCACCGCCAGTCGTAGCGCGCTGTGCAGGTGCGCGGAGCGGGGCGCGAGGTGGGCGCGGAACTGCCGCCAGTACAGCGTCCACGCGCCGTGTCGCGCGTACTCGAAGAGCCGGGGGTAGGCGTCGACGTCGACGCGCGCCCCGGCGGCGATCCGGGTGCCGACGGCGAAGATCCGTACCTGGTCGGCGAGGGCCAGCGCGGTCGCGTCCCGGCACATCCGGGGTACGTCCGGCGGGCCCGATCCCACCGACGGCTCAGCCGCGTCGATCGCGGCGTCCAGGTCCCGCAGGTCCACCTGGGGCGCGTCGGAGAGCAGGCTACGGCTGGCGGCCCGGATCGCGTCGGCGCACGGGCGCAGCAGCCGCGTCGCCGCCAGGTCCGGAATCGGCGTCGATGGGGCGTCCGTCGCGAGCCGGTCCGCCGTGGCCAGCACCTCCCGCAGCGCCGCCGCGGCGATCCGCAGCGCCCGGTCCTGCGCTCCGGCCGCCGTGGGCGCCGACTCCGGGGAGTTGCGGCCCAGCCCGAGCAGTGCCACGAGGTCGTACGCCCGCTCGCGCCGCCCGTCCGGGGCCCCGTGGCCGGGGGCGGTCAGCACGTCGGCGGTGGCGTCGACGAAGGCCGCGACACTGTCCGCCGCTCGGGCGAGCAGGTGCCGGTAGGAGACGGGCACCGGGTCGGGCCAGAGCACCACCTCCGCCGCGGCGAGCAGCACGATCGCGAGGGTCACCCCGCCGAGGCGCTGCGGCAGGCTGCCCGGCTGGTACGGCGGGAACGACGCCAGGATGTAGAAGAGTTGGAACGCGCTTGCCAGACCCACTAGTCGCGGGTTGCCGACCCCGGCGAACGCCACGACGAACCCGATGACCAGCATCCCGCCGGCCGCCGCCCAGGTGCTCCATGCCAGGAGCGTGCCGGCGGCGATCAACGCCCAGACCGCCGGCAGCGACGTGACCAGGATCCGCGCCCGTTGTGACGCCGGGCCGGGCAGTTGCGCGAACGCCCCGGCGGCGATCGTGCCGAACAGCGCGTACGTGGCGAGCAGCGGGCTGTCCACGCCGTAGCGGCAGGCGTAGAAGAGGACGGACGCGACCAGGGTCAGCCGGGCCGCGCGTCGCAGCACGGCGCCGCTCGGGTCACGGCGACGAAGCCGGCCCAGGAGGCTCGGTCCGCGCACGCCTAACTCCCCCGAGTCGTCGCGGCGCCCCTCCCCGGCATCCCATTCTCCACGCCGCCTCTCTGGGACGGTGAGTTTCGCGTCGAATGAGCGGCGATGATCGACACAAGGTCGGCAATGTGGGGGTATCCCCGCGAGCGAGATGCCCCCACATCGCCGATCCGGAGTGGATCGAGGTCAGGCCGGCACGCTGGCCGTCTGCTCGTCGGACCGCCGCGGCTCGGACTCCTCGTCGTCGTGGTCGTCGAGCATGGTCGCCTCGTCGAACGGGTCGTCGCCGCGCAGGACCTCGGCCGCCCGCTCCCGGTCGAACTCGCCGGTCCAGGTGCCCACCAGCACGGTCGCCACCGCGTTGCCGGCGAAGTTGGTCAGCGCCCGCGCCTCGGACATGAAGCGGTCGATGCCGACGATCAGGCCGACCCCGTCGACGAGGTCCGGGCGGTGCGACTGGAGGCCACCGGCCAGCGTGGCCAGCCCGGCGCCGGTGACGCCGGCCGCGCCCTTGGACGCGATCACCATGAACAGCAGCAGCGAGATCTGCTCCCCGACCGCGAGGGGCTTGCCCAGCGCGTCGGCGATGAACAGCGACGCCATGGTCAGATAGATGGCCGTGCCGTCGAGGTTGAACGAGTAGCCGGTCGGCACGGTGATGCCGACGACCGGCTTGCTGACGCCGAAGTGCTCCATCTTCGCGATCAGCCGGGGCAGCGCCGACTCCGACGACGACGTCGACAGGATCAGCAGGAACTCCCGGCCCAGGTAGCGCAGCAGCGAGAAGATCGAGATCCGGGCGATGAACCAGAGCAGCGCGCCCAGCACCACCAGCACGAAGATCAGGCAGGTGACGTAGAAGCCGACCATGATCGCAGCGAGGCTCTTGAGGGCGTCCACGCCGGTCGCGCCGACCACGGCGGCCATCGCGCCGAACGCGCCGACCGGCGCCAGCCACATGATCATGGCAAGGACCTTGAAGACGACCCGTTGGATGACGGCGATCGCGCCGAGCACGGGCTCGCCGCGCCGGCCCAGCGCCTGCACGGCGAAGCCGACGAGCAGCGCCACCAGGAGCGTCTGGAGCACCTCGCCCTCGGTGAGCGCGGAGAGCAGCGTCGTCGGAATGATCCCGAGGAGGAACTCGGTCGTACCGCCGGCCTCGTCTCCGGCGGCGGCCTTGCCGGCGCCCGCGAGGTCCTGGCCCAGGTTGAGGCCGGAGCCGGGGTGGATGATGTTGCCGACGACCAGGCCGATGGCGAGCGCCACGGTCGACATGGTCAGGAAGTAGCCGAGGGCCAGGCCGCCGACCTTGCCGACCTTCGCGGCCTGCCGGACCGAACCGACGCCGAGCACGATGGTGCAGAAGATGACCGGGCTGATCATCATCTTGATGAGGTTGACGAAGCCCGTGCCGATGGGCTTGAGTTCCTTGCCGAAATCGGGGGCGACCAGGCCGACGACGATGCCGGCGAGCACGGCCACGATGACGGCCAGGTACAGGTAACGGGTACGGTCCCGGCGGGCCGACGGTTCCGCCGTGGTGGTGGATGCGGTGGTGTCCATGTCGACAATGTGAAGCGCGTCTCACCCATTGACAGCCTTGCGGTCATTCTGTTCACCGCTGACCGGAGAAGTCCGAGGAGGTGCCGGAGGTGGCCCGACGGCAGTGGAGCATCGCGGGGCAGCTCTTCGCCCTCCAGGCGGTGGTGGTCACCCTGCTCGTGCTGGCCGGGGCGGCGGGCGCCGTCTGGCTGGCCCGCGTCGACTCCCGCCAGGCCGCGCGGGAGGAGGTGCTCGCGGTCGCCCAGACCGTCGCCGGCTCCCCCGACGTCCGCGCGGCCCTCACGACCGCCGACCCCGCCCGCATCCTCCAGCCGTACGCCGATTCGACCCGCAAGGCCACGGGCACGGACTTCGTGGTCGTGATGGCCCCCGACCGCACCCGCTTCTCCCATCCCACGCTGGACCAGATCGGCGAGCCGTTCGTCGGCGAGATCGGGCCCGCCCTGGCGGGCCACGCGTTCACCACCACCAACGTCGGAACGCTGGGCGAGTCGGTGCGCGCGGTCGTCCCGGTGTACGACCAGCAGGGGCGCATCGTCGGCCTGGTCTCGGTGGGCATCACCACCCGCGCGATCAACCGGAAGCTGCTGCGCCAGCTCCCCGTGCTGCTCGGCGTCGCGGTACCGGCGCTCGCGTTCGCCGCGACCGGTTCGTGGCTGCTCAGCCGCCGCCTGCGTCGCCAGACCCACGGCCTGGGACCGACGCAGATGACCCGGATGTACGAGTACTACGACGCGGTCCTGCACTCGGTGCGCGAGGGTCTCGTGGTGCTGACCACCGACCGACGGGTGGCGTTGATCAACGACGAGGGCCGGCGACTGCTGGGCCTCGACGCCGACGAGCCGGTCACCGACCAGCCGGTGGCCGAGGTCGACCTGCCCCCGGCGGTGGCCGAGCTGCTCGCGGCCGGCCGCGACGCCCTCGACGAGCCTCTGCTGGCCGGTGACCGGGTGCTCGTGGCCAACCAGCGGACCGCCCGCTTCGAGGGGGCGGCGCTCGGCACCGTACTGACCCTGCGCGACCAGACCGAGCTACGGACCCTGGCCAGCGAGCTGGACTCGGTGCGCGCGCTCACCCAGGCGTTGCAGGCGCAGACGCACGAGTCGGCCAACCGGCTGCACACCGTCCTCACGCTGGTGGAGCTGGGCCGCGCCGACGAGGCGGTTCGACTCGGCACCCGGGACCTCGCCCTCGCCCAGCAACTGACCGACCGGGTGGTCGACGCGGTCACCGAGCCGGCCCTGGCCGCCCTGCTGCTCGGCAAGTCCGCGCAGGCCGGAGAGCGCGGCGTGGACCTGGTGATCGAACCGGACTGCCACCTCGACGACAGCCCGCTACCAACCAACGACCTGCTCACCGTCGTCGGCAACCTGGTCGACAACGCCCTGGAGGCCGTCGCCGGTACAGCCCCGCCGCGCAGCGTGCGGGTCTTCGTCGGCACCATCGACGACGAACTCGTAGTTCGGGTCGCCGACAGCGGACCCGGGCTGGCGAAGGAGCGGGTGGCGGACGCCTTCCGGCGCGGCTGGTCCACCAAGAGCACCGGGCGAGGGCTCGGGCTGGCGCTGATCGGGCAGGTGGTCCGCCGTCACGGCGGAAGCGCCGAGGTGACCCGCTCGGACGCCGGCGGCAGCCTGTTCACCGTCCGGCTCCCGGGGACACGGTCGTGAACGACATCCGGGTGCTCGTGGTCGAGGACGAGCCGCTGCTGGCCGAGGCGCACGCCGCGTACACCGAGCGGGTGCCCGGTTTCGCGGTGGTCGGCGTGGCACACACGGCACGGGCGGCGATGGCGGCCCTGCGCGCCAACGACGGCGGCGACGTGGACCTCGTACTCCTGGATTTTGGGCTGCCCGACCTGCACGGCCTGGACGTCTGCCGGGCGCTGCGCGCGGCCGGCAGCAGCGTCGACGTCCTCGCCGTGACGTCCGCGCGGGACCTGGCTGTGGTGCGCACCGCGGTGTCCCTCGGGGTGACGCACTACCTGCTCAAGCCGTTCACGTTCGCGGCGTTCCGCGACAAGCTGGACCGCTACGCGGACTACCGGGCACAGGCGCTCGCCGACGGCGAGGTGGCCGCCCAGCACGACGTGGACCGGATGTTCGCCACGCTGCGCGGCGCGACCGGGCACAGCCTGCCCAAGGGGCTCGACGTGCAGACCCTCACCCGGGTACGCGCCGCGCTGGCCGACGGGTCCACTCCCGGGGCGGGGCTCTCCGCGACCGAGGTGAGCGCGGCGACCGGCATCTCCCGGGTGACCGCCCGCCGCTACCTGGAGTACCTGGTGACGATCGACCGCGCTGTCCGCCACCCCCGCTACGGCACGCCCGGCCGCCCCGAGGTCGAGTACCGCCCCCGCTGAGGTCGCCAGCCTGAGCCTCGGCGATCTTGCACTTTCTGTGGGGATCAATACATGCGAAAGCGGCGTATCGGCAACCGAAAGTGCAAGATCGCGGCTAGTTGGGCGGCGTCGGGGCGGGAACTCCGTGGCGCGGTGGGGATGCGTTGTTAGACTCTCCTCGTTGGGTCAGCGGTACGACCAGGGAGACCAGACATGGCGGGTGACGACGACATCTCCGGGTGAGACCGGACGTGTTCGGCCATCGGTTCGGCGCGTGTGCGCGCGGCCGAGGTGGCCATTCGTCGCTCCACCGGTCCCGGTTCGTCGTCGGGCGGCTTACGCACGCCCAGCCCACCCTTGAGGTCACGCACCATGTCTGACGCTTTCATCGTCTGCTCGAACCTGTCCTTCTCCTGGCCGGACGACACCCCGGTCTTCTCGGATCTGTCCTTCAGCGTGCCCGGCGGTCGCACCGGCCTGGTCGCGCCCAACGGCGCCGGCAAGAGCACCCTGCTACGCCTGATCGCCGGGGAGCTGCGGCCCAGCGGCGGCAGCGTCACCGTCGACGGTCTGCTCGGGTACCTGCCGCAGACCCTGCCGCTGGCCGGGGACCTGGCCGTGGCGCAGGTGCTCGGCGTCGCCGAACGCATCGCGGCGCTGCACGCCATCGAGGCCGGGGACGCCAGCGAGACGCACTTCGCCACCATCGGCGACGACTGGGACATCGAGGAGCGCACCCGCTCCGAGCTGGATCGCCTCGGTCTGGGCGACCTGTCGCTCGACCGGCCGCTGCACACGCTCAGCGGCGGCCAGGTGGTCTCCCTCGGGCTGGCGGCGCAGCTGCTCCGACGCCCGGACGTGCTGCTGCTCGACGAGCCGACCAACAACCTCGACGTGGCGGCCCGGCACAAGCTCTACGACGTGCTCACCGACTGGTCCGGGTGCCTGCTGCTGGTCAGCCACGACCGGGAGCTGCTGGATCGGATGGACCGGATCGCCGAGCTGGAGCGCGGCGACATCCGGTGGTTCGGGGGCAACTTCACCGCGTACACCGAGGCGGTGCAGGCGGCGCGGGAGGTGGCCGAGAGCAACCTGCGCAACGCCGAGCAGGAGGTCAAGCGGGAGAAGCGGGAGATGCAGCAGGCCCGTGAACGCGCCGACCGGCGGGCCAGTAACGCCTCGAAGAACCTGAAGAACGCCGGGCTGGCCCGGATCGTCGCCGGTGGGCTGAAGCGCAGCGCGCAGGAGTCGGCGGGCAAGGCCCAGGACACCCACGCCAGCCGCCTCGGTCAGGCCAAGGCCCGACTGGACGAGGCCGGCCGGGCCGTCCGCGAGGAGGACCGCATCGTCGTCGACCTGCCGGACACCACCGTCCCGGCCGGACGGACGGTTTTCACGGGTACGGGGATGCGGGCCCGGTTCGACGACCGGGAGTTGTTCGGCGGAGACGGCGCCGACCTGGTGATCCGGGGTCCGGAGCGGATCGCGCTCACCGGGGCGAACGGCGTCGGCAAGTCGACCCTGCTGCGCCTCGTCAACGGCGACCTCGAACCGGCCGGCGGCGAGATCCGCCGGGCCGACGGGCGGATCGCGTACCTGTCGCAGCGCCTGGACCTGCTGGACCTCGACCGCACCGTGGCGGAGAACTTCGCCGCGTACGCGCCGAGCCTGCCGGACGCGCGCCGGATGAACCTGCTGGCCCGGTTCCTGTTCCGGGGCGCCCGGGTCAACCTGCCCGTCGGGGTGCTCTCCGGCGGTGAACGGCTGCGCGCGACGCTCGCCTGCGTGCTCTGCGCGGAGCCGGCGCCGCAACTGCTGCTGCTCGACGAGCCGACGAACAACCTGGACCTGGTCAGCGTCGCCCAGTTGGAGAGCGCGCTGACCGCGTACCAGGGGGCGTTCGTGGTGGTCAGCCACGACGAACGGTTCCTGGCCGAGATCGGCGTACAGCGGTGGCTGCGCCTGACCGACGGCCAGCTCCGCGAGATCGCGGCTCCCGACCGGGACTGAGCCCGACGGTCCGGCCGGCGCATGCCGGCCGGACCGCGGCCAGGTCAGCTCACGTTGGCGGGGCCGAGGACGCTCTTGAGGTCACCCATCAGCGCGGTCGTCGCCGCCACCCGGAACGGTCCCAGCCGCAGGGTGGTGGTACGGCCGCCGTTGAGCAGCTTCACGTGTACCTCGGTGTCGCCGGGGTGCAGCACCAGGGTCTCCTTGAGCCGTTCCACGAGCGGCGGCGTGCACCGGTGCACCGGGATGGTGAGGGTGACCGGCTTGTTGGTGGCGCTGGTGCTGACGTCCGGCATGGACATGTCCATCGCCATGATGCGCGGGGTGTCGTCGCGGCGGTCCACCCGGCCCTTGACCACCACGATGGCGTCCTCGGCGATGTACTGCCCGATCACCTCGTAGGTGTTCGGGAAGAACAGCGTCTCCACGCCGCCGGCCAGGTCCTCCAGGGTGGCCGAGGCCCAGGCCCGGCCCTGCTTGGTGACCCGCCGTTGCACCCCGGAGAGGATGCCGGCGAGGGTGACGACCGCCCCGTCGGGCACCGCGCCGTCCTCGGCGAGGGACGCGATCGTGGTGTCGGCCGCCGCGCCCAGGATGTGTTCCAGGCCGAACAGCGGGTGGTCCGAGACGTACAGGCCGAGCATCTCGCGCTCGAAGGCCAGCTTGTCGCGCTTCTCCCACTCGCTGTCGCCGATCACCGGCATCACCGTCGTGCTGCCGGTGTCCGCATCGCCGAAGCCGGCGCCGAACAGGTCGTACTGGCCGACGGCCTCCTTGCGCTTGACGTCGGCGTACGCGTCGATGGCGTCGGCGTGCACCGCGAGCAGACCCTTGCGGGGGTGCTCCATGGAGTCGAACGCGCCCGCCTTGATCAGCGATTCGATGGTCTTCTTGTTGCAGACCACCGCGTCCACCTTGGACAGGAAGTCGTAGAAGTCGGCGTACTCGCCCTTCTCCTCGCGGCACCGCATGATCGAGGCGACCACGTTCGCGCCAACGTTGCGGACCGCCGCCAGGCCGAAGCGGATGTCCTTGCCGACCGGGGTGAACGGCCCCGCCGAGGTGTTCACGTCCGGCGGCAGCACCTGGATGCGCATCCGGCGGCACTCGGACAGGTACAGCGCCATCTTGTCCTTGTCGTCACCGACCGACGTGAGCAGCCCGGCCATGTACTCGGCCGGGTAGTGCGCCTTGAGGTACGCCGTCCAGTAGGAGACCAGGCCGTACGCGGCGGAGTGCGCCTTGTTGAAGGCGTACCCGGCGAACGGCACCAGGACGTCCCACACGGCCTGGATCGCCTCGTCGGAGTAGCCGCGCTCACGGCAGCCGTCCCGGAACGGGATGAACTCCTTGTCGAGGATCTCCTTCTTCTTCTTACCCATCGCCCGGCGCAGCAGGTCCGCCTGGCCGAGCGTGTAGCCGGCGAGGATCTGGGCGGCGCGCTGCACCTGCTCCTGGTAGACGATCAGGCCGTGCGTCGGCGCCAGGATCTCCCGCAGCGGCTCCTCCAGCTCCGGATGGATCGGGGTGATCTCCTGGAGGTTGTTCTTGCGCAGCGCGTAGTTGGTGTGCGAGTCGACGCCCATCGGACCGGGCCGGTACAGCGCCAGGACGGCGGAGATGTCCTCGAAGTTGTCCGGCTTCATCAACCGCAGCAGCGAGCGCATCGGCCCGCCGTCGAGCTGGAACACGCCCAGGGTGTCGCCGCGGGCCAGCAGCTCGTACGCGGCCTTGTCGTCCAGTGGCAGGCCCAGCAGGTCGAGCTTGAGGCCGTGGTTCAGCTCGATGTTCTTGACCGCGTCGTCGATGATCGTCAGGTTGCGCAGGCCGAGGAAGTCCATCTTCAGCAGCCCGAGCGACTCGCAGGTCGGGTAGTCGAACTGCGTGATGATCGCCCCGTCGGCGTCCCGGCGCATCAGCGGGATGTGCTCGATGATGGGCTCGGCGGACATGATGACGCCGGCGGCGTGCACACCGGTCTGCCGGATCAGCCCCTCGATGCCCTTGGCCGTGTCGATCACCTTGCGGACGTCCGGGTCGGAGTCGTACAGGCCCCGGATCTCGCCCGCCTCGGCGTACCGGGGGTGCTTCGGGTCGAAGATGCCGGTGAGCGGAATGTCCTTGCCCATCACGGCCGGCGGCATCGCCTTGGTGATCCGGTCACCAACGGCGTACGGGAAGCCGAGCACCCGCGCCGAGTCCTTGATCGCGGCCTTCGCCTTGATCGTGCCGAACGTGGCGATCTGGGCGACCTTGTCCTCACCCCACTTGTCGGTGACGTACTTGATCACCTCGCCGCGCCGACGCTCGTCGAAGTCGATGTCGACATCCGGCATCGAGACCCGCTCGGGGTTGAGGAACCGCTCGAAGATCAGACCGTGCGGGATCGGGTCCAGGTCGGTGATGCCCAACGCGTACGCGACGAGCGAGCCGGCCGCCGAACCACGGCCCGGGCCCACCGCGATGCCCTGGTTCTTCGCCCACTGGATGAAGTCGGCGACCACGAGGAAGTACGACGGGAAGCCCATCTGGTTGATGACGCCCAGCTCGTACTCGGCCTGGACGACGTGCCCCTCCGGGATGCCGTTCGGGTAGCGGCGGGCCAGCCCGGCGAAGGTCTCCTTGCGGAACCAGGACTCCTCGGTCTCACCCTCGGGCACCGGGAAGCGTGGCATCAGGTTGTGGAACTCGAACATGCCCTTCGGGTCGACCTTCTCGGCGACCAGCAGGGTGTTGCGGCAGCCCTGCTGCCACAACTCGGACGAGTCGACCGCGCGCATCTGGTCGGCGCTCTTGACGAAGTAACCGCCGCCCTCGAAGCGGAACCGGTTGGGGTCGTCGATGTTGCTGCCGGTCTGCACACACAAGAGCACGTCGTGCGCCGTGGCCTGCGCCTCGTGCGTGTAGTGCGAGTCGTTGGTCACCACCGGCGGGATGTCCAGCTTGCGAGCGATCTCGGTGAGCCCCTCGCGGACCCGACTCTCGATGGAGAGGCCGTGATCCATGATCTCCAGGAAGTAGTTCTCCTTGCCGAAGATGTCCTGGTAGCTCGCCGCGACCTTGAGCGCCTCGTCGAACTGCCCCAGCCGCAGCCGGGTCTGCACCGCCCCCGACGGGCAGCCCGTCGTGGCCATGATCCCCTCGGCGTGCTCGGCGATCAGCTCCATGTCCATCCGGGGCCACTTGACGTAGTGCCCCTCCATGGAGGCGCGCGAGTTGAGGGTGAACAGGTTCTTCAGACCCTGCGCGTTCTTCGCCCACATGGTCTTGTGGGTGATCGCGCCGTTACCCGAGACGTCGTCGCTCTTCTGCTCCGGCCGACCCCACTTGACCCGCGCCTTGTGATAGCGCGACTCCGGCGCCACGTACGCCTCGACGCCCAGGATCGGGGTGATCCCGGCCGCCATCGCCTGGTTGTAGAAGTCGTTCGCGCCGTGCATGTTGCCGTGGTCGGTGATCGCCACCGCCGGCATGCCCAGCCGGTTGGCCTCGGCGAACAGGTCCTTCAACCGGGCCGCTCCGTCGAGCATCGAGTACTCGGTGTGCACGTGCAGATGCGCGAACGAATCAGCCATGCGTGGCGCCCCCCGGCGGTGTGGATCTAGGTGGTCGGAGCCGACCGGCACCTACCCTACCGAGGTGATCTCGGCGGCTCCACCGTCCGCGCCGAGGGTGGTGGCCCGCGTCTCGTCAGGTAGCTGATCACGCCCGAGCGACCCACCTGCCCATCAGCAGGAGCGCAATCACAGGGCCACCTGCGAGGCGCGAGGACTCGATATTGACCGTCGACCGGGAAGCCGGCCCTTGCCGTCACCCCTGAAGCCCCGCCAGTCACACTGACGGGGCTTCAGGTCTTCCTACTTAAGCAACACCGCGTGCGGCGGTAATACTCGACTTAGATTTCGGTTATTTCTCCAGCGATGCGGCTAGCCGCATCATCTATTGCCTCCTTCCACACCACCAGCCCTTCCGTGTTGAATCCCTCCTGAAGTGCCCGGCGAACTTCATCGGCCGGCCTGCCTCCGTGGGACCGACGTACAGTCGCAAAGACTCGCTCGAATTTGATTACGTACTCTTGAACGCGCGGCATGTCCGCGTCGTATTCGGCAGGATCACTCAACGCATCACCACCTACAGAAGTCAGAATTTTCGGTCATGGACCTTTTGCAGGAACGGCATTGCGCCAGGGCCAAAAATGTGCTCGACCCTACCGCTCACCTCGTCGGTGACACGGGTGGTGATATGCCCCTCCGCCCGTAGCCGTTCGTAGGTGCATCTACACATTCGGAAAACGAGGATAGCCGGGCGCTCGCCCGGACCTGCACGACTCGCTCCAAACGTTGCCGCTGCGCTCAAGGTATCCGAATCACCAGGCCTCACCTGGTAGGTGAAGAGGTTTCCAGGCTGCCCGACCGAGCCACCATGAGAATTCTGCATAGCCGCGTCACCACTCAGGCCGTTGGTCAGGATGTTGTCAGCATGAGAGGAAGTGGTGCCGTGCACGAAGTCCATTGAGTCATCGCAATTGTGGACCAGAACCGGCCTGGTGCCAGCCAACACGAAGTACGTGTGGACGTTCGCGACCGTGAGGTCACGCATCACCTTGGTGCCGCTGAAGTTGAGCACCTTGGCGACGGTTACGAGGTCGTCCGAGGTGCTCTTGAGCCGCTCCGTCGCCTGGAGGTCTGCGGCGTCGACCCACATCTGGCGGCTCTCGCTCCAGAACGGGTGGTGCTGGGTCGTCTTGAGGGTGGTGAACTTGCCATCCTCGGTCCGAACCGACAGGTCCGTCAGCGCTTCGTCCTGGTTGACGTGCAACGCCTCGACCGGTTCAGCGGAGGTGACCCCGGTTTCCGGGTCGTGGGCAAGAACCTCGTCGCCCTCCGCCACCTCAGCAATAGGCCGAGCGGTCCCGTCGGCCATGACGACCTCGGTCGACGGATCGAAGCTGTGGACGCAGCCTTCCTTATTGGTCGTCGTCCCGGTGCTGTTCTTGGCGGGCTTGCCCTTGGTGCCCGGGTCCGGCTTCTTGCCGGGCGGGGGCGGTGGCTTCGGCGTAGGCGACAGCTCCTTGGCGCGCGCCTCGGCCTTGATCTTGCTCATCTCTTCGGCTTCTTTGGCGGGGTTGATCTTTGGCTCGAAACGACCCTTGGTCGCCCGGCCGATCACCTTCTGCGCTTTGCCGAAGAGCTCCTTCTCCACCTTCTTGCAGATAGCGCGGAGTACTCGACAGACCGGAGGGCCGGGCGCCAGAGTCTCTGCGGCAGAAACATAATCCTTCTCATAAGCGTAGAAGGAGGCGTTCGCTATATCCGCTGCAGTTCCGATTACTGGAACCGCGGCAGTCCAATCCAAAGCCTCGTGAACGACCTCATTGTTGACGAGACCCGCTTCGACACGTGTATTGAGAGGCTTTCCACCATTCTCTATAATGTTTTGACACTTATAGGCGCTGATGCCGCGAGCGCAGTCGTAATCCCATTCCTGAGTAGTTGGGCGGTCGACTCCGGCATATTCCGCGATGACCCGTCCGCTGGGATCGCTGTACGTGGTCGGGTTGTTCGCGGCGTAGGTGTAGGCCGGCATCTGTTGCGGATTACCGGGGTCGTTGACCGGGTCGACGGAGATGAACCGCCCGATTGTCGGGTCGTACTCGCGCGCTCCCAGGTGCGTGAGACCCGTCGGATCCTGATAACCACCCAGGAAGCCCTGCTTGTTCGGCCAGGAGACCGCCGCTCCGCGTGGCGCCCCGTACGGCGTCTGCCGGCGTTGCGTGATCGTCTGGTTGGCGTCCGTTCCGACACTGACTTGCGACGTCCCCTGGTGGTCGCTGGCCAGCCAGGTGATGCCGGTGGTCTTCCGCTGGGCGATCATCTCGCCGTTGAAGGAGTAGTAGCGGGTGGCGTCGACCTGACCGGTGCTGGCGTTGCGACGGATCTCCTGGTCGCCGAGGAAGAGGGTGCTTCCCGTGGCGTCCTTGGCGATCAGGCGGCCGCCACCACTGTCATAGATGTAGGAATTCGCTCCGGCGCTGTCGGTCACCGATGCCAAGTGGCCCTCGACGTCCCAGGTCAACGCCTGCTGGCCGGCGGGTCCGGGCCGCGTCTTGGTGTTGCCGGCCTCGTCGTACGTGTACGACCCGGTGGTGGTTCCCGTGCTGTCGGCCCTGCTCCAGCCGTCCAGGCGGTGCGGCTGGGCGGCCTTGGCGGCGGGGTACGAGTAGTCGGTGGTCACCGTTCCGGTCGGGGTGCCCCGATCGGTCTGCCTCAGCCGGTTACCGATCCGGCCCTTGGAATCGTCCGGCGCTCCGAACGACCACTTCTGCCAGTACGGTGCCGGACCACCCAGTTCCGACTCGGCGGCAGGGGTGGTCTTGCAGTCCGAGGAGGAAGGAGTCCACGCCTCGGTCAGTCGCCGCTGGTGGTCATACGTGAAGCATTGGGTGTCGCGCGGCCGGGCACCCGAGTTGTCGTCGATCTTGAGAAGGTTGCCGCTCTCGTCGTAGTCGTAGAAGGTGTTGGCGATGTATGACGGGGACGTCGACCGCAAGATTGCGCTGCTCGCGACTCGTCCGGTGGCATCGTCGTACCGGTCCGTCGTCTGGACGAACTTGGCCCCGGTCAGTTCGGCCGCCCGGGTCAGGGTGCTCAGCTCGTACAGATTGGTGTACCCCGACTGAATGGCGTAGTAGCTGACGTCGCCGTAGTCCGTCGCCAGCTTGTCGGTCAACGCGTACGTCGAGTCGTACTTGTAGGTCAGGACCTCCTGGTTCAGGCCCCCGGCGGCCGGAAGGGTCACCGTGTTGGGTGACCCGTCGACCCGGTAGCTGGCCTTCGAGGTGAAGCTGCAGGTGGTGGCCCCGATCCCGCAGAAGCCTGCCTGCGAGGTCGGCAGGACGAGCCTGGTCTGCGTCGGTCGGTACAGCGCGTCCACCGTGACGGTTTCGGTGCGGTACTCGTCCGCTCCGACCCAGCGGGATGACGACTTCAGCAGTCCCTTGGCCGGCGAATCGTAGACGTTCTCGACACGCTTCTGGCCCGTCAGACTGGTCTCGCGAACCGTATTTGGGCGGCCCAGCCGGTCGTAGGTGTAATACAGGTCAGGGGTGTCCGGCCGCGAGTCACCGGTCGACTCCAGCTCGCCCAAGCTGTTGTAGCGGAGGGTCGTGGTGCCGGAGTCTGGGTCTGTCGACGACGTCAGTCGCCCCTGGATGTCGTAGGTGTAGGACCACGAGTTGCCGGAGGCGTCCTTCACCGATGCCAGCTGGCCCACCGGGTGGTAGGCGTAGCTGGTTTCGTCGTAGGTGCCGGTGGCGGTTCGGCCGTGGTACTGCCACTGCTTCTCCATCCGACCGTGCACGTCTGTCCAGGCAGTCGTCGCGGACTCACCGGCCGACGGCACGACGGTCGTGTGGTCGCCGTGGTAGGTGGTCGAGGTCCGCGCCTTCTCCACCTGCACGCTCGACTCCGACGCCAACAGCAGCGCGTGCGCCGGCCGTCCCGCCCCATCGAACAACGTTCGGTTCTGACTCGGGACGTCCTGGTCGAGTCCGGAGTAGAGGGTGGTGCCGGGAGCACCACTGTTGTAGTAAGCGGCGTTGGCCTTGTAGACCCGGCCGGCCGCGTCGTAGAACCTGTCGGTCAGAATCCGACCGCCACCGTAGGCGGCTTCCTGCGTCTGTCGCGGTCGGCCGAGTGCGTCCAGCAGCTCGTACCCGGTGTCGTACGTTCCATTGGCGTTCAGCGATTGGGAGGTGACCGACGAGGGTGCCGTCTTGGAGAGGTTGTACGTGAAGCGGGAGGACGGATCCAACGGGAAGGTCGCCCTGTCCCGTCCGGGAATCCATACAGCCGTGGTCCGCCCGATGGCGTCGTAGGCCATCTCAGTGACCCGGTTGTTGGGGTCGGTGGTCTTGATTGTCAGCCCTGATGCCGGATCGAGCTCTGTGGTATCGGTCCAGAGCAGCGGGTTGGTCGAGACCACCTTGGTGACCGGGCCACCAGTGGCCGGCGTGTAGGCCGTCAACGTCTTCTCACCGGCGATGTCGGTGGACTCGACCACACGACCGACTTCGTCGTACTTGGCGGTCGATGTCTGCTGGTAGCTGCGGACGCCGCCGGTAAAGCCGTTGATCGTCTCGATCGCGGTCACCAGGCCGTCGGTCGGCGCGGCACCGTAGGCAAGCGAGTCGAAGCTGAACCGCGTGTCGGCGGTGATCTGGTTCTCCGCCGTCGGCGCGGTGGCACAGGGCCCTGCCCATCCGTGCGTTCGCTTCACCGGCGTCAGCAACCAGTCGCTGGTGTTGCGGGCGTACTCGGTCTGTACGCACCCCTCGTCGCCGGTCGTGGCGTCATCGCCACCGTCCTGCGTACTCGTCGGCATGCCGTAACCGTCGAAGGTCGTGCTGGTGGTCGACCTCCGCATCCCGCTGTCGGTCTTGCCGCGGCTGCGCACCACCGCGACCCGCGCGTAACGGGCCTCTGCCGCGGGCGTGCCGGCGCGGGTGGCGGTCGGCGGGTCGGAGCGCCACATGTCGTTGACCGACGCGGCGAGGACCGTCGAACCGAGCCAAGTAATCTGCTCGCGGGGCGTGCCCGAGTAATGGTCGTAGTCGTTGACCGGGCCGCCTTCCAGACCCTGAACCTGGGTTGTGCGGGTGCCGCCGGCGGCGAGCTTGTCGCCGTACATGCCGCGGAAGTAGAGCGTCTCCGACTTGACCCGCTCCGCACCCTCGCCGACATAGGTGATGACGGTGGGATAGCCCCGCCACTGCGACCACGTCCTGCGGTCGTCGGGGGTGAGCCCGTCATCGTCGTCGTAGTGCCAGAGGGGCTGATTGTCGTTGTTGACGTACTCGTAGGCGGTCCGCAGCGGACGCGCGCCACCGGTGTGGTCGATCTGCTGGACCTCCTCCACCACGTACTTGTGGAAGTAGTCCGTGATCGGATCGACCTTGCCCGGTGGGATCCACCGCACCGGATAGCACCGCAGGTCGTTGCTATCGAGAGCGGCCGGCATCGTGCCGCCCTTGGCGCACTGCCGCGAGCTGTACGTCACGAAGATCTCGGCGCCGGTCTCCAAGCGGATCGAGTTGACCCGCCACCAGTTCATGGCGAGCGCCCAGTCGCTACCGGAGGCGTCGACCCGGTTCTGCATCTGCATGCCGGAGAAGGTGACCTCCGGCGCCGTCACGGTAGCGCCGATCAAGCCGCGGTGGGTGATGCCCTCCAACCAAAGGCCCGCCCGGGTACCGTCGCCAGGGTCAGGGAAGCTGTGCCGCAGCGTCCACGAATCAGCCGGCTGGTACGACGACGTGGCAGCCTTCCACGCCTTGGTGGTGATCACCGTGGTCCGCTTGGCCGACCAGAAGGTCGGCGCGCCGAGCAGGCAGGGGTTCGTCGTTGCGGTGCACTCCTGGTCCCAGGGGGTGTCGGGCCAGGTGGTGGCATTCTTCGTGCCGCAGTTCGACAGGCAGCGGTCGTCGTTCGTGAACTCGACCCGGCCCGGAGCGTTCTGGATGTACGGGCTGGTCGACGAGTACTCGGTGTTGTCCCGGTTGTCGGTGCCGTAGTCGATTCGAGTCAGGTAGCCCGCTCGGTCGTACGCCACCGGCGAGGTCGTGTTCCGGTTCTTGGCGTAGTAGTTGGTCTCCTTCGTCCACCAGAGCGACATGGTGTTGCCGTGCACGTCCTGGACGTAATCCAGGTTCCACCGCCACGCCTGCTTCTTGCCGCCGCAGTCCGACGCCGCGAAGGTCGAGGCGTGGCAGGGCTCACCGGAGTTGTTGCCGTAAACCGGGACGGTCAGGACGGAGTTGGTGACCGGCCGATCGGCGCTCCAGCCCGGCAGTTGGTGCCGTCCGAACCAGTACTGCGTCCCATCGACGGTAGTAACTTTCCAGTATTCGTTGTCGTTGTCGCCGTTGTTGTAGTCGGGCGACGTCCGCAACTCGATCTTGGAGCCGTCCTCCTTGCGAGGATGCCACTCCCCGTCGCTGCCCTTGAGCAGCTCCATCGACGAGCCGCCCAGGGAGAGAACCGCGTTTTCCGGCCCCCAACACAGGTCACCCGTCTCGACGGTGTTGTTGGCGTTATCGTCCATGTCGTCCGCGCAGGCTTTGTAGCGGCGCTCGACGAAGCCCGGGGAATAGTCGAAACCCTCACCGATGGCTCCCGGCTGGTTGTTCGTCGCGGCCTGCCGCCCGTCCACCGACTGCGACGAGTAGGAAAGGCCGAGACTCGGAGACGGACCACCCGGACCTGGTGGAACCCGCATCGGGTAGGACCACTGGAAGCTTCCTGTGGAGCCACTGTGCGTCCAGGACGAGGAGGGGGCGAGACTGGAGGCGGAGTAGTTGCCCGCCCCGCCGGAGCTGCCCGCGACGAGGGCGACCATGGTGCCGGTCATCGCGGCGGTCGCGCGCACGCCCAGCCGCTTCGCGTCCGTGGTCGACACCGCCGGCATGATCGCCGAGGCCGACACCGACGCGGACGTCGTCCGAGCGCCCACGTCGTTGCGCGACTCCAGCGGCGACGGCTCGCAGTCCTTGGCGCCCGGAGTGGTGAGGGCGCACTCCGGCACCTGGACCAGGCGCAGACGCGAGGACCAGTCCGCGCCGTACGCGGAGGCAAAGCCGGAGTAGTCCACGCCGACCTCGACCGGTCCAGCAACGGTCTGACCGTCCGTACGCCCGACGCGCAGCAACAGACCGCCACGGACACCGGCGGCCTCGGCCGTCGACTTCGGCAGGACTTCGACCCGCACCTTGCTCGGGTTGGGCGCGGTAGTCCGGGCGCTGGCCGTCGTCACCGGGCGTACCGTCACCGGGAGCGTTCCGGCCCGGACCGCTGCGCCCGCTCCGGCGGACCGAGCGCTCGTGGCGGCCGCGGGAAGGCTCACCTCGGCGGCGCCCGGGGCAGGCCAGGTGGGCGCCGGACGCGTGACCTTGGCGGCGGACTCTTCCGGCTCAGGGCCGGGCTTGGTGGCCTTGACGGGCTGGACGGGTACAGACTCGTAGCGCTGCGCCTCAAGTGGCTTGGTCTCGGCGGCCTGCTGGGCCTGGGCGGGGACCTGCCCACCGAGCGTGCTGACGAGCACCGCGAAGAGGCCTGCGGCAACGACTCGCCGTGCCCTCGTGTTCGCAGCGCCGAACGTCGACCGACGCCGCCAGGGGCGGTTCGGTCGACCGGGTTTGATGGTTCTCATCGTGTCCTCTCGGAGGGGTGACGACACGCCGCCGGGGGTCGTGCGGCGTGGTGGACGAAGGGTCGGTTCGGGGTGGGGACGACAGGCCGCTCCCCACCCCGAACGACCAGCGGCTACGCCTCCGCGAACACCGCCGCGATGTCGGCGCCGCTGAGGGCGCCCTGCCAGGCGCGCACCCGGTCGATGTCACCCGGGAAGTAGTCCGCCAATACGCCGTACTTCGAGCGCCCAACAGTGAAGGGTCCGTCCGCGCTCCACGGAGTCGGGGCACTGACGGTGCCCGCCAACTGACCGTTGACGTAGAGGCTCTGGCTCTGCGCATTCACGTCCTGAACCGCAGCCAGGTGGACCCACGCGTTGGCGATACAGTCGCTGCCGTAGACCGTCCGGGAGGTACTCGACGTCGCGTCGATGTTGCGGGTCATCAACGACCACTTGGGACGACCGGAGGGGTCGTTTCGGCAGGTCAGGAAGAATCCGGAGATCTGACTACCGTCCTGGGCAATGACCGTACGTGGTCCGGTTCCACCGTTCCAGCGGGCCCAGGCCGCAACGGTGTACGACTGGTCGGTGCGCAAGACCGGTGCATCGGTTGCCGCATTACCAGACAGCCCGTCCAGGGCGAGGCCGCTGGAGAAGTTGTAGCCCGCGTCAGGTGACCAATCGGCGGAAGGAGCGTCGGCGACGTTCAGCGGCCGTTGATATCCGGAACCGTCGGCCTCCTGACGTGGAGCGTCGTAGTCGTAGTCCTCCATCTCCCACTCCCCCACCAGCACAGGCTGTACCAGTGGTTGAAGGTCGATGTCAGGGTCGATGACGCGGTCCCACACCCGGACTTCACTGACAAGCCCGTTGAACCACCCGGTAAGGAACCCGGCACGGCCCGCGCCGAAGAGCAGCGGGCCCGTGGAGGGCCAGACGGGCGAGGTGGAGCCTGTGCCCTTGAGGGTCCCGTTGACATACAGGGCCAGCTGATTAGGGGCGCCGGCGTCGTATACGCCGGTGAGGTGCGTCCAGAGCCCGACCTGGACGGGGTCGGTCGCGCAGGCCGGCGCTGCTGTCGCGGCAGCGTTCGACAGGTCCGCCGCATACGTGACGAAGCACCAGCGTTGTTTCGTGGGGAAGTACTGCAGCTCGAAGGGGCTCTTGTTCGTACCCGGCTGTGAGACGACGACTCCACCGGCGGCATCGGCGCGAACCCAGGCGGAGACCGAGAAGCTGCGCGAGGTGTCGATCAGTGAGGTGGACGTGCTGGCATAGTCCGAAACACCGCGAAACTTGACGGCCCAGTCCTTGCCCTGGTTCTTGTGCGTACCGCGGACGCGGGATTCGGCCCAGGACGGATTGGACGTGAGGGTCGCAGACTGGCCCCCGCTGACGGTGTTCGTCAGCGTGGTGCCGGTCCCCTCATTGATCGCCCAGTGCGCCTTTGCCGCCGATGGGCTGTCGACGAGGAAGACGTAGTCGTACGCGCTGGTCGAGTTGCCGGCCTGGTCCCGGCTCTTGACGCTCAGCACGTTCTCACCGATCGAGTTCGGCGTGACCCACACCGTCGCGGAGCCGCCCAGCGTGGCAGCCTTCACCACCTGTTCCGCCCCACCCGCTACCTGGTAGACGTAGTCGTAGACGTCGGTGGCGCCGTTGGCGGAGAAGGTGAACCTGCCGGAGTAGCCGGCCGAGCCATGCACATCCTGGTTTGTACCCATCGGCGGGGACTCCAGGTAAAGCCCGTCCGCCGGGGTCACCTTCGGCGTCGCCGTGGGTGCGGCGTAGTCGACGTAGAACTCGCACCAAGGCGACCCGCCCGAAATCCCGCCGAGGGTGTCCTTGGCCTGCACCTGCCACCGGTACACGTCCCCGCTGGCGGTCTTGCTGTCCGACTGCATCTCGGCCTTGGCACCGGGTGCGACGCCGAGATCGGTCTTGGGCCAGCCCGCAGGGGTGGCCCAGGCTCCGTTGACGAGCTTCTGCAGCGTGAACACGCCGGAGAGGCTGCCGCCGTTGCTGCCGTCAGGGTCGGTGAGCGTGGCCTTGAACCATGGATAGTCCGAGCGCACCATCGGTCGGCTCGCGCCGGTCACGCACGCCTGTGCGGGACCCGTGTATCCGGCGTGCGTGGACAGCTGCGCCGCGGTTGGGGTGTTCGGGTTGGTGTTGTACTCGACCGTCAGCTTGGTCATCGCTGGGTCGAACTTCTTCCACCAGGTCGACTCCGACTCTGACGTGCCGTCGGACTGCCGGGCCGCCAGCGCGAGGGTGTACCTGTCCTCCCCCCGGTTGGCAGAGATGTCGTTCTTCAGGTTCGAGGCCGCGAACTCCATCGGCAGGTCGGGCTGGGGGTCGTTGTCACAGCTCGGTGTCGCGGGCGGCTTGTGGGCATGGCCCGACCGTTCCTCCAACCAGGTGATCAGGTTCGGGCCGTCCCAGCTCTGCTTGCCGGAGCTACCCAGCTCTTGGGTGCGATAGAGGTTCACGGGCGTGGAGCCGCACGACCAGGAGTGAGTCATCTCGGTCAGGAACTTCGCCGACCGGATCGTCTTACCCGACAGCGACGCGAGGTTGAACCGGAAGAACGAGCGGTAGTTCCCGGAGCCGTCCGGGTTCTTGCCCACCCGGGCCACACCGTCGTCACGGGTGGCGTTCTGCGTGCCGGTGTAACCCCAGATCGACTTGCCGATCGTCGTCCACGGGTCGATCGCCACCGGGTAGGTGGTCTCCTTACCCCGCAGCAACGCCAGGTCCGGACGGATGACGAGATCCCCGTCGCGTACCTCGGTCGTCAACTCCGACTTGCGGGCTCGATCCGGCACCGTGCGCAGCGCCTCCCGCTTCTCCTGCGCCGCGAACGTCGCGAGCGCTCTACTGCGGTTCGCCGTGGTGTTCGTGGTAAGGCCGGACGAGTCCCACATCAGCGCGTTGCCGGCGGCGAGCACCTCGCGGCCCGAGTCGTCGACGACCTGGAAGCCGCCGTCGGGGCGCTGCCGCTTGGACAGCCCTGGGGTGTCGAGGCGGAGCCGCAGGGTCTCCAACGCCGGGTTCATCGCCGCAGTGGCCGACTTGACCACGAGTACCCAGCTGAAGCCGTCGGCCAGGGCACGCATGCGCAGGTCGACGTCGGGCAGCACCGACTCGTAGACCGCGGTGTCGCCCTCGATCCGGGGTCGGGGCAGCGTGCCGGGCCAGGCGAGGGACACCGCACCGCCGCTCTCGATGGGCAGGCGCACGACGGGGACCGTCCCGCCCGCCGAGAACGACACGTCCGCCAACGTTGCCACCGGCGCGACCGAACCGTCGGGCGCCTGTCGCAGCGACGTGTCGATGGTGCGCCAACCCGCGCCGTCGCGACGGTTCACCCAGCGTGGGACCGGATACGACTCCAGGACCAGAGAACCCTTGGGAGAAGCCAGGACGCGCGAGTACTCCGACTTCAACGCCATGACCTCGACGGCATGACCGGACCTCTTCGCGGCGGCGAGAGCCTGGGGTTCGGTCAGTTCGGCGGCCGCCGACGCGCCGTTCGACACGGGCTCGACTGCCTCGGCTCGCACGCCCTGCGGCACTGCGGCGACGCTCGCCACGGCGACGGCCACCGCCACGAAGGCGCGTCCCCAGATTTTGGGGCGGACGCGGATGCGCGGGCCAAGAATTCTCACTACGTTCCCCATTTCATCAAATCTGGATTGACACGAAGGTTTGGCCCGAGGGCCGCAACGAATTTCATTGCGGACCCGGGCCGTATGTGGTCTGAAATTACTTAACCTGGCGGGGCAGGCCGAGAATTCGCCAGGGAACAGTAGCTACGAAGGCGCGGTGACATCAATCGACATGATCAAGAATGAATGCTCACCGCAGCGGTTGTGCGAAACCGGCCACCGCCAGCAGTATGGGTGCCGCCTGGACCACCGCTCCAACCGTCATCGCTCGTTGCGGCGCGATCGCGGCAGCGCGACGCTGCCGTCCTTCAAAGCAGATCTGCCTGGTCGTCGACACACACTTCTTCGCACAACGTGACCGTGCACGCCGCTCCTCCCCCGTGGCTCAAGTGGCATGAAGGTAAGGACCAGCAACCCTGCGTGTCAACATGCCCACCGAGGGCTACGTTGCGTGATCATGGAAAGGTGATGCGACCAGGAGGAATCGGGCCTGACGAGCACTTAACGTCACGACAATCCGAGTCAGGAGATAGGCGTCTCAGCCGACATCGATCGGCACAATCCATCCCCGATCGCTAGGCAACACCACCCATTACCTCAGTGATATCCGCGATAAGACCCATCTAACGCCCATTCCTCATCAGGAAAGTGCCGCGTCCGCTGCCCGACAGTGACAGCGGCTTCGGCCATTGATGCCGGCGGACGTGGACGGGTCGGGCGGCGTCGTGCAGTTATTGGATGAACGCTAGGCTCGACGGGTGGCGAGGTACTACGACGTACACCCGGAAAACCCGCAGCCCCGCGTGATCCGGCAGGTTGCCGACCTGGTCCGCGGCGGCGGCCTGGTCGCCTATCCGACGGACTCCTGCTACGCGCTGGGCTGCCAACTGGGCAACCGGGACGGGTTGGACCGCATCCGCGCGATCCGCCATCTCGACGAGCGGCACCACTTCACCCTGGTCTGCCGGGACTTCGCGCAGCTCGGTCAGTTCGTCCAGATCAACAATGCCGTGTTCCGGCTGGTCAAGGCGTCCACGCCGGGCAGCTACACGTTCATCCTGCCGGCCACCAAGGAGGTGCCCCGCCGGATGCTGCACCCGCGCAAGCGCACCGTCGGTGTCCGCGTACCCCGGCACACGGTGACCCAGGCGCTGCTGGCCGAGTTGGGCGAACCGCTGGTGTCCAGCACGCTGACGCTACCCGGCGAGGACGAGCCGATGACGCAGGGCTGGGAGATCAAGGAACAGCTCGACCACCAGCTCGACGCGGTGCTGGACGCCGGAGAGTGCGGCATGGAGCCGACGACAGTGATCGACCTTTCCGGGCCGGAGCCGGAGATCCTGCGCCGGGGCGCCGGAGACGTGTCCCGCTTCGAGTAGCCCGGGTCGGGTGCCGGACCGGACGGGGACGGACCAACGCCGACGGCCGTACGCTTGGGGATCGGCCACCGGCGAGCATTGGACACCCGGCATGCCCGACCCCGCTGACCTCGACGCCCTGGCCCGTCGCGCTGCGCGGGGCGACCCGGCGGCGCTGGACGCCCTGCTGGTCGCGGTGCGTCCGGAGGCGCTGCGGCTGTGCGCCCGATTCCTGCCCAACCGCCAGGACGCCGAGGAAGCCTGCCAGGACACGCTCCTGGCGCTGGCCGGCGGCATCACCCGGTTCGAGGGTCGCTCCTCGTTCCGTACCTGGCTGCACCGACTGGCCGCCAATCGGGCCCGCTCCACGTACCGCACGTTGCGTCGCCGCTGCCGACTGGAGGCCGGCGGTGTTCCGGTGCCCGATCAGGCCGATCCCCGGCGGACCAGCGTGGTCGCGGGCACCCGCCTCGATCTGCTCGACGCGTTCGACTCGGTCCACCCCGACCACGCCGAGGTGGTGGCCCTGCGTGACGTCCTCGGGCTGAGCTACCCCGAGATCGCCACCCTGCTCGACGTTCCGGTGGGCACGGTGAAGTCCCGGTTGCACCTGGCCCGGAGGCAGGTCCGGCAACGGCTCGGCGGCGGATGATCCCGGCATCGTTCCGCCGGCTCACCGTCGTCCTCGCGGCCACCGTGGCTGTCGCCGCCTGCGGCGCCGACGCCGTCTCGCCGCTGCCCGTCCAGCCGCCCGGCCCGACCCGTTCGACGCCGACACCCCCGGCGACCTCCGCGACCCCCGCGCCCAGCGCATCGCCGTCCCGACCGCCGCCGACCAGCGGGCGCCCGCCCGCACCACCCACACCAAGGGGTACGCCCCGAACGACTCCCCCGCCGACCGCCGCGACCCCGGCCTGTCAGGGCGCGGTCCGCTACGACCTGCCGCTCGCCGAGACCGAGATCGAGCTGCTGCGATCGCTCTGCTTCGCGACCGGTGCGGTGCTGCGGATCCAGGGCATCGGGCCCGGACTCGTCACCGTGGACCGGCCGGACCTGGTCTCCCAGCAGTACGAGGCGGGCGTGGTGGACGTCCGCTTCGTCCGCCCCGGCACCGTCGTCGTGACGATTCCCAAGGACGGCCGGGAGCACACCATCACCGTGGTGGTCCGCTGACCCGCGCCCGGCGACACGGTCTGCCCACGGGCGGGTCAGCGCACCCGTACACCGGCGAGCAGGGTGTCCACGAACTCGGGCCCGCTGCCCACCGGCGGGGCGATCTGCACGTACACCAGGGCGGACCCGCCGGGGTGCAGGCCGGCCGACTCGACGATCCACGGCCGGCCCTGGTCGCAGGCATAGAGCACCACCGTCCACTCCACGCCCGCCTGTCGGGTGGTGCGGGCCGGCGCGGGCGCGCAGTCCCCGTGCGTACGCTCGGCCAGGAATCCGGCCGGCGTGGTGCGGGCCGCCGTGGCGGCCGAGAGGCCGACGAACGCGCCGGGCAGTCGGGGGTCGGCGGCCCAGCGGCGGGGTCGCGGCGACATCACCAGGGCTGGTTCGGGCTCGCCGTCGGCGCCGTACTGGCCGGCCCAGGTCGCCCCCGTGGCGGACCAGCCGGGCGGCAACGACACGGTCAACGGCCCGGTCGTGTACGTGTCGCCGGCCGACCGGCCCGACCCGGTGCCGCCCGGCTCGGCGGCCACCTGGCTCACCGCGACGGCGACCACGACGGCCACCCCGGTCAGCAGTGACCGGCGTGGACGGCGCGGTGGCGGCCCCTGCCGCGCGCTCGTGGCAACCGGACCAGCCGGTCTGCGCGCCGGGCCACTCACGCGGGCCAACGCGGCGTGCAGGGCCGCGGCGTCGGGATAGCGGTCGTCCGGGTGGTATGCGGTGGCCCGGGCGAGCATCGCCGCGACTCCCGGCGGCACGCCGTCGCGGAGTCGGATCTGCGGGGCGGGTCGTGGCGGGTCGGGTCGGTGGGGATGCGCGCCCGTCGGGTCGGCGGCCAGCAGCCGGACGCCGAGCCGGCCGAGCCCGTACACGTCGGCGCGGGTGTCGACCACCGCTCCCGGATGGTCCTGCTCAGGGGCCATGTAACCGGGGGTGCCGGCCCGGGCGGTCAGCCCCGAGGCGGCGGCGAGCGCCTTGGCGAGCCCGAGGTCGGCGATCAGCACCTGCTCGGCGCCCTCGGGCCCGGCGGAGCGGAACAGGACGTTGCCCGGGGTGAGGTCACGGTGCACGACGCCGTTTCGGTGCAGCACGGCTACCCCGGCGCAGACCTCGCCCAGCAGCCGCAGCGCCGCTGTCGCCGGGATTTCGCCCGCGGCGAGGCGGTCCCGCAGGCTCCCCCGGTCCGCCCAGGCCAGGACGGCGTACGGCCTCCCGTCGGGCAACTCACCGACGGTGTGCACCCGGATCAGCCGCTCGTGCTCCAGACGGCGCAGCAGTCGGGCCTCGTCGAGGAAGCGTTCCCGGACCCGCAGGTCGTGGCTCCAGTTCTCGGCCAGCACCTTGATCGCCACCCGCGCGTCGAGCACCGCGTCGTAGCCCAACCAGACCGTCGCGAACGAGCCGACGCCCAGCAGTCGCTCGATGGCGTAGGGCCCGATCAGCTGCGGAGACGTCACCGTGTCACCCCCGGCCAGCACGGTCCCTTCCACAGTAGACCCGGTCCGGTCGGAAACCCGACGAACCGCTGCGGCCGGCGCGGTGACTAACAGGGCAGGAGACCCATCACCGAAGGAGCCCACCATGAACCGTCCGCTGACCCTTCTCACCACTGCCGCGCTCGCGCTCGGCACGCTCGTCCCGATGACCGTCGCCGGCCCGGCGGGGGCAGCGCTCCCGGCCGGCGGCGCCTCGGCGTACGCCCCGCTCGCCGCCGCCGGGCACACCCACCCGCAGGTACTCGGCGTCGGCGGCGCCGGCGCGTACCGGATCGGTGCCAGCCTGGCGGCGCTCACCGCGGCCGGCCGCATCGACTGGACCGCGCCGGGCTGCGGCACGGTGGTCCACGCCGGTGCGACCGGCTCCTGGGCCGGTGTCCTTCTACTGGCCTTCCGCGACGGACTACTGGTGGAGGTCGGTACGGCCACCGCGCCGCCGCAGTCGCCGGCCGGGGCCCGGGTCGGCATGTCCTTCGCGGAGTTGGAGGCGATCTACGGCCCGCGCGGGTCGCTGATCCGTAACGACGCGGGGGACGCCGAGGCGTACCTGGTTCGCGTCGGGTCGCGGGTGGAGCTGTTCACCGGGCACCCGATCCGGCCGGGCGTGGGCTACTTCCAGGTCGGCCCGGCCAACTTCGTCGAGCGGAACTTCCGCCAGGGCGTGTCCTGCTGAGTGTGACCAGGTGGCGGGGCGTCCGGTGCCGACCGGGCGCCCCGCGCGTCACGGCGCCCCGAGCAGGGGTTGGCAAACACGATGATGTCGCAGTGGACAACACTGTGTGGCACACAGTATGGTGTGACACATGGTTAGCGAGGACGTTCTACGGACGCATCTGCAGGAGTTGCGTCGAGGCACCGTCGTGGTGGCCAGCCTGGTCGCGCTCCGGCGACCGGACTACGGCTACGCACTGCTGCAACGGCTCACCGACCACGGCTTCCCGGTGGACGCCAACACGCTCTACCCGCTGCTGCGCCGCCTGGAGGACCAGGGCCTGCTGACCAGCGAGTGGAACACCGAGGAGAGCCGGCCGCGCAAGTTCTACCGGACCAGCGACGAGGGCGAGTCGATGCTGAACCGGCTCCTGGACGACCTCGCCGCCGTGCAGACCTCCATCAACGGCCTGATCCAAGGAGTCGACCGATGAACACCCTGACCGATCGCTACCTCGCCGCCACCCTGCGCTCGGTACCCGCCCCGCGACGTGAAGAGATCGCCACCGAGCTGCGGGCCTCCATCGAGGACATGATCGATGATCGGACGGGGGGCGGCGCGGACGCGGTAGTCGCCGAGCGGGAGGTGCTCACCGAACTGGGCAACCCCGATCGACTGGCCGCCCGTTACGCCGACCGCCGGCTCCAGCTCCTCGGCCCGACCTACTACCTGATCTGGCTGCGGCTGCTGAAGCTGCTGCTCAGCTTCATTCCGGCGCTCGCCGGCACGGTCGTCGCGGTCGTCGCGGCCGTCGAGGGCAAGGGCTTCGGGGCCATCGGGCCGGGCCTCGTCGTCGCCCTGCACGTGGCGGTGCACATCTGCTTCTGGCTCACCCTGGTCTTCGTCCTCATCGAGCGGTCTCAGCCCACCGTCGACCTGCCCGACTGGACGGTCGACCAGCTCCCCGACGTCCCCGCGCACCGGGACATCTCACTCGTCGACACCATCGCGACGGTGACGATGCTGGTGGTGTTCATCGGCTACCTGCCCTTGCAGCACTTCCAGTCCTGGGTACGCGACACCGACGGTGACAACATCCCGCTCCTCGACCCGGCTCTCTGGTCGTTCTGGCTGCCGGCGCTGATCGGCGTGCTGGCCCTCGACGTGGTGTTCGAGATCGTCAAGTACCGGATCGGGCGCTGGAACTGGCGGCTGTTCGCGACCAAGGCGCTGCTCAACCTGGCGTTCACGGTGCCGGTGGTCTGGCTGGCGCTCTCCGACCGACTGCTCAACCCGGCCCTCGGTGAGCGGCTCGACTGGCTGGCGGTCGCGGACAACCGCGAGATCCTCGCGGTCATCATCGCGCTGAGCACCGCCGGGATCGCGGTGTGGGAACTGATCGACACCGCCCTGAAGACCCGCCGCTCGCGCTGAGCGGCGTACGAGACGGCGGCCCGGCGCGGACATCCCGCGCCGGGCCGCCGTGCGTACGGCGCCGGACCGCTCGCCGTTCGGTGGCTCGGACCAGGGCGAAGGGCTTGGTGCATTGCGCGTGATCGACTCGGGTTCACGGAAAGCGGGGTGTCCACACGCGGCGGACACCCCGCTTTTCATGAAGTCGAGTCGATCAAAGGCCGGCCTCAGGCGTCGACGGCGGCCATCACGTCGTCGGAGACGTCGAAGTTGGCGTAGACGTTCTGCACGTCGTCGCAGTCTTCCAGGACGTCGATCAGCTTGAAGATCTTGCGGGCGCCCTCTTCGTCCAGCGGGACGTTCATGCTGGGGATCAGGGAGGATTCGGCCGACTCGTACTCGATGCCGGCGTCCTGCAACGCCGTGCGCACCGGGATCAGGTCGGTCGGCTCGGAGACCACCTCGAACGCCTCACCGAGGTCGTTGACCTCCTCGGCGCCGGCGTCGAGGACGGCCATCATCACGTCGTCCTCGCTGGTGCCCTCCTTGGGCACGATCACCACGCCCTTGCGGGAGAACATGTACGACACCGAGCCGGCGTCGGCGAGCGAGCCGCCGTTGCGGGTCAGCGCGGTGCGCACCTCGGTGGCCGCCCGGTTGCGGTTGTCGGTGAGGCACTCGATCAGCATCGCCACGCCGTTGGGGCCGTACCCCTCGTACATGATGGTCTGCCAGTCGGCGCCGCCGGCTTCCAGGCCCGAGCCGCGCTTGACGGCGCGGTCGATGTTGTCGTTGGGAACCGAGCTCTTCTTCGCCTTCTGGATGGCGTCGAACAGCGTCGGGTTACCGGCCGGGTCGCCGCCGCCGGTCCGGGCGGCCACCTCGACGTTCTTGATCAGCTTGGCGAACATCTTGCCGCGCTTGGCGTCGATGACGGCCTTCTTGTGCTTGGTGGTCGCCCACTTTGAGTGGCCGGACATCTTCTACCTCCGTCTGTCATTGCACGCCTGCGTCGACTGCCGCACCGATTCCGCGCCGCATCCGGCGATCCGGCGGCCGGTCGGCCCCGCGGGAAGTGCCGCGCCGGGCGACGGCCCTGCCGAACCGCGGCAATCTTACCGAGGTCACACCCCGCCATGTCACACCCGGGACCCGCCCGGGGCAGCGGCGCGGCGTCGGGGCCCGCTCAGACCAACGGCGCGGGAGCCCGATCCATGCCCGCGCGGGGGGGCGTCGGCCGCTCAGGCGGTGCGCGCCAGCTCGACGAAGTACGCGTGCAGGCGCAGATCGCCCGTCAGCTCGGGGTGAAAGGAGGTGGCCAGCAGGTTGCCCTGCCGGACGGCCACGATCCGCTCGGCGGCCGGGCCGCCGGTCACCGTGCCGATCACCTCGACGGCCGGGCCGACCCGCTCGACCCACGGCGCGCGGATGAACACGGCGTGAAACGGGTCGCCCGCCACGCCGGTGATCTCCACGGGCGCCTCGAACGAGTCGACCTGCCGCCCGAACGCGTTGCGCCGTACCGTCATGTCGATGCCGGCGAAACCGCGCTGGTCGGCGCGGCCGTCCAGCACCTCGGCGGCCAACATGATCATGCCGGCGCAGGAGCCGTAGACGGGCATGCCGTCGGCGATCCGCTTGTCGATCGGCTCGCGCATCTCGAAGATGTCGACGAGCTTGCTGATGGTGGTGGACTCGCCGCCGGGGATCACCAGCCCGTCGACGGCGTCCAGCTCGGCCGGACGTCGGACCGGACGGGCGTCCGCACCCGCCGCGGTCAGCGCCGCCAGGTGCTCTCGGACGTCCCCCTGCAGCGCGAGCACGCCGATCATTGGTGTCGCCACGTTCGCACCGTTCCTCTCGATCCCGCGCATGGAAGGTGCCCTTCCTATACATCAGGCGTTAATAAGGTGCCCTTCCTTGCGCTCACCAGCCGCGCTCGGCCAGGCGGTGCGGCTGAGGGATCTCGTCGACGTTGATGCCGACCATCGCCTCACCCAGACCACGGGAGACCTTCGCCAGCACGTCCGGGTCGTCGTGGAAGGTGGTGGCCTTGACGATCGCGGCGGCCCGCTGCGCCGGGTTACCGGCCTTGAAGATGCCGGAGCCGACGAACACGCCCTCCGCGCCGAGCTGCATCATCATCGCGGCGTCGGCCGGCGTGGCGATCCCACCGGCGGTGAACAGCACGACCGGCAGCTTGCCGCTCTCGGCGACCTCCTTGACCAGCTCGTACGGGGCCTGCAACTCCTTGGCCGCCACGTACAGCTCGTCGGCCGGCAGCGACGACAGCCGGCGGATCTCCTGGCGGATCTTGCGCATGTGGGTGGTGGCGTTCGAGACGTCACCGGTGCCCGCCTCGCCCTTGGAGCGGATCATGGCCGCGCCCTCGGTGATCCGGCGCAGCGCCTCGCCCAGGTTGGTCGCGCCGCACACGAAGGGCACCGTGAACGCCCACTTGTCGATGTGGTTCGCGTAGTCGGCCGGGGTCAGCACCTCGGACTCGTCGACGTAGTCCACGCCCAGCGACTGGAGGATCTGCGCCTCGACGAAGTGACCGATGCGGGCCTTGGCCATCACCGGGATCGAGACCGCCGAGATGATGCCGTCGATCATGTCGGGGTCGCTCATCCGGGACACCCCGCCCTGCGCACGGATGTCGGCGGGCACCCGCTCCAACGCCATCACCGCGACCGCGCCGGCGTCCTCGGCGATCTTGGCCTGCTCGGCGTTGACGACGTCCATGATCACGCCGCCCTTGAGCATCTCGGCCATGCCCCGCTTCACGCGGGCCGTGCCGACGACGGGGGCGGTACCGGTGGTCGCTGCGGTGGTGTCGGACACGGATCGGCGCTCCTAGAACGTGCGGCGGGCGGTGGCAGCGAAAATGCTACGCACGGCGCAACGCCGCTTCGACAGCCAATCAGGCCCCCGGTGGCCTGCTCTGTGGCCTCGCTCACGGTCCGCCGGCACCGCTTTCGACCTGGTCAGCCCGCCGGTACGTCCGCCGGCACGACGAGGGTCGGGTCGTCGATGTCGAAGTAGCGCGGCCACTGGCGACCCCGCCCCATCCGCAACAACCGCACCAGCGGACGACTACGCGCCGACCGGGCGTCCCGGACCAGGTCGGTGTGCACCTGCCGGGACAACGCGAGCCGCCGGCTCGCCGCGATGACCGCCGTGCAGTCCGCGTCGGCCGGGTCCAACCGCACCGTGCGGAGCTGCCGGGTCAGGTCGTTCTCCGCCGCCTCCCGCTCGTCCGGCGCGGCGTCGAGCGCGATCCGGGCCGCCGCGTACAGCTCGACGCCGAACCGCCGCTCCGCCAGCACCGCGGCGGCCGCCGCCCGGCGCAACAGGTGGGCGTCGAGGGCCCGCGCCGCAAGCTCCGCGCGGGACTGCAGCCGCTCGACCCGGCCGGCCGTCCAGATGAGGTACGCCGCAAGCACCCCCACGAGCACGCTCGCGGCCACCACCCACCACATGTGCGGCATCGTAGTGCTGCTCCGTTTCTCCTCCATCGCGCACGTCGCCGCTCGTCACCGGCGTCACCAGGCGCACCATCGGTCACTCCGGCTCAGCCCAGCCCCACCCATTCCTGGTCGATGACCCGTCCGTCGGTCGCCTCGATCGCCGCTGCGTATACCTCCAGAACACGGCGGGCAACCATGGGCCAGTCGAAATTCGCCACCACCTGATCACCGCAGGCCGTCAGCGCGGCCCGTGCTCCCGGATCGTCGAGCAACTCGGACAGGGCGTCGCGCAGCCCCACCGCGTCGCCGGTCGGGAACAACCGCCCCGCCCGCCCACCGTCGAGCACCCGGCGGAACGCGTCCAGGTCGCTCGCCACGACCGTGGTGCCGGCGGCCAACGCCTCGGTGAGGATCATCCCGAACGACTCGCCGCCGGTGTTCGGCGCCACGTACAGGTGCACGCTGCGCAGCATCCGCGCCTTGTCCGGCTCGGAGACCAGACCGAGGAACGTCACCCGCTCCCGCAGCTCGGCCGGGAACTGGTCGTACAGGTCGTCGGGGTCACCCGGGCCGGCGACCAGCAGCCGCAGGCCCGGACGGGTTGCCGCCAGCGCCACGAAGGCGTCCCGCAGCACCGGGAAGCCCTTGCGCGCCTCCGTGAACCGCCCCAGGAAGCCCAGCGTGCCGCCGGTGCCCGGCCCGCACTCCCCCGGCCACTCCGGCAGCGGCTCGGCGTCGGCGAACTTCGCCACCGCCACCCCGTTCGGGATCTCCACCGCGCCGCCGTCCATGTGCTCGACCTGCACCTTGCGGGCCAGCGCGCTCACCGCGATCCGGGCGGTGATCCGCTCCAACACGATCTGCAGCACGCCCTGGGCGGCCGCCAGCACCCGCGAGCGGGTCATCGCCGTGTGGAAGGTGGCCACCACCGGCCCGCGCGCCGACAGCACCGCCAGCAGCGACAGGCTCAACGTCAGCGGCTCGTGCACGTGCAGCACGTCGAAGTCACCGTTGGTGAGCCAACGCCGGACCCGGGCCGTGGAAACCGGGCCGAACGCGATGCGGGCCACCGACCCGTTGTACGGCAGCGGCACCGCCCGACCGGCGGACACCACGTACTCGGGCAGGTCGGCGTCCTCGTCGGCCGGCGCGAGCACGCTGACCTCGTGCCCGAGGGTGATCAGCGTCTCGGCGAGGTCGACGACGTGGTTCTGCACGCCGCCGGGCACGTCGAAGGAGTACGGGCAGACGATACCGATCCGCATGCGTCAGCCACCCCCTTCAGGACCGACCCGAGGTCGACGCCGGCAGTTCCGTGCCCCCCGCGCCGCGCTGGTCCAGCCACATCCGCTGCAACATGTGCCAGTCTTGCGGATGCCGGGCGATACCCGCCGCCAGACGGTCGGCGATCATCTGGGTCAGCGACCGGACCCGCGCGTCGAGCGGCCCCGCCTCCGGGCCGGGCACCGGCAACGGGCCGGCGAGCGACGCGCACGCCCGGTCCTTCTCGTACCACATCGAGGCCACGTAGAGCGGCGCACCGGTGTGTATCGCGAGCAGCGCGGGCCCGGCGGGCATACGCGTCTTCGCGCCGAAGAAGTCCACCTCGACGCCGCGGGCCGACAGGTCCCGGTCGGCCAGCAGCGGTACGACCGCGCCCGAGCGCAGCCGGTCCAGCAGCACGTCGAACGGCGGACGCGGGCCGCCGTGGGTGGGCAGGATCTCCATGCCCAGCTTCCCCCGGAACGCCAGGAAGCGCTTGTACACGCCCTCCGGCTTGAGCCGCTCCATGACCGTGCTGATCGGCCAGCCGGTGGCCGCCACCCAGGCGCCCGCCGCGTCCCAGTTGCCGGCGTGCGGCAACGCCACCACCGCGCCCCGGCCGGCGGCGACGTCGGCGGCCAGCAACTCCGCGCCGTCGAGCCGGAAACCGGACAGGATCTGCGACCGACTCAACGACGGCAGCCGGAACGCCTCCATCCAGTACCGGGCGTACGAGCGGAGGCCACGTCGTACGAGATCGTCCAGCTCGGCCTCGGACAGCTCCGGGCCGACCACCCGGCGCAGGTTGGCGCGCAGTCGATCCGTACCCCCGCCGCCCTTGCGGTACGCGCGGTCCGCGCCCGCCGCGAACGCCGCCGCCGCCAGCGGCCGGGGAAGCGCGCGGACCAGCCGCCAGCCAGCGAGGTAGCCCAGCTCGGTGAGGTTCACGCGGTCCGGCCGCCGGTCGCGCTCACGCCTGGCCGTCCGGCTGGAGCTGCTGGGCCTGGCGGTAGACGTGCGCCATCCGCTGCCCCACCGTGAAGATCGAGATCGCGGCCAGCAGCCAGAGCGCGATCTCCAGCGCCGGCTTCACGCCCACGCCGGTGAGGATTCCGCCGACGCCGACGATCAGCAGTCGCTCGGTGCGCTCGGCGATGCCCACGTTGCAGGTCATGCCCAGCCCCTCGGCACGCGCCTTCACGTACGAGACGAGCCCGCCGGCGGCCAGGCAGAGCAGCGCGGCGGCGACGCCCGAGTGGTCACCCCGGGTGGCCAGCCAGTACGCCACCGCGCCGAAGACGGCGCTGTCGGCGACCCGGTCCATGCTCGAGTCGAGGAACGCGCCGAACCGGGTGGAGCCGCCGCTCATCCGGGCCATCGTCCCGTCGAGCAGGTCGGTCAACGCGAACAGAGTCACGATCAACGCGCCCGCGACCAGATGGCCGCGGGCACCGAAGCCGAGCGCGCCGACGAGCACACCAACGGTGCCCGCGACGGTGACGACATTGGGGGTGACGCCCGCGCGCAGCAGGGCGCGGGCAATCGGCTCGACGACGCGGGTCATCCCCGCGCGGGCCGACACTTGGAAGATCTTCGCCATGGCGGTCCCCACGATAACGGTCCGCGCAGCTCCGGCCATAACGCCGGTCCCGACGACCCGCCCGGGGCAGGCTTGTGTGTGTCCGGCAACGGGTGTGAGATCGAGCCGGGAAGTGAGCCAGCTCACCCGTCCGCCCGTTGATTTCTCACCGGGCAGCAGACCACCGGAGGATATCGCCGCGCACTCGCCCCGGGCCGCTTCCACCTCGCGCGGCGGTCGCCACCCACCACCGGCTGAGGGAGGTGCGCCCCATGGCGCAGAAACATCAGGACAAGGGGGCCGCCGGCGGCACGCCGGTGGTGACCGAACCCGCGCGGGTTCGCAACGTGGCGCTCGTCGGGCACTCCGGGGCGGGCAAGACCACGCTCGTCGAGGCCCTGCTCGCCGCGACCGGCACGATCGGCCGGGCCGGCAGCGTCGTCGACGGCACGACCGTGGGCGACCACGACCCCGCAGCCGTACGCCAGCAGCGCTCGGTGAGCCTGTCGTGCGCGCCCCTGCTGCACGACGGCATCAAGGTCAACCTGCTGGACACGCCCGGGTACGCCGACTTCGTGGGCGAGCTGCGTGCCGGTCTGCGGGCCGCCGATGCCGCGCTGTTCGTGGTCTCCGCCGCCGGTGGCATGGACGCGGCCACCGTCGCCCTGTGGGAGGAGTGCGCTGCGGTCGACATGCCGCGTGCCGTCGCGGTGACCCGCCTGGACGCGCCCCGCGCCGACTTCGACGAGACGGTCGCGCTCTGCCAGCGGGTCTTCGGCGACAACGTGATGCCCCTCTACCTGCCGATGCTCGGCGACGACGGCATCTCCACCGAAGGGCTGCTCGGGCTGATCACCCGCCGGGTCTTCGACTACAGCGCCGGGCTGCCCGCCGACGTCCGCGACCCGGACCCGGAGCACCAGCGGGCCATCGACGAGTCCCGCGACGAGCTGATCGAGGGGATCATCGCCGAGAGCGAGGACGAGACCCTCATGGACCGCTACCTCGACGGCGAGGAGATCAGTACCGAGGTGCTCGTCGACGACCTGGAGAAGGCCGTCGCCCGGGGCCACTTCTACCCGGCGGTGCCGGTCTGCGCCGAGACCGGCGTCGGCCTGGACGCGCTGCTGGAGTTGCTGACCGCGGCGTTCCCGTCACCGCTGGAGCACGAGCTGCCGGCGGTCACCGGGGTGGACGGCTCGCCCCGCCCGCCGCTGACCTGCGATCCGAACGGCCCGCTCGTGGCCGAGGTCGTCAAGACCACCGTCGACCGGCACGTCGGCCGCGTCTCGCTGGTCCGGGTCTTCTCCGGCACGCTGCGTCCCGACGACACGGTGCACGTCTGCGGGCACGGCATGGCCGAGCGCGGGCACCCCGACCACGACGCCGACGAGCGGGTCGGGCACCTCTACACGCCGCTGGGCGCCACCCTGCGCGAGGTGCCGCACTGCGTGGCCGGCGACATCTGCGCGATCACCAAGTCGCCCAGCGCGGAGACCGGCGACACGGTGTCGGCCAAGGACGACCCGCTGCTGATCGCGCCGTGGGAGATGCCGGAGCCGCTGCTGCCGGTCGCGATCGCCGCCCGCAGCCGCGCCGACGAGGACGCCCTCGCCCGCAACCTCGCCCGGCTGGTCGCCGGCGACCCCACGCTGCGGCTGGACCGCAACCCGGAGACCCACCAACTGGTGCTCTGGTGCATGGGTGAGGCGCACGCGGACGTCCTGCTGGACCGGCTGCGCTCCGGGGGCGTCGAGCTGGACACCGAACCGGTGCGGGTGTCGCTGCGCGAGACGCTGACCGCCCCCGCGCGGGGTCACGGCCGGCACGTCAAGCAGTCCGGCGGCCACGGCCAGTACGCGGTCTGCGACATCGAGGTCGAGCCACTCCCCCGGGGGGCCGGCTTCGAGTTCGTCGACCGGGTCGTCGGCGGCGCCGTCCCGCACAACTACATCCCCTCGGTGGAGAAGGGCGTCCGCGCCCAGCTGGAACGCGGACTGGTCGCCGGCCACCCGGTGGTCGACCTGCGGGTCACCCTGGTCGACGGCAAGGCACACAGCGTCGACTCCTCCGACGCGGCCTTCCAGACCGCCGGAGCGCTGGCGCTGCGCGACGCGGCCGAGCGCGGCCAGCCGGCCCTCCTGGAGCCCATCGACGAGGTGACCATCCGGGTGCCGGACGGCTCGGTGGGCGCCGTACTGGGCGACCTGTCCGGCCGGCGCGGCCGGGTGCTCGGCACCGAGCCGGACCCGGACGCCGACGGCCGCACCCTGGTCCGCGCCGAGGTGCCGGCCCTGGAACTGCTGCGTTACGCCGTCGAGCTGCGCTCGATGACCGCTGGCACCGGCACCTTCCGCCGCCACTTCGTCCGCCACGACCCGATGCCCGCTCACCTGGCCGACCAGACCCGCAAAGAACAAACCCCGTAACCCTGCACCCCACCCCACCCCACCCCCGCCCCGGCCCTGCCCGCCCGGCCTCGCCCACGCGGCCCCGCCCACCCGGCCTCGCCGATCTTGCACTTTGTGTCGACGGTAAGTGGTTTATTGCGGCATTAGTCCCAGCAGAAAGTGCAAGACGCTTCTATGTCTGTGGTGATCGGTTCGGCTGGTTGCCGTTAGGTTCGGCGTCGATGATCGCTTGGGTGACTCATTGTCGA
>NZ_JBEXUR010000028.1:0-67471 GCF_040614415.1 Micromonospora sp. NPDC005979 | reverse complement strand
AAAACGCTCGGCTGGGACACCCCAGCCGAGCGCCTCGCTAAGCTCCTAGCCGTCAATGACTAGCCAACGTGTTGCAACGACCCCTTGAAACCGCCATCGCTCCGGGGGCCTTCGCAGTGTCAGGGTCAGGGACGCCGGCGCTTGCCGTCGGTGTGCGGGATGCGCTCGGTGGGGATGACGCCGAGTCGGCCGGCCTTGAAGTCCTCGAACGCCTGGAGCAGTTCGTCGCGGGTGTTCATGACGAACGGCCCGTACTGCGCCACCGGCTCGCGGATGGGCTGACCGCCCATGATGTAGAGGTCGAGCGCCGGGGTGTTGCTGTCCTGCGTGGCGTTGGCGCTGAAGCGCAGCGCGTTGCCCGGACCGTGCACCGCGAGCTGGCCGGTGTGGACCGGTCGGCGCTCGGCGCCGACGGTGCCGCGCCCGCCGAGCACGTACACCAGGGCGTTGAAGTTGGGGTTCCAGGGCAGGTCGACCTGAGCGCCGGGCTGGACGGTGACGTGGCTGATGGTGATCGGCGTGAACGTGGAGCCCGGCCCCTTGTGCCCGGCGATCTCACCGGCGATGACGCGGATGAGCGCGCCGCCGTCCTCGGTGGTGAGCAGCGCCGACTCCCGGCCCCGGATGTCCTGGTACTGGGGTGGGTTCATCTTGGCCTTGCGGGGCAGGTTGACCCAGAGCTGCGTGCCGTGGAAGAGGCCACCGCTCGTGACCAGGTGCTCCGGCGGCGCCTCGATGTGCAGCAGGCCACTGCCGGCCGTCATCCACTGGGTGTCGCCGTCGGTGATGGTGCCGCCGCCGCCCTGCGAGTCCTGGTGGTCGAAGACGCCGTCGATGATGTACGTGACGGTCTCGAAGCCGCGGTGCGGGTGCCACGGGGTGCCCTTGGGCTCTCCCGGCGCGTAGTCGACCTCACCCATCTGGTCGAGGTGGATGAACGGGTCCAGCTCGGTCGTCGACACCCCGGCGAAGGCCCGGCGGACCGGGAAACCCTCGCCCTCGAAGCCGCTGGGCGCGGTGGTCACCTTGCGGACCTTGCGGATCGTGGTGGCCTTGTGCAGCTTGGGCAGGCGGGGCAGGACGAGGACGTTGTCAACGGTGATCGCGGGCATCGCGGCGCTCCTTAGCGTGTGGCGTGGGTGTCCGACGTGGTCCCGGCCGCCCGCAGGCGGCGGCCGAGCCGGTCGAAGATCCGGGTGAGGCAGGCGACCTCGGCGTCGTCGAGGTCGTCCATCAGATGGGTACGCACCGACGCCAGGTGGTGCGGCGCGGCCTCGGTCAGGGTGAGCAGCCCGGCGGCGGTGAGCACGGCTTCGCTGCCGCGCCGATCGTCCGGGCAGGGCTCCTTGCTGACCAGGCCGCGCCGCTGCATCGAGGAGATCTGGTACGTGAGGCGGCTGGGGGAGAAGACCAGGCGGCCGGCCAGTTCGCCCATGCGCAGCCGTTGCCCCGGCGCTTCGGAGAGCAGGACCAGCACGTGGTAGTCGGCGAAGCTGAGGTCGCTGTCGGCCCGTAGGTCGTCTTCCATCTGGGTGAACAGGCGCTGGCTGGCCTCGATGTAGGCGCGCCAGGCGGCCGCTCGGGTGCTGTCCAGGCTCTCTGTCACGACCACGACACTAGCACTAGTTGAAAATTTAACTAGTGATGTTCGGGGTTGCCTGCGTCACGTCTGTCCGGTTGCAGGATCGCTTCTTACAGCTTTGAAGGAGCCTCTGAGCAATCCGGCGGCGGGACGGACGCGACGTGTGCCAGACTCCGGCCTCGTGGAACATGTGGAGCTGGCCGCCGACGATCTGTTGCTGCGCCCCTGGCGGGACGCGGACGCCCCGGCGGTGCTCGACGCCCTGCGCGACCCGGCCATCGCCCAGTGGAACCCGCAGGGCGACGGCCCCGTCGACGACCAGGTCGCCCTGCTCTGGGTGCGTCGCCGGGCCGACTGGTCGTTCGGTGACCACGCCTCGCTGGCGGTGACCGACGCCGGTGGCGGCGAACTGCTCGGCTCGGTGTCGCTGCACCACATCCGGCACGGCGACGCCTCGATCGGCTACTGGACGATGCCGGCGGCGCGCGGGCGCGGTGTCGCGACGCGGGCCGTCGCCCGGCTCACCGCGTGGGCGTTCGACGACCTCCGGCTGCACCGGATCGAGCTGTGCCACGCCGTCGCCAACCCGGCGTCCTGCCGGGTCGCCGACCGGGCCGGCTACCCCGCCGAGGGGACGCTACGCGAGTCGTACCGGTACGGCGACGGCCGCCGCTACGACGAGCACCTGCACGCCCGCCTGTCCACCGACCGCTAACAGCCTGCTCTCGACATGGGCGGTCCGCTGAGCCTCAGTCACCTTCGAAATGCCGGATCTCGCCTGCTTCGTCCCTGTACATGAAAGAGTGAGCATCGTGACGACGGACCATCCGACATCTGCGGCGACAGACCCGGGGTACGCCGCCGCGCTGGACACGGCTGAACGTCTGCTGGGCTTCCGCTTGGAGCGCTTTCTTGGCGCCACGCCTGGTGAGCCAGCCAACGGCGCAGACTTCAAACGGATCGCAACAGTGCACGCCTTTGGCGACGTCTGGCCGCGCACCGAGCACCTGGATACACCGACGCGGGCACTGGTGTCCGTCACCATCGCGGCGACGCTCGGCGTCCTGGAGCCCCTCCGTGGTCAGCTCCGCATCGCGCTCAACGCCGGGGCCACCAAGGAAGAGATCGTCGAAGTCTTTCTTCAGGTCGCGGCCTACGCTGGCGTGGCACGCGCGTTCGACGGCTACCAGGTCGCGGCCCAGGTCTTCGCAGAGAAGCCGGAGCGTTCAGACCCTGCTAAGTGAGGGATTCAGGGACGTGCGTAGCGCGCCCAGCAAATACCGCCACCCCTGGTCGCTGATTGCGTCCGAGGCCGCCCGCGGGCTCAGCGCCTGTTCCATATCGGCGTCCTTGCACGCGACGGTGCCGAGTTCTGGATGTGTGGGCCGAGGTGCTACCTCTTCTGGTTCGACAGGGCCTACACCTACATAGGGCAGCTCGACGCCGACCTAGAGACTCTTCGCAGCAACAAGCCCATAATTGACCCCATCGCCGATAGTGGATTTCGCAATATTCTGGCGGCGGCCGTTGAGGTGGGATGGGGGATATGGGGTGAACGAGGAAGAGGCTCAGAAAAGTGCTTCACCTGGCAGTTCAGATGATGTCCCCGACGAAGTCACGTCGCCACCGGCCACAGGAGACAGTGAAGGCCGGCAATCCCGCTCTCCGTCGCGGCCGTGGGAAGCCGTGGCCGCAGTTTCTGCCGCTGCCGGGGTGATCGTGGCGCTCGCCGTCGGCCTACCGAGTGTTCTGTCGGAGAAGTCTGGAGAGTCCGATCGTCCCCCGACCTCTGTGTCCCCGACGTCGGCCCCGGCGCAGGCGCCGTCGCCCAGCCCTCCACCGCCTGTCATGATCCTCACGCCGACGTCAACAGATGGCGCCACCGTGGAGTGTGTGAAAGACGCCTGCGCCGTCGAGGTACGCGGCAGGACGCGCGCCGCGACGGGGCTGCATTCGTACGTGCTGATCGCGCGTGAATGCTGCCCCGGAGACGTGCCGCGGTACTACGTCCAGTGGGATTCCACGAAAGAGATTCCCGGTGGAGACTGGGTTGCTCTGGCCTACGTCCAAAAGCCGCCCGTCAACGCTACGTTCCAGATCAAGGCGATTCTCACGACCTCCGCCGTCCGGCCGACGCCCGGAGCCGATGACCTCGTCGTCTGGTCCGACGACATGGCGAAGACCGTCGGGCTTGTCGCGGAGACACCGACGGTCGCCGTGAAGGTCACGGACGTCGTCCAGGTGACCGCATTCTGCGACTGCTCATAGCGCGGGGTTACGTGCTCGACCGACCGCCGGTTACTCGGTGACCCTGCGCAGGAACGCGGCCAGGTGGCCGGTGGTGCGGTCGATTTTCTCGGTCAGGGTGAGGGTCTCCTCGATCCGCCGACCGGCGTCCTTCCGGCCCCGCACGTAGAGGGAACAGGCCAGGTCGGAGCAGACGTACGCGCCCACGGAGTTGCCCTGCCGGCCCTCGCGGCCGGCCTTGCGGGCGGTCATCAGCGAGACACCGTCGCCGGTGTGGGTGGTCAGGCAGAAGGAGCACATGCTGCGCCGTACCCGCCCGGTCTGCTGCGGCGCCACCCGCAGTGCGACCCCGACGGGACCGTCGTCGGTCTCGGCGACCAGGTACGCCCGCTGCGGCGCGGCGGGGTCCCGCCAGCCGAGGAAGTCGAGGTCGTCCCAGGGGTACGTCTCCAGATCGGCCGGTACGGCCAGCCGCTTCGCCTCGCCCTGGGTGCAGTTGACGAAGGAGGCGCGGATGGCGGGTTCGGTGATGGCTAGCATAGGTAGTAGCCTAGCTCTCCTAGGCAAGTGATTAACCAGGCTAGGTTGAGGGGTGTGGCGAGTGGCACGTGCCGGCGTGACGGTTGAGCGATTGACCCAGGTGGCGGCCGACCTGGCCGACGAGGTGGGCGTCGAGAACGTGACCGTCGCCGCACTCGCGCGGCACTTCGGCGTGAAGGACGCGAGCCTCTACTTCCACCTCAAGAACGCCCGCGATCTGCGCGTCCGGATCGCCCTGCTGGCGCTCGCCGAGCTGGCCGACCAGGTCTCGGACGCGCTCGCCGGCCGGGCCGGCAAGGACGCCCTGGTCGCGTTCGCCAACGCCTACCGGGACTACGCGACGCGGCACCCCGGCCGCTACGCCGCCATGCAGATCGACCTCGACCCCGAGACGGCCGCCGCGAGCGCCGGAATCCGGCACTCGGAGATGACCCGGGCCATCCTGCGCGGCTACCGGCTCGCCGAGCCCGACCAGACCGACGCTATCCGGATGATGCACAGCACCTTCCACGGCTTCGTGAGCCTGGAGCGGACCGGCGGCTTCCGCCACACGCCGCGTCCGACGGACGACTCCTGGATCCGTACCCTCGATGCTCTGGATGTTGTTCTCAGCAACTGGCCACGGCGGTGACGGCCGGGCGAGCATGGCGGTCCATGCTTTGCCCGGCCGTCATCCAGCGCGACTCCGGCCCAGGTCAGGACCCCGGAGGTGACGCGAGGTTCACCAGCCAGTCGGTTCCGAACCGGTCGGTGCACCTGCCGTAGCGAGCGCCCCACGGCGACGGCGCGAACGGGACGGTGACGGCACCTTCCGCGCTGAGCCGCTCCCAGTACCCGGTCATCTCCGTCTCGTCATCACCGCCCAGCGTGATCGACGACGTGCCGCCGGGCCGGTCGTCGCCCGGCGTCCGGTCCGAGCCCATCAGCACGATCCCGGACGCGCCTTGGAGCATCGCGTGCGCGACCAGGTCGTCGACCGCCGTTCCGGTGGGGCCGTGCAGGTCGCCGAAGGTGGCGACCTGGAGATCGCCGCCGAACACCGACTGGTAGAACCGCATGGCGTCCCGCGCGTTGCCCGCGAAGCTGAGGTACGGGCTCACCCGGGCGGTCATCGGCCGGCCTCGGCGGCGAGCGGGCGTCGCGCTGCGGTCCGCTGCCGGAGCAGGACGAACCCGAGCCCCGCCAGGAACCAGGCGGCGAGCACCGCGAGCGGCACCAGCGTGTGCGAGCCGCCGAAGTAGCCGAAGTTGTTCACCGCGCGAACGGCCGCGCCCGGCGGGAGCTTCGCCGAGATCGCCTGCGCCCAGCTCGGCAGCAGGTCGACGCCGATCGTCGCTCCGCTCGTCGCGTTGCCGATGGTGGTGAGGGTGAGCACGGCGAGCGCGATACCGATCGGCCCGAGCCAGGCGCCGAGGGCCTTCGTGGTGAAGGCGCTGGCGGCCGAGAGCAGGATGAGCGACAGGGCGAGCAGGGGGAACGGCGCCGTCAGTGAGCCGTACACCGGGCCGGCGACGGTGGCCGCGACCACGCCGATCAGGACGGCGAACCCGCCCATCGCGTAGAGCCGGTGGCGCAGGCGCACCTTCGCGGTGGCCGCGGTGAGCCCCTGCGCGAGGACGAACGACGAGAGGGTGACCCCGAAGACGACGTAGAAGGCGGACAGCCCGCGGCTGTCGTAGCTCGCCAGCGGGACGATGTCGTTCTCCTGGACCGTCACGCCGGCCTGGCGGGCGAAACCGGCCACGAGTTGCCGGGCGGCGCCGCTCTCGCTGAATCCGCTCGCGCCGGCGTAGTCGAGCCGCACGCTGTCGGGGGCGGTCGGGCTGAGGACCGCGACGGCGTCGCCGTCGTGGACCAGGGCGGTGCCGGCATCGACGCTGGTGACCGGGGTGACGGCGACGGCGTCGCCGAGACCGGCCTGGGCGGCGGTGGCGAACTGGTCGCCGACCACCGCGATCGGCAGGCGGCTCGGCGCGGGATCACGTTGCAGCCCGACGTAGACGGCGATGAACGCCGTACCGATGATCAGCCCGGTGATCACCAGAGAGAGCCAGGCGGCACGCTGGGTGGTGACGGGCGTTTCCCGCCTGGTGGGTGGATCGGATGGCGACGTCATGGGTGCTTCCTCGGGTAGTGTGGTTTGAATGTCCAACCAGATGAACCGTAGCACCCCCGGTTTGAATTCCAAACCAGAGCGGGACACTCTCGCGGTGGCGCTCGACGCGGTCAACGACAGGTGGTCTCTGCACATCGTGCGAGCGCTCGCCTTCGGCGCGTCGCGTTATACCGAGATCCTGCGCGCGGTCGGCGCACCCCGGGACGTCCTCGCCGCCCGGCTGCGGAAACTGGCCGAAACCGGAATCCTCCAGGCCCGTTCCTCCGAGGACGGCAAGGTCGCCGGGTACGAACTCACCCAGAAGGGTCGGGACCTCGGTCAGGTCATCCTCGTGCTCAAGCGCTGGGGCGACACCTACAGCGATGCCGACGTGCCCACAATCAACTTCATCCACGACGTCTGCGGTGAGGTGTTCGTCGCCGAGGTGCGCTGCCAGGCGTGCGGCCGGCCCCTGAAGCCCGGAGAGCTGTCCCTCGACGAGGAGTCCCCGACATGCTGACCGACCTCGAACTGGCCGACTGGCGCGAGCGGGTCGCCCGGCTGTACCTGTCCGACGTCGACCTGGCGGGCTTCCGCGCCGGCCGCGACGACCTCTTCGCCACCCACCCGCAGAGCCCCATCCCGCCCGACGAACGGCCCGCCTTCCGCGGTGTGCGGTACTTCCCACCCAACCCGGAGGCGGTGGTCGAAGCGCCGCTGCGGCCGGCCAGCGGTGAGCTGAGCATCGACACCGGCGGCCCGGACGGGGTCGTGACGTACCGGCGGGTGGCCGTGGCCGAGACGTCGTGGGGGCCGCTCACGCTGTGGTGGATCGAGGCGTACGGGGGCGGACTGTTCGTGCCGCTGCGCGACGGCACCTGCGGACAGCAGACGTACGGCGGGGGCCGCTACCTCACCGACACGGTGAAGGGCACGTTCGGCCGGGGCGTCGAGCTGCTGCCCGGTGACCGGGTCCGCCTCGACGCCAACTACCTCTACAACCCGAGCTGCGCGTACGACGACCGCTGGGCCTGCCCCCTCGCGCCGCCCGAGAACCGGATCGACGTCCCGCTGCGCGCCGGCGAACTGGCGTACCACGACTGACCGGCGAGCGGGAGAACCGGTTACGAACACCGAGCTGACAACTTCCTGACATGCCTGCGCCAGGGTGGGGCCGAATCGGTCACACGACGGGAAAGAGGCACAGCATGGCGAGGCAGCGCACAGCGTTCCTGGTGTTGGCGGCCGTCATCGTGGCGGCGACCGCCGCATGCGACTCCGGCGGCGCGAAGACCGGCGCAGGAGAGCCCGACGTCGCCACGCTCCAGACGGCGACCGCCGCGTCGCCGTCGCGCAGCGCGCCGCCGACCGTGGAGGCGCCGAGGTTCCGCCTCGACGACACCGACGCGGACCGGGCCGCGAAGATGAAGCCGTACGACGACTGCCTCAAGCAGCACGGGCTCGACGTCATCGCCATCCGGCAGAAGCGCAAGCCCCCGCTCGGCGACGCCGCCCGGGAGGCCGCCAACAAGGCGTGCGAACCCCTCAACCCGCTCCCACCGTGGGAGGAGGACCCGGCCAACCCGAAGGCCCGCGACTTCACGTACGCCGTGGTCAAGTGCCTGAAGGCGAAGGGTGTGGACGTCGAGCTGTCACCCGACGGGTCGAGCTACGGCTTCAAGGGGTCGGTGGACGACCCGGGCGACGTCGAGAAGGGCATGAGCCTCGCCCTGGTCTGCCGCCGCGAGGTCGCGAAGTCCGCGTACTGAGCCCTCGCCCCGACGCGCGCCGATCTTGCACTTTCGGTCATTGATATGCCCGCTCTGCACCAACTTGGTAGCGCAGAAAGTGCAAGATCGGCGGCGGGGTGTCGACGGGTGCCGACGGGGTGTGGCTCAGCGGGTGTTTGGCGGGCGGGCGCCTGGCATCTGCATGCGGCCCAGGAGCTGCCTCGCCTGGTCGGCTAGCTGCGCGTCGACAGTTACGGCGTACTGGCCGGCGCGGAGCGAGCTGGCCGAGGTGAAGTCGCGCTGTCCGCCGGTCATGGCGTGCGCGACCGCGCCGAACACGGCGCCCCAGATCGCGCCGATGACCAGTCCGACCAGGATCACCGCCAGCCAGTTGCCGACGGTGAAGATGCCGAACAGCAGGCCGATGAAGAGCCCGAACCAGGCGCCGGTGCCGGCGCCGAGCAGGGCCGCGCGGCCCGTCGTCATCCGTCCCAGCACCGTCTCGACGAGCGTCAGGTTCGTCCCGACGATCGCGGTGTGCTCCACCGGGAAGCGGTTGTCCGCCAGGTAGTCGACCACCTTCTGCGCGGACGGATAGTCCGGATACGAGCCGATCGTCACGGTGGGTGGGCTACCTTCCGGCCCGTGCCCGTCCGCGCCGGGTGTCGACGGGCGGCCTGCGGGACCGGACGGAAGCACGTCACCACTGGTTGCGCCGGGCCGCCAGGCGGCGGTCGGCTCCGGAGCTGAGGTCATGAGCATCCTCCCTCGTCAGCCGCCCGGTTTCCCGCAAGTGCCGAGTGGTAACCGCCGGGTCGGCGGGTGGGTGCCGAGGCTCGGGAGGCATGCGCGGGGACGGCCCGGGTAGGCAGGCGGGTGCAGACCGCAAAGATCAGCGACCACGGCTTCCTCGCGGACGGCCGCAGCGCGGCTCTGGTGGACCACTCGGGGTCGGTGAACTGGTGGTGCCCCGGCCGGTTCGACGCCCCGTCGGTGTTCGCGCGGCTGATCGGCGAGGACGCCGGGCACTGGTCCATCCGGCCGGAGACCGACGACTTCACCGTCGAACGCAGCTACCTCGACGACACCCTGGTCCTGCGGACCGTCTTTCACACCGCCGGGGGCGAGGTGGAGTTGACCGACGCGCTCGCCCTGGAGCCGGGCGCGCGCGAGCACGACATCGGTCACCGCTCGCCGCAGGTGCTCGTCCGCAGCGTTCGGGGCCTCTCCGGCGAGGTGCCGATGCGGGTGCACTACCGACCCCGATTCGAGTACGGCCGTACCACGGCGTTCCTCGTCGAGCGGGACGGCGCCCTGGAGGCGGTTGGCGGGGCCAGCCGGCTCACCCTGGTCGCCAGCGTGCCGCTGACCTGCGGCGACGGCGAGGCCGCCGCCACGTTCACCGTCCGCGCCGGCACGACGAACAACTTCACCCTGGGGTACGCCCCGACCTACGACTCTCCGCGACCGCAGGTGCCCGACGCCGACCGGACCATCGCCGACACGGCCGAGGGATGGCGCTCCTGGGTCCGGAGGCACGAGTACCAGGGGATCTACGCCGATCATGTCCGACGCAGCGCGCTCATCGTGCAGGGCATGACGTACCGACCCAGCGGCGCGGTGGTCGCCGCCGTGACGACGTCGCTCCCGGAAGAGCTCGGTGGGGACCGGAACTACGACTACCGGTACGTCTGGGTCCGTGACTTCAGCCTGACCCTGCGGGCGCTGTGGCGAACGGCCTGCTTCGACGAGGTGCAGCGGCAGTTCACCTGGCTCGGCCGGGCGATGGGCCGGATCGACGAGGAGCCGGTGCCCATCATGTACGGGGTGCTGGGGGAGCGGGACCTCACCGAACACCGCCTCGACCAGCTCGCCGGCTACCGGGACAGCCCGCCCGTGATGATCGGTAACGACGCGTGGCGGCAGCGGCAGACCGACGTCTTCGGCGAGGCGATGGACGCGGCCTGGCTCATGCGTGACCGGCTGGAACCGTTGGAGCCCGACGTCTACCACCTGCTGCGGTCCCTCGCCGACAAGGCGGCCCGGGACTGGCCGCTGCCCGACGCCGGGATGTGGGAGGAGCGCGGGATCGAACACCACCACGTGTCCTCGAAGGTGCACTGCTGGTCGGCGCTGGACCGGGCGGTCCGCTTCGGCGCCCGACTGGGAGAGCCGCAGGACGTGGCCCGCTGGGCGGCCGCCCGCGACAAGGTCCGTGCCGAGGTGCTGGAACGAGGATGGAGCGAGCGGGTCGGGGCGTACACCGGAAGTTACGAATCCGACGACCTGGACGCGTCGGTGCTGGTGATGCCCCTGGTGGGGTTCCTGCCGGCCGACGACGAGCGGATGCGCTCGACGATCCGTGCCGTGGAGGACAAGCTGTCCCACGACGGCCTGCTGCGACGCTGGGACGGCGACCCGGCCGGGTTCCTCATCTGCTCGTTCTGGTTGGTCTGCTGCCTGGCGCTGGCCGGCGAACGGGACCGGGCGCGCGAGCTGTTCGAGACGCTGCTCGCGCGACTCAACGATCTGGGACTGTTCGCCGAGCAGATCGACCCGCGGACCGGGGAGCAGTTGGGCAACTTTCCCCAGGCGTTCTCGCACATCGGTCTGATCAACGCCGTCGGTGTGCTCAGCGACGTCGAGGAGGACTCGGCGCTGCGCAGCCTGGGCATGCCGCCCGCCTTCTTCACCCCGGCGTCGCGCTGAGCACGCCGCCCACGCCCGGGGGATGATGCCGGCATGAGGCTGGTGCTCACGGCGGACACGCATCTGCCCAAGCGGGCCCGGGACCTCCCGGAGCAGTTGTGGACGGCGGTCGAGGCGGCGGACGTCGTGCTGCACGCCGGCGACTGGGTCGACGAGTCGCTGCTCGACGCGATGACCGCCCGCGCGCGACGGCTCGTCGGCGTGTACGGCAACAACGACGGGCCGGCGCTGCGTGCCCGGCTGCCCGAGGTGGCCCGCGTGGACCTCGACGGGCTACGGGTCGCCGTGGTGCACGAGACGGGTCCGCGCACCGGCCGCGAACAGCGGTGCGCGGCCCGTTTTCCCGACGTCGACCTGCTGGTCTTCGGGCACTCGCACATCCCCTGGGACACCGTGGCCCCCAACGGGTTGCGCCTGCTCAACCCCGGGTCGCCCACCGACCGCCGCTCCCAGCCACACGCCACCTACATCGAGGCCGAGACGACCCGGGGGAGCCTTACGTCCGTACGCTTGCACACCCTGCCGCGTCGCTGACCAGCGCTCCTACTGCCCCCGGCCGGTCTCGGCCTGGAGCTCGTCGATCCGCTTGGAGGCCTCGGCCTTGGTCAGCTCGTCCGGGAGCGTCGTGTCCGCCTCCCGGGCCAGCGTGGCCAGGTACGACTCCTGGGCCGCCGTGGGCGGCTCGTCGCCGGTGACCCACTCGTCCGGGTCCTTGATCGCGCCGCGCGGGTCGGCCTGCTCGTTGCTACGGTCCGTCATCCTCATCACCCTTTCTTCGAACGGGTGTGCCAGTACCCCGATCGCCGCCGGTTCATGCCCCGAGGGTCTGTTTCATGAGGGCGGTCTATGAGCCAGACCCTAGGATCGTCGGATGAGCGTGAACTCCGCAGGCGTGCTGGTGGTCGGGGCGGGCATCGCCGGGGTGGCGTGCGCCGTGGAGCTGACCCGCGCCGGGGTGCCGGTGCGGGTCCGTGAACGGGGCCACGTCAGTGGCGGCCGGATGGCCAGCAAACGCTTCGACGGCCGCCCCGCCGACATCGGCGCCGCGTACTTCACGGCCACCGAACCGGACTTCGCCGCCGTGGTCGACGAGTGGCGTGCCGCCGGCCTGGTCCGCGAGTGGACCGACACCTTCTGGGCGTACGACACGAACGGCCGTCACGACGTGCCCGGGCCGCTGCGCTACGCCGCCCCACGCGGGCTGCGCTCGCTCGTCGAACACCTCGCCCGTCCGGTGCCGGTGACCGTCGACCGGTTGGTGCTCGCCGTGGAACCCGGGCCGACGGTCGACGGCGAGGCGTACGACGCCGTCGCCCTGGCCGTGCCGGGACCGCAGGCGGCCCTGCTGCTCGATCCGGCCCTGGCCGACGCCACCCGCGCCGTGCAGACGCAGACCTGGTCGCCGACCCTCTCCGCGGTGCTGCGCTTCGAGTCCCGGCGCTGGCCGACCTTCCGTGGCGCGTTCGTCAACGACCATCCGGTGCTCAGCCTCGTCTGCGACGACGGCGACCGGCGGGGCGACGACGCGCCGGTGCTGGTCGCGCACACCGTTCCGGAGTTCGCCGCCGGGCACCTGGCCCAGCCCAGCGCCGCCGGGCCGGCGATCGAGCAGGCCGTCCGGGACCTGCTCGGTCTGCCCGAGGAGGCCGTCGACGTGCACGTGCACCGCTGGACGTACGCCAAGCCGACCGGCGAACCGACCGACGTCACCCACCACCTCGACGTGGACGGGATCGGCCTGGCCGGCGACGCGTTCGGCCCACCCCGCGTGCAGAGCGCCTGGCGCTCCGGCCGGGACCTCGGTCGCGCGCTCGTCGCCCGCCTCGGCTGAGGAGTCCCGGCGCGCTCAGGAGTGCCCGGCGGCGGCCACCGGCTGGGCCTCGGACTCGGACGGGTCCTCGGTGCGCTCGCCCTCGCGGTCCAGCAACTGCATCACCGGGGTCGCCGCGACGCCGTGCAGCACCACGGACACGAGCACCACCAGCCCGACCGTCGCCCACAGCAGCTCCGCCTGCGGGAAGTCCGCCTTGGTGGTGGCGTACGCCAGGTAGTAGAACGAGCCCACGCCACGGATGCCGAACAGCGAGATCACCCAGTGCTCCGCCGGGCGACCGGGCGCGCCGCGCAGCGACAACCAGCCGACGGCCGGCCGGATCAGGAAGACCAGCGCCAACCCGACGGCCGCCGCCGGCCAGGTCAGCGGCGCGAGCAGACCGCCCACGATCGCGCCGCCGAGCAGCAGCAACAGCACCAGGGTGAGCAGCCGCTCTACCTGCTCGGCGAAGTCGTGCAGCACCGAGTGGAACTCGTGGGTCCGCTCGGCGGCCCGGATGGCCCGCGCGGCCACGAACACCGCCAGGAAGCCGTACCCGCCGGCCACCTCCACCAGCCCGTACGCGAGGAACGTGGCGGCCAGCGCCAGGAAACCCTCGGCGTGCCGGGCCAGCCGCAGCTCACTAGGCGCCCGGAAGAACAGCTTGCCGAGCAGCCAGCCGATGAGCAGGCCGCCGCCCACCCCCACGCCGACCTTCCAGAGCACGTCCACCGTGAGCCACTCGGCCATCCACGCGCGGGGGGCGAGGCTGGTCGACGCGATGGCGATGGCCGCGTAGACGAATGGGAACGCTAGCCCGTCGTTGAGGCCGGCCTCCGAGGTCAGGGCGAAGCGGACCTCGTCCTCGGAGTCCTCCACATCGGTCGGCTCGCCGACCTGCACGTCGGCGGCGAGCACCGGGTCGGTCGGGGCCAGCGCGGCGGCCAGCAGCAGCGCCGCCGCCGGCACCAGACCGGCCCACCACCAGCCGAGCAGCGCCACCGCCGCGATGCACACCGGCATCGCGATGGCCAGCAGCCGCCAGGTGGAGGACCACCGGGCCCAGCTCAACGGTCGGTCGATCTTCAACCCGGCGCCCATCAGGGCGACGATCACCCCGATCTCGGTCAGGTGGGTGGCCAGCTCGGGATGGGCCAGCGGGTCCGGCGTGGGCAGTCCGATCGGGAGGAGGAAGACCAGCATGCCGAGGGCGAGGAACGCGATCGGCATGGACAGCGGTCGGCGCTCCAACACCCGGGGCAGGATGCCCGCGAGCAGGGCGCCCACGCCCACCAACGCGAACGCCACATCTACCGGCTCCACGGACACCACCCTCTCGCCGCACCCGCACGATGCGGGCAGGTGGCCACAGACCATGCCCCGCGAGACTGGTGGCTATGCGTGTCGACCCGGACGAACCGGAGTGGGCCTCACCTCGGTCGGGTGAGGGGGGAGTCCGCCAGCTCGGCCAGCAGCGCCGCCGGGTCGTCGTACACCGCCACCGCGCCGGCGCCGGCGAGTTCGCCGCGGCTCGTGCCGCCGCAGGTCAACCCGACGCACGGGATGTCGAGCTTGCCGGCCGCCGCGACGTCCCACACCGAGTCGCCGACGAAGACGACCCGCTCGGCGGCCAGCCCCGACTGATCGAGCGCCGCTTCGAGAATGTCCGGCGCGGGCTTGCTCTCCTTGGCGTCGGCCGACGACGTGACGGTGTCCACCACGTCGTCCGCGTTCAGCGCCCGGCGCAGCGCGCCGACCTCGTGCTCGGCGGCCGAGGTGGCGAGCACCACCCGCAACCCGCGCTCGGCGCACGCGCGCAGCAGGTCCGCCGCCCGGGGCAGCGGCGTCAGCCGTTCCCAGTACTCGGTGTAGAGGGTGTCGTGCGCCTCGCGCAGCTTCGGATCCTCGTCGCGGTCCCGCTCCGGGCCGAGCAGGTGATCCAGCAGCTTGTCCGAGCCCATGCCGATCGAGCGGTGCACGGTCGCCATCGGCACCGGCCGGTCGGCCTGGCGCAGCGCCTCCCACCAGCTCACCGTGTGCAGGTAGGTGGTGTCGACGAGGGTGCCGTCGACGTCGAAGAGCACCCCTTGGGGTTGTTCGTTGGCCATGGCCGCACTCCTACCCCTCGCGCGATCGGCTGACTCGCCCCGCACGGGTCCGTGGGTACGACTCAGTGTGGTTCGGCCGCAGGGACGAGGATCTCGAACCAGACCGTCGAGCCGCGCACCGACGGGTCGGTGCCCCAGGCGTCACTCAGCTCCTCGATGAGACCCAGTCCACGCCCGCGACTGCTCAACGTGTCGGTACGCGCCCTGGTCACGGTGCCCCGGGTGCCGGAATCGGCGACCGAGACCAGCAGGCGCTCGGGGCTGAGGTCGATCTCCACCCGGGCGGCCGTGCCGGCGTGCAGCAACGCGTTGGTCGTCAGCTCGCTGGTGCACAGCACCGCCGCGCCGATCACCGACTCGGGCACCCGCCACTCGGTGAGCTGACCGGTCATCCAGTGCCGCACCCGGCTCGGCGCGGTGGGCTCCGCCGGCACCTCCATCGCCGCCGACCGGCTCGGCTTGAGCGCGTGCTCGACCGCCAGCACCGCCACGTCGTCCTCGGTGCCGCCGGACACCGCCGCGGTCGCCACCGCGCAGAGGGCACGGGGGTCGCTGGTGCCGGCCTTGGCCACCGCGTCGCCGAGGGCGTCCATCCCGGCGCTCAGGCTCTGCCTGCGCCGCTCCACCACGCCGTCGCTGAACAGCAGCAGGGTGTCGCCGGGCGGGAACGCGACGGTGACGGTGGTCGGTCGTCCGCCCAGCCCCAGCGGGGGAGCGGGCGGCACCTGGACGTACTCGGCGTGCGTGCGGCCGTCGGGCGCACACCGGCGGATCAGGGGAGCGGGATGACCGGCGCTGGCCAGGGTCAGTTCCCGCCGCTCGGCGTCGATGACCCCGAACGCCACGGTGACGAACAGCTCGTGGCTGCCGGCCTCCGCGCCGAGGCTGGTCACCAAGCGGTCCAGACCGGTCAGCACCGCGTCCGGCGCCGGATCGGCCAGGGCCAGCGCGCGCAGGGCCGCCCGCACCTGCCCCATCCGTGCCGCGGCCTGCACGTCGTGCCCAGCGACGTCGCCCAACACCACGCCGAGCGCGCCGGTGGGCAGCAGGAACGCGTCGTAGAAGTCGCCGCCGGCAGCGTTACCGTCCACCCCGGGGTCGTAGCGGGCCGCGATCCGCAGCCGGGGCAGGTCGGGCAGGTGCTCGGGCAGCATGCTGCGTTGCAGCAACTGGGCGGTGCCGTGCTGGGTCTCGAACCGCCGCGCCCGCTCCGCGGCCTGACCGATCAGCTCCGCCGACGCGGCCAGCAGCGCCCGCTCGGCGGCCGACCAGGAGTGCGCGACCTGGTAGCCGACCGTCAGCCCGCCCCGGACCACCGACGTGCCCAGCGGGAGCGCGGCCATTGAGCGGATCTTCTGGTCATGCCGGTCCACGGCGGTCTCGCGCAGCGGCTGGCCGTCGCGGGTGAACAGGGCCTCGCCCGACCGGACCGCCAGCGCGACGGGACCCTCCCAGTCGGCCGGCGCCCGCCGCCACAGCGGAGGCAGCCGCTCGTCGGCCTCGTCCATCAACTCGCCGCGCACCCGACGCACCATCCGCCAGCCGCCGCCACCCTCGTCGACCACGAACGCCACCCGGTCGGCGTCGAACATTCCGATGGTGTGGCGCAGCGCGACCCGGGCCACGTCGTCGAGGGTGAGGGTGCCGGCGAGCGCGGCAGCCACGTCGCTGAGACTCCGCAACTGCTCGGTGACGTGAGTGGTTTCGGCGGCCACCGTCAGGATTCCGACGATCTGCCCCGCGCTGTCGCGTACCGCCGAGTGACTGCGGGTGAAGACCACCTGTTCGACACCGCCACTCTCTCCGATCAGGGGGAGCGTGGACTCCTTCTCCAGGAACGGCACACCGTCGCGGTAGGCGCGCTCGATCGCGTCACCGAAGCCGGGCAGCTGCCAGACCTCGGCGTGGACCTCGGCGGCCGGTCGACCGAGGGCGGCCGGATGCTTGTCCCCCAGCAACTCGGCGTAGCCGTCGTTGTAGAGCAGAACCAGGTCGTCGCCGTACGCCAGCGCCATCGGCATCGGCGAGGCGAGGATCAGCCCCACCACGGCCCGGACCGCCGCGTCCCACCCCGCACGCGGGCCGAGCGCGGTGGCGGACCAGTCGTGGGCGAGCACGGCTGCCGCGCCGGGCCCGGTGGATGCGCCGGGGGCCGGAATTGCTGGCGTGGGGACTCGCCCGACCGTTCCTGGCATGTTCGCAGCCTAGCCGGCCGTCGCTCAGCCGCATCCGATCATGTGCGCGGGTCGCCGACACCCCCCGCGTGGTTGCTGTTCGGGCAGGTCAAGGCCCCTGTTAGTCGACTTGTCGGAAAAATGGCAGTGAGCCGCCCGGACTGCCGCACCGGTGGCCGGGTATGCGCCCGGCGCAGTCCACGCGACAGGAGGGACATCATGCTGAAAACCCTCGCGGTGCGGCAGGCCGACATCGGCGATGCCATCGCCGACACCTGGAGGTCGGTGCTGCTCTTCATCCCGAAGGCAGTGGCCTTCATCGTCATCCTCGTGGTCGGCTGGCTCATTGCCAGAGCGGTCCTCAAGATCGTGGATGCGGTGCTGGAACGGGTGCGCTTCGACGAAGCAGTCGAACGCGGAGGCATCAAACGGGCACTTGAGAGAACGAAGTACGACGCCAGCGACATCCTGGCCAGGTTGGCGTACTACGCCGTCCTGCTGTTCACCCTGCAGTTCGCCTTCGGAGTCTGGGGGCCCAACGCGATCAGTGACCTGATCCGCGGCGTGGTGGCCTGGCTGCCGCGCGCGTTCATCGCGATCGTCATCGTGGTGGTCGCGGCCGCTATCGCCAACGCCGTCCGGGATCTGGTCACCGGGGCGCTGGGCGGACTCTCGTACGGCAAGGTCCTGGCGGACCTGACGGCGATCTTCATCATCGCGCTCGGCGTGATCGCCGCCCTGAACCAGGTGGGTATCGCCACCACGGTCACCACTCCGGTGCTGATCGCGGTCCTCGCCACGGTCGCCGGAATCCTGATCGTCGGCGTCGGCGGTGGTCTGGTCAAACCAATGCAGAACCGCTGGGACGGCTGGCTGGACCGGGCCGCCCGGGAAGCCCAGGCGGTGCAGGAGCACCGGCGGGCCACCTCGGCGGGTCGCGGCGACATGGAGCGGCAGATGGCCGACCGTGGCGGCGACCGGACCCAGGCCATGCCCCGGGTCGACGAACAGTCGACGATGGCCGGCGGACGTGGCACGTACCAGTCCGGTGCGGCCGACGAAACCCAGCAGTACCGCCCGTAGCGGGGCGTGATCGTGCAAGGGAGGGCGTCCACGCGGCTCGCGTGGGCGCCCTTCGCGTGCTCAGGAACGGTCGAGCGAGCGGGCCAGCGCGCAGACGGCGACCAGCCGGGCGAGCGGCCACTCCGGCGCGCTCCAGTCCACCGACCCGCGCGGCGGGGCCCATCCGTGCTCCAGGGCGGCGGCGCGTACCCCCTCGGCGTAGCCGGCGAGCGCCGCGGCGGTCAACGGCCGCCGGTCACCGTCCAGGCTGTCCCGGACGGCGGCGGCGTGCTGGTCGACAAGCGCCAGCAGCCCGGGACGCGCGGCGGCGGCCGTGAGCCCGGCGGTGCCCACGGCGACGGTGAGGGCGGCCAGGGTCGACCGCGCCGACTCGACGGCGGTCGGGGAGGCGACCCGGTTGAACGGCACACGCATGGTGACCGAGGCTAACCCACCGGTGATCGACCGGCCTCGGCCGCTCGGCGCTTGTGGGTTGTGCCACCGGCCGAGTCTTGGCTGGCCGCGAGGGTTGATCCGGCACAGACGGGGCACCAGGCACCCGACGGCGCAGGACGGCACAGAGGGTGGGAGCGGCGATGGGGCAGCGGGCGGACGGGCCGGACGATCAGCACCGGCGGCCGGCCGGGGTGAGCGACGAGACGGTCGCCGCGCTCGGCAAGCTCAGCGAGGCGTTGGAGTGCGTCGAGCGGGCCCGCGGGCACCTGTACTCGCTGCACCAGCTCATCGGGCACGCCGATCTGATGCTCGACGACGCGATCGAGAGGTTCCGTGCCGCCGGGCACCACCGGATCGCCGAGCGGATCGACACCGAGCTGCTGGGCCGCAACGTGATCGCCGGCCGGTGGACGTTCCAGATCGTCGAGGACTTCGACGACGGCTACCACGCGCTGTTCCGGGAGCTGGGCCGGCAGGCCCGCGACGAACTGGTGGGCGGGCGGCGACACCTCTACGAGGCGGAGATGAAGGAGCGTCGCCGCACGCGGGGCCAGCCGGGGCACGAGGCCCGCCCGGACTGACAGCGGACCGCCGGCAAGTGGATGATCGCCTAGCGGGCCAGGCGGTCCAGCAGTTCGCCGAGCAGCGCGTGTTCGCCAGGGGTGAGGTCGCCCGGGTCGTCGCCGACCAGCGCACGCAGCGTCAGCGCGGCGCTCGCGCGAGTCGCGGGAGCGTCGGTGGGGGCCATGCGCAGGACTCCGGCCAGCGCGGCCTCGCGCACGCGTCCGGAGAGCCCGAGATCCGGCTCCGGCTGGCTGATCAGGGTGAGCGTGATGCCGACGTTGGCGGCCAACACCTGTTCGGCGGCATCGGCCGCCGGCACCTTGAGGCGGCTCCGGGCGGCGGTCAGCCGGTCGCGCAGCGCGGCGTGCGCCGGAGCGGTGACGGCGCACGGCTTTCCCGGCTCCGCGCGGCCGTAGAGCAGCCCGTAGAACGACGGGTGCTCCAGCCCGAACCGCACGTGTCTGTCCCAGCCCTCGCGTAGGTCGTTCAGCGGGTCGCCTGAGTTCTCGACCGCCGTGTACTGGGTGAAGCCGTGGCTCGCCACGGCGTCGACCAGGCCCTGCTTGCTGCCGAAGTGGTGGTACAGCGTCGGGGCCTGCACCCCGGCGCGATCGCACACCGCCCTCGTGGACACCGTGCCGCCGCTCTCCAGCAGTTCCGCTGCGGCGAGCAGGAGTCGATCTCGTGCGTTCTGCATGGTTGCTACATTAGCTCATGTAGCGCTACATTGCGCTCTATAGCGAAAGGAGAAGTCCATGAGGACTTGGTTCATCACGGGTGGGACGCCCGGCGGGTTCGGCCACGTCTACGCCGAGGCTGCCCTGGAGCAGGGCGATCAGGTGGTGGTGACCGCGCGTCGGCCCGCTGAACTGCGGGAATGGGCTGAGTCGTACGGCGACCGGGTGCTGGTTCTCCAGCTCGACGTCACCGATGCCGACCAGGTCCGTGCGGCGGTCAAGACGGCCGAGGAGCGGTTCGGCGGGATCGACGTACTCGTCAACAGCGCGGGCCGTGGCTGGTACGGCTCGATCGAGGGTGCCCCCGACGAGACGATCCGCCGCACGTTCGACCTCAACCTGTTCGGCGTGGTCGAGGTGGTACGCGCCGTCCTGCCCGGTATGCGGGCACGCGGTGACGGCTGGATCGTGAACATGTCGTCGGTGGCAGGCCTCGTCGGCGCGCTGGGGTTCGGCTACTACGCGGCGGCGAAGTTCGCGGTCGAAGGACTGTCGGAGACACTGCGCCAGGAAGTTGAGCCGTTCGGCGTGCGCGTGCTCGTCGTGGAGCCGGGAGCGTTCCGCACCAAGGCCTTCGCCTACTTCCAGAACGAGGACGTCAACGAGACCGTCGACGCCTACGTACCGATGGTCGAGGGCGTCCGGGCGGCGTTCGTGGACCACGACGGAAAGCAGGCGGGAGACCCCGTTCGTGGGGTGCAGGCCGTGATCAGCGCCTTGAACGCACCCGTCCCGCCGAAGCGGATCGTGCTCGGCAACTCCGGCTACGACGCCGTTGTCGCGATGCACGAGAACGCACTCGCGGAGCTGCGAGCGAACGAGAAGCTCTCCCGTGGAGCGGACTTCTGAGCCTGTCAGACACCAGGACGCGCCCGCGTCCTGGCACCCGAGAAGACTGGAGAGAAGAAATGAACGACATCACTCTGCCCAAGGCCGTCGATCACTTCATCACGGCAACCAACGCCCACGACGCGAACGAGCTGGCCGCGGTCTTCGGCGACGGGGCCACCGTGCGCGATGACGGGCAGACCTGGGCCGGCGAGGCCGAGATCCGCGAGTGGATCCAGGGCCACCTGATCAACCCCAGGGTCGTGCTCACGCCGACCTCGTTCGCCCACGACCGGCTGGTGGCCTCCGGGGACGGTGACTTCCCGGGCGGGCCCCTGTCCTTCGCCCTCGTGTTCGACATCAAGGACGACCAGGTCATCGGCCTTGAGATCGAGCCCGTCTGATTCGTCACCGGCCGGAACTGCCGGAGGGCGGCTCCGGCCGGTGACCAGGGAACGGGCGGTCCGGGGCACCTGCGAAGCGCCCCTGGCCGGAAGTGCGGTTGGCCGCTCTACTCGCTGGGGGCGTTGGCGGGCCGGCGACGGGCGGCGTCGTCGGCGATGATCACGGTGGCAACCATCAGCGCGACGCAGACGCTGAACAGCCACGAGTCGTCGGAGACGAGCCGGGCCGACACGGGCGCCTGGAGCGCGGCGAGCAGGAAGCCGAGCCAGGCGAGCCGGCGCTGACGCGTGGAGAGGATTCCGGAGCCTTGATGCATCCCGAAATTCTTACGCGAACGCGCGCGTTTGCCGTCCCCCGATCGGCCGATTCTGACTGAGCTGTCCGCTTTCTCGACCGTCCGGACACCACTTCTTGTCGCAGCGGGCGGGCCGCATTCGCCGCCGGTAGGGTGCGCTGCGGCAGGATGCTGTCCCATGTCCACCTCGCCCCCGCCACCCCGCGCCGCGCTGCTCCTGCTGGCCTACCTCGCGTTCGTCAGCCTCGGCCTGCCGGACGGGCTGCTCGGCGTCGGCTGGCCGTCCATCCGGGCGGACTTCGGCGTCCCGACCGAGGCCGTCGGGTTGCTGCTCACCGCGGGCACCGTCGGCTACCTCACCTCCAGCGTGCTGGCCGGGTTCACGCTGGCCCGCATCGGCGTGGGCGCGCTGCTCGCCGGAAGCACCCTGCTCGCCAGCTTGGCGCTGACCGGATACGCCCTGAGCCCCGGGCTGGCGGTGATCGTGGGCTGCGCGCTGCTGCTCGGGTTGGGCTCCGGCGCCGTCGACTCCGGCCTGAACGCGTACGCCGCCGGCGCGTTCGGTCCGCGCCACATGAACTGGCTGCACGCCTTCTTCGGGCTGGGCGTGGCGATCGGTCCACTGATCATGACAGCGGCGCTGAGCGTCGGACTGGCCTGGCGGTGGGGGTACGGCATCGTGGCCGCCGCCCAGCTCGCCCTCGCCACGGCGTTCGCGCTGACCGTACGCGCGTGGCGACGCCGCGATCCCGCTCCCGGGGCCAGCGCGGAGACGTCCGACACCGCTGCGCCGGTCCGGGTGCCGGTCCTGGCCACGCTGCGGCTGCCGGTCGTCTGGTCGGGGACGCTGGCCTTCGCGCTGTACGTCGCCATCGAGGTGTCCGCCGGGCTGTGGGCGTTCCTGCTGCTCACCCAGGGGCGCGGCCTCAGCGATGCGGTGGCGGGCGGCTGCGTCTCCGCGTACTGGGGGAGTCTCTTCGTCGGCCGGGTGGTGCAGGGGGTGGTGGCCGAACGGCTCGGGCCCCGGTTGGTGCTGCGGGTGAGCCTGGCCGGCATGGCCGTCGGCGCGGCGCTGATCGCCGTCCCCGGCCCGGCCGTGCTGGCCGTACTCGGCCTGGTCGTGCTCGGTTTCGCCGCCGCGCCGGTGTTCCCGCTGCTCACCCTCACCACCGCCGAGCGGGTCGGCACGGCGCACGCCGACCGCGCCATCGGGTTGCAGATCGGCGCCGCCGGTCTGGGCGCGGCGCTCGTTCCGGCGGGCCTCGGCGTGCTGATCAGCAACGTGTCGGTACAGGCGCTCGGCTCGGCTCTGGTGGTGCTCGCCCTGGCGCTGATCGTGCTCTACGAGCTGGGCGCCCGCCGGCCGTCCGGCGACGCCGGATCGACCGGGCCGCCCGGCGAGGACTATCCGTTGTCCGGCCCGGTACGGCCGGTCGTGGACGGACGGTAGGCGCGCTCCGGGTCGGTCGGCTCCCGCCCCGGCGCCTCGCCGCCCCGGTCGGCCGCCGCCGGGCCGTGCCCGAAGGCGGCCTCCTCGCCGGCGTCGTTGCCGGTCACGTCGTCGGCCTGCCCGTCGATGCTGGAACCCGCCACGGCGCGCTCCAACTCCTCCAGCGGCAGCCGCTCCTCGTCACGCCACACCCTGTCGTCCGTCATGCCATCAGCGGTACCCGGGCGCGATGATCGCAAACAGGTGCTCCACGGCCCGGAACACGACGATGGCCGCCGGAAGTCCGGCGGCCATCGTCGATCGCGTACGCCGATCACGGCTGCGGGCGGTCCACCGTGCCACGCCAGGCGCCGGTCTCCTGACCGCGCCGCTCGATGAACGTCTTGAACCGCTCCAGGTCGCCCTTGGCGCGGCGGTCGACGATGCCGAGCTTGTCGCCAGCCTGCTCGACCACACCGTGCGGCTCGAACTCGAGCTGGAGGGTGACCCGGGTCTTGCCCTCGTCCAGGCGGTGGAAGGTCACCACACCGGCCTGCTGGGTGCCGCCGGTCGAGCGCCACGCGACCCGCTCGTCGGGAAGCTGCTCGGTGATCTCGGCGTCGAACTCGCGCTTGACACCGGCGATATCCACCGTCCAGTGGGTCATCGTCTCGGAGAGCTGCCGGACCTCCTGCACGCCCTCCATGAACTGGGGGAACTCCTCGAACTGCGTCCACTGGTCGTACGCGGTCCGCACGGGTACGGAAACCTCGACGTGTTCGGTAACGCCACTCATCGTCAATCCTCCTTCGGCCGCTGTCTGTCGGATCGGGGGGCGATCACTACCAGCGGGTTGTCTCGTTCTTGTTGCCGAGCGCGGCCCAGACCTCGGAGACCGTCTGGTACTCGGTGCCCTCGGGCAGCCGTTCCAGCGCCGCCACGATGTCGTCGGGCGCCTCGTTCTCCCGCGCGCTGGCGATGAGCACCAGCCGGTCGCCGGGCAGCGCGCTCATCGAGATGAACCGGCCGAGCCGGCTGCGCTGCTCCACGTCGGTGGAACTCATGCCCTGCGGAGTGCCGGTGCGCAGGTCGCCCGCCGGGGCCGTGGTGGCCTCCGGCTGGTCCTCGCCGGCCGGCTCGGGCACCCGAGCCTCGTCGACCCGTGAGCCGCCGGTGCCCGGCCCCTGCACGAGGCCGCTGACCTCCTGGCTCATCTGCTCGTCGATCCTCGGTCCGTGCTTGCTGTTGCCACGCTCCATGTCTTCTGCGCTACCCGGCACCCCGTCCGGTAAACCGGCACCGGGTCGCGAACCGGCCCCCGGGCCGGACATCTGCGTCCCTTTCAGTCCTCGGCCGGCTTACGCGGCGGCAGCACCGGATCGCCCGCGCCCTTCTCGCCCGCCTGCAACTGCCGGCCGCGCTGCACCTCGGCGTTGATCTGCACGCCGAGCATCAGAGCGCTGTTGGACAGGTAGAGCCAGACCAGGAACGCGATGGCCGCGCCCAGGCTGCCGTAGGTCGTCTTGTAGGTGGCGAAGTTCGCGACGTAGAAGCCGAAACCGAAGGACACCACCGTCCAGGAGAACAGGGCCACAAAGCCGCCGGGGGTGAGCCAGCGGAAGCGGGGTTGGCGCACGTTCGGGGCGATCCAGAACAATAGGGACAGCAGCACCATCATCACCAGGGCGAGCACCGGCCACTTCGCGACGCTCCACACCGTTCGCGCCAGCCCACCGGCGTTGATCAGGTCGCCGACCGCGTCGGTGACCGGGCCGCTGACGATCAGGGCGAGGGCGACCACCGCGAGCAGCACCAGCGTCACGGCGGCCAGGCCGATCTGCAACGGCCGCAGCCGCCAGACCGGCCTGCCCTCGGTGACCCCGTAGATGGCGTTGGAGGCGCGGGTGAACGCGCCGATGAAGCCCGACGCGGACCACAGCGCACCGAGCAGGCCGAAGCTCAGCAGCACCTTGGCGTTGCTCTGCTGGACGACCACCGAGCGGATCACCCCGACCACGCCGCCGTCGTCGTCGGCCACCACCGAACCGGCGCCCACCTGCTTGGCCAGGTCGACAACCGTGTCGAGGGTCCGCTCGCCCGACGAGACCAGGCCGACCAGGGCCACCACGACGATGGCGGACGGAAAGAGCGCCAGCACCCCGTAGTAGGTGAGCGCGGCGGCCCAGTCCGAGCAGTTGTCGTTCACGAAGTTCTGCACACTGCGGACCAGCACCCCACGCCACGTCCGCCAGCTCAGTTGCCGGATCCGCCGGGGAACCCCCGAACGGGTGAGTGTCGTACCGGGCTCCGTGGTCGTCATGCCCGCTCCCTGTGCCCCCGGCCACCGGATGACCGGTGGTCCGGTCTGGCCTGGACCGGCCGGTACCCAGGGCGGGAAATCGACAAACCCGCTCGGCGGCCCGCCGACGCCGCTCGGGTTTGCCCCCGCGCTCGCAGGGAACGGACACAGTGACTCTGTCGATGCTTCAGGAGGACGAGATGCCCGCGCGCGACGACATGCCCAGCACGCTGCGACGCTCCTCGGACAAGGCGCAGCGCACCTGGGCGAAGACGCACGACTCGGCGGTGGAGACCTACGGTGAGGGTGAGCGGTCGCACCGTACCGCCTTCGCCGCGGTGAAGCACCAGTTCGAGAAGGTGGGCGACCACTGGGAGCCCAAGGGTCGTAAGGGCCCGAGCGACCGCCAGGCCGCCGGTGGAGGCCCCGAGCGGCGTGCCCCCACCGCCGGTGGGGTGGACGCCAACGCCAGCAAGGACCACCTGATGTCGGTGGCCCGCAAGCTGGACGTACCGGGCCGGTCCAGCATGACCAAGTCGGAGCTGGTCACGGCCATCGAGAAGGCCAACGACCGGGCGACCCGCAAGGCTCGCGGCGACTGACCCACGCGCGACGTGGCACGGGCCGGACGCGCCACCCCTGCGTCCGCCCCGTGCCGCTCACCACCGGGTCCGCTCACCTGTGGTTCACCACCGCCCGCCGCCGGGCGCCTCGATGTGCACCGCCTTCGTGGCGGTGAACTCGTCCAGCAGTTCCGGGCCGTACCCGAAGCCCTGCCCGCTGGCCCGGCGCGGATGCGCGGCTCCGCCCGGCGCCCCGCCGAACACCGCGTTGACCTTCACGGTGCCCACCGGCAGCTCCCGCCAGGCCCGCTGCGCGTGGCTCATCGACGCGGTCAGCACCGTGGCCGCCAGCCCGTACGGGGAATCCGCCGCACAGGTCAGCGCCTCGTCGAACGAGTCGACCACCACCACCGGGGCGACCGGCCCGAACGTCTCCTCGCGCACCAACGCCATGTCGTGCCGGCAGTCGGCGACCACGGTGGCCGGGTAGTACGCGCCCGGTCCGTCCGGCAGTTCCCCGCCGGTGCGTACCCGCGCGCCGGCCGCCACCGCCGCCGTGACCTGTCCGTGCACGTGGTCGCGGTGCCGCCGGTCGACGAGCGGGCCCAGGTCGGTGCCCGGGTCGCGCCCCGGCCCGACCCGCAACTCGTCGGCCCGCCGCACCAGCGCCGCCACGAAGTCGTCGGCCAGGTCGCGGTGCACGTAGATCCGCTCCACCGCCACACAGATCTGCCCGGCGTTGGCGAACGCGCCGAGCGCGGCCTGTTGCGCCGCCCACTCGGGGTCGACACCCGCGTCGACGACGAGCGGGTCGCTGCCCCCGTTCTCCAGCAGCACCTTCGCGCCGGTGCCCGCAGCCGCGGCGGCGATCTTGCGTCCGGTGGCGGTCGACCCGACGTGCGCGATCACGTCCACGTCCTGCGCGGCCAACGCCGCGCCGACCTCCGGGCCGCCGGTGAGCAGGGACAGCACGCCGGCCGGCAACGCCCCGTCCAGGGCCCGGGCCAGCAGCCAACCCGTCGCGGGCGTCCGCTCGCTCGGCTTGTAGAGCACCACGTTGCCGGTGACCAGGGCCGCGCCGAGCAGCCCACAGGACACCGCCACCGGGTCGTTCCAGGGGGTGATCGCGGCGACCACACCGCGCGGTTGCGGAGTCATGAAGTCCACCGCGTCGGTCGCGCCGTGCAACGTCCGTCCGCCGCGCAGCGGCGCGAGTTCCGCGTACTGTCGCAGGGTGCCGATGCCCGCCTCGACGCCGCCGCGGGCGTCCGCGAGTGGTTTGCCCATCTCCGCGGTGACCGCCGCCGCCAGCTCGTCGGTGAGCGCCGCGACCGCGTCCGCGGCCCGGTGCAGGGTCGCCGCCCGTTCGGCCGGCGCGGTCGCCGCCCATTCGTCGGCCGCCTCGCGTGCCGCCTGGGCCGCCTTGCCGACCTCGTCGGCCGTGGCGACCGGCGCCGAGGTGACCGGTTCGCCGTCCGCCGGATCACACACGACCAGCTCGCCGCCGGACCCGCCCGCACCCCACACCCCGCCCACCAGCTGCGCAACCGTGTACATGCGGCGCTGGATGCCCGAGCCCCGGCGAGACAAACGCGTTTCGCCCGGTTGCGGGCCGGGTAGGCGGATCGGGTGACTACCACCGGCGCGGGAAGCGCGGACGCCGTCGTCGTCGGCGCCGGGCACAACGGCCTGGTCGCGGCGAACCTGCTGGCCGACGCCGGGTGGGACGTGGTCGTGCTGGAAGCGACCGCCGTACCCGGCGGCGCCGTCCAGTCGGCCGAGGTCACCGCGCCGGGCTATCTGAGCGACCTCTACAGCTCGTTCTACCCCCTCGGGTACGCCTCGCCCGTGCTCAACGGCCTCGACCTGGGCCGCCACGGGTTGTCCTGGCGGCACGCCCCGGACGTGCTGGCGCACCTGCTGCCCGACGGGCGGGCCGCGGTGATCAACCGGGACCCGGACGCGACGGCCGCCTCGCTGGAACAGTTCGCCCCCGGCGACGGGAAGCGCTGGCTGAACGCGTACACGGACTGGCTCGAGGTTTCCGAGCCGATGTTGACCGCGATCACCACGCCGTTCCCGCCGGTACGCGGCGGACTGGGTCTGCTGCGCCGGCTGCGGGTCGCCGGAGCGCTGCGGCTGGCCCGCCGACTCGTGGTGCCGGTCCGCAAACTCGGCGACGAGCTGTTCGACGGCGAGGGGGGCCCGGCGCTGCTCGCCGGATGCGCCCTGCACACCGACCTGTCCCCCGAGGAGGCCGGCTCCGGCGTGTACGGCTGGCTGCTGGCCATGCTCGGCCAGCAGGTCGGCTGGCCGGTGCCCGACGGCGGCGCGCGGCGGATCACCGACGCGCTGGTCGACCGCCTCGCCGAACGCGGCGGCCGCATCCTGTACGGCGCGCGCGTCGACCGGGTGCTCACCGCTCGCGGCCGGGCGATGGGCGTACGCACCGAGGGCGGCACGCTGTGGCGGGCCCGGCGGGCGGTCCTCGCCGACGTGCCGGCGCCGGCGCTCTACCTCGACCTCGTCGGTGCGGCGGTGCTGCCGCCGCGGCTCGTCGAGGACCTGGCGCACTTCCGGTGGGACGGCTCGACGCTGAAGGTGGACTGGGCGCTCTCCGCGCCCGTCCCGTGGACCAACCGGGCGATCGCCGGGGCCGGCACGGTGCACCTCGGCGCGGACCTCGACGGGCTGACCCGCTACGCCGGCGAGCTGGCCCGGGGTGAGCTGCCCCGGGACCCGTTCCTGCTGGTCGGGCAGATGTCCGTGGCCGACCCCAGCCACTCGCCGCCGGGCACCGAGTCGCTCTGGTCGTACACCCACCTGCCGTTCCGGCGGAACTGGCGGACCGAGGACATCGCCGAACACGTGCAGCGCATGGAGGACGTGCTCGAAGCGGCGGCCCCGGGTTTCCGGCAGCTCGTCGTGGGCCGGCACGTGGCCGGGCCGGCCGACCTGGAGAAGGGCGACCCGAGCCTGGTCGGTGGCGCGCTGGGCGGGGGCACCGCCGCCGCGTACCAACAATTGTTCCTGCGCCCGATCCCCGGCCTGGGCCGTGCGGACACCCCGGTGGACCGGCTCTTTCTGGCCAGTTCGTCGGCGCACCCGGGCGGTGGCGTGCACGGCGCGCCGGGCGCGAACGCGGCCCGCGCGGCCCTGGCCCGCGACCGCGCCCTGACCGGCACCGCCTACAAGGCGGCCGTAACCGCGGCCCACCGAACCATCTACCCACCCCCCGACCTGACACGTTGATCAAGAGGTTTGCGTCACCGGCGAGCCGGATTCTGACGCAAACCTCTTGATCGACGCGGGGGGTCAGGGGGTGATGTTGCGGTGCTTGCTGCGCAGGCGGAACGGCATCAGCGCGCTCTCGACCTTGGTCGCGGTGGTCATCTTGGAGACGCCGTCCCGCCGCTCCTCGAAGCGGATCGGGACCTCCAGGATGGTGTGCCCCAGCTTGGTGGCCAGGTAGTGCATCTCCACCTGGAAGCTGTAGCCGTTGGACTGCACCCGGTGCAGGCCGATGTCCTTGAGCGCGTCGGCCCGCCAGATCTTGAAGCCGGCGGTCAGGTCGCGGATGCGCACCCGCAGCAGCGTGTGCACGTAGAGGTTCGCCCAGCCGCTGAGCGCCCGGCGGTACAGCGGCCAGTTCTCGTCCAGCTCGCCGCCCGGCACGTACCGGGAACCGATCACCACGCCCGCCTGGGTGGAGAGCAGCGCGCCCAGCATCCCGGGCAGCGCCTCCGGCGGGTGCGACAGGTCGGCGTCCATCTGCGCCACGAACTCGGCCCCGCCCTCGAGCGCCCGGGTCATCCCGTCGACGTACGCCCGACCCAGGCCCTCCTTGCCGGCCCGGTGCATCACCTCGATCCGCTCCGGGTACTCGATGGCCAGCTTGTCGGCCACCTCCCCGGTGCCGTCGGGGGAGTTGTCGTCGGCGACGAGGATGCGCAGCCCCGGCAGCGGCAGCGCGAGCAGCCGCTCGACCAGCGCCGGCAGGTTGCCCGCCTCGTTGTAGGTGGGCACGACGACTGTCAGGTGTACGTCTCGCCACGGCGACGGCAGCTGGACGGGCTCGATCATGTCGGACATCCTCGGTTTGCGGACACGGCTACCCCAGAGGGTAGCCAGTTGCCCGACCCGGATTGAAAAGGCTCCCCGTGGGTCCGGCCGCCCGCAGGTGGCGGTGCGCTCAGCGTGGGCGGCGGCGCACCACCGTCCGCGTCACTGCGGGCCCTTCTGCCGCGTGGCGATGTCGGAGAGGCGGTCCAGCGTCTCCCGGTTCCGCAGGTGCAGCACGAGGTCGTTGGCCTTGTTCCGGACCCAGCGCAGCGGGCCGGCCGCGAAGTCCTCACCGATACGGACGCGGGTGGCGTCCTCGTCGACGGGCTCCAGGGTGAACGCCACGATCGCCTCGCCGGCCGGCCACAGACCGGCGCGCAGCACCAGCCGGTGCGGCGGCTCGCAGACCAGCACGGTCGAGGCGTCCTGCAACGAGAACGGCCAGGGGCCGGCCCGGTGGTGCAGTTGGCTGCCCACCCGGGGCCAGGCGTCGTCCACGTCGCGCACGTGCGCCGTACCGACCACCCAGTCGCTGTACGTCCACCCGTCGGCCAGCACGTCGAACACCTGCTGCGGGGGAGCGTCGATCACTTTCTCCACTATCGCCACTGGACTCCCATACCCCTGGGGTGACGGAGGCTAACGAGCCGGCGGGTTAGCTTCTTCCAGGCGGCGGGTAAGGCCGACCGGGGCACCGCCGGCGGCGTTGGCCCACGGCGCTGACGACGACGTTTACTCCTTCGGGCGCCGGGAACCCGCCGGCTGTGCGACAGGACCAGGAGGATCCGTATCAGCGCAGGTCAGCCCGGGTGTACGCCGGTGCTGGCCGGGTTGGTCGCGGACCTGCCGCACCCCACGGTGGCGTCCTGTACGACGCGGTGCTGCTCGACCGCGACGGCACCCTGATCGAGGACGTGCCGTACAACGGCGACCCGGAGAAGGTACGCCCGCTGCCGGGCGTCCGCGCGGCGCTGGACCGGCTGCGGGCCGCCGGTCTGCGCCTCGCGGTGGTGACCAACCAGTCCGGCCTGGCCCGGGGCTACTTCGACGAGGCGCAGATGCGGGCGGTACACGCCCGCGTCGAGGAGCTGCTGGGCGGCTTCGACGCCTGGCTGGTCTGCCCGCACGACGACGCCGACGGCTGCGACTGCCGCAAGCCGTCGCCCGGCCTGGTGCACGCCGCCGCCCGGCAGTTGGGCACGAGCGCGCCGCGCTGCGTACTGGTGGGCGACATCGGCCGGGACGTGGGCGCGGCGCTGGCCGCCGGTGCGGCCGGGGTGCTGGTGCCGACGCCGGTGACGCGCCCGGAGGAGATCGCCGCCGCCGGCTGGGTGGCGCCGGACCTGCCGTCCGCGGTCGACGAGATCCTGCGCCGCCAGCGGGCCGTGCAGCCCGCGCGAACCGCCGACGACGTGGGCACCGCGCTGGTGGTGCGCTCGGACTCGGCCGGGGACGTGCTCGTCACCGGGCCGGCGATCCGGGCCGTCGCGGCCGGCGCGCGCCGGGTGGTGCTGCTCTGCGGACCACGTGGGCGGGCCGCCGCCGAGCTGCTGCCCGGCGTCGACGAGATCATCGAGCACCCGCTGCCGTGGATCGATCCCGTGCCGACGCCCGTCGACCCGGACGACATGCGACGCCTGACCGCCCGGCTCGCCGCCGTCGGCGCGGACGAGGCGGTGGTGTTCACCTCGTTCCACCAGTCCGCCCTGCCGCTGGCGTTGCTGCTGCGGATGGCCGGGATCACCCGGATCGCCGCGATCAGCGACGACTACCCGGGCGCGCTGGTGGACATCCGCCACCGGGTGCCGGCGGGTGTCCCCGAACCCGAGCGGGCGCTCTCCCTCGCCGCCGCGGCCGGTCACCGGCTGCCGGCGGGCGACGAACCCGTGCTGCGGCTCCGCGACGACGCCGTGGCGTCCCGCCCGGCCGCCGTCGGCGACCCCGGCTACGTGGTGCTGCACCCGGGCTCGGCCGCGTCGAGCCGGGCCTGCCCGACCGAGCTGGCCGCCCGCATCGCCGGGGCGCTCAGCGCGGCCGGGCATCGCGTGCTGGTCACCGGCGGGCCCGACGAGCGGACGGTGACCGCCCGGGTCGCGGCGGCGGGCGGCACCGACCTGGGCGGTACGACCGACCTGGCCGGACTGGCCGCGCTCGTCGCCGACGCCGCCGCCGTGGTGGTCGGCAACACCGGGCCCGCGCACCTGGCCGCCGCCGCCGGCGTACCGGTGGTGAGCCTGTTCGCGCCGACCGTCCCCTTCGGGCAGTGGGGTCCCTACCGGGTGCCCACCGTCCGGCTCGGCGACGCGAGCGCGCCCTGCCGCGACACCCGGGCGGCGAGCTGCCCGGTCCCCGGCCACCCGTGCCTGAGCGGCGTCGACCCGGCCGAGGTGGTCGAGGCGGTACGGACACTGACCGTCAGCGGTGGTGGCGTCCGATGAACATCCTGCTCTGGCACGTGCACGGCTCCTGGACGACGTCCTTCGTGCACGGCGGTCACCGCTACCTGATCCCCACCACGCCCGACCGGGGTCCGTACGGCCTCGGCCGGGCGCGGACGTACCCGTGGCCGGACAGCGCCGTCGAGGTGGCCCCGGACGACCTGCCGGACGCCGACGTCGACGTGGTCGTCCTGCAACGCCCCGAGGAGATCGACCTCGCCGAGCAGTGGCTGGGCCGGCGTCCGGGTCGCGACCTGCCCGCCATCTACGTGGAGCACAACACGCCCAAGGGCGACGTCCCGCACACCCGACACCCGATGGCCGACCGCGACGACCTGCTCGTCGCCCACGTCACCGGGTTCAACCAGATCTTCTGGGACACCGGCGCGACCCGCACCGGCGTCGTCGACCACGGCATCGTCGCGCCGGCCGTGTCGTACACGGGTGAACTGGACCGGCTCGCCGTCGTGATCAACGAGCCGGTGCGGCGGGGACGGGTCACCGGCACCGACCTGCTGCCCCAGTTCGCCGAGATCGCGCCCCTGGACGTGTTCGGCATGGGCGTCGCGGGCCTCGCCGACCACCTCGGACTGCCCGCCGACCGGCTCACCAGCCACGACGACGTGCCGCAGGACCGGATGCACGCCGAACTGGCCCGCCGCCGGGCGTACCTGCACCTGTGCCGCTGGACCAGCCTGGGGCTCAGCCTCATCGAGGCGATGGCGATCGGCATGCCGGTCGTCGCGCTCGCCACCACCGAGGCGGTGACGGCCGTGCCCCCGGAGGCGGGGGCCCTCGCCACCCGGATGGATGTCCTGCTCGACGCCGCCCGCCGGTTCATCGCCGAGCCGGCGGCCGCACGTCAGGCCGGCGTGGCGGCCCAGGCCGCCGCGCGCGACAGGTACGGCCTCGACCGTTTCCTCGCTGACTGGGACCGGCTGCTGGAGGAGGAAGTATGCGGATCGCGATGATCTCGGAGCACGCCAGCCCGCTCGCCATCCTCGGAGGGGAGGACGCCGGCGGCCAGAACACGCACGTGGCCGAGTTGTCCGCCGCGCTCGTCGCCGCCGGGCACGACGTCCGGGTCTACACCCGCCGCGACGCCCTCGACCTGCCGGTGACCGTTCGCGCCCCGGACGGGTACGACGTGGTGCACGTGCCCGCCGGCCCGGCCGAGCCGCTCGCGAAGGACGCCTTGCTGCCGCACATGCGCGAGTTCAGCCGGTGGCTCGTCGAGCGGTGGCGGGGCGGGGACTGGACGCCCGAGGTGATCCACGCGCACTTCTGGATGAGCGGCCTCGCCGCGCTGACCGCCGGCCGGCAGGCCGGCGTGCCGGTGGTGCAGACGTACCACGCGCTGGGCACGGTCAAGCGCCGCCACCAGGGCGTGCAGGACACCAGCCCGGCCCGGCGCATCGCCTACGAGCGGGAGCTGGGCCGCTCGGTGGACCGGGTGGTCGCCCAGTGCCGCGACGAGGTCGGCGAGCTGGTCCGGATGGGGGTGCCCCGGAACCGCATGACGGTCGTGCCGTCCGGCGTCAACCTCGCCTCGTTCGCCCCGCTCGGGCCGGCCGCCGACCGGGAGCCGGGCCGCGCCCGCATCCTCACCGTGGGCCGGCTGGTCGAGCGCAAGGGCTTCCAGACGGTCGTCCGCGCGATGGCGCTGGTGCCCGACGCGGAGTGCGTCGTGGTCGGCGGGCCGCCAGAGGGGCTGCTGGAGACCGACCCGTACGCCCGGCGGTTGCGGGCCCTCGCCGAGTCGTGCGGGGTCGCCGACCGGGTGCACCTGGTCGGCGCGGTGCCCCGCGAGGAGATGGGCCGCTGGTACCGCTCGGCGGACCTGCTGGTCGCCGCACCCTGGTACGAGCCGTTCGGCCTGACGCCGCTGGAGGCGATGGCGTGCGGCGTGCCGGTCGTCGGCACCGCCGTGGGCGGCATCCGTGACACCGTCGTCGACGGTACGACCGGTGACCTCGTGCCGGCCCGCGACCCCAACGCCCTCGCCGCCGCGATCCGGGGCCTGCTCGACGACCGGATCCGCCGCTTCCGGTACGCCACGGCGGCCCGGGAGCGGGCCCGGTCGCGCTACTCGTGGGAGGCCACCGCCGAACGCCTCGCCGAGGTCTACAACGAGGTCGCCGCCGTACGCCGGCCGACCCGGGTGGTGGCCTGATGCCGGCGGTCAGCCCGCTCGATGAGCACCTGACCAACCTCGCCGCGGCACTGGAGCCGTACCGCCGGTGTGAACCGCAGTTGGCGCGCTGGGGCGCGCACCTGGCACACCGGTTGGCCGGCGGCGGACGACTGCTCGTCGCCGGCAACGGCGGCAGCGCCGCCGAGGCCCAGCATCTCACCGCCGAGCTGGTGGGCAAGCTGCACGACGACCGCCAGCCGCTGTCGGCGATCGCCCTGCACGCCGAGACCAGCGCGGTGACCGCCATCGCCAACGACTACGGCTACGCCGACGTCTACGCCCGTCAGGTCCGCGCCCACGGCCGACCCGGCGACGTGCTGCTGCTGCTGAGCACCAGCGGCGTCAGCGGCAACCTGCTCAGCGCGGCCCACGCGGCGCGCGACGCCGGGCTCACCTCCTGGGCGCTCACCGGACCCGCCCCCAACCCCCTCGCGGACGCCTGCGACGAGGTGCTCGCCGTCTCGTCGGCCGACACCCAGGTCGTCCAGGAGCTGCATCTCGTCACCAGTCACCTGATCTGCGAGTACCTCGAGAAGGAACTGCCGGCGGCGCTGGCCGCCGTGGAGCTCGCGACGGCCGGTCGGCTCGCGTCCGAGCCGGTACGCACCGGGGTCGAGGTGGTGCTCGACGGCCCGACCGCACAGCAGATCGACGCGTGAGCATGAGGAGGTAGGCGTGAGGGGACCCGTGGTGGTCGTCGGGGACACCCTGCTCGACCGGGACGTGGAAGGGGTGGTGAACCGCCTCTGCCCGGACTCCCCGGTGCCGGTGCTCGACGAGACCTCGGCCGTCGACCGGCCCGGCGGCGCGGGCCTCGCGGCCGTCTTCGCCGCCGCGCAGGGCGCCGACGTGGTGCTGGTCACCGCGCTCGCCGACGACGCCGGGGGCGCGCGGCTCAGCGCGCTGCTGGCCGCCGCCGGCGTGCGGGTGTACCCGCTGGCCCTCGCCGGCGCGACGCCGGAGAAGATCCGGCTGCGGGCCCGGGGTCGGGTGCTGCTGCGCCACGACCGGGGTGGGCCGTCCGGTGAGCCGGGCCAGCCCTCCGACGAGGTGCTGCGGGTGCTCGCCGCCGCGTCGGCGGTGCTGGTCAGCGACTACGGCCGGGGGGTCGCCCGGCAGCCCGCGCTGCGCGCCGCGCTGGCCGCCACCCGCGCGCCGGTCGTCTGGGACCCGCACCCGCGCGGGCCGGCGGCCGTACCCGGCGTGCACCTGGCCACGCCGAACGAGTCGGAGGTGCGCGAGCTGGTCCCGACGCTGCCCGGCGCATCCCGGATCGCCACCGCCTCCCAGGGTGCGCAGGGGCTGCGTCGACGGTGGCGGGCGGGCGCGGTCGCGGTGACGTTGGGCGGGGACGGCGCGTTGCTCTGCCACGCCGGGTCGACGCCGCTGGTGGTGCCCACGTCGGGCAGCGCCGAGGGCGACACCTGCGGGGCGGGCGACCGGTTCGCCGCCGCCGCGAGCCTCGCGCTGGCCCAGGGCGCGCTCGTCTCCGAGGCGGTGCAGGCGGCCGTCGCCGAGGCTTCCACGTACGTGGCGGGTGGGGGAGTGGCCACGGCCCTGCCACCACCGGCCGACGTGGTGAGCGTGCGCCGCCCCCGCCGGCCCGGTGTCGGCGCCGAGCGGGTGGGTGTCGCGGCGGTCGCCGCGCTCCTTTCCGAGGTACGGGGCGCGGGCGGCACGGTGGTGGCCACCGGTGGCTGCTTCGACCTGTTGCACGCCGGGCACCTGGCCACCCTGCAGGCCGCCCGGCAGCTCGGCGACTGCCTGATCGTCTGCGTGAACTCCGACGCCAGCGTCGCCGGACTGAAGGGGCCGCAGCGACCCGTGCTGCCCGAGGGCGACCGCGCCCGGCTGCTGGCCGCTCTGAGCTGCGTCGACGCCGTCCTCGTCTTCGACGAGCCGACGCCCGAGGCGGTGCTGTCCTGGGTGCGCCCGGACGTCTGGGTCAAGGGCGGCGACTACGCGAGCGGTGTCGGCGACGAGGCCACGCTGCCCGAGGCGGAGGTGCTGCGTCGGTGGGGCGGGAACACGGTGGTGGTGCCGTACCTGGACGGCCGCTCCACCAGCGACCTCATCGCGCGCGCCGCCGCCGGGCCGGCCCCCGGCACGGACAGCGGGCCGCCAGAGCCGGTCGGCATCGCCGTCCCGGTCACGACCACAGGGGAGCGGACCCGATGACCGCCACACGACCCGACGCCGGACCCGCCGTCCTGGTCACCGGCGGTTCCAGCGGGCTCGGCGCGGCGGTGGTCGCGGCGGTGGCCGCTTCCGGTGGCCGTCCGCTCGTGCTGGACCGGCAGCCGCCGGTCGACGGCGTGGACTGGACCGAGTGCGACCTCGCCGACACCCGCGCCGCCGAGGTGGCCACCCGGCACCTCGCCGAGCAGGCCGGTGGCCTGGACGCCGTGGTGACGGCCGCCGGTATGGACGTGCCGGGCAAGCTCGCCGACGTGCCGGGGGAGACGTGGGACCGGATCGTCATGGTGGACCTGCTGGCCACGGCCGCGGTGATCCGGGCCGCGCTGCCGTTCCTGCAGACCTCCGCCGGGCGCATCGTCACGGTCGCCTCGACCCTGGGCGTGAAGGCGGTCAGTGACGCCACCGCGTACTGCGCGGCGAAGTTCGGCGTCGTCGGGTTCACCCGTGCGCTCGCCGCCGAGCTGGCCGGTCAGGTCGGGGTCACCCTGCTCATCCCCGGCGGCATGCGCACCGCGTTCTTCGACGAACGCGATCCGCAGTACAGGCCGGGTCCGGACGCCATCCTCAACGACCCCGCCGACACGGCCGCGGCGATCATGTTCGCGCTCCAACAGCCGCCCGGCTGCGCGGTGCGGGAGATGGTGGTGTGCGCCGAGCAGGAGACGTCGTACCCGTGATCCTCGTGCTGCGCGCCCTCGGCGTCGGCGACCTGGTCACCGCGGTGCCCGCGCTGCGGGCGCTGCGGGCCGCGTACCCGGATCACGAGCTGGCGCTCGCCGCGCCCGGCGGCCTGGCCCCGCTGGTCGACCTGGTCGGCGGCGTCGACGAGCTGGTGGACACCACCGGGCTGGACGGGCCGCTGCGGCCGGGCCGTGCGCCGGAGGTCGCGGTGAACCTGCACGGGCGGGGGCCGCAGTCGCACCGACTGCTGGCCGCCGCCCGTCCCGGGCGGCTCGTCGCCTTCGCCAACGCCGACGCCGGGTTCGGCGACGGTCCGCGCTGGCGCGACGACGAGCACGAGGTGGACCGTTGGTGCCGGCTGCTCTCCTGGTACGACATCCCGACCGACCGCCGTGACCTGAGCCTGCGCCGGCCCGAACCGGCCGGCCTGCCGGTCGGCGCGACCCTGCTGCATCCGGGCAGCAACGTGCCCGCCAAGCGGTGGCCGGCCGAGCGGTTCGCGGCGTTGGCCCGGGCGCTGCGGGAGCGGGGGCACCGCGTGCTGGTCACCGGCTCGGCCGACGAACGCGGGTTGGCCGAGCGGGTCGCCGAGGCGGCCGATCTGCCGCCGGCCGCCGTGCTGGCGGGCCGGACCGACCTCGGCGCGCTGGCCGCGCTGGTCGCCGACGCGCGGCTGGTGGTCAGCGGGGACACCGGTGTGGCGCATCTGGCCACCGCGTACGGGACCGCCTCGGTGGTGCTCTTCGGGCCGGTGCCCCCGGCGGCGTGGGGGCCGCCGCCGGACCGGCCCCGACACCGGGCGCTCTGGGTCGGCAAGGGGGATTGGCCCAGGTGGGACGGGGTAGGGAGCCACCCGACACTGACGGCCCTGCCGCTGGACGAGGTGCTGGCCGCCGTGGACGAGGTGGAGAGGGTGGTGCGGGTCTCCGGTGCGGTTACGGCGTAGCGACCCGGCTCGGCCCGGCTACGGGCGACGACGGCGCGGCAAGGGCTGGACCTTCGTCGATCCGAGCGGCGCTGTCGTGCGCGACCCGGCCATCCGGGCGCGGCTGAACGACCTCGTGATCCCGCCGGCGTGGCAGGACGTGTGGATCGCGCCGCACGCGAACGGACACATCCTGGCCACCGGCGTCGACGCGGCCGGGCGCAAGCAGTACCTCTACCACCCGGTCTGGCGGGAGAAGCAGGACGCGGCGAAGTTCGACCGCATGCTGGAGGTGGCCCGACGGCTGCCGACTTTGCGCGAGCGGGTGGGGCAGGACCTCGTCGGGCGGGGTCTGAACCGCGATCGGGTGCTGGCCACCGTGGCCCGCCTGCTCGACATGGGGATGTTCCGGGTCGGCAGCGACCAGTACGCGGCCGGCGACGATCCGACGTTCGGGGTGTCGACCCTGCGTCCCGAGCACGCGCGACGCCGGGGCGACTGCGTGGTCTTCGAGTTCCCCGCCAAGGGCGGCATCGAGCAGGTGCGCCGGATCGACGACCCACAGCTGTGCGAGGTGCTGGTCAACCTACGTCGCCGTCGCCGCCGGGCGGACCGGCTGTTCGGCTACTGGGACGGCCGGGAGTGGCGGGACGTGCGCAGCGACGAGGTCAACGGCTACCTGCGCGACGCCAGCGGCGGCGAGATGACCGCCAAGGACTTCCGCACCTGGCACGCCACCGTGCGCGCGGCGGCGGAGTTGGCCGCCGCCGACCCGGCCCGCTCGGTCACCGCCCGGCGCAGGGCGGTGGCCGCGGTGATGCGCGCGGTGGCGGAGCTGCTGGGCAATACCCCCACCGTGGCGCGCACGTCCTACGTGGATCCGCGGGTCGTCGACCTCTACCACGACGGGGTGGTGGTGCCGGTCGACCCGAGCGCCCCCCGCGAGGAGATCGAGCGGGTCGTGTTGGAGCTGCTGGAGAAGGCCTGACCGGCCCCGCCGACGATCCTGGGGGGGAAGCGACGGGGCCGGAGCCTCGGCCGGGGGCGACACCGGGCGGCCGCCCGCCGCGCGCCACGGCGGGCGCCTCGCCACGGCCCCCGTTCGCGGCCGACGCGGGCCCCGGGGTACGCGGGCGCCGCCTCTGCCGCGTCGGTTGTCAGTCTGCCTGGGTCGAGTTGACTCTGGACGCCAGGTCGTTGACGTCCCGTGCCGTAACCGGGTCGCCGTCGCGGCACGCCTGCGGGCTCATTCCGTACGCCGCCCGGAATGCCCGGCTGAAGTGTGCCTTGTCGCCGAACCCCCAGCGTGCCGCGATGACCTGCACGGACTGGGCCCGCAGCGCCGGGTCGGTGAGGTCGCGCCGGCACCGGGCCAGCCGAAGGTCGCGGATGTACGCCGCCACGGTGGTGTTCTCGCCCTCGAACAGGCGGTGCAGCGTCCGCAGCGAGATGTGGTGGGTGTCCGCGATGGTCTGCGGGCCCAGCGTGGCGTCGCCCAGGTGGCGGTGGACGTACGCCTGCACCTGGGTAACCAGCGCCCGGCGGCGGACCTCGGTCGGCACCGCGTCCTCGGCGACCAGGTGCCGGCCGAGCATGGTGGTGGCCAGGTCGAGCCCCACCGCGCCGAGCCGGCCGGCGTCTGCGGCGTGGTACTGCTCGGGGTGCCCGGTCACCTGGACCAGGAACTGCGCCAGCAGCGCCCCGAGGCCTTCGCTGCCGGTCATTCGCCCGCCGTAGAGCGCGGCCATCCGCTTCGGCGGCAGCGGCAGCGCGGCGTGCGGAATCAGCGCGGTGATCGAGGTGGCCCGGGTCCGCCCCGGCTCGCTCGCGTAGTGGCAGACGTCGTGCGGGCGCGAGGCGTCGTAGAAGGTGAACTCACCGGCCAGGATCTCGCTGCGCCGACCGTCCTGGCTGGACATGCCGAGCCCGCTGGTGGTGAGGGCGAGGATGTACAGCTCCGGATCGGATCGTCTGATCAGCTTGCGGGTGCGGGACACGTCGAGCGAGGGGTACTCGTAGCCGACCACCTCGAACCCGCCGAGGTCGGTGAACTCGGCGCGGGCGGCGAAGTCGGCGGCGGCCGCGGACTCGACCCGCACCGGCACGGAGGTGCGCGCCAGCAGCTCCAGCCACATCCCGAACCGCTCGGCGGGCGGCAGGACGGTCGTGTCGACGGTGTTCCTGGCCAGCATCCGCGCCCCCTCACGCCGTCCGGTGGGCGATCAGGGCCTCGATGCCGTCGAGGATCCGGTCCAGGCCGAACGTGAACTCGTCGTCCGGTCCATCGTCCTGATCGAGGACGCCGGCGTCGAGCACCCGCGTCAGCGCTGGGAAGCGGGCCGGGTCGATCAGTCGCGCCAGCATCGCGCCGTACGCCGGCATCATGTCGCCCGGCTCGACACCGGCGGCCCGGCTGCCCTCGGCGATCTGGTTGGCGAGCATCGCGTCGTTGCGCACGTATCCGGTGACCAGCAGGAGGATCGACATCTTCTCGCCCTCGGGCAGCGGGGTGCCGTCGAGACAGCCCAGCCCGTCCTCCATCCAGCCGAGCTGCTGGGGCGTGATCGGCGGTCCGGAGATCGGAATGTGCAGCAGCCAGGGGCGCTGTCGCAGGACGTCGCGTTCGGCCCAGGCCCAGCGGGTCAGGCCGGTACGCCAGTCGTCGTCCGGCGCGGCCGGGCCGGGCGAGGGGCCGTAGCCGACGTCCACCATGAGCGTCAGCAGGTCGTCCTTCGAGCCGACGTGCCGGTAGAGGGCCATGGTGGCGGCACCCAACTCCTTGGCCACGCGGCTCATCGACACGGCCGCCAGCCCGTCGGCGTCGGCGACCCGGACGGCCGCGTCGACGATGCCGGACACGGTGAGGCCCGGCCGGGGGCCCTTCGGTGCCCGCTCGCGCAGCCCCCAGGCGCTCTCGATGGCCGGCGGGAGCGCCGGGCCGCTGTCGTCTTTCGTCTCCGCCACATTTCCTCCTTGCCCCGCCATCCTAGTTCTGCGTATGGTCTACGCATTAAAGCGTACGACATACGCAGAAGGAGTCTCCATGACAGCGACGACCGCACCGGCACCCCGCGCGGGCCGGCGGGAATGGATCGGATTCGCGGTGCTGATGCTGCCGCTGCTCCTCGTCTCGATGGACGTGTCGGTGCTCTACTTCGCCGTCCCGTTCATCAGCGAGGAGCTGCGGCCCAGCGCCACCCAGCAACTCTGGATCTTCGACATCTACGGCTTCGTGCTGGCCGGGCTGCTGATCACCATGGGCGCCCTGGGCGACCGGATCGGCCGGCGTCGGCTGCTGCTGCTGGGCGCGACCGCCTTCGGGGCGGCGTCCCTGCTGGCCGCGTACGCCGACAGCGCCGCGACCCTGATCGCCGCGCGCGCCGTGCTCGGTGTCGGCGGGGCCACCCTGATGCCGTCCACGCTCGCCCTGGTGCGCAACATGTTCCACGACGCCAAGCAGCGGGGCACCGCGATCGGCATCTGGACCGCCACGCTCACCGGCGGCATCGCCATCGGCCCGGTGCTCAGCGGCGTCCTGCTGGAGCACTTCTGGTGGGGCTCGATCTTCCTGATCAACATCCCGGCGATGCTGCTTCTGCTCCTGCTCGCCCCGGTCCTGGTGCCCGAGTTCCGCAACCCGGCGCGCGGCCGGTTCGACCTGGTCAGCGCGGCGCTGTCGCTCGGCACGCTGCTGCCGGTGATCTACGGCATCAAGGAGATGGCCCGCGACGGCGTCAGCGCGGCGCGGGTGCTGGCCGTCGTCGCCGGCCTGCTGGTCGGAGCGCTCTTCCTGCACCGGCAGCGGACCCGGGCGTACCCCATGATCGACCTGGCGTTGTTCCGCCGGCACGGCTTCGCCGGGTCGCTCGCGGTCAACCTGCTGGCGATGTTCGCCCTGGTCGGGTTCGCCATCTTCACCACCCAGCACCTGCAGCTGGTGCTCGGGCTGAGTCCACTGCGGGCGGCACTGTGGAGCCTCGTACCGTCGCTCGCGGTCGGCGGCGTCGCCCCGGCCGCCGCCGCGCTCGCCCAGCGGGTCGAGCGGGCGTACCTGATCGGGGCCGGCTTCGTGATCGCCGTCGTGGGCTTCGCGGTGTTGACCCGGGTCACCCCCGAGACGCCGCTCTGGCTGCTGCTCGTCGGCGCGAGCGTGTACGCGGGCGGCCTGGTGATGGTGATGTCGCTCGTCACCGAGCTGGTGCTCGGCGCGGCGCCTCCGGAGCAGGCCGGTGTCGCTTCCGCGCTGACCGAGTCCAGCAGCGAGCTGGGTGGCGCGCTGGGAATGGCCATCCTGGGCAGTGTGGGCGCCGCGATCTACCGCCGCGAGGTTCTCGACGAGCTACCGGCCGGGCTGCCGACGGGCGTCCGCGACGCGGCCGGCGAGACCCTGGGCGGCGCGCTCGCCGTGACCCGGGGACTGCCGGGGGAGGTCGGCGACGCGGTGCTGCACGCGGCCCGGTTCGCCTTCACCGACGGGCTGCACCTCGCCGCTCTCGCCGCCATGGTGGCGATGGCCCTCGGCGCGGTGACCGCGCTGCTGACACTGCGCGGCGTCCGGCCGGCCGACCCCGCGGAGCTGGCCGCCGAGCCGACCGGACCGTCGCTGTCGGACGCCGCCCCGGTCAGTCGTTGAGCACCTGGGCGAGTCGGTCGCGGAACCGCCGTTCGGAGTCGCTGACCGACTCGCCGCCCAGGCCCAGCAGGCCGCCGCTGGACGCGGCGCCCACGACCTGGTCGGCGATGGTCACCAGCCAGTGCTTGTACGCGCCGGCCTCGCCCTCGTCGACCCGGGCGGCCAGCAGCACGGCCGCCTCACGGGCCCGCACCAGCACGTCGTCGATGTACGCCTGCGGGTCGGCGGGCGCGATGACCGGCAGCTCCTCGCCGGCCTCGGGGTCGCCGACCCGGGTCACGATCTCGCCGGCCACGGCGGCGACCAGGGGGTTGGCCGACTCCCGGCCCGCCCCGATGGACTCCAGGCCGGCTGCGTTCTCCGCCATGGTCCGGCGGGTGCCGTCGGACTCGGCGGCGCTCGCCGCGGTCAGCACCGACTGCGGCAGGCCGACCAGCAGCCCCCACTCCTCGTCGGAGAAACCGAAACCGGTGTACGCCGGCTGCTCGATCACGGCAACGCCCCTTCCGCCCTGCTCTGTGTGGTCAATCGATGCTGTGCTTGGTCGATCCACCGGGCCCCGTGCCGGTGCCCGGGTCAGGCTAGTCCAGGGTCAGCAGGCCCTGCTCGGACACCACGCGCACCGACAGGGTCTTGTAGCCGACCTCGTCGAAGAGGACCGTCATCTTGTCGTCCTCGTAGCTGAGCACCAGGCCACGCCCCCACTCGCCGTGCCGCACCTGGCTGTGCACCGGGAACGGGCCGACCGCGCCCTCGTCGGCGGTGCTGGTGCCCCGGTGGCAGTTGTCGCAGTGCGCGCAGACCTCGGTCATCTGCTCGCCGAAGTAGGCCAGCAGGGTCTGCCCCCGGCAGGCGGTGGTCTCGGCGAACGCCCGCATCATGTCGGTACGCGATCGCGTCACCGTCTGCTGACGTTCCGCCTCGGCCAGGGCCGCCGCCGCCGCGTCGACCGGCGCGGGGGAGTAGCGCGGGGCTCCGATGCGCTGGCGGGCGCGGGGCTCGGCGGCCCCCACCTGCTCCAGCAGCGCCAGGTACTGGCCCAGCTTGCGCGGCCCCAGGCCGGTGGCCTCCCGCAGTTCGGTCTTGGTGGCCGGCTTGCGGCGCAGCAGCGCGGCCAGGTCCCGCAGCTCGTTCTCGTCCGGCAGGCCGCCGCTGAAGAACCGTTGCAGGCCCACGTCCTCGGCCCGCCAGAGCAGCAGCACCCGGGCCGGTTGCCCGTCCCGTCCGGCCCGGCCGATCTCCTGGAAGTAGCTGTCCGGCGAGTCGGGCAGCGCCGTGTGCACCACCCAGGCGATGTTCGGCTTGTCGATGCCCATGCCGAACGCCGAGGTGGCGACCATGATGGGCACCTGGTCGGCGAGGAACGCCTCGTGCAGGTCGTTGCGCGCGCCGGTCGGCATCCCACCGTGGTAGAACTGCGCCGGGAAGCCCGCCTTGGTCAACTTCTCGGCCAACTCCTCGGCCGAGCGCCGGGTCGGCACGTAGATGATCCCGGGCCGTTCGTCGTCGCGCAGCAGGGCGATCAGCCGCCGCCACCGGTAGTCCTCGGTGGGGCAGTGCGCCACCTCGAGGAAGAGGTTGGGCCGGTCCAGCCCGGAGACCACCACCTCGGGGTCGCGCAGCCGCAGCCGGGCGATGATGTCGTCGCGTACGGGCGGGGACGCGGTGGCGGTCAGCGCGACCACCGGAGGCCGACCGATGCCCTCGATGAGGTGGCCCAGCGCCAGGTAGTCGGGACGGAAGTCGTGCCCCCAGGCGGAGATGCAGTGCGCCTCGTCGATCGCCACCAGCGCCGGCTTCAGCGCGGCGACCTCGGCCATCCGGGCCGGGTTGCTCAACTGCTCCGGGGTGATGAACAGGAACTCGGCCCGCCCGGCCTGAATCTCGGCGATCGCCTCGGCCTGCTGGGCGGCCGACTCGTTCGAGCTGATCCGTACCGCCCGCAGCTCGGGACGTTGCCGCTCGTTGAGCGCCGCGATCTGGTCCTGCTGGAGGGCCAGCAGCGGAGAGATCACCACGGTCGGGCCGGGGATCAGGCTGGCCGGGATCTGGTAGATCGCCGACTTGCCGGCGCCGGTGGGCAACACCACCAGGGCGTCGTGTCGCTTCATCACCGCGCGCATGGCGGCGAGCTGGTTGGGCCGGAGCGCTTTCCAGCCGAAGAGGCTCTTCGCGGCGCGGCGCAACGTCATCGAGTGCGTGGACAGTTTCATCGAGGGCCGGAGGTACCCGAGCCCACGACCACCGAAACAACCTTCGGGCGATCATGGGCTCGGGGTGCGTCCCGTCTTACCGTAGGCGGGGCAGTACCTCGCGCTGGTAGAGGTCGAACAGGCCCTGGAAGTGTGGGCCGGTGTTGGCCACGTACAGCTCGTCGAAGCCGGCCTTGGCGTACTGGTCGATCATCTCCAGGTGCGCGTCGGCGCTGTTGCCGCAGACGAACGACTCCCGCACCATGTCCTGGGTGACCAGCTCCGAGGCCTGCTCGAAGTGGCGCGGCGAGGGCAGCACCTGCGACAGCTCGCCCGGCACGCCCGCGTTGGGCCACCGCTCGTACGCGATCCGCGCCCCCTCTTCCTCGCTGGCCGCGAACGCCGCCTTGAACCCGGCCTGGCACGGCTTGTCGCCGCCGCCGTTCTCCCGGAAGCGCCGGACCAGCTCGCCGTCGGGCATGGTGCTCACGTAGCCGTCGCCGATGCGGGCGGCCAGGTCGACGGCCTTCGGCCCGAACCCGGAGACGTAGATCGACGGCGGGGTGTCCGGCAGCGTGTAGACCCGGGCGTTCTCCACCGTGTAGTGCGTGCCCCGGTGGTTGACGAAGTCGCCCCGCCACAGCTCGCGCATGACCTCGACGGACTCTTCGAGCATCTCCAGCCGCACGTCGGCGGACGGCCAGGCGTCGCCGAAGATGTGCTCGTTCAGCGCCTCGCCGGTGCCGACGCCGAGCACGAACCGACCGCCGTGCAGCACCGCGCTGGTGGCCGCCGCCTGCGCGATCACGGCCGGGTGGATCCGTACGGTCGGGCAGGTCACCGCCGTGGTCACCGGCAGCGCGCAGACCTGGCTGAGCGCGCCGATCATCGACCAGACGAAGGGGCTCTGCCCCTGCGCGTCGACCCAGGGGTGGTAGTGGTCGGAGATCCACAGTGCCTCGAAGCCGGCCGCCTCGGCGCCGCGGGCCTGCGCCAGCAGCTCGGCCGGCGTGTACTCCTCACTGGACAGAAAATATCCGATCTTCATCGCTTCCCCTTCGGCACGCGGTCCTGCTGTCGGGAGAGCCGTACCCCGGTCGCGGCGGGCCACACCGGCGGGTCGGGGACCGATCGCCTCAGCGTCGGCCGAACATGGCCCGGATCGCGGCGAGCAGCAGCAGGGCGCCGACCACCAGGCCGAGCAGGCGTACGCCGGGGATGTCGGCCGGGCTCGTGGCGTCGGCCAGCGGGGCGGTGTCCATCCCCTGACTCTTCCCGGGAACGGTCCCACCGGGCAACTGTAAGGTTTATTGACTATTGAATCGCTCGGTGTGACCATGGCAGCACCGCCTGCCGAGGACGGTGCGCCGAGGGCGCGCGAGAGATGGGGTACGGGGCCGCATGAGCGAGCGCAACCAGCGGGTCGGCGTCACCGCGCCGGCGGGGAACGTCGACCGTTCCGAGGCGACGGCGTGACCGCGCCGGCCGGGCACCTTCCGGCGTTGGCAGCCGCCGTCCTGCAACCCGGTTTCGTCGGCACCACGCCGCCGCCCTGGGTGTGCCGTTGGCTCGGCGAGGGGCTCGGCTCGGTGGTGCTGTTCGCCCGCAACGTCGTCGACACCGCCCAGGTGGCGGCGCTCACCGCGACGCTGCGCGCCGAGCGGCCGGACGTCATCGTGGCGATCGACGAGGAGGCCGGGGACGTCACCCGGATCGAGTCCGGCCGGGGCAGCTCCCGACCGGGCAACTACGCCCTCGGCGCGGTCGACGACCCGGCGCTGACCGAGGCCGTCGCCCTGGACCTCGGCATCGAGCTGGCGGCGGCCGGGGTGACCCTGGACTACGCCCCGGACGCCGACGTCAACTCCAACCCGGCCAACCCGGTGATCGGTGTCCGCTCGTTCGGGGCCGACCCGGCGCTCGTCGCGCGGCACACCGCCGCGTGGATCCGCGGCCTCCAGGGCGGCGGCGTGGCCGCCTGCGCCAAGCACTTCCCCGGGCACGGGGACACCCGCGTCGACTCCCACCACGACCTGCCGCGCATCACCGCCGACCGGGCCCGCCTGGACGCCTGTGAGCTGGCCCCGTTCCGGGCCGCGGTGGCGGCCGGCGCGCAGGCGGTGATGACCGGCCACCTGCTCGTTCCCGCGCTCGACGCGGAGCTGCCGGCCACGCTGAGCCAGCGCATCCTGGGTGGCCTGCTCCGCGACGAGTTGGGCTTCTCCGGCGTGGTCGTGACCGACGCCGTGGAGATGCGCGCGGTCGCCGATCGGTACGGCTTCGCGGGCGCGGCCGTTCGGGCGCTCGCCGCCGGGGCCGACGCGATCTGCATCGGTGGCGAGCGCAGCGACGAGGAGGCCGCCCGGGAACTGCGCGACGCCATCGTGGCCGCCGTCGTCTCCGGCGAGCTGCCCGAGGAGCGCCTCGCCGAGGCCGCCAAGCGGGTCGGTCAGCTCGCCGCCTGGACGGTGGCCGCCCGCGCCGCCAGCCCGAGCGCCGCCCACCGGGCCACCGACATCGGGCTGGTCGCCGCCCGACGGGCCGTACGGGTCACCACCGGCCCGGACGCGCCCATCGCGGTGCCCCTGACCCGCGCCGCCCACGTGGTCGAGTTCGAGCCGCCGCGCAACATCGCCATCGGCGCGGAGACCCCGTGGGGCATCGGCGAGCCGTTGGGCGAACTGCTGCCCGGCACGACGACGGTCCGCCACGCCGAGAACGCCGTGCCCGCCGATCCGGGAGCCGACGCCGGGGACCGTCCGCTGGTGCTGGTCGTCCGTGACCTGCACCGGCACGACTGGATGCGCGCGGCGGTACGGCGGGCGCTCGCCAACCGGCCGGACGCGGTCGTGGTCGAACTGGGCGTGCCCGAGCTGGTCGTCGGGGCGGTACACCTGGCCACCCACGGCGCCACCCGGGCCAGCGGTCGGGCCGCCGCCGAGGTGCTGACCGGCCGGACCGGCTGACGCTACGGCAGATCGGCCACCAGGTCGGCGTACTCGGGGTGCTTGTCGATGAACGCCGCCACGAACGGGCACTGCGGCACCACGCGCCCACCCCGGGCCCGCACCTGGTCGAGGGTGGCGCGGATCAGCGCGCCGCCGACGCCCTTGCCCTGGAAGCCCGGGTCCACCTCGGTGTGCGTGAAGACCAGCACGTCCTCGCCACGCGGCACGTAGGCCGTGAAGCCGGCCAACGCGTCGTCGACCAGGATCTCGAATCGGTTCTTGGCGGGATTGTCCTCGACGAGGGTGCTCACCGGGCCATTGTCCCCGCTCCGGCGGCCAGCACGTCGAGTTCGGCGAGCAACCGGTCCACCTCGTCCACCGTGTTGTAGTGGTAGACGCTGGCCCGCACCGCGCCACCGCTGTCGCGCAGACCCATCGTCCGGAAGTACTCGTAGGCGTAGTAGTCGCCGGCCGACAGGCAGAACCCGGCATCGCCCAGCGCCTGCTGGGTCTGCTGCGGCGACAGCCCGGCGACCCGGAAGGAGACGGTCGGGCAGCGCCGGGCCGGCGAGCCGTAGACCGTGACGGCGGGCCGCTCGGCCAGACCGGCGAGCAGCCGATCCAGCAGCGCCTCCTCGTGGGCCTGGGCGGCGGCCAACCCGGCCCGCAGCCGCGCCCGGCGGTCACCGGTCGCGTCCGGGTCCAGGGCGGCGAGGTGATCCACAGCGGCGGTCACGCCAGCCAGCAGCGGGAAGCTCGGTGTGCCGTACTCGAAACGGTCCGGCACGGCGTCGGAGGACGGCACCAGCTTCGCCGGGCGCAACGCCGCCCACCGGCTCGGGTCGGCCACCATCGCGGCCAGGTGCGGCCCGGACCACTTGTACGCGCTGGTGACCAGCACGTCCGCGCCCAGCGACGTCAGGTCGGTCGGACCGTGCGGCACGGAGTGCACGCCGTCCACGCAGACCAGCGCCCCGACCGAGTGTGCGATCTTGGCGATCGCCGGCACGTCCGGCACGGTGCCGATGGCGTTGCTGCCGGCGGTCACCGCCACCAGCCGGGTCCGCTCGCCCACCAGGTCGGCGTACTGGCCGCTGGGCAGCTCACCGGTGTGCCGGTCGAACTCGGCCCAGCGCACCGTCGCGCCGGCCGCCTCGGCGGCCTGCACCCACGGGCGCACGTTGGCGTCGTGGTCGAGCCGGGACACCACCACCTGGTCGCCGGGCCGCCAGGTCGCCCCGAGGGTACGGGCCAGGGTGTACGTCAGCGCGGTCGCGCTCGGTCCGAACACCACCCCGTCCGGCTCGGCCCCGAGCAGGTCGGCGACCGCCGAGCGGGCCTGCGCCACCATCTCCAGCGACCGACGACCCGGCGTGAAGGCGGCGCTGCGATTGCCGACGGCGGCGCGCATGGCGTCGGTGACCGCGTCGATCACGCCGGCCGCGGTCTGCGTGCCCCCGGCGCCGTCGAAGTGGACGTAGCCCTCGGTCAGGGCGGGATAGGCGGCCCGGGTACGGGCGATGTCGAAGGCCATGCCCGGACCCTAGCCGGGACGCCTGCCGCGCTCGCTCCCGCCCGGTCGTCGCGGACGTCTCGTACCCTTGGCGGGGTGACGAACCGACCCGGCACCATCCCCCTGCCCCCCGTCCGCCGTGCCGCCGGTCTGGTCGCCGCCGTGGCGCTCGGCCTCGCCCTGCTCGCCGGCTGCAGCTCCCAGGGCGCCTCCACCGACTGCGGGCTGGACGCCTGCACGGTCACCTTCGAGCGGGGTGTCGACGCGAGCGCCACCATCCTCGGCGTCGAGGCCAAGCTGGTCGGGGCCGAGGGCGACCAGGTGACCGTCGAGGTCGCCGGCGAGCAGCTCACCCTCACCACCGGCCAGCAGGCCACCGAGGCCGGCGGCTTCGCGGTCACCGTCGACAGCGTCACCGACCAGCAGGTCAAGATCCGCGTTTCCCGCAACCCGGGTAACTGACCCGCGCGGGCGGCGGTGGCCGACGTTTGGAAACCGTCGGAATCGGAGATTGTGACGCCATGTCACTCACCCGTAGCGCCGAAGCCACCGCCTCCCGCACGGCGGACAGCCGGTGGCTGGAACTTCTCGCCCGGGCCGGCTTCATCGGCTACGGCATCGTCCACCTGCTCTTCGCCTGGTTGGCGTTGCAGATCGCGTTCGGCACGTCGTCCGACGACGGCGACCAGTCCGGCGCGCTGCGTACCCTCTCGGAACAGCCCCTCGGCAAGTTCCTCGTCATCGCCGTCGCGGTCGGCCTGCTCGCCATGGCGATCTGGCAGGGCCTCGAGGCGGCGGGCGGGCACCGCGCCGAGCGGGGCAAGGAGCGGGTCATGGAGCGGCTGGCCTCGGCCGGCCGGACCGTCGTCTACCTCTACTTCGCCTGGACCGCCTTCAAGGTGTTCTCCGAGGCCGGGTCGAACAGCGCCGACAACCAGGAGGCGCTGAGCGGCAAGCTGATGACCTCGACCGGTGGCCGCTGGCTGGTCGGCCTGGCCGGGCTGGTGGTCGCGGCGATCGGCATCGGCCTGGTCATCTACGGCATCCGCAAGACCTTCGAGAAGCACCTCAAGACCGGCGAGATGAGCCCGAAGACCCGCCAGTTGGCCCGCCGCCTCGGCATCGCCGGCTACGTGGCCAAGGGTGTCGCGTACGGCATCGCCGGCCTGCTGGTCATCGTCGCGGCGGTGAAGTACGACCCGGAGAAGGCCCGTGGTCTGGACGCCGCCCTGCACACGCTGCGCGAGCAGTCGTACGGCTCGTTCCTGCTGACCCTGGTCGCCCTCGGCATCGCCGCCTTCGGCGTCTACTGCTTCCTCCAGTCCCGGTACCGCAAGGTCTGAACTGGTCGATACCGAGGACGTCGGGCACTATTGGGCTTTTGCCCGAAGTCCCGCCGCTCGGTCGAAGGGAAGCGCCCCACTCGTGCAGAGCTATCTCGAAACGACCGTCGCCGCGCTCGCCGCGGCGGCGGTCGCCCTCTTCCTGGTCGAGGTCGTCCACCGGATCACCCGGCGGTTCGGCCGCCGGTCCCTGTTGTTGACCGAGTTGACCGACCACGCGCACCGTCCGTTCCAGGTCGCCGCCACGGTCCTCGCGGTGCAGTTCGCCGCCCGCTTCACCACCGGGTACGCCGTCGGCGAGAGCTGGCGGCGGCTGCTGCTGCACCTGCTGGTGCTCTGTGTGATCGCCAGCGCCGCCTGGCTGGTGGCGGCGCTGCTGATCGTCGTCGAGGACACCGCGCTCGCCCGGTTCCGGGTCGACGTGCCCAACAACCGGCACGCCCGGCGGGTGCGCACCCAGGTGGTGATGCTGCGCCGGCTGACCATCGCGGTGATCGTCATCCTGACCATCGGCGTGATGCTGATGACGTTCCCGAGCGTGCGGGGCATCGGCGCCGGCGTGCTGACCTCCGCCGGCGTCGTCGGTGTGGTGGCCGCGCTGGCCGCCCAGAGCCTGCTCGGCAACGTCTTCGCCGGGCTGCAACTCGCCTTCAGCGACGCGGTCCGCCTCGACGACGTGGTGGTCGTCGAGGGGGAGTGGGGCCGGGTCGAGGAGCTGACCCTCAGCTACGTCGTGGTCCAGATCTGGGACGACCGGCGGCTGATCCTGCCCACCTCGTACTTCACCAGCAAGCCGTTCCAGAACTGGACCCGCACCGAGGCGGCGGTGCTCGGCACCGCCGAGTTCGACGTCGACTGGGCCGTGCCGGTGCAGACCATGCGGGAAGAGCTGCGCCGGCTCGTCGAGGGCACCGAGCTGTGGGACGGCCGGGTCTGCGTCCTCCAGGTCACCGACGCCACCGGCGGGATGGTGCGGCTGCGCGCGCTGGTCAGCGCCGCCGACGCGGGCAGCCTGTGGGACCTGCGCGCCCTCGTCCGCGAGCACCTGGTCGGCTGGATCCGGGACAACCGGCCCACGGCGATGCCCCGCGTCCGCACCGAGCTGGGCGACGCCAACAGCAACCTGTCCTGGCAGTGGGTGCAGCCGAGGCGGCCGGTCCGCCGCCCGTCCGACACCGAGGCACCCGACGACGCCCGTGTCTTCGGCGGCAGCGACGACGGCGACGCCCGCAGCGAAGCCTTCGTGGGCCCCGAGGAAACCCGCCCCTGACCCCCGCGCTCACCCCGTTGTCCATGAAAGTTATTGCCTCTCGCTTCGGCATGTTCCGGCAATAACTTCATGATCGCCACGAATGGGAGGGGTGGGGTCTGTGGAGGTTTGGTTGGGGTTGCGCGGGGGATGTGCTGCCGGACGTCTCGGCCGTGATCGGGGTGACCCACTCAGCTTGTCGGCGCGGCATCCGGACAACGACGTCGGTGCGCCGCACCTCGGGATTTAGGATTGGCGGGCGGCGACTCCGGGCATACAGCGCGGTGATGAGGAAAGGAGGACAGCATGGCTGACGTGGCGAATGCCCGCACATCCCGCAATGGGAGCGAGCCCTCCACCGCCGAGCTGGTGCAGCGGGCCACCGAACAGGTATCCCGTCTGGTACGGGACGAACTGGCGCTGGCCCGGGCGGAGTTGACCCAGAAGGGCAAGCACGCCGGCATCGGGATCGGCCTGTTCGGCGGCGGCGGCGCGCTGGCGTTCTACGGCCTGGGCGCGCTCGTCGTCACCGCCATCCTGCTGCTGGATCTGGTGCTGCCCGCCTGGGCCGCCGCGCTGATCGTGGCGGTGGCGCTCTTCCTGGTGGCCGGCATCCTCGCGCTGGTGGGCAAGAAGCAGGTCAGTCGTGCGGTTCCGCCGGTGCCGGCGGCGACGGTCCGCAGCCTCCGTGCCGACGTGGACACCGTGGCCGCCGCCGTGAAGGACAGGGGACGGGCATGACGGGCAACGGAACCGGCGACACCGAGGCCCTGCGCGAGGAGATCCGCCGTACCCGGGTGGAGCTGGGCGAGACCATGGAGGCGTTGGCCGCCAAGGCGGACGTCAAGGCCCGCCTGAAGGAGTCCGCCGATCAGGCGAAGGAGCGGATGCGCGAGCAGGCGGCGCAGACCGTGGCCCGGGTCCGCGGGCAGGCCGCGCGCGGCGCCGGGATGGCCCGCGCCCAGGCGTACGACAAGGGCGGCCTGGTCCGCGAGAAGAGTGAGCTGGTTCGACGTAACCCGGTGCCGTGGGCGGCGATCGCCGCCGGCGCGGTGGCCACCGTGGTGGTGCTGATGATCGTGCGGGGGAGGCGTAGGTGAGCGGGAAAATCGGCAAGGTCGCGTACCGGCCGGTCGGCGTGTTGTTGGGTATCGCCGCGGGTACGGTGGCCGGCGCGATCTTCCGGCAGGTCTGGAAGGTCACGGCGGGCGACGGCGAGGCGCCGAACGCCACCGACGAGGACCGTGGTTGGGGCGAGATCCTGGCCGCCGCGGCGTTGCAGGGGGCCATCTTCGCGGTGGTCCGTGCCGCCGTGGATCGGGGCGGGGCGGTCGGCGTCCGCCGGATGACCGGCCACTGGCCGGACTGACCGACGCATAGATGTCAGGCCCCCTTCCTCCATCGACGGGAAGGGGGCCTTTCGCACGAGTCGCAACGCCGCCCAGCGACCTGAGTCATCCGTCAGGTCACATGTCGGAGAAATTCGTCGGACAGGTCGTGCAGACTTTTTGCGTACGTGATTTGCTGTTCCACGCTGTTGCGAGATGGCGTGGGTTGAGAGAAGTCTCCTTCGCGGGGGCCGCCTCAGACGCCGCTGCTCGAAAACGGCCAATCGGCCGCACGGCGTGCACGGCCGCCAGTTTTAGAAGGAGATACACATGGCGCAGGGAACCGTGAAGTGGTTCAACGCTGACAAGGGCTTCGGCTTCATCACCGTCGACGGCGGGGGTGCTGACGTGTTCGTCCACTTCTCGGCCATCCAGACCAGCGGCTACCGCACGCTGGAGGAGAACCAGCGGGTGGAGTTCGAGATCGCCCAGGGTCAGAAGGGCCCGCAGGCCGAGCAGGTCCGTCCCCTCTGACACTCCTGGCCGGCCCCCGCCGGTCAGGGCTCGTTGAAGTGAAGCCCCGTATCCCGTGCCGGGATGCGGGGCTTTCCACGTCCACCGCTCAGCCGCTCGCGTGAGCGACCAAGCTCAGAGGCGGCGTCGCGAACGCAGTCCCAGCCAGAGCGCCACCAGCCCGGCGGCGGCCACGATCGGGCCCACCACCACCCAGAGCGTCTCGTCGGTCATCGGGCTGCCGCTGACGTAGCCGAGGCCCTGCACCGTCCACATCGCACCGATCACCACGGCCAGCAGGCCGAGGGTGAGTGTCAGCCAACCCCTCATCGCGCACCCTCCTCGCCGGATCGGGCGGTACGCCGCCCCGGGCCTCCAGCATCGTCGTCTCGGAGGCGCGACGCGAGCACCCGGGGTCGGCGGCTCACCACCGGTCGTGCACCTGCGGGCGGATCAGCTCGTCGTAGACCTCGCGTACGCCGGCCAGTTGGGCGGCCGTGAGTGGCGGCAGGTCCGCCGCGGCGGCGTTGCGCCGCGCCTGCTCGGCGTCGCGCGCGCCCGGGATGACGACGGTGACGCCGGCCTGGTCCAGCACCCACCGCAGCGCGAACTGCGCCATGGTGCGATCGGCGTCGACAAGCGGCGCGAGCCGGCGTACGGCGGCGAGCCCCTGCGCGTAGTCCACGCCGGAGAACGTCTCGCCCACGTCGAACGCCGCACCGTGCCGGTTGTAGTTGCGGTGGTCGTCGGCGGGGAACTCGGTGTGCTCGTCGTACCGGCCGGAGAGCAGGCCGCTGGCCAGCGGCACCCGGGCGATGATCCCGACGCCGGCCTCGGCGGCCGCCGGCAGCACCTGCTCCAGCGGCTTGTGCCGGACGGCGTTGAGGATGATCTGGACGCTGGCCACGCCCGGCCGGGCGATGGCGGTCAGCGCCTGGTCGCAGGTCTCCACGCTGACGCCGTACCCCGCGATGGCCTTCTCCGCGACGAGGGTGTCCAGGGCGTCGAAGACCGCGTCGTCGGCGAAGACGGCGGTCGGCGGGCAGTGCAGTTGGACCAGGTCCAGGGTGTCCATCCCGAGGTTGGCCCGGGACCGGTCGGTCCACTGCCGGAAGTTGGCCATGGTGTACGCCTCGGGCCGCTGCTCGACGCGCCGGCCCATCTTGGTGGCGACGGTCAGCCCGGCGTCCGGCCGGGAGCGCAGGAAGCGGCCGATCAGCTGCTCGCTGCGGCCGTCGCCGTACACGTCGGCGGTGTCCAGGAAGGTGACTCCGGCGTCCACGGCGGCGGTGAGCACGGCCATGGCGTCGGCCTCGCTGACCGTTCCCCAGTCGGCGCCGAGCTGCCAGGCGCCCAGGCCGACCACTCCGACGGTCCGGCCGAGCCGGTTGAAGCTGCGCTGTTCCATGCCCCGAGCCTAGTGATCGGGTTGCCGGGCTGCCACGCGAGTCGTACCGTCAACAAGACGGACGTACGGTTTGGAGGTCGCGATGTGGGATCCGACGACGTACCTGCGCTACTCCGACGAGCGCTCCCGCCCCTTTCACGACCTGCTCAACCGGATCCCCGCCGCCCGGCCGCGGGCGGTGGTCGACCTCGGCTGCGGTCCCGGCCACCTCACCGCCATCCTGGCCGAACGCTGGCCGGACGCCCGCGTCGTCGGCCTCGACTCGGCCCCCGAGATGATCGACCGTGCGCGGGCCATGCCGACCCCGGTCGAGTTCGCCGTCGCCGACCTGCGCGACTGGCGTCCAACCGGTGACGAGGACGTGGTGACGACCAGCGCCGCGCTGCAGTGGGTGCCCGGCCACCAGGAGCTGCTGCGCCGCTGGGCCGTCGAACTGCCCGCCGGCGCCTGGCTCGCCATGCAGGTCCCCGGCAACTTCGACGCCCCGTCACACCGGGCGCTGCGCGAGGTCGCCGGTCTCCCGGCCTGGCGGGCCGAGCTGGCCCCGCTCCAGCGGGCCGACCCCGTCGACGACCCGGCCGACTACGCGGACCTGCTGACCACCGCCGGCTGCGCGGTGGACGCCTGGGAGACTACCTACGTGCACCTGCTGCCGGCCGATCCCGCCGCCGACCACCCGGTACTGGGCTGGATGGAGGGCACCGCGCTGCGACCCGTCCGGGCCGCGCTGGACGCCGCCGGCTGGTCGGCCTTCCGGGCCGAGCTGGGGGTACGCCTCAGCGCCGCCTACCCGGTCCGGCACGGTCAGGTGTCCTTCCCGTTCCGCCGTGTCTTCGTCGTCGCCCGTACCGGCGCCCCCGCACAGGAGAATCCGTGACCGATCTGACCACCTTCATCGCCGGTCTGCCCAAGGCGGAGCTGCACGTGCACCACGTCGGCTCCGCCTCGCCCCGGATCGTCGCCGAGCTGGCCGCCCGCCACGAGGGCAACACCCCCGTCCCGGCCGACCCGGACGCGCTCGCCAGCTACTTCGAGTTCCGCGACTTCGCGCACTTCATCGAGGTCTACCTGAGCGTCGTCGACCTCATCCGGGACCCGGAGGACGTCTGGCTCCTCACCCACGAGGTGGCCCGGGAGCTGGCCCGCCAGCAGGTCCGGTACGCCGAGCTGACCATCACCCCGTACTCGCACGTGCGGCGGGGCATTCCCGCGCCCGCGTTCTGCGAGGCGATCGAGGACGCCCGCAAGCGCGCCGCCGCCGACTTCGGCCTCGACCTGCGCTGGTGCTTCGACATCCCCGGCGAGGCCGGCCTGCCGGCCGCCGAGGAGACGCTGCGGATCGCCCTCGACGAGCGGCCGGACTCGCTGATCAGCTTCGGTCTGGGCGGCCCGGAGATCGGCGTACCCCGGCCGCAGTTCCGGCCCTACTTCGACCAGGCCCGCGCCGCCGGCCTGCGCTCGGTGCCGCACGCCGGCGAGACCACCGGCCCGCAGACCATCTGGGACGCCCTGCACGAGCTGGGCGCGGAGCGGATCGGGCACGGCATTTCCGCCGCACAGGACCCGGAACTGCTCACCTACCTCGCCGAACGGCAGATCGGGATGGAGATCTGCCCGACCTCGAACGTGCGGACCCGGGCCGTGGCCAACCTCGACGAGCACCCGCTGCCCCGGCTGGTCGAGGCCGGCCTGCTGGTCACCATCAACTCGGACGACCCGCCGATGTTCGGCACCACCCTCAACGACGAGTACGCGGTGGCGGCCCGACTGCTCGGTGCGGGCCCGGGGGAGCTGGCCGCGCTGGCCCGCAACGCGGTGACCGCGTCCTTCCTCGACCCGGCCGGCAAGCAGCGGATCATCGAGGAGATCGACGCGTACGTGGCCGACGCCGCCTGAGGTACGGGGTGGGCGGGGTGAGCGGGGCGCGCGGCGGGAGCGTGGGTGTGGGGGGACCTGAAACTCCCGCCGCGCGCACGGCTCCACCGGCCGGTGGGTGCGCGGTGCGCTGGCCGGTGGAACTGGTGGGTTCGTGCACTGATCCTGTCAGCCCGCAAGCGTCTGACCGCGCTCGTTAACCGTGATCTAAGGAAGACTTGCGCCACCGCACAGCCCGGGCCCGCCCGGCCGATCGGAACGCGCCCGTCAACCGATCGGCCGGGCGGGCCTCGGCCGTCGGTCGACAGTGCTCAGTCGTCGGTCGGGCGGTCTCCGCCCGCCGGTGGACGCTCAGTCGTCGGTGGGGCGCTGGCGGGGCCAGCGACGACCGCTGCTCTTCTGATCCCGGGCGTCGCGGGCCATCCGGCCCACCAGGCCGAACCGGTTGACCTGCCGAGGCGTGGCGTCCGGGTCGGCGAGCAGCATCACCACGCTGGCGCCGCCCAGCCGGGCCCGGTCGATGCTGACCGAGCCGTTCGCCTGCAACGCCACCCGCTTGGCGATGTCCAGGCCGAGCCCGGTCGAGCCCTGGTCGCTCGCGCCCCGCCGCAGCGCCCGGTCCGGGTTGGCGATCCCCGGGCCGGCGTCGTCGATCCGGATCGCCACGTACCCGTCGCGGCGGGACACGGCCACCTCGAACGCCGTACCCTGCGGCGTGTAGCGGAAGACGTTGCCGATCACCGCGTCCAACGCGGCGGCCAGCTCGGCCCGCGGCACGGGCGCGGGGATGCGCAGTTGGGCGCCGGTGACCCGGTGCGGCCGGTTCTGGTCACCGGCCAGCGCCGCCCAGAACACCATCCGGTCCCGGACCACCTCGCTGACGTCGCACATGGCCGGGCCGGCCTCGTGCGCCACCGCCTTGCGGGTGGTCTTGATCAGCACGTCGATCTCGCCCTCCAGGGTGACGATCGCCTGCCGGATGCGCCGGATGCCCCGCAGCCGGTCCAGCTCCGCCGGGCTGAACGACCCCACGCTCGTGTCGTCGGACTCCAGCGCCTCCGCGTCGAGCCGGAGCACGGTCAACGGCGTCCGCAGCCGGTGCGACAGGTCGGCCACCAACTCGCGCTCGTCCGTGCGGGCCGCGTCCAGCCGCTCGGCCATCCGGTTGAAGGCGTACCCGGCCTCCGCCAGCTCGCGGGGGCCGGTCGGATCCACGCGGACGCTCAGGTCGCCGTCACCGACGGCCAGCGTGGCCTTGACCAGTCCCTGGGTGGCATCCACCGCCCGGGCGGCCACCCGGTCGACCACCAACACCGCCGCGCCGACCATCGCCGCGCCCACCGCAAACAGCAGCAACCAGGTGCCACCGGCGCCCTCGCCCAACGTCGAGTCCGGTACGAACACCTCGACCACGGCCGTCCGGTCGCCGAGAACCACCGGGTCGAGCCGGACCACCCCGCCGTCGACGTCGGTGACCAGCGAACGGCGGTCGGCGCGGGCCCGGTCCAGGTCGGCGCCACCGGCGCGGCCCGCGGACTCGTCCAGCCCCAACCCGTACACCACCGGCCGCACCGCACTGTCGTCGCCGCTGGCCACGACGGCCCGTTCGACCACCGCGCGGTCCGTGCTCACCGCCAACGCGCCGGTGACCAGCGCGCTGCGTCGGGCCGCGTCGGCGATCGCCTCGTCCCGCGTCTGCCCCCGCAGGCTCAACCCGAGCGGGATCAGGAACGCGAGCGCGACGAGGCTGCACATGCCGGCCGTGAGCAGGGCCAGCGCGGTCCTCAGTCCGGTGCCACCAGCCGGAACCCGACCCCCCGCACGGTGCGCAGGTAGCGCGGCTTCGCCGCGGACTCGCCCATCTTTCGGCGAAGCCAGTACAGGTGTACGTCGATGGTCTGATCCTCGCCGACCGATGGCTGCCGCCATACCTCCTCCAAGAGTTCCCGGCGGGACACTACCCGCCCGGGTCGCGCGGCGAGATACGCCAGCAGGTCGAATTCCTTACGGGTCAGCGCCAGTGGCTCCCCGTCGAGATGGGCGCTGCGCTCACCGACGTCCACCCGCAGCCCGCCGACGGTGTGCACCGCCGGCTGCACCGTCCGGCTGGCCCGTCCGGCGCGCCGCAGGACCGTGGTGATGCGGGCGTCCAGGTGCGCGCCCGTGAACGGCTTGACCATGTAGTCGTCGGCCCCGGCGCGCAGCAGCTTGACCACCGACTGCTCGTCGTCGCGGGCGGTGGCGATGATGATCGGGATGTCGGTGATGCCGCGCAGCATCCGCAGCGCGTCCGAGCCGTCCAGATCGGGCAGGCCCAGGTCCAACACCACCAGGTCGGGCGTCTCCGCGGCGACCCGTCGCAGCGCGTCCAGGGCGGTGCCCACGGCGTGCACGGCGTGCCCACGGTCAGCGAGGGACCGCAGCATCGCGCCGCGTACGACGTGATCGTCTTCGACCAGGAGCACGGAGGCCACGACAAGACGGTACTTGGCCTGGCAAGTTGATCGCGTTGCGACGTACCCGGGAAGCGGGCAAGCTGGTACGACGATGTCCTTCACCCTGTTCGCCGACGCTCGACTGGCGCTCGCCCGGGACAGTCTCGCCGGCCTGTCCACCGGTGACGCGCTCGGCGAGCGGTACGCCCCGCCGGCCACGGCCGTCGTTCCCGGCGACGACGTGCCCGGCGCTTGGGCCGGCCCGTCGGGCCTGGCCGCTCCCGGCGCGGGCAGCCTGCCACCGGCACCGTGGTCCTGGACCGACGACACCGAGATGGCCTGCTCGGTCGTCGCCGAACTGGCCGCGGCGGGCACCATCGACCGGGACCGGCTGGCGTTGGCGTTCGCCGAGCGCTGCGACGCGCGACGCGGCTACGGCGCGGGCGCGATGCTGATCCTGCGGTTGATCCGCAGCGGCACCCCGTGGCCGGTGGCCGCCGCGTCCGCCTTCGACGGGCAGGGCTCCTGCGGAAACGGGGCAGCCATGCGGGTGGGTCCGCTGGGCGCGTACTTCGCCGACTCCACGGCCCGCGCGGCCGCGCAGGCCCGCGCCTCGGCCGAGGTGACCCACGCGCACCCCGAGGGGATCGCCGGCGCGGTCGCCGTGGCGGTGGCCGCCGCCCTCGCCGCCCGGGCCCGCCTCGACGGCCACCGACCGACCCCGGCCCGGCTCCTCGCCGGGGTCGCCGCCATGGTCGACGCGGGGACCGAGGTGCACCGTGGCGTACACGCCGCCGTCGGACTGCTCGGTCGCCCGCTGTCCCGCGTGGTGGCCGCGCTCGGCAATGGCGCCCGGGTGACCGCCCAGGACACCGTCGCGTTCACGCTCTGGGTGGCCGCCACCCACCTCGACGACTACCCGGCGGCCATCCGGACCTGCGTACGCGCCGGCGGCGACGTGGACACCACGGCCGCCATCGCGGGGGCGGTGGTGGCGGCGTACACCGGGGTCGGCACCCCGGGCGGCGTCCCCGACGCGTGGCTCGCCGCCCGCGAGCCGCTACCCGCCTGGCTGCCGTGATCGCCCTGGCTGCCGTGATCGCCCTGGCTGCCGTGATCGCCCTGGCTGCCGTGATCGCCCTGGCTGCCGTGATCGCTTGGCTGCCTTGACCGTTTGCCTGTCCTGCCTCACCGGCGGCACGCGGAGCCCGCCGAAGGCCGAAGGGTGTGCCACGGCCCCTTTGCTCTGCTTCAACCCGCGCAACAGTTCGGGGGCATGAGTGTTGCGCGGGTTGAAGCAGAGCAAAGGACGCGTGGAGTGTCAGCCCATCGCCGGCCCGGCGATGGACCACCCCGCCAGCCGGTACCGGCCGTGCCGCCTCAGCAGGTACCGGCCGTGCCGCCTCATTCGGCGCGGGCGGAAGTGGTTGCCGAGGCGAGCACCGCGACGGGCGCCGTCTCCGTGGGCGCGTCGGTCCCGTCCGGCTGCGACGTTGGCGTCACCATCTCGGTCTCCGTCGCGCCGGTCACCTCTGCCAGCGCTGTCCGCTCCGCCGGGTCGCGTCGCCGCCACCGGCTGACCAGCCAACCGATGGCCGCACCGCCGCCCAGGCCGGCCAGCAGACCGGCGGCGAGCATCGCGTCGGCGCTGCCCGGCTCCTCGCCGGAGGCGTCCGCCGCGTCACCGCCGCCGGAGGTGTCCGCCGCGTACCCGCCGGAGGCGCCGTCGGCACCCGGCGCGCCGGCAGCCGGAGCGCCGTGGCCGCCGTGCGCGGCCGGTCCGGCGGCACCTGCGGCGCCCGGGACCGCCGGCAGCAGCGTCAGCACCGGTGCGCGGTGCGCCCCGGCGGCGTCGGCCCACTTGACCACGGTGCCGTCGGCGTACGTCTGGACGACCTCGAACGTGAGCCGCTCGGCCTGCGGCAACGGGCCCATGGACAGGGCCAGCTTGGCCGGGCCGGTCGCGCCCTGGCCGACGCGGACCCACGTCACCGCCGTGGTCACGGTGTTCACCCCGGCGGAGTGGATGCCCGCCACCGGCTTGTCCAGGGTCTTGGAGTCGATCCGGGGCGCCCAGCCGTCGACCGACATCGGGTAGACCTCGGCCACCGGCGCGTCGGCCGGCAACCGGATCTCGATCTGCTTGGTCGTCGTGCCGGCGCGCTCCTCGGGCACGCTGAACTCCAGCCGTACGGCGTCGCCCTGCCGTGCCTCCGTCGGGGTGGTCGTCACGTCCGCGGCCTGCGCCGCCGCAGCGGGCCAGAGCAGCAGCCCGGCCGCGGTCAGCGCGGTCACCGCCGCGATCCGCCCCGGGCGGCCACCGCCGTGCGTGCTCGCCATCTCGTGCCCCCATCCGTCTCGGCGCGACCGGCACCGGTTTCCGGCCACACCAGGTAGTTCGGATTCGAGGTGCGAAAGGTTCAACGCCAAACGTTAGGAAGGGCACCTTGCTCTACCGGAGGCGTGAATAAGGTGCCCTTCCTTACCCGATAGCATCGGCAGGAGCCGACTGCCGGCACCGTTTCGTACTGCTTGGAGGAGTCACCGTGTCCGCACCCCGTACCCCCGCCGTGGCCGACCCCGTCGTCGTCGCCGCCGGGACGACGGCGGCCGACGCGGTGGCCGCGGCCGGACTGCCCGCGAACGGCCCCAAGGCGATCGTCGTGGTCCGCGATCCGCAGGGCCAGCTCCGCGACCTGGACTGGGCGCCGGCCGAGGACACGACTGTCGAGCCGGTCAGCCTGGACTCGCCGGACGGGCTCAACGTGCTGCGGCACTCCACCGCGCACGTGCTCGCCCAGGCCGTGCAGGACGTCTTCCCCGAGGCCAAGCTGGGCATCGGGCCGCCGATCGAGAACGGCTTCTACTACGACTTCGACGTCGACAAGCCGTTCCAGCCCGATGACCTCAGCAAGCTCGAGAAGCGTATGCAGGAGATCATCAAGTCCGGGCAGCGGTTCCGTCGCCGCCGCTTCGGCAGCCTCGACGAGGCGCGTGCCGAACTGGCCGACGAGCCGTTCAAGCTGGAGTTGATCGAGGTCAAGGGCGAGGGCCTGGACACCGACGAGGTGATGGAGGTGGGCGGCGGCGAGCTGACCATCTACGACAACCTCGACGCCAAGGAGGACAAGGTCTGCTGGTCGGACCTGTGTCGGGGCCCGCACCTGCCGACCACCCGCCTGATCGGCGCGTTCAAGCTGATGCGCTCGGCCGCCGCGTACTGGCGCGGGTCGGAGAAGAACCCCCAGCTCCAGCGGGTGTACGGCACCGCGTGGCCGACCCGGGACGAGCTGAAGGCGTACCTGAAGCTGTTGGAGGAGGCCGCCCGGCGCGACCACCGCAAGCTCGGCGCGGACCTGGACCTGTTCAGCTTCCCCGACGAGATCGGCTCGGGCCTGGCGGTCTTCCACCCCAAGGGCGGCATCATCCGTCGGGAGATGGAGCAGTACTCGCGGCGGCGGCACGAGGAGGCGGGGTACGAGTTCGTCAACACCCCGCACATCACCAAGGCGCAGCTGTTCCACACCTCCGGTCACCTGCCGTACTACGCGGACACGATGTTTCCGCCCATGCAGCTGGAGGGCGCGGACTACTACCTCAAGGCGATGAACTGCCCGATGCACAACCTGATCTTCAGGGCGCGCGGGCGGTCGTACCGGGAGCTACCGCTGCGGATGTTCGAGTTCGGCACGGTCTACCGGTACGAGAAGTCCGGCGTCGTGCACGGCCTGACCCGGGTCCGGGGCCTGACCCAGGACGACTCGCACATCTACTGCACCCGCGAGCAGATGGCCGGCGAGCTGACCACGCTGCTCAGCTTCGTGCTCGACCTGCTGCGGGACTACGGCCTGGACGACTTCTACCTGGAGCTGTCGACCCGCGACGACTCGCCCAAGTTCATCGGCGCGGACGAAGACTGGGCGGAGGCCACCGAGGCGCTGCGCACCGCTGCCGAGACCTCTGGCCTCGACCTGGTGCCCGACCCGGGTGGCGCGGCGTTCTACGGGCCGAAGATCTCCGTGCAGGCGCGCGACGCGATCGGCCGGACCTGGCAGTTGTCCACCCTCCAGGTCGACTTCAACCAGCCGGAGCGCTTCGGGCTGGAGTACCAGGCCGCCGACGGCACCCGGCAGCGTCCCGTCATGATCCACCGGGCGCTGTTCGGGTCGATCGAGCGGTTCTTCGGGGTGCTCACCGAGCACTATGCGGGCGCGTTCCCGGCCTGGCTCGCCCCGGTGCAGGTGGTCGGCATCCCGATCCGCGAGGACCACACCGACTACCTGCACGGCTTCGTCGCGGCGCTGCGCGCCGAGGGCATCCGGGCGCAGGTGGACGCGGGTGACGACCGGATGCAGAAGAAGATCCGCACGGCGCAGCAGCAGAAGATCCCGTTCATGGTGATCGCCGGTGACGACGACGTGGCCGCCGGCACGGTCTCCTTCCGCTACCGCGACGGCTCGCAGCGCAACGGCGTGCCGACCGCCGAGGCGGTGAACCACATCCTGGACGTGGTCACCTCCCGTACCAACATCGGCCCGTCCGCCGCTGCGCAGTAGCGCCCGCTCGTCGCGCGCTGCGCGTCATGATCGTGCTCGATCCAGGATGTAGTGGCCTCCCGCGCCAGGAGGCCACTACATCCATGTTCGAGCGCGATCATCGCCCCGGGCGGCGGCCCGAACGATCGGGTCAGATGCCGCAGTTCGGCGCTGACCAACCGCCGACCGCCGCCACGTGGGTGTGGTCGTTGTGGTCCGGGTAGCCGGGGCCGAGGATCTGGCCGAAGCCGTGGTAGCGGGCCTGCTGGGCAAGCCGGCAGAACGATGGTGAGCCGACCAGGTCGACCGCGTCGCCGTACAGGTGCCGGCTGTTCGACGCCCCGCCGACCGCGCTGTTGCAGGCGTAGCTGCGGAAGCTGCTGCTGATCGCGATGGGTACGTCGCCGAGGGCGTGCCGCAGCGCCTGGAGCTTCCACATGGAGACGAGCGCGTTGGCGCGGGCGGTGCTCGCCGAGACCGCGCCGCCGGACCAGGTGCTGTTGCAGTTGTTCAGCTCGGCATAGCTGAAGTTGGCGGGTGTGCAGTCGTCGTCCTGGAGCGCGTAGAGCCGGTTGAAGGTCTGCGGGCCGGCGATCCCGTCCGCGCCCAGCCCGTACGCCTGCTGGAAGCGGATCACCGCCGACCGGGTGGCCGGGCCGAACGCGCCGTCGATGGTGAGCACGGCGGCGTAACCGGGGTATCCGGCGACGCGGATCTGCAGTTGCCGGACGTCCTCGCCGGACATCCCCTGGGACAGTGTGCGACCCCAGGTGTAGCAGCCGTCGGCGTGCGCGGCGCTGGAGGTGAGGGTGACCCCGGTCACCGTGGTGACGGCGGCCAGCGCGAGTGCCGCGAGGATCCTGCCGAGCTGACGGATCATGAAGCTCTCCATCCATCGATCTAATGAAATAAATGAATGGAAGTTTCACGGCTGAGTCTCGACTCCGTCAAGAAGTTGCAGCAGCGAGTTTCCGGTCACGGGTGTCGCGGCCCGCCGGCCCGGCTCCGTAGGATCGGCTCGTGACAGGGGCGGAACGACACACGGACAGCGGCGGCATGGCGGACGGCCTGGAACGGCTCTGGACGCCGCACCGGATGACCTACATCTCGGGTGAGGACCGCCCCGCCGAAGGCTACGAGAAGCCGACCGGCTGCCCGTTCTGTCTCGCCCCCGGGCTGCCCGCCGAGGAGAGCCTCGTGGTGGCCCGCGGCGAGCGCGTCTTCGTCGTGCTCAACCTCTACCCGTACAACCCGGGGCACCTGCTGGTCTGCCCGTACCGGCACGTCGCCGACTACACCGACCTCGACGAGGCGGAGACCGTCGAGCTGGCGTCCCACACGCAGACCGCCATGCGGGTGATCCGCAAGGTGAGCAACGCGCACGGCTTCAACCTGGGCATGAACCAGGGCGGCGTCGCCGGCGCCGGCATCGCCGCCCACCTGCACCAGCACGTGGTGCCGCGCTGGGGCGGCGACGCGAACTTCATGCCGGTGATCGGCCGCACCAAGGTGCTGCCGCAGCTGCTGCACGACACCCGCGACCTGTTCGCCCGCGCCTGGCCGTCCTGACCGCGCCGCCCGCGCCGGTCCGGCTAGTCGGCGCGCAGCAGCGGCACCAGCTCCGGCCAGCTCTGGACCCGGTGTACGAGCGGCAGCAGCGCGGCGTACGCGGCGACCTGCGCCGGGCGGGGTCGGAACAGGAACCGGTGCGGCACCGAGTCGAGGTAGCCCAGCACCTCCAGCTTGTCGTCCACGAAGTGGGTCAGGCCGAGCCGCCGGGCGATCGGCGCCTTGTCCGGACGGGTCCGGCAGAAGTGCATCCGCTCGACCGGGATCCCGGTGTGGGCCGTGAAGTCGTGGTGCGCCAACCACTGGAGGGTCCGCCGCTCGGTGGACTCGCCGCACTTGGAGACCAGGTGCACCTCGTCGAACGCCGGCCCGAGCGCCGCGAGCGCGTCGAACGCGCCGTCGACCACGGGCGTACGCAGGTAGTGCGCGCCGAAGAAGGAGGTGTCGGCGTCGTCGTCGGCCGGCTCGATGAGCACCCCGCCGATGTCCACGCCCAGCCGTCGCATGGCGACGATCATGCCGTACGCCCTCGCCACGCGGGTACCGCGTTTCCAGGTCGGTGGTTGCTACGCCCCGGCCCGGTGGAGGTGGCACGATCGGCCGATGGCAGTCACGACACGGATGTTGGGGCGCAGCGGCATCGAGGTCAGCGCCCTCGGCATGGGGTGCTGGGCGATCGCCGGCCCCTGGGCGGAGGGCAGTCAGCCGCTGGGTTGGGGCGCGGTCGACGACGACGAGTCGGTGCGGGCCGTACGCCGCGCGCTCGAGCTGGGCGTGACTCTCTTCGACACCGCCGACACGTACGGCGCGGGGCACGGCGAGCGGGTGTTGGGCCGGGCGCTCGCCGGCCACCGGGACGACGCCGTGATCGCCACCAAGTGGGGCTACACATTCGACGAGGCGACCCGGCAGGCCACCGGCGAGGACGCGTCACCGGCGTACCTGCGGCGGGCCGTCACCGCCTCGCTGCGCCGGTTGGGCACCGACCGGATCGACCTCTACCAGCTCCACCTGGCCGACCTGCCCGTGCACCGGGCGGAGGCCCTGTTCGCCGTCTGCGAGGACCTCGTCGCCGAGGGCCTGATCCGGGCGTACGGGTGGAGCACCGACCGCGCCGACCGGGCCGCCGCGCTCGGGCCGGCCGCCCCGGGCGCCGCCGCCGTGCAGCACGCCCTGTCGGTGCTGCGCGACGCCCCCGAGGTGCTTGCCGTCTGCGACAAGTACGACCTGGCCAGCATCGACCAGGGACCCCTCGGGATGGGACTGCTCACCGGCAAGTACACGGCCGCGTCCACGCTGCCCCGCGACGACGTACGCGGGTTGACGCCGGGCTGGCTGGAGTGGTTCCGCGGTGGCCGGCCGGCGCCGGAGTGGCTGCGCCGGGTCGGCGCGGTCCGTGCCGCGCTGACCGCCGACGGTCGTACCCTCGCCCAGGGCGCGCTGGGCTGGATCTGGGCCCGCAGCGGGCGGGCCATCCCGATCCCGGGTTGCCGTACGGTCGCCCAGGTCGAGGAGAACGCGGCGGCACTGCACCGCGGCCCGCTACCGGCGGAGCAGTTCGTCGAGGTGGAACGCCAACTCGCCGCCCTACGCACGGCGGCCCTCCGCGACGCCGACCGCCCCCACTGGCCCCGCCCCACCCACCCCCAAACCCACCCGTAACCCACCCGCCCTCGCCCCACCCCGCCCTCGCCCCGTCCCGCCGATCTGTGAGTGGGGTTGTCAAGTGGCGGTGCGGTGGTGGGTGGTGATGATGCGGTAGAGCTGTCGGGCGATGTAGCGCTTGAGGCAGCGG
>NZ_JBEXUR010000027.1:0-78914 GCF_040614415.1 Micromonospora sp. NPDC005979 | reverse complement strand
GTTCGCGTCAGATTCCGGCCGGATCCTGACGCGAACCTCTTGATCAACAGGGTGGGGAGGGGTGGGGTGGCGGCCCCCCGTGTGGCCGCCGCCCGTTGTGGATCAGCCGTTCAGTAGGTCGTACGCCATTGCCGGTGCCTTCACGGCGGCGGCGCCGGTCGGCGCGGTGATCTTCGGCGCGCTGCCGTAGTCGGCGTACTTGACGACGTAGTCGTACGCCTTGGTCTTACCGGCGGCCGGCATCTTCAGCGTCAGCGACGCCAGGTGCTTGTCGGCACCGACCACGGCCGTGAACGGCACCTTCTTGCCCGCCTCGCCGAGGGCCGCCGCCTCGCCGTCCTCCAGTGCCTTCGCCGCCTCCCCGGCGCTCACGTCGATGAAACCGACGTACTGGCCGGGGCTCTTCTCCTGCACCTCGGTGGCCGCCTGGATCAGCGGACCCGCGTTGCCCTGGTCCACACCGTCGAACGTCGGGATGCTCGCGGCGTCGGTCAGCTTCGTGCGGTCCAGCTTCATCCACTTGTCGGGGAACTTCGGCAGGCCGGGACGGCCGCTGAACTTCGCCTTCACCCAGTTCTGGTCCTTGATCACCAGGAACGACATCTTCACCACGACGCCGTCGTCCGGCGGCATGACCATGTTGATTTCGAATCCCTCGGACGCCGGGTCGATCCGACCGTCGATCGTGCTCGACGCGTCCTTGCCGCTGAACCGGAACGCCCCCTCGGTGCCGTCCGGGACGGAGGCGAGGAGCGCGTCCTTCGGACTGACGCTCGGGCTGGCGGACGGGCTGTTAGGTGGCGTCGCGGTGGGTTCGCTCTCCGTTGCGCAACCCGCGAGCAGGGTGGTCGCGGCCAGCACGGCGGCGACCGTACCGACCGTCCGTCGGATGGTGCCGGCGGTGCCCGTTGCCTGTGTCATCGCTTGTCTCTTTCTCGCTGCGTGGCTTCTGCCGACGAGGATGCTGCCGGCCGGCACGGCGGTTCGGCTGCCGATATGCTGCCGTCCGGCTGCCGGGCACTGCCGTCCGGCGGTCCCGGGGGTGTCAGGAGCGAGAACGCGCATGTCAGGCCAACTGCGTTTCGAGATTCTCGGGCCTCAGCGGGCCTGGTACGCCGAGCGGGAGATCGACCTCGGTCCGGCCAAGCAGCGGGCGGTGCTCGCCGTACTGCTGCTCGCCGCCGGCCGCCCGGTGTCCACCGGGCAGATCGTCGACGCGGTCTGGCCGGAGGACCCGCCCGCGAACGGTCCCAACGTCGTGCAGAAGTACGTGGCCGGACTGCGCCGGGTGCTGGAACCGGACCGGTCTCCCCGTACGCCGGGACAGGTGCTCAGCCTGACCGACGCCGGCTATTCGCTGCGGGTGGACCCCCAGGCGGTCGACGCGGTCCGCTTCGAACGGGGCGTGCAGGCCGCCCGCCAGCGACACACGACCGGGCGTACGGACGAGGCGCTGGCCGAACTGGCCGCCGCCCTGGACCTGTGGCAGGGCGAGCCGTTCACCGGCTTCGCCGGGCCGATCTTCGAGGCGGCCCGGCAGCGGCTGGTGGAGTTACGGGCCGTGGCGTTGGAGACCCGGTCCGAGTTGACGCTGGACCTCGGACGGCACCGCGAGACGATCGGTGAGCTGGTGGAGTTGGTGGCCGAGTTCCCCGTCCGGGAACGGCTGAGACACCAACTCGTGCTCGCGCTGTATCGCAGCGGGCGGCAGGCGGAGGCGCTCGCCGCCTACCGGGAGTTCGGCGACCTGCTCCGCGAGGAGTACGGCATCGAGCCGGGCGAGGCGTTGCAGGAACTGCACCGGCGGATCCTGCGCTCCGACCCGACCCTGGCGGCGACCCCACACACCGCCGAACCTCAGGCGCAGCGCCCCGCCGAACCAGAGGTGCAGCGCACCCCCGCACCGGGGCCGCAGCGCACCGTCCAACCACAGGCGCAGCGCATCGCCGCACCGGAGACACCGCAGCCGGCGAACACGGCGCCCGCACCGGAGACACCGCAGCCGGCAACCCCGGTGCGCGGACCGGAGGCTTCGCGGCCGGCGACCACGCTGCCCGGACCGGCAACGTCGGTGGTCGCCCCCGTCGGTCTCTTCCCCTCCCTGCCCGGCCCGGCATCGCCGTCCGCCCTGTCCGTGCCGCCTCCCCCCGCGCTCATGCCCCTGCCACCTCCGGCGGCCCCCACGAAGCCCGCTCGGCGGGAGACGCCGCGCTGGGCGAGCAGGACGGTCACGATCCTCGGGACGGTGCTCGTCCTGCTCTCGTTCGGGTGCCTGACCTGGCTGGTGATCCTGGCCTACGCGGGGTGGCGCCGGAGCTGGCGTCTCGCGGTCGCCGGTCTCGGCTACCTGGCGCTGCTCGTCGTCGAGGTGGTCATGCTCGACGTCGAGAGTCCGGACGCCGAGGTGCCCGGACCGCAGGCCGTGACCTTTCTCGGCCTGGGCCTCATCACCTGGCTCGCCGGGGCGGTGCACGTGGTGCTGCTGAGCCGTGGTCTCTGGGCGGCGATCACCGGACGACCGGACAGCGCCCGGGGTCGCGCCGACGAGGAGCGGCGCATCCGCCGGGAGCACGCCCGCTACCTGCTCTACCACTACCCGGCGGCCCGTGCCGAGTTGGGACTCGGTCGACCCGACCTGCCCGGCACCTTCGACGACGGCGGTCTGGTCGACGTCAACGCGGTCCCGGAGCAGGTGCTCACGACCCTGCCCGGCCTGACGTCCGAGCAGGGCCGGCAGATCGTGGTGGACCGCTGGCTGCGCGGCCCGTACGCCTCGATGGAGGAGTTCGCGTCGCGCTGCCTGCTGCCTCCCAGCGCGACCGAGCCGTTGCGCGATCTGTTGCTCTTCCTGCCCCCGGCGTCCCGGCCCGACGAGGCGCGAACGCGCGGATCGTGACCGGCACCTCCCGCGCGGGCCGGGGTTCTGACGGACGGCGCTGGTAGAAATGCCGGATGGGCGACGAGCGGGTGGCGGTACGGGAGCGGGCCGAGGCGGTGCTGCGTCGGCTGGCCGGTGAGCACGCCCGGCTGCGCGAGGACCAGTGGCGGGCCATCGAGGCGTTGGTCGTCGACCGACGCCGGGTGCTGTGCGTGCAGCGCACCGGTTGGGGCAAGTCGGCGGTCTACTTCGTGGCGACCGCGCTGCTCCGCGCCCGTGAGCAGAGCGGCGGGAGCGGCGAGCACGGCCCGACCGTCATCGTGTCGCCGCTGCTGGCTCTCATGCGCAACCAGGTGGAGGCGGCGGCCCGCGCCGGCATCCGGGCGCGCACGATCAACTCGGCGAACCTCGACGAGTGGGACGAGATCACCGCCGAGATCCAGGCCGGATCGGTGGACGTCCTGTTGATCAGTCCGGAACGCCTCAACAACCCGGATTTCCGCGACGGCGTGCTGCCGAAGCTGGCCGCGACGACCGGTCTGCTGGTGGTCGACGAGGCGCACTGCGTCTCCGACTGGGGGCACGACTTCCGGCCGGACTATCGGCGACTGCGGACGTTCCTCGCCGAGCTGCCCGAGCGCACGCCGGTGCTGGCCACCACGGCCACCGCCAACACGCGGGTCACCCAGGACGTCGCCGAGCAACTGGGCGACGCGCTCGTCCTACGCGGGACGCTGGACCGTGAGTCGCTGCGGCTCGGCGTGCTCGACCTGCCCAGCCCCGCGCACCGGCTGGCGTGGCTCGCCGACCACCTGGACGAGCTGCCCGGCTCCGGCATCGTCTACACGCTGACCGTCGCGGCGGCGGGGGAGACCACCGAGTTCCTCCGCTCGCGGGGCTACCCGGTGGCGTCGTACACCGGCCAGGCCGACGACGCCGACCGGCGCGCCGCCGAACAGGACCTGCTCGACAACAAGATCAAGGCGTTGGTCGCCACCAGCGCGCTCGGCATGGGCTTCGACAAACCCGACCTGGGCTTCGTCGTCCACCTCGGCGCGCCGCCGTCGCCGATCGCGTACTACCAGCAGGTCGGCCGTGCCGGCCGCGCCGTCGAACACGCCGAGGTGCTGCTGCTGCCCGGCGTCGAGGACGCCGCCATCTGGCGCTACTTCGCCTCGCTGGCGTTCCCGCCGGAGCAGCAGGTCCGTGCGGTGCTGGCCGCCCTGCACACCGACCGGCCGCTCTCCACCCAGGCCCTCGAACCCCTCGTCGACCTGCGCCGGGCCCGCCTGGAGCTGATGCTCAAGGTGCTCGACGTGGACGGCGCGGTCCGCCGGGTGCGCGGTGGTTGGCTCGCCACCGGCGAGCCCTGGGTCTACGACGAGGCCCGGTTGCGCCGCGTCGCCGAGGCGCGCACCGTCGAGCAACAGGCCATGCGGGAGTACGCGTCGACGGGCGACTGCCGGATGCGATACCTACGGGAGCGCCTGGACGACACCGGGGCGACCGACTGCGGCCGGTGCGACCGGTGTGCCGGCCCGCTGTTCGACGCGGACGTGTCGACGGCCGCGCTCGCCGCCGCGCAGACGTTCCTGGGCCGGCCCGGCGTGCAGATCGCGCCCAAGAAGCTCTGGCCGACCGGGTTGGACGCGGTGGGCGTACCCCTCAAGGGCCGGATCGCCCCGGCGGACCAGGCGCTGGCCGGCCGCGCGGTCGGCCGCCTCTCCGACCTGGGGTGGGGCGGTCGGCTGCGGGACCTGGTCGGCCCGGAGTCGCCCGACGCGCCGGTCCCCGACGACGTGGCCGGCGCGGTGGTCGAGGTGCTGAAGGCCTGGGCGCACGGCGACGATCCGTGGCCCCGCCGGCCGGTGGCGGTGGTCGCCGTCTCGTCCCGCCGGCGGCCCCGGTTGGTCGGCTCCCTGGCCGAGCGGATCGCCGCCGTGGGCCGGCTGCCGCTGCTCGGCGCGGTCACCGCGACCGGCCCGGACGGCCCCGGCGGGCCGCGCGGCAACAGCGCCCAGCGGGTACGCGCGCTGCACGACGCCTTCTCCGTACCGCCCGAACTGGCCGACGCGCTGGCCGCGCTGGACGGGCCGGTGCTGCTCGTCGACGACCTGGTCGACTCGGGCTGGACGATGGCGATGGTCGCCCGGGAACTCCGGCGGGCCGGCGCTCCCGACGTGCTGCCGCTCGCGCTCGCCGTGGCCGGCTGAGTCGTCCGTGAGCGCCGGTCAACGGCGGCGCGCGGAAAGTTCCCGGGTCGGGCGGATTGCGACGGCCGCCACGCTGCCCCGGCGTCGGCCGGAACCGACCGGGCACGACGGTACGGTGGCGGGATGAGCTGGACGCCGGCGGTGCCTGACCAGGCGGGCGCGTCCCCGTCGGACGCGAGCGCCGTCGCCGCCGACCGAGCGGGCGAGGCGTTGTCGGACGGGTCGGCCGCCACGACCTTCTCGGCTTCGGGTGTTGCCGGTGCGCCCGACCGGAGCACGGTCCGGTTGGCGCTGGTGGTGGGTGGTCTGGTGCTCGCCGTCCTGCTCGGCTTCGGCCTCGGTCGCCTGAACGGCGGCACCAACGACTACGGCGGCACCGGCCTCGGCGGGGGCACCACCGGCGGTACGACGCTGACCCCCGACCACACCCACCCGGCGGGCACCGGTGCTCACGACCACGGCTCCGTCACCGGCGCTGACCAGGGCGTTGCCGCCGAGCCGGGCGGTCTGTCGGTCAGCTCGGGCGGATACACACTGGTGCCACTGGCCACCGAGTTCCCGGCCGGCCGCACCGGGCAACTGCGCTTCGAGGTACGTGACGCGCAACGTCGACCGGTCACCCGCTTCGCCGTCGTACACGACAAGCCGATGCACGTCATCGTGGTACGCCGGGACCTGACCGGCTACCAGCACCTGCACCCGACCATGACGCCGGACGGCATCTGGTCGGTGCCGATGACCCTCCCGCAGCCCGGCGTCTGGCGGGCGTACGCGGACTTCACCGCGGTCGCCGACAACGGCGGCCAGAGCGCCGTGACCCTCGGCGTGGACCTGGTGGTGCCGGGCGCGTACCAGCCGCGTCCGCTGCCCGCGCCGGCGACCTCGACGACGGTTGACGGGTTCACGGTCGGCTACCAGGGCAGCCCGCAGGCCGGGGTGACGGTGCCGCTGACCTTCCGGATCTACGGCCCGAGCGGTGGCGCGGCGCTGGAGCGCTACCTCGGCGCGTACGGGCACCTGGTGGCGCTGCGCGAAGGCGACCTCGGCTATCTGCACGTGCATCCCGAACCGGAGTTGGCCGACGGTCAGGTCAAGTTCTGGCTGACCATCCCCAACCCCGGCCGTTACCGCCTCTACCTGGACTTCCAGGTAGCCACCAAGGTCCACACCGCCGAACTGACCCTAACCATCCCCTAACCACCGCCCTCACTCCGTCGATCATGAAGTTATTGCCACTCGCATCGGCGTGGCGTGGCAAAACTTCATGATCAACGCGGGGGTCGGTGGGGGTTAGCCGGCTCGGCGGGTGGGGCGGCGGGCCAGGTAGCGGAGGAGGTCGCGGATGTGGTGCTTCTCCTCGGCCGGGACGGTGGGGTCGGCCAGCCGGTCCAGGATGGCGCGGACATCGGCGTCGACCGGGCCGTCGTCGCTGCGACGTCGGGGCGTCGGGCCCGCGTCGGGCAGTCCGAGAGCCCGGAACGCGGCCGCCACCGGGAGGTCCAGGGCGGCACAGAAGCCGCGTACCTTCGCCAGTTCCGGATAGTCCTGCCAGTCACCGGCGAGCCAACGGAACACGGTGGAGCGGCCCACGCCCGTGTGTGCGGCGAGATCGGTCACGGTCCACCCGCGCTCTTCACGGGCGTCGTCGATGGCCCGCCGGACGAAGCGGGCGAACGCCATCTGCGGTGTTACGTCTGCGGAACCCATCCGGTATGTCTTTCCCTCCCGGCCGAGCACTGGGAAGATGCGCCTCCGAGCGTAGTACGCCGAGGATCGGAAACCACTGACTGACCGCACAAACTGTCCCACGGATGAGACTCCACCTCGGGCAGTATTCGGACCGGTACCGAGCGATCATCATCGTTCTTCTACTAAGCTCGGTGCCCGTCCCGGCACGGCGCACCCGCCTGCCGCGTTCGCCCGGACCACCGCCGAGGAGCACCATGGCCGAATCGCGCCGTCCGCTGCCGTACCAGCCTGGTGCGGTGAGCCTCTTCTTCGTCGTCAAGGCCGGCGTCTTCGCCGCCGGGTTCTGGGTCTGGTTGCTGGTCCTGGTGCTCCGCACCGACGCGGCGACCGGTGCCCACGTGCTGGCCGCCACCGGCGCGATCACCACCACGCTGGTCGCCGTCGTGCTGGGCGCCCGGATGGCGCTACAGCACAACGCCGCCGTCCGGCACGCCGAGACGAAGAAGCTGCTCGTCGACATCTCCTGGAACGCGTTCACGGCCGCCGGCAACGCCGAGAGCTCGGGGAAGGTGGTGCCCTTCCCGAGCAGCCCGGTCGACGACGACCGCTCGACGCGCAACGGCGGAGACCGGGTGTCGGTCTTCGACCGCACCGGCAGCCGGGACCGGGGCAGCAGCGCCGACCGCCGACGCTGAGACCTCTGCCCGAGGGCTTTTACACACGCCCTAGCCGGCAGACCCCGTATCGCCGGCCAGGAGGACCTCCAGCCGAGGCGTGACCTGCCACTGGTCGACAAGCTCGCGGTACTCGGTGTGCCGGGGGTCGGCGACACCGGTGTGGCGGGCACGGATCAGCAGGTTGCGGGGGGTGTGCTGGGAGTCGACGAACTCCACCACCTCGGCCCGGTAACCGTGCGCCCGCAGCAACCCGGCGCGCAGCGCGTCGGTGAGCACGTCGGCGAAGCGCTCGCGCAGGATGCCCTGCCGGGTCAGCAACTCGTACGGCGCCGGGGTGGGCTGCGCGCGCAGCTGCTTGGCGAGGTCGTGGTGACAGCAGGGCGCGGCGAGTACCCAGCGGGCCTGCCAGCGCACCGCGCGGGCCAGCGCCTCGTCGGTGGCGGTGTCGCAGGCGTGCAGCGCCAGCACCAGGTCGGGGGCGGGTTCGACGACGGCCTCGGCGATCGTGCCGGCGACGAAGCTGACCTTGTCGGCCCAGCCCAGTCGCTGCGCCAGCTCGGTGTTGCGCCGGCGCTGGTCCTCCCGGACGTCCACGCCGACCAGCTCGACATCGAGCCCTCGGCCCGTCAGGTAGCGGTAGGCGGCGAAGGTCAGGTAGGCGTTGCCGCAGCCGAGGTCGACCACCCGCAGCGGACCGGTCAGGTCGTCGGGCAGGGTCGCGGTCAGGGCCCGCAGGAACGCGTCGACCTGGCGGCGTTTCGCCGCCGAGCCGCCGATCTCGGCGAAGATCGGGTCGCCGGGATCGAGCAGGTACTCCTTCGCCCGGTCGTTCCCACCCGGTGTCGTCGCCGGTCGCGCCGTCGCCGCGCGGTGTACCTGCGCCTCGCCGGACTTGGTCACCCGCAGCTGGAGGGTCGCGTCGGCGGTCTCCACGTGCCAGTTGCCGAAGGGCTCGGCCAGGAGCTCGTCGACGGCCGCGTCGGCCTCGGGACCGGGAGCGACATTGCGGGTGTACGGGCGTACCCCGTCGGAGGTGGTGACCTGAAGTCGGGGACCGGCCTTGAGCGTCACCGGCCGCAGTTCGGCCCGCTCGACGGTGGGGCGACGGCCGCGACGGCGTCCGGCGGCGACCGCCCGGGTCAGCGCGGGGTCGAGCAGCAGCGCCCGAACCTCGGTCAGGGCAGCATCCAGTGGTTGCGGCATCGTTCCATCTTCGGCAGGTGGGGTGGGAAGAAGGGAACATCCCCCGCACCGCGCGAGGCGGTGCGGGGGATGTCGGATGGATCTCGCTGGGTCAGTCCGCGGTCGCCTCGGCCGGCGTACCCTCGCCGGAACCGCCACCACGGCGACGTCGGCGGCGGCGCGGCTTGGCGGCCTCGCCCTCGGCGGCGTCGACGGACCCGGCCGGCGCCGCGTCGGCCGCGATCACCGCGGTCGGCTCACCGGTCATCGTCTCGCCGGCCCGACGGCGACGTCGGCGGCGCGGGGTACGGGTGGGCTCGTCGCCAGCGGCGTCCGCGGGTGCTTCGGTGGCTGGCGTGCCGGCGTCGGTGCGGTCGCGGCGACCGTCTCCCCGACCACGGCGCTCGCCCCGGCCCTCGCCGCGACTCTCACCGCGCCGGCCGCCCCGGCCACCGCTGTCGCCCCGGCGCGAGCGGGTGGTGCCACCGAGGTCTTCCTCGATCTCGGCGGACAGCCCGGCGCGGGTCCGCTCGGCCGTGGGCAGCGTGCCGCTGACCTCGGTCGAGATGTGCAGGTCGGTGTAGAGGTGCGGGGAGGTGTGGTACGTCTCCGGCGGCTCGGGCATCTCCAGACCGAGGGTCTTGTCGATGATCCGCCAGCGCGGCATGTCGTCCCAGTCGACGAAGGTCACCGCGACGCCGGTCGCCCCGGCCCGACCGGTACGACCGATGCGGTGGGTGTAGGTGTCCTGATCTTCCGGGCAGTCGTAGTTGATGACGTGGGTGACGCCGGTGACGTCCAGGCCCCGGGCCGCGACGTCGGTGGCGACCAGGATGTCGATCTTGCCGGCGCGGAAGGCCCGCAGGGCCCGCTCCCGGGCGCCCTGGCCGAGGTCACCGTGCACCGCGGCGACCGCGAACCCACGGAAGTCGAGGTCCTCGGCGACCCGGTCGGCGGCCCGCTTGGTACGGGTGAAGATCATGGTGAGCCCACGACCCTCGGCCTGGAGGATGCGCGCCACCACCTCGACCTTGTTCATCGAGTGGGTGCGGTAGACCAGTTGCTGGGTCTGCGGCGACGGCCCAGTCTCGGCGGTGTGCCCGGCGTGGATCGTCATCGGCTGGCGCAGGAAGCGCCGGGACAGGGTGACGATCGGGTCCGGCATGGTCGCCGAGAAGAGCATCGTCTGCCGGTCTTCCGGAAGCATCGCCAGGATCTTCTCGACGTCGTCGAGGAAGCCCAGGTCGAGCATGCGGTCGGCCTCGTCCAGGACGAGCGCGCGTACCCGGTCGAGGCGCAGGTGCTTCTGCTTCTGCAGGTCCATCAGTCGACCGGGCGTGCCGACGAGGATCTCGACGCCCTTGCGCAGCGCGTCGATCTGCGGCTCGTACGCCACGCCGCCGTAGATCGGCAGCACCCGGACGCCCCGCGTCCGGCCGGCGGCGGCCAGGTCCTTGGCGACCTGGATGCCCAGCTCGCGGGTCGGGACGACGACAAGCGCCTGGGGGACGCCGTCGCCACCCTCGCTCGGCGCGAAGACCCGCTCCAGCAGTGGTACGCCGAAGCCGAGGGTCTTGCCGGTGCCGGTGGGCGCCTGGCCGATGAGGTCGACGCCGCGCAGCGCGATCGGAATCGCGTACTCCTGGATGGCGAACGCGCGGGTGATGCCGGCCGCGGCCAGCGCCTCGACGGTTTCGTCGCGGGCGCCGAGGGCGGCGAAGGTGGGTGCCTCCGGTCGGACCGGGGCGGTGGGGGCCAGTTCCTGGCCGTCCATCAGATCTTGAGTCAGCTCGCTCATGTGGATGTGGGGGTGCCCTCTCGTGGGTGCGCCCCGTCATGTCCTCAGGGCGCGGTCGGTATGACGCGGGCCACACGGTCGGGGGGCAGACTGCCGAGCCGGACCGGGCCGCACGCGCACCGCAGGCTGGACTTCGATCAGATCGGCGCCCGCGGCAACTGCTCTATGCTACCCGAACAGGCAAGCTCACGTCCCGATTCCCGGTCGGCCAGCCGCCACGCGGGGGGACTGAATGTGAACTGCGTCACACGCGATAGCCTGCGCTCGTGTCCACCGCCGGTACCGCCGTCCCCGACCTGCTGGGCCTGGTCGCCTTCGGTGAACTGCTCGCCTTCGAACGCATGGCCGCCGACGCGCGACTCGCGCCGGACCTGCGCCGGCGCGTCGAGCTGGACCAGATGGCCGCGGCCGAGATCGACAACTATCGCCGGCTCGCCGACCGGCTTGCCGCGCTCGGTGTGCCGCCGGAGGAGGCGATGGCGCCCTACGTGCGGCCGTTGCAGGCGTACCACGACTCCACCGAGCCGCGGGACTGGGCCGAGGTCGTCACCAAGGCGTATGTGGGCGACGCCATCACCGACGACTTCATCCGGGAGATCGGCCACGCGCTGGACGGACCCGACCGGGCGCTGGTGCTCGACGTGCTGCACGACTCCCGGTACGCGGAATTCGCCGCCGCCGAGATCCGGCTGGCCGTCGCCGACGACCCACGGGTGGCCGGCCGGCTCTCCATGTGGGCCCGGCGACTGGTCGGCGAGGCCCTGTCCCAGGCCGGCCGCGTCGCCGCCGAACGCGCCCCGCTCACCGCACTGATCACGCAGGCCGAGCGGATCGACGTGCCGGAACTCTTCGCGCGGCTCACCGCCGCGCACACCGCGCGAATGGCCGCCGTCGGACTGAACAACTGAGCGCCCCTCGTCGGGCGCGTTCCCGCGGTACCGGCCCGCGGCAGGTGGCGCGACGCCGACCTGCCGCGACGGCCGGACCGGTCAGCGGACGGTGAAACCGACCGCGCGGGGGGACGCCTCGGCGATCTCGACGTAGGCGACCTTCTCGACCGGAACGATGACCCGCCGGCCCTTCTCGTCGGTCAGGGAGAGCGTGCCGCCGTTACCGGCGAAGGCGTCGGTCACGATCTGCTCGATCTCGGCCGGCGACTGCGCGCTGTCCAGAACCAGCTCGCGCGGCGCGTACTGCACGCCGATCTTGACCTCCACTGTGCCTCCTCAACTGGGCGATAACCGCCCTGCGAAGGCTATCCGATCACGGGGGTGGCGGTCAGGCTGACTCACCTTGCAGCGGGAAGCTCGCGATGCCCCGCCACGACAGCGCCGCGACCAGCGCCTCGGCCTCCGCCTTCGGCACCTGTCGGCCGCCGGCCAGCCAGAACTGCGCGGCCGTCTCCGCCGCGCCGACCAGCCCGGAGGCGAGCAACTCGGCGTGCGACCGGCTCACGCCCGTGTCGGAGATGATGGTGTCGGTGATCGCCGCGATGCAGCCCTGCTCGACCCGCTCGACCCGCTGCCGTACCGCCGGGTCGTTACGCAGGTCCGACTCGAAGACGAGGCGGAACGCCTCGCTCTCGTGATCGACGAAGTCGAAGTACGCGCGGACCGACGCGCTGACTCGTTCCTTGTTGTCGCTGGTGCCCCGCATCGCCTCCTGCACCTGAGCGACGATGGCGTCACAGTGGGTGTCCAACAGCGCCAGGTAGAGGTCCATCTTCCCGGGGAAGTGTTGGTAGAGCACCGGCTTGGAGACCCCGGCCCGCTCGGCGATGTCGTCCATCGCCGCAGCGTGGTAGCCCTGCGCGACGAACACCTCCTGGGCGGCCGCGAGCAGCTGCTTACGACGCGCGGAGCGGGGCAGGCGCGTGGGCCTGCCAGCGGTCTGTGCGCCGTTCCCCACAGCCGTCATGGGATCCTCCGAGTTCTTCGTACGAGCCGCCATTTTCCCCCCAGACCGGGGCGGCCCCCGACCGCGTCGTGGAATTGGCCCGCCGCTGTAACTTATCGCCACTCTCCCCACACGGTAGCCTCAGCGAGGGCGACCAAGGAGCGCGCGGTGAGTGAAACAGGGCAACCCGGAGCCGCCACCCCGGGAGAGCACGGTGACGGAGCGGGTCAGCACGACGACCCGGGTCGTTCCGGCAACGGGTGGGCGCCCTCGACGGGCGGGTGGTCACCGTCCGGCGAGAGCGAAGCGGCCGGGGAGCAGGCGCCACGTTGGCAGCCCGACCCCGCGTCCGGCTGGCGCACCACCTCGACGAGACACGGTGACCTGCCCGCGCCTCTGCCCGGGCTGCCCGGTGCCGTCGAGCGGCCGGCCCGGGTCAACGGCCACCATATGAACGGAGTCCACCAGGCCGAGGCCGAGGGTGACGGCGTGGTCGACGGCGCCCATCACGGGGACGCCGAGATCAACGGTGTGGGTGCGTCGTCCGGTCGGCAGACACCGGTCAGCGCGCCACCCGGACGGACCGCCGAAGACCGGCCCGACCTGGGCGCCGGCCGCCTGGCGGTGCCCGCCCAGCGCCCCGCGCCCCCCGCCGACCAGGGGTCGGGGGAGGCCGACAGCGGCAGTGCCCGGCACCTGACCGCCGATCCCACCACGCCGCGTGCCGCCCGCTGGGCCGAACCTGGTGTGCCCGGCACCGCGCCCATCCAGGTGCCGCCGGTCGGCACGGCGGCCTCGGGCTTCGAGGTGCCACCCGGACTCCACGCGCCGACCGGCGACCGCTCGACCGTCGACGACCGGGAGGCCGGGTCGCGCGCCCGGCGCGAAGCGCTCGCGCCGGAGGCGTCGGCCGACTCGGGACGCGGCGACGAGTCCGAACCGGAACGCCCCGCCGCCGACACCCGGCGAGCAGGCGAGCCCTCCTCCGTCGAGCCGGACTGGTCCGGGCCCAGCTGGAACCGCCCGAGCTGGGGCAGCGGCTGGGCGCCACCCTGGTCCCGGCAGGACGGCGATCCGTCCGACCAACCGACGCGGGACGAGTCCGCGTCGGGTTGGGTCGCCGAGCCGAGCGTGCCGTACGAGCCGGTGCGGGCCGAGCCGACGCGTCCGTACGAGCCACTGGCCGCCGAGCCCCCCCGCGCGTACGACATCGCCACCGAGGCGGAGGCGGCCTCCGATCGCGGCCGGCCGTCGCGCCCGTCCTGGGCCGGCGAACGTCCGGCCACGACCCCGGCCAGCGTGCCGCCGGAGGCCCCCCGCTCCGAGCCGACCGAGCGTCCCTCCTGGGCCGGCGGGCCGACGTCCGAGCCGGCCGGTACGCCTGCCGCGCCTCGTCCGTCCTGGGCCGCGCCGATATCGAGCAGCGTGCCGACCGACCCGCCACCCCGCGCGAATGCCCCGGACCCCACCCCGACCAGCGGGCCCGGTGCGCCCGCGCCCGCCGCGTCGCCGGCCGCCGAGCGTCCGTCGTGGGGCGGGGGTGCCGTGCCGACCAGCGGTCCGCCGGCTGCCGAGCGTCCGTCGTGGGGTGGCGGTGCCGTGCCGACCAGCGGTCCGCCGGCCCCCGAGCGTCCGTCCTGGGCCGGGGGTCCCGTGCCGACCAGCGCCGCTCACGAGGTACCGACCAGCGGTCCGCCGGCTGCCGACCGTCCGTCCTGGGCCGGTCCGGCATCGGCCCTCCCGCCGCCGCGCCCCTCCTGGTCCGGCGAGTCGGACCCGGCTCCGACCAGCTTCGGGGCGTCCCGCCCGTCCTGGGCCGGCGCTCAGGCCTCCGACAGCACGCCCGCGCGCCCAACCTGGGCCGGCCCCGCGCCGGTGGACCCGTCGACGCCGGTCGACCCGCCACCGGCGCCCGCCGGCCCACCGGCGACGGTGGTGGACGCGCCGTCGCAGAGCACGCCGTCACCGGCGACGCCCGTCCGTCCGGCGGCCGAGCGTCCGTCATGGGCGGGGAACTCGCCGACACCCCTGGCGAACGCGGCCGCCGAACGACCGGACTGGTCCGAGGGGCGCATCCCGGCGGCCGCGCCGGGCGAGCGTCCGTCCTGGCCGGCCAGCCGGCCCGCGAGCCCTGCCCGTGGGAGCGACGCGGGCGAGTCGGCCAAGCCGGTCCGACCAACCGGGCCGTTCCGGCTCCGGCCGGCCAGCCCCGAGCCACCCGACCCATCGACCGTCGGGCCGGCCCCCACCGCCCCGATGGCAACCGGTCCGGCCTCGGCCACCGCCGGGTCGGGGCGACACGACCGGCCATCCGCGTCCGCCCCTTCCTACGCGGCCCGCCGATCCGCCCCGGAACCGGCGTCGCCGGCCGACGCCACCGCCGGCGGTCGACGCCCCGACACCCCGGCGGTACTGCCGCAGCGCGTCCCCGCGCAACCGGACGTGCCCGTTGTGCCGGAGCCGCCAGCCGTGGAACCACCCGCCGAAACCCCCGAACTCGCGCGCATCGCCACCCACTTGCGCCGTGACGACGAGCCCGCTCCGTTGCGGGAGCGTCCCGAGGGATTCGACGTCAACGCCATCCTGGACGCCGTCCGGGAGGTGGCCGGTGTCCGGGACGCGGCGCTGCGTCGTACCCCGGCGGGTGCGCACAGTCTCCGGCTGGACCTGGCCGACGGTGCGGATCCGGCCGAGGTGAGCCGACAGGTCGCCCGGCTGCTCCAGGAACGGATGGGCCTCGCCGCCGCACCGCAGAACGTGCCCGGCCTGCCCACCACGCCGTCCCCACCGGTGCGCCGCCGGGCCGCCGAGTCGCGACCTGCCGAGCCCCGGTCGGGTGGCGCGAAACCCGCCAACGCGCGACCCGCCGAGGCCCGTCCCGCCGAGCCACGCAACAACGTCGCGGAGACGCGTATCGCCGATGGCGGCAGCTCGACGGCGGCCGCGCCGACGAGCCCCGAGCAGCGGACCGCCCCGGACGCCGCACCCCGGCGGCGCACGGGCGCCCCGCACCGGGGCCGCGCCACGGTCGAGGAGCCCGGCTCGGTCTCGGGTGTGCCCGCCGGTGGAGCCACCGGCAGCCCGGCGACGCTCGGTACGTCGTACTCCGGTGGTCAGGTGACCACGACGGAGTCGGCGCCCTCCCGCCCGCTGGACACCGGCGGCGCGCCGGGGCCGCGCGTGGTCATCGACCACGTGCAGGTCAGCACCTTCGGTCTGGACGCCAATGTGGAGGTACGGCTGCTCGCCGGCGACGGTACCGCCGCCGGGTACGCGACCGGGCCGGCGGTGGACGGTTACGTGCTGCGGCTCTGCGCGGTGGCCGCCGCCGCGGCCGTCGACGAGCTGCTGCGTGGCACCGAGAACGCCGAGCGTGGCCGCTGCTTCGTCGAGCACGCGGCGGTGGTGCCGTTCGGCAACTGCGAGGTGGCGACCGTGGTGGTGCTGCTGGTCTGCGACGGCTGGGTCGAGCAGCTCGCCGGCTCGGCTCTGGTGGCCGGCGATCCGCGGCAGGCGGTGGTCCGAGCCACGCTCGCGGCGGTCAACCGTCGGCTGGAGGCACTGCTGTCCTGAATGGTGCGAGGCAGACTGGAGGGATGAAGCGTGCCACCCTCTGGCCGGACCACCTCCTTCCCGACGCCGGTGTGCCGCCACCGTGGCCGGGCCGGGAGGTTCGCCTCGACGGCCAGGTCACGTACGTGCGGGACACCCCCGCGACGAGGGCGGACGCGGAGCCGGCGCTGTTCGTGCACGGGCTCGGTGGCTCGTCGCAGAACTGGACCGACCTGGCCGGGCTGCTCACCGACCGGTTGGACGGCCAGGCCATCGACCTGCCCGGGTTCGGCCGCAGCGAGCCGGGCCCGCGCTACACGATCCCGGCCTTCGCCGACCTGGTCGTCAGGTGGATCGAGCACTCCGGTCGGGGACCGGTCCACCTGTTCGGCAACTCGCTGGGCGGTGCGGTCTCGGTCCAGGTGGCGGGGCTGCGGCCGGACCTGGTCCGCACCCTCACCCTGATCTCTCCGGCGCTGCCGTTCCTGGACTTCCGGCGGTCGTTACAGGGCCGGATGCTGCCGGTGCTGGCCATTCCGGGGGGTGAGCGGCTGGTCGCCCGGCGGTTGACCCAGCTCGCCCCGGAGGTGATGGCCGAGCAGGTGCTCGAGGCGTGCGTCGCCGATCTGAGCCGGATCTGTGTGCAGCGCCGGGAGGAGGCGTTGGAGGAGATCCGGGTGCGGTACGAGGCGGCGCACTACGCGGCCGCGTACGTCCGGACGTTCCGGGGTCTGGTCTCCAGCTTCCTGCGGGCGTACCTGCCGGGGTCGGGCTCGCTGTGGCGGCTCGCCGGGGCGGTCCGCGCGCCGACGCTCGTGGTGGGAGGTCGGCAGGACCGGCTGGTCGACGTGCGGGTCGCGCCGCAGACCGCCCGGGTCATCCCGGACAGCCGCCTGTTGATGCTCGACGGGGTCGGTCACGTGGCGCAGCTGGAGGTGCCCCGGCTGGTCGCCCGTGCGGTGGTGGGTCTGCTCACCGAAAAGGGGGACGCCGTCCGGCGGTCCGATCTGGCAGGCTGACCGGAATGTTCAGGTCCGCTCACCGTCACCGACGCTTCGCACTGATCGCCCAGTTGGTGGCGGTGGTGCTGGCGATCGGCGCGGCGGTGACCGTGGTCGCCGAGGAGCGGGCCGAGCCGTCCGACCGGTTGACCGCCGAGGAGGCCGCTGCGCAGCCGCTGCCGGCGGGGCCGCAGCCGGCGTCATCTAGTCCGTCGCCGAGCGCCACGGTGGCGGCGTCGCCGAGCGCGCCTCCGGTGCTGCGGATGCCCGGAGCGGTCCCGAGCGCCGGGAGCGGCCGGTTCGACCACGACGACCGCTCCGGCCCGGTCCTGGGCCGCGCGGGTGAGCTGCGTCGCTACCGGGTGGCGGTCGAGTCGGGAAGCGACGAGGACGTGGCCGCGTTCGCGCAGGCCGTGCAGGTGGCGCTCACCGGGCCAGGTAGCTGGGTCGACAGCGGTCGGCTGCGGTTGCAGCAGGTGCCGGGGGACGCTCCCCGGGACTTCACCGTCTACCTGGCGACGGCCCGTACGGCGGGCCGGATGTGCGCCGCGGGTGGCGTCGACATCCGGATCGACGGGCGGCCGTACACCTCCTGCCGCGCGCCCGGTCAGGTGATCGTCAACCTGGACCGGTGGCGGTTGTCGGTGCCGCACTACGTCTCGGCGCGCGTGCCGCTGTCGGTGTACCGGACGTACGTGGTCAACCACGAGGTCGGTCACCAGCTCGGGCACCACCACGAGCGCTGCCCGGGCTCGGGGCGTCCGGCGCCGGTGATGATGCAGCAGACCCTCTTCCTCAACGGGTGCCGGGCCAATCCGTGGCCGTACGTCGACGGTCGGCGCTACACCGGGCCGGCACTCTGAGACGTATTGCGGTAATAGTCGGCAAAAGCGGAGAATTGCCCGAATAATCTGGCAGGCTTGGCGTCATGACGCCGTCGTCCCCTTACGGCCCGCCCGAGCCGCCCGAGCCGCCGGCAGGGTCGGCGTACGAGGGCGCGCGTCCCAGCTTCGTGCGGATGCGCCGTCGCCGACGGCGCGCTCTGCTGCTCGGCGCGCTCGTCCTCGCGACCGCCATCGGCGTGACCGTGGCGCGCGGCGGTGAACCACCGGCCGACGCGCCGCCCATCCCGACACCGGGCGGCATGGGGGTGGGCGGCGGGGAAGCCCATCCGGCGCCCAGCGACTACCCGTCGGTCGGCGCGGGACGGTTCACCGCCGCCCACGGCGAGACCGGGGTGCACGGCGAGGACGGACCGCTGCGCCGGTACCGCGTCGTGGTCGAGCGCGACAGCGGCCAGGACGCCGGCACGTTCGCGGCGCGGGTCGACGAGGTGCTGGCCGACCCGCGCAGCTGGATCGCCTCCGGCGAGCTGCGCGTGCAGCGGGTGGCCGACGCGCGGGCCGCCGACTTCACCATCTACCTCGCCACCCCGGTCACATCGGAGCGGATGTGCGCCGAGGGAGGCCTGACCACCGAGCGCTACACGTCCTGCCGGCTGCCCGGCCGGGTCATCATCAACCTCGCCCGCTGGCAGGAGGCGGTGCCCGACTACGGCGCACCGCTGGAGACGTACCGCACCTACGTGATCAACCACGAGGTCGGCCACGAGCTCGGCGCCGAGCACGAGGCGTGCCCCGCTCCGGGCGAGCCCGCACCGGTGATGCAGCAGCAGACGTACGGGCTGGAGGGCTGTGTGGCCAACGCCTGGCCCTACCTCGACGGCCGTCGCTACGCCGGCAACGCCGTCCCCTGAGTTATTCCCGCTCCCGCATCGCGGACCACGTGTCCTCCCTCATGGCCGAGCGGGGCCCCGGCGAGCAACAATGGCGCGGTTCACACCGCCGATCCCGGGGAGTCCACCGTGTCGTTGCCCCCGCTCGTCGAGCCCGCCGGCGAGCTGACCGTTGACGAGATCCGCCGCTACTCGCGCCACCTGATCATCCCGGACGTCGGGGTGGCCGGGCAGAAGCGGCTGAAGAACGCCCGGGTGCTCTGTGTCGGCGCCGGTGGCCTCGGCTCGCCGGCCCTGTTGTACCTCGCCGCGGCCGGGGTCGGCACGCTCGGCATCATCGACTTCGACACCGTCGACGAGTCGAACCTCCAGCGCCAGGTCATCCACGGCGTGTCCGACGTCGGCCGGTCCAAGGCCGAGTCCGCCGCCGCGTCGATCCGCGAGATCAACCCGCTGGTCAACGTGGAGATCCACAACACCGCGTTGGACCGGGAGAACGTCCGCGAGATCTTCGCCCAGTACGACCTGATCGTCGACGGCACCGACAACTTCGCCACCCGCTACATGGTCAACGACGCCGCGGTGCTGCTCGGCAAGCCGTACGTCTGGGGTTCGATCTACCGGTTCGACGGGCAGGCGTCGGTGTTCTGGGCCGAGCACGGCCCCTGCTACCGCTGCCTCTACCCGGAGCCGCCGCCGCCCGGCATGGTCCCTTCCTGTGCCGAGGGTGGCGTGCTCGGCGTGCTCTGCGCGTCGATCGGGTCGATCCAGGTGAACGAGGCGATCAAGCTGCTCACCGGCATCGGCGAGCCGCTGGTGGGCCGGCTCATGGTCTACGACGCCCTGGAGATGGAGTACCGCAAGATCAAGGTCCGGAAGGACCCGAACTGCGTGCTCTGCGGCGAGAACCCGACCGTCACCGACCTGCTGGAAGACTACGAGGACTTCTGCGGCGCGGTCTCGGTCGAGGCCCAGGAGGCGACGCTCGACTCGACCATCACCGCGCGGGAGCTCAAGGAGTGGCAGGACGCCGGCAAGGACATCTTCCTCGTCGACGTGCGGGAGCCGGCCGAGTACGAGATCGTGCGGATCCCCGGCGCCACCCTGATCCCCAAGGGCGACATCATCTCCGGCGAGGCTCTCGCGAAGCTGCCGCAGGACAAGCAGATCGTGCTGCACTGCAAGTCCGGTGTCCGCTCGGCCGAGGCGCTTGCCGCGCTCAAGGCGGCCGGATTCAAGGACGCCGTCCACGTGCAGGGCGGCGTGCTCTCCTGGATCAAGCAGATCGACCCGTCGCTGCCCGCGTACTGACCGGTGGAGCCGGGGCGGCCCTGTCGTCCCGGCTCCGACCCGTCACGTCAATCGACGCAGATAGCTCCGACCAGACCCGCGCGCAGAGCGACGCAGCCATTTCCGGCTGGCCGATTCCCCGAGGCGGGATCGCGTCTGCGCAGGTAGCGTCTCCGCCGTGGTCGACTTGGAAGCGGCGATCGGGTTCGTCGTGGCACACGGGGACGCGGTGGAACGCGCCCGTCTCTCCTGGCTGCGCAACGGCACCCCGGCACCGCCCGAGCTGTTGGACGCGGCCGAGGTCGGCCAGTCGCCCGACGGTGGCTGGCCGGCGACCTGGGGCGGTGAGGTCGCCTCGGTCGACGCCACCTGCTTCCGGCTCGTCGAGCTGGACGACCTCGGCGCGCTGGGTCGTCCCGCCGCCCGGCGGGCGCTCGACTGGTTGGCGTCCCGGCAGCAGCCCGACGGCGGTTGGGACGAGGACCTCTCCCTGGCCGGCTCGGCGCCCGAGTGGGCCCGACCCGGTGACCCCGAGGCCAAACTCTTCCTCACCGCCAACGCCGGCTTCTGGCTCACCGTCGCCGGCCTGGACGCCCGCGCCTCGGGTCCGCTCGATCACCGGGTCGGTGGGGCGTACGCCGGTGTGGTGCAGGCCGCGGCCCAGTCGATCGTCGCGCGGCTGCGCCCGGACGGGACCTGGCCGTCGTTCCTCGCCGCCGGCTGGCTGAGCGCGGCCGTCCTGCACCGCCAGGACATGTTCCAGGAGTCGGCGCGGATCCAGGTGGTGCTCGCCGAACGGATGGCCACCATGTCGGCGGGCGACGCGGCGTGGCTGGCGGCCACGCTGCGCCGGGTCGGCATCGACTCCCACGACTGGGTCATGGTGCGCGCCCTGCGGCGGCTCGCCGAGACCCAGCGCAGCGACGGTGGGTGGGAGAGCGACGACGGCCACCAGTTCGACGTGCACTCCACGCTGTCCGCGATCCGGGCCTGCCGGCCGAGCGCCTAGCGCGTGTGCCCGTCCCCGGTGACGACGTACTTCGTGCTGGTCAGCTCGGGTAGGCCCATCGGCCCCCGGGCGTGCAGCTTCTGCGTGGAGATGCCGATCTCCGCGCCGAAGCCGAACTCGCCCCCGTCGGTGAACCGGGTCGACGCGTTCACCATCACCGCCGCCGCGTCCACCCGGGCGACGAACTCGCGGGCGGCGGTCGTCGAGTCGGTGATGATCGCCTCGGTGTGCCCGGTGCCGAAGCGGCGGATGTGCGCGACCGCCGCGTCCAGCGAGTCGACCACCGCCACCGAGATGTCGGCCGACAGGTACTCCGTGGCGTGGTCCTCCTCGGTGGCCGGGACGACGGCGGCCGAGTGGGCGACCACCTCGGGGGAGCCGTGCACGGTCACGCCGGCCTCGGCGAACGCGGCCAGCATCGGCGGCAGGAACGCGTCGGCGACGTCCACGTGCACCAGCAGCGACTCGGCGGTGTTGCAGGTGGACAGGCGCTGCGTCTTGGCGTTGAGCGTCACCGCGAGGGCCTTGGCCAGGTCGGCGGCGGCGTCGACGTAGACGTGGCAGTTGCCCACCCCGGTCTCGATCACCGGCACCGTCGACTCCTCGACCACGCTGCGGATCAGCGACGCGCCACCGCGCGGGATGAGCACGTCGACCAGCCCGCGGGCCCGCATCAGCTCCTTGACCGAGTCGCGCGAGCTGGCGTCGAGCAACTGCACCGCGTCCGCCGGCAGACCGGCCCCGGCGACCGCGTCGCGCAGCACCGCGACCAGCGCGGCGTTCGAGTGCGCGGCCGACGACGACCCGCGCAGCAGCGCCGCGTTGCCGGACTTGAGGCAGATGCCGGCCGCGTCGACCGTCACGTTGGGCCGCGCCTCGTAGATGATGCCGACCACCCCGAACGGCACCCGGATCTGCCGCAGTTCCAGCCCGTTGGGCAGGGTCGATCCGCGGACCACCTCGCCGACCGGGTCGGGCAGCGCGGCCATCTCACGCAGCGCTGCGGCGATGCCGGCCACCCGGCCCTCGTCGAGGGCGAGCCGGTCCAGCACGGCCGCGCTCAGCCCGGCTTCGCGCCCGGCCGCCAGGTCCGCCTCGTTGGCGGCGAGGATCTCCGGGGTACGCGCCACCAGCGCGTCGGCCATCGCGACCAGCGCGGCGTCCTTGACGGTACGGGTGGCAACGGCCAGCTCGGCAGCGGCGTCCCGCGCCCGCTTCGCCTGCTCGACGACGCTCATCGGTCACTCCTCGCGTTAGGAAGGGCCCCTTGTACAACGCCAGGCGTTAAGAAGGTGCCCTTGCTTACAGCAGTACGAGGTCGTCGCGGTGGACGACCTCCCGTTCGTACGCCGGGCCGAGCGCCGCGGCGAGTTCGGAGGTGGAACGGCCGAGTAGTCCCGGCAGCTCCACCGCGTCGTAGTTGACCAGGCCCCGGGCTACCGGCGCACCGGCGTTGTCGACCAGGTCCACGGGGTCGCCGGCGGTGAAGGTGCCGTCCACGGCGGTGATGCCGGCCGGCAGCAGCGACTTGCGCCGACCCACGACGGCGGCCACCGCCCCCGGGTCCAGGTGCAGGCGTCCCCGGGGCGAGGTGGCGTGGGCCAGCCAGAACAGCCGAGCGGTCGGCCGTTGCCGCTGCGGGTGGAACAGCGTGCCGACCGGCTCGCCGGCCAGCGCCGGCGCGGCCAGGTCGGCGGAGGTGAGCACCACGGGGATGCCGAAGCCGGTGGCGATGCGGGCCGCCTCGACCTTTGTCACCATGCCGCCGGTGCCGACACCGGACCGGCCGGCGCCGCCGATGGTGATCCCGGCGAGGTCCTCCTCGCCGCGAACCTCGGCGATCCGCACCGACTGTGGACGGGTCGGGTCGCCGGTCCAGAGCGCGTCCACGTCGGAGAGGAGCACCAGCAGGTCGGCGTGCACCAGGGCGGCCACCAGGGCGGCCAGCCGGTCGTTGTCGCCGAACCGGATCTCCTCGGTGGCGACCGTGTCGTTCTCGTTGACGATCGGCACGGCCCGCAGGTCGAGAAGTTTGCGCAGGGTGCGGTACGCGTTGCGGTAGTGCGCCCGCCGGGTCACGTCGTCGACGGTGAGCAGCACCTGCCCGACGGTGCGGTTGTGCCGGGCGAAGCTGGCCGCGTACCTGCCGATCAGCAGGCCCTGCCCGACGCTGGCGGCGGCCTGCTGGGTGGCCAGGTCGCGCGGACGTCGGGTCAGGCCGAGCGGGGCGAGGCCGGCGGCGATCGCGCCGGAGGAGACGAGCACGACCTCGCGTCCCTCGGCGCCGAGCCGGCCCAGGGTGTCGACGAGCGTGTCGACCCGCTCGTCGGCCAGGCCGCCGGTGGCGGTGGTCAACGAGGAGGACCCGATCTTGACGACGATCCGCCGAGCGGCCGTGACTGCGTCGCGCACCAGCCCATTCTGCGCGGTCACGCCCTCGTGGCCCGGTGGCGTTCCCATATGGTGGCCGATTGTGACTCCTGACGAGTACGTCGAGGCCGTGCTGGACCTCGTGGAGCGGATTCCGGAGGGCCGGGTGATGTCGTACGGCGCGGTCGCCGACGCGCTGGCCGAACGCTCGGGTCGCTCCTCCGCGCGCCTGGTGGGCGCCATCATGGCCCGGCACGGTGGCTCCGTGCCCTGGCATCGGGTGGTGACCGCGGGCGGCCGGTTACCGCCGGGGCACGAGCGCGAGGCGCGGGCCCGACTGCGGGCCGAGGGGACGCCGTTGCGGGGCGAGGGGGTGGACATCGGGGCGGCGGGTTGGTCGCCCGAGGAGGGGATGTGACCCCGCCATAACGTGAGTAACATTCGGCCCCATGAACCAGCCGCCGGGTGCTGCCGGCCTGCCCGCCACCGGTCGGCTGCCCCGCCCGGTGCACGTCGGATACGCGCTCGGCTCGCTCGCCACCGGCGCGTTCGGTACCGTGCCCGGCCTGCTGTTGCTGCCCTACCTGACCGACACGCTCGGCGTCGCCGCCGGGGTGGCCGCCCTGCTGGTGCTGCTGCCCAAGGCGTGGGACGTGCTGGTGAACCCGGTCGCCGGCCGGATCTCCGATCGCACCCGGTCGCGCTGGGGCGCACGCCGCCCGTACCTGCTCGTCGCCGGTCTCGCGCTCGCCGCGCTCTTCGCGGCCATCTTCGCGGCGCCGTTCGACAACGGGCCGGCCGCCGCGACGTACGTGGCGCTCGCCTTCCTGGCCACGGCCACCGCGTTCGCCTTCTTCCAGGTGCCGTACATGGCGATGCCCGCCGAGATGACCGACGACCACACCGAACGCACCCGGCTGATGACCTGGCGGATCGCTGTGCTGGCGCTGGCCATCCTGATCTCCGGTGCGGTCGCCCCGTTGGTGGTGACGGCCGGCGGCGACGGCGTGCCCGGACACCGCTGGATGGGCCTGTTCGTGGCGGCGCTCATCGTCGTCGGCGTGCTCGGCGCGTTCCTCGGCACCCGGTCCGCACCCGCCGGGGTGGTCGACGTCAGCGAACCGACGCTGCGTGCGCAGCTCGCCGTGGCCGGGGCCAACCGGCCGTTCCGGGCGCTGCTGATCTGCTTCGTGGTGCAGTCCGTGGGGGTGGCGACCATCCTCGCCGGGGTCAACTACTTCGCGGGGCAGATCCTGCGCGACGACCGGAACGGGCCGACGCTGCTCTTCGCCTGTTTCGTCGGGCCGGCGCTGCTGGTGATGCCGCTCTGGGCCCGGGTCGGCGCCCGGCTGGGCAAGCGGGCCGCCCTGGTCGTCGCCGGGCTGATCCTCGCCGCCGGGGCGTTCGCCCTGGTCGCGGCCCCGGTGCTGCCGCCGGTCGCCGTCTATCTGGTGGTCGCGGTGCTCGGCGTCGGGTATGCCGGGCAACAGGTGTTCGCGCTGGCCATGCTCCCCGACTGCATCGCGTACGAGACGGCACGCACCGGTCGACGGCAGGCGGGCGTGTTCACCGGCCTGTGGACCGCCGGGGAGACCTTCGGCCTGGCGCTCGGTCCCGGCATCTACGGCCTCGTGCTGCAGTTCTCCGGCTACGTCTCCTCCGACACCGGAACGGCCGCCGCCCAGTCCGACACGGCGAGGCTCGGCGTCCTGCTCGGCTTCACCCTGATCCCAGCCCTCCTGATAGCTCCCCCCATCCTCCTGCTCCGCCACTACACCCTCCCCACCCCCACCCCTATCCTCGGGGTCGATCATGGAGTTGTGGTGGGAGACAAAAGCCGTTGACCGTTATGAGAAGGGCACCATGACTCCATGATCGACGAGAACACGGTTGAGGCGGGCGCGCTTTCCCGCGACGGGGTCGGCGCGGAACAGGTGCTGGATGAGGTTCGGCGGCTGCGCTCGGCTGATCGGCCCACTCACGGCGGGCGGCTGTTCGCCTACGTCTACGACCCGGCGGTGCCGGGGCTCGACGACCTCACCGCCGCCGCGCACCGCGAAAGCGCCCACGTCAACGGGCTCGATCCCACCGCGTTCCCGTCCCTGCTGGCCATGGAGAACGCGCTCGTCGGCGCGGCCGGCCGGGTGCTCGGCGGCGGCCCGGGCACGACCGCCCCGGACGTGGTCGGCAGCGTCACCAGCGGCGGCACCGAGTCGCTGATCCTCGCCGTCAAGGCGGCCCGGGACGCCCACCCGGAGATCGCCGCGCCCCGGATCGTCGTGCCGTCGACCGCGCATGCCGCGTTCGCCAAGGCGGCGCACTACCTGCGGGTGGCGCTGGACGTGGTGCCCGTGTCGACGGACACGCTACGTCCCGAACCCGCCGCGATGGCCGAAGCGATCGGGCCGGACACGGTACTTGTCGCCTGCTCCGCGCCCTCGTACGCGCACGGGGTGGTGGATCCGGTCGCCGAGATCGCCGCCGTCGCCGCCGAGGCCGGAGTGCGCTGCCACGTCGACGCCTGCTTCGGCGGCTGGGCCCTGCCGTACCTGCGTCGCCTCGGCGAGCCGGTGCCGGCGTTCGACTTCACCGTTGCCGGCGTCACGTCCATCTCGGTCGACCTGCACAAGTACGCGTACGCGCCGAAGGGCGTGTCGGTGCTGCTGCACCGGGACGCCGCCGGACGCGCGCCGCAGTACTTCGCGTACGCCGACTGGCCCGGCTACACGATGATCAACCCGGTGATCGCCTCGACTCGATCGGGCGGGCCGATCGCCGCCGCGTACGCCACCCTGCGACACCTCGGCGACGCCGGCTACCTGCGGTTGGCCGCCGCCACCCGGGACGCGGTCGCTGGCCTGGCCGACGCGGTCCGCGCCGTCGACGGGCTGCGGCTGATGGCCGAGCCGGAGTCCACGGTGGTCTGCTTCACCGCCACCGAGGGCGGCCCGGACCTGTTCGTCCTGGTCGACGAGTTGACCGCCCGGGGCTGGCACACCCAGCCCCAACTGTCGTACGCCGATCTGCCGGCAAGTGTGCACCTCACGGTGACTGCCTCGGTCGCGCCCCGGGTGGCCGAGTTCGGCCCGGATCTGGCCGCCGCGGTGGCGGCGACCCATGCGAGCGGCCCGGTGCGGCTGCCCGCCGAGGTGGCGTCCCTGGTCGGCATCCTCACCCCGGAGGCACTGACCCCGGAGGTGGTGGCCGGTCTGGCTGCCGGACTGGGCCTGGGCGGCGGCGAGAGCGCCGGCCCGCTGCCGGATCGGATGGCGGTCGTGAACACACTGCTCGACGCCGCTCCACCGGCGCTGCGCGAGAGGTTGCTGGTCGAGTTCGTCGGCCTCCTGCAACGCCCCGACTGGAGTTCGGGCGAGTGAGCGCCGGTGCCCCACCTCGGTCGAGGTGGGGCACCGGATGTCCGGCTCAGAGCACGCCGGGCAGTTCCACCCTGTTGTCCTTGTCGTTGAGGTCGCGCCACCGGCGGTCCTGGGCGTCGATGTGCCCGACGTGGAAGCTGCGCTTCATCGCGGCGGCACCCGAGCGGTCGGGCACCAGGTCGACGAAGGTGTAGCGCCGTGACTCGCCGGCCGGCACCCCCGGCACGACGCAGACCCGGTTGACGTCCTGACTCGCGCCCTCCGGCTCGCACTTGGGCCAGTCGCCGCCTGCCGGCTCACCGACGTCGAAGCCCCGGAACTCGACCTGTGCCGCATCGACCCGCCCCCCGTTGGTGACGGTGAAGACGGTGGTCAGCTTGCGGCCGCCCGGTGCGTCGACGAGCGTGTGCGTCATGGTCAACCGCAGGTCGGTGAGCCGGGGATCCTTGCCGAACTTCGTGGGGCCGTCGGTCTGGATGAACCGGCCACCCTGGAAGCGGTAGGTGCGCCGCTGCTCCTGCGGCCAGTACGCCGGGGTGTCGCAGCACGGCTGAAGGTCGGCGACCCGTACCTGCACGGCACCGGCGGTGCTGACCGTGAAGCCGAGGATGTCCTCGATGCCGTCGGTGGTCCGGACGACCCGGCCGAGCGTCACGATCCGTCCGTCCTCGTCCCGGTCGAAGGCGACGACCTGCTTTGCCAGCGACTCGCCGTAGCGGCACGCGATCAGGGCGACCGTCTCCTGCGCGCCGTCCCCGTCCAGGTCGGCGTGGCTCACCGGCGCAGCCGCAAGCAGCGGAATCCAGGTCTCGGTCGCGCTGGTCACCAGGCGTACGTCCGACGTGGTGCAGGTCGACGGCACGATCTGCGGCCAGTCCGGCAGGTCCAGTCGGGCGGCGAGCAGCTGGGTCCGGCTGATCCGGCCGTCCGGGGCGTCGGACTCGGCCGACGGCGTGGAGTCCGGCGACGGCGTGGCGGACGGCGTGGGCGGCGGTGCGCTGGTGGGCGGGGGTGTCGGGTCGACGGACTCGGCCGGTACCGGTGGCGTTCGGTCGCCCTTCAGCGCGGCGTTGGCGACGACCGGTGCCAACACCAGCACGACCGCGGCCGCCGCGACCGCCACGACCCTCGTCCGCCGCCGACGGCGCAGGGTTCGGCGGGCCTGGTCGGGACCGGGGCCGACGGCCCGGGCGGTGACGTCCGTACGGTACGCGGTCAACCGTTCGCGCAGCCGTGGGTCGAGATCAGACATCGGACACCCCCTCGGTGTTCTCGTCCAGCAGTCCGGCCAGGGCGGTCCGGCCTCGGTGCAGCCAGGACTTCACGGTGCCCTCGGCCACTCCTTCCTGCAGGGCGATCTGACTGACCGACAGGTCGGCCAGGTAGTGCAGGATGACGGCCCGTCGATGGTTGGGCGGCAGTTGCGTGAGCGCCGCGTCGATGGCCACCCGGTCCGGTGTCGGGCCGTCCACCTCGGCCTCGACGCGTCGCTGCCGCTGGAGGTGGTTGCGTGCCGTGCGGAGCCGACGCCAGCGGCTGCGGGCCAGGTTCCAGGCGACCCGGCGGACCCAGGCCACCGGATCGTCGTACCGGACGAGGCGGTCCCAGCGCGCCAGCGCCCGGCAGAACGCCTCCTGGGCGAGGTCCTGCGCGTGGCCCAGATCCCCGGTGTACGCGCACAGTTGGGCCGTGACGCTGCGGAAGTGCGCGTGGTAGAAGTCGTCGAAGGCGATCGCCGCCGTGTTCGACCCTCCGGACGTCAGCACCGCCGGCGGTTCGTTGGCGCGGGCTCCCATCGTTGCTGTCACTGCCCCTCCCCGTTTGCCCGCAGGCCGGTGCCCCCGGGCGCCGGTAACACTCCCCGACGGCGGACGTGGTTGCGCCCTCTTCTGCCGCGAAACTGACTGTTCCGGGACAACGCTGAAGCGTCCGAGAACGCCGCACACGATCCGTAACGAATCAACAGTCTTATGTATAGACAAGTATCACTAAACGGGGGTTTTGTGGTATTCGCCGTTTCCGTACGGTCAATTCATCAACCAACGACACGGGAGACGGCAATGACGATGCGGAAGATCCTGATGACCGGGCTGACTGCGGCGGCCGGACTGGCCCTCGGCGTGAGTGGAGTGGCGACGGCAGCCCTGGCGATCGGTCCCGGCCCGGGTGCGCCGGGTGAGATCGGCCCGGGACCGGGCGTCGTGCTGGCGATCGGCCCTGGCCCGGGTGCGCCGGGTGAGATCGGTCCCGGCCCGGGCGTCGTCCTGGCCTGAGACGGTCTGCGTCGGGGGCGGCCGGTCGGTGACCGGCCGCCCCCGCGCGCCTTCAGCGATAGTCGAACGTCGACTCGTTGTCGCTGTCGTCGTTGTCCAGCCAGGGGTCCCAGTCCGGGTCCGCTGGCCAGATCCGCAACTCCGCCTGCCCCGAGGACAGGCTGGCCCCGGCGGCCACCCCCAGTTCCAGGGTCCGCCGCACCTCGCTGTGCCCCCGTACGGCGCTCAGGCGGCAGGACACCCGCACGGTGCTCCCCGTCTCGATGTCGCAGCCCGTCCAGCCGTCCCCGACGGGTCGCAGGGCCTTCGGCAGCTCCATGGTCAGGATCGCCTCGGGTGCCGTCCGATCCGCTTCGTTGCGGATCCGTACGGTGACCGCACCTGACCGGGACCCGTCCGACGCGGCGGTCAACACGAGGTCGGTGGCGGTGACGGACAGGTCCGTCGAGCGCGGGTTGGGACCGAACGAGGTCGGGCCGGACACCTGCTCGAACGCGTCGCCGGTCCAGCGGTACCCGCGCCACTGCCGTTGGGAGTTCTTCTCCGGCCAGCCGCCGCCGGGTGCGACGTCGAGCACCTCGACCCGGACCTCGCCGTCGTCGCGTACGTCCAGGTCCGTCACCCAACCGGGAGTGGGGGAAGCGGTGCCGGTCACGCGGCCGAGGGTGACGACCCGCCCCGCCACGTCGCGGTCGAACGCGACCACCTGGAACGGCCCACGGGTGCCGAACACGCAGCGGACCAGGGCGACCGTCTCGGTCGCGCCATCACCGTCCAGGTCGCCGTGGTCGAGTGTCACCAGCTCGTTGACGTCGTCCCGGGCGGGTTCGGCACCCAGCCGCACCCGGCCGGTCGGGCAGTCCGCCGGGGTGGTCCAGGCGGGCAGCGACACGGTCGCGGCGAGCAGTTGGCCTCGGCTGATCCGGCCGTCCGGGGCCGCGCGGGTCGGGCTGGCGGCGCCGCTCGAGGCCGTGGTCGACGGGCTGGCCGTCGCACTGACGGTCGCGGTCGCCGACGGGCTGGCGGACAGCGTGGGCGTGGGATCCACCGGCCCCGGCTCGCGGTCCGGGCCGTTCATCGTCGCGTACCCGAGGGCGGCCCCGCCGAACAGCGCGAGCACCGTCGCGGTGGTGGTGGCGAACCGGCGACGGCCGCGGCCTCGCGCCGTCCGCCGCACGGCGGCCGGCCCGGGCACCTCGACCTCCTCCAGCACGGTACGGCGGTAGTGGGCGAACTCTTCGGCGAGGTCGAGGATCTCCTGCTCAGACATCTCGCACCTCCTCGGTGGTGTCGCGCAGGTGCGTCGCGAGGGCCGCCCGTCCCCGGTGCAGCCAGGACTTGACGGTCCCCTCGGCGACCCGTTCCTGGGCGGCGATCTCGGCGACCGTCAGGTCGGCGAGGTAGTGCAGTACGACGGCCCGGCGCTGCTTCGGCGGCAACTTGGCCAACGCGGTGTCGAGGGCGACCCGGTCCGGGCTCGGCTCGGCGACGTGTGTCTCCCGTTGCCGCAGCAGCCAGGCCTGCGCGGTCCGCAGCCGCCGCCAGCGGTTGTGGCCGAGGTTCCAGGCGACCCGGCGTACCCAGGCCAGCGGGTCGTCGTACCGGGCGAGCCGACCCCAGTTCGCGTACGCCCGGCAGAACGCCTCCTGAACCAGGTCCTGCGCCTGCCCACGATCACCCGTGTACGCGGTGAGCTGCACCACCAGCGATCGGAAGTGGGCGTGGTAGAAGTCGTCGAAGACCAGTTCGGCGGTCGCGGGCAGAGGGCTTCCCGGTGGGTCGGGTGGCGGCCCGCCCACCCGTACTTCTCCTGTCACAAGCACTCGTCCTCCCCGTGGTGACCGCCGGCGGCGTGTTCGCCAGCACCGGTCACACACTCGGCTGTGCCCGCCGGTTGCGGTCGGACCCGGTGGGGTTGCCTGTCCGGTCCGTGACAGCCGGCTGTGATTCACTGTGGGGTGAGGAGAGGGGACGTCCGTGCAGCTACCGGCAGTGCTCGGTGAGCCGATCCGGTTCGTGCTGAACTGGGGGCGCCGCTACTCGCTCTGGGTCTTCAACTTCGGCCTGGCCTGCTGCGCGATCGAGTTCATCGCCACCAGCATGGGCCGGCACGACTTCATCCGGCTCGGCGTGATCCCGTTCGCCCACGGCCCCCGACAGGCCGACCTCATGGTGGTCTCCGGCACGGTGACCGACAAGATGGCCCCGGCCATCAAGCGGCTCTACGACCAGATGCCCGAGCCGAAGTACGTCATCTCGTTCGGCGCGTGCTCCAACTGCGGCGGCCCCTACTGGGACTCGTACTCGGTGACCAAGGGCGTCGACCAGCTCATCCCGGTCGACGTCTACGTACCCGGCTGCCCGCCCCGTCCGGAGGCGTTGCTGCACGGCATCCTGCGTCTTCAGGAGAAGATCGCCGCCGAGCAGTCCGGCATCGGCGGAGTGCCGCAGCGGGACCTGCTCGCCGCGCCGGCCGAGGCCAGCGCCCCGCGCTCGGTCGACTCCCTCACGGCCCCACCCGTACGCCCACCCGACGCGGGCTGACCCCGGGTGGCCGGGCAGGGCTAGCCTGCGGACTATGAGCAGCTCAGGGGACCAGCGCTCGGACCACATCATCGATGTGCTCAGCGCGGAGTTCGGCGCGTCGATGGCGGTCGACCCGGCGGCCTTCCGCCGCAAGTTCCGCAAGATGGCCGCGTCGCCGTTCGCCTTCTACCGAGGCAGCGCCGCGCTGTTCTACGCCGACCAGCGGGGTGACTTCGCCGACGACCGGTTCCTCGACGAGCGGACCGGCCGGGTGTGGATCCACGGGGACCTGCACGCGGAGAACTTCGGCACGTACATGAACGCGTCCGGCCAACTGGTGTTCAACGTCAACGACTTCGACGAGGCGTACGTCGGCCCGTTCACCTGGGATCTGCGGCGGTTCGTGGCCAGCGTGGCGCTGCTCGGCTACAGCAAGGCCCTCTCCGACACGGTGATCGAAGAACTGGTCACCGGCTTCGCCCGCGCCTACCTGACCGAGTTGCGGGCGATCGCCGCCGGCGGGGACGACGCCATCGGCTCGATCACCCTGGACAACGCCGACGGGGTGCTGCGCCGGGTGCTCCAGCAGGCCCGCCTCAACACGAGGGTCGACCTGCTCGCCGCGCAGACCACCGTCGACAACTACGAGCGGCGGTTCTCCGTCACCGACGGCGTCTTCGAGGTCGACGCCACGACCCGGGACCGGGTGCTCGCCGCCTTCGAGGAGTACCTGGAGACCCTGCCCGCCGCCACCGCCCGGCTGCGTCCGGGGGCCGCCCGGATCAAGGACGTGGTGCTGCGCAAGGGTGTGGGCATCGGCTCGGCGGGGCTGCCGTCGTACAACCTGCTGCTGGAGGGGCACACGCAGGCGCTGGAGAACGACGTGCTGATCTACATGAAGCAGGCGCAGGTCCCGGCGGTGGCCCGCTACAGCACCGACGAGTCGGTGGCCGGCTACTTCCGGCACCAGGGTCACCGGACCGCCGAGTCGCAGCGCGCGTTGCAGGCGCACGCCGACCCGTGGCTGGGTTACACCGAGCTGGACGGGGCGGGTCAACTGGTCGCCGAGGTCTCCCCGTACGCCGGCGATCTGGACTGGGCCGACGTGAACGAGCCGGACGAGCTGACCGGGGTGCTGGCCGACCTCGGCCGGGCGGTGGCCCGGATGCACTCGGTCGCCGACGACGAGTCAAGCCACGACCTCGTGGACTACTCCACTGAGGAGGCGATCGTCGCTGCCGTGGACGCCGACGAGTCGGGGTTCGTCACCCATCTGGTGGACTTCGCGCACGCGTACGGGGTGCGCGCCCGGCAGGACCACCAGCTCTTCGTGGACCTGTTCCGCAACGGCCGGCTACCGGGGATCTAGCTACGAGGCGAACTCGAGCACGACCTTGATGTCGTCCGGCCCGGCCGTGTACGCGTCGGCGTACCTGTTCACCGGCACCCGCCGGGTGATCAGGGACGACAGCCAGACCTGGTCGGCGCGCGTGAGGGCCTGGGCCGCCATGTTCCAGTGCCGCCGGTTGGCGTTCACCGAGCCGAACACCACGTTGTTCTCCAGCACCAGCGCCCGGTTGAGCGCCCCGGCGTCGAAGTCGATGCTCCGGCCGCCGCTGGACACCCCGGCCAGGCAGACGATCCCGTTCGGCGCGGCCTTGCACATGACGTCCAGGACCACCGTGGGCGCGCCGGTGCACTCGATCACCACGTCCGGCTCGAAGGGCAGGTCGTTGACCGGCACCGCGTGGTAGGTGGCGCCCAGCCCGGCGACCAGCTCCGGCTTCGGCCCGTCGGTGGCCCGGTCCAGCACGTGGACGGTGAGCCCGCGCTGGGCGCCGAGCAGCGCCGCCAGCAGCCCGATCGGCCCGGCCCCGGTCACCAGGACGGTCTGCGGCTGCCACTCGGCCCGGTGCCCGATCCGTTCGATGTGGTCCCACGCCTTCGCCACCACACTGGTCGGCTCCAACAGCACGCCGACCTGGGCCAGCGCCGGGTCGAGCTTGACCGCGAACTCTGGCTCGATCCGCCAACGGTCCCGGGCGAAACCGGGCAGCGCCTTGATGCCGTGCTCGGTGTACTGACCGTTGCGACACATGTCCCACTCGCCGACCGCGCAGTTGGGGCAGGGCACCGGGTCGGGATGCCGGACGATGCCGGCCACCAGGTCACCGGGTTGCAGGGTGCCGGTCGGGTCGTCGAGCACCCGGCCCAGCGACTCGTGCCCGATGACGAGCCGATCGGCACCCGGCGGCGCCTCGCCGTAGTCGCCCGCGATGATCTCGTGGTCGGTGCCGCAGATGCCCACGGCCAGGGCCTCGACCAGGACAGCGCCCTCCTCGGACGCCGGCTCCGGCTGATCCTCGACGAGGCTCAGCGAGTTGGCTTGCCCGGGTTTCACCGTCACAGCGCGCACGCCCTCATCTTTCCCCGTGGGCGGGACAACCGCCGGTAAAGCCGGAAGGTCACCGGAGGCCGGTCGTGGACCGTGGGTCGGCTCGGCACCCCGGGTCCGTCTCACAAGAACTGGTCGGCCTGCGGCGGGACCTCGCCTCGGCTCGACCGCCCTCCTGAAACAGACCCTAGGATCAGCGGCATGACGTCAGAAGAGGTCGGCGGTCGACTGGTCGCGTTGCTCGCGCCGGTCGAGGCGACCGCGTCGGTCTCCGGCGGGCAGCGGTTCGCCCGGGCCACCGTCGACGTACCGCCGGCGAGCTGGTCGGCCGCCGTCCGCGCCGCCCGCGACGACACCGAGTTGGCCTGCGACTTCTTCGACTGGCTGTCGGCGGTCGACGAGCTGGCCGAGGGCTTTGACGTGGTCGCGCACCTCTGGTCGACGCGGCTGCGGCACGGCGTGCTGCTGCGCACCCGGGTGCCCCGCGACGCGCCCTCGGTGGCCTCGGTGGTGGACATCTTCCCCGGCGCCGCCTGGCACGAGCGGGAGACCCACGAGATGTTCGGCATCGACTTCGCCGGGCACGGTGAGCTGCGACCGCTGCTGTTGCCCCCGGAGTTCGAGGGCAATCCGCTGCGCAAGGAGTTCGTGCTCGCCTCCAGGGTGGCGAAGCCCTGGCCCGGCGCGAAGGAACCGGGTGAGTCGGAGGCCGGCGGTGGCCGTCGGCCGATCCGCCCGCCGGGCGTGCCCGCTCCCGGCGAGTGGGGGACGACGCCCACCCCGGCCGGCGCGGGTGGCGTCGGGGAGGGACCGCGCGGCGGCACCCCGGCCCGACCGGCCGGTGACCGTCCGGCGCGGCCCGCTCCGGGGGCCCGTCCGGCGCGTACTCCCCGGGTTGCCGACGCCGCCGACGGCCCGGCGGGGTCCGCGCGGCTCGAGCCGGTCGCGGACCCGGCGGCGCGCGACGACGGCGACGACGACGGGGGTACGCGCTGATGCCGCTCTGGGTGGAGCTGGTGCTCCGGATCGGCGGCGTGGTGGTCGCGTTCCTCACCCTGCCGTTGCTGGTCGGTCAGGCCGAGCACAAGGTGATGGCGCACATGCAGGGCCGGCTCGGCCCGATGTACGCGGGCGGCTTCCACGGTTGGGCGCAGCTCGTGGCGGACGGTGTGAAGTTCGTGCAGAAGGAGGACATCACCCCGCGCGAGGCGGACCGGGCGGTGTTCCGGCTGGCCCCCGCGGTGGCGCTGGTGCCCTACCTGCTGGTGCTGCTGGTCATTCCGCTCGGCCCGAACGACCTGGTCGGGCAACCGTTGGACATCGGTCTGTTCTTCGTGCTGGCCGTCGTCGGCATCGGTGTGGTGGCGGTGCTCATGTCGGCGTGGGCGTCGGCAAACAAGTACAGCCTGCTCGGCGGGCTGCGCGGGGCCGCCCAGCTCCTCGGCTACGAGCTGCCGCTGGTGTTGGCCGCCGCGTCGGTGGCGATGGCGGCCGGCACGCTCAGCCTGTCCGGCATCGTCGAGGCGTGGCAGCCCTGGTGGCTGCTGTGGCAGGCGCCCGCGATGATCATTTTCTTCGTCGCGGGTCTGGCCGAGATCCGCCGGCCGCCGTTCGACATGCCGGTGGCCGACTCGGAGCTGGTGTTCGGCTACATGACCGAGTACACGGGTCTGCGGTTCGCGTTCTTCCTGCTCGCCGAGTACGTCGGCATCGTGGTGATCGCCGCGCTGACCACGGTGCTGTTCCTGGGCGGCTGGCAGGGGCCGTTCGCCGACGACCAGCTCGGCTGGCTCTGGACCCTGCTCAAGATCGCCGCCGTGGCCTTCGTGATCATCTGGCTTCGGGTCTCCTACCCCCGCCTGCGCGAGGACCAACTCCAACGCCTCTGCTGGCTGGTCCTGGTCCCCGCCTCCCTGGCCCAACTGGTCCTGACCGCAGCAGTCCGAGTAGCCCTCTAATCCACCCCCACCCCCACCCCCGCCCCGCCCCGCCCCGCCCCGCCCCGCCCCGCCCCGCCCCGCCCCGCCCCGCCCCTCGATCATGAAGTTGTGGTGGGTGACAAAGCGCCTGTCAATCCCCAAATCGGGCACCACAAGTCCATGATCGACGAGGCCGGGCGGTGGTGACCCGCGATCTTGCACTTACTGCGGCCGCATAAGGGGCATCCCGCTCATCTCGACGACAGAAAGTGCAAGATCGGCGGGACACGGGCGGGCAGGGCAGGGACGGGGCGGGACACGGGCGGGCTCGGGGCGGGGCGCGGGCGGGTTAGCGGAGCGGGGTGTGGGTGGGGTCTACCGGTTCGGCCGGGGGTGGGGGTGGGGTGCCGTCGCCGAAGGGGCGGCCGCCCAGGGCGTCCCGGCCGTGCGGGATGAGCCAGTTCGACAGGTCGGGGCCGAGCGGAACGATCCCCGTCGGGTTGATGTCGCGGTGCACCTCGTAGTAGTGCCGCTTGATGTGGTCGAAGTCGATGGTGTCGCCGAACCCGGGGGTCTGGAACAGATCCCGGGCGTACGCCCACAGCACCGGCATCTCGCTCAGCTTCTGCCGGTTGCACTTGAAGTGTCCGTGGTAGACGGGGTCGAAGCGGGCCAGCGTGGTGAACAGCCGCACGTCGGCTTCGGTGATGGTGTCGCCGACCAGGTACCGCTGATTGGTCAGCCGCTCGGTCAACCAGTCCAGCCGGTCGAACAGCCGGTGGTACGCCTTGTCGTACGCCTCCTGGCTGCCGGCGAACCCGCACCGGTACACGCCGTTGTTGACGTCCCGGAACACCACGTCGTTGACCTCGTCGATCTGCTCGCGCAGGTGCGACGGGTAGAGCTGCGGGGCGCCCTCGCGGTGGTACGGCGTCCACTCGGTGGACAGGTCCAGGCTCATCTGCGCGTAGTCGTTGGTCACCACCTGCCCGGTGGGTACGTCCACCATCGCCGGCACGGTGATGCCCCGCTCGTAGTCGGGGAAGCGCGCGAAGAACGCCTCCTGGAGGCGCTCGATGCCGAGCACCGGGTCGCGCCCACCGGGGTCGAGGTCGAAGGTCCAGCTCCGGGCGTCGTGCGTGGGGCCGGCGATCGCCATCGAGATGGCGTCCTCCAGGCCGAGCAGCCGTCGCACGATGACGAGGCGGTTGGCCCACGGGCAGGCTCGGCTGACCGCCAGCCGGTACCGGCCGGGCTCCACCGGGTAACCGTCCCGCCCGTCCGCGGTGATCCGCGTGGCGATGTACCGCTGGTCCCGGGTGAACTCGCCACCCGGCTCGACGTACTTCCCGCCTGTCTGCGCCACGTCGTCCGCCCTCCGGCTCCGGTTGCCCTCACCGCCCATCCTCGCCGAAATCCGGGTACCTGGCTCGGTACGGGCGAACCTCGGCTGTCTCCGGTGCTGGCCGGAGCTACCCTGCCGTCATGACGGATGTGGAGACGGCGGCCCGGCGCCTCATCGCCGACGTGTGGAACGCGCGTCGGGAGGAGTCGGTGTACGAGCTGATCGCCGAGGAGTGTCCGGGGCTGGGCGGGACGGGGCCGGATGCGACGCTGGCCTGGCACCGCGAGCGCCGGGAGGCCTTCCCGGACCTCCGCTACAAGATCGTCGACGTGGTCGCCGCGGGTGGGCGGGTGGCCGTGCACTGGCGGGCTGCCGGCACGCACGCCGGGCAGTTCGGGCCGGTGCCGCCGACCGGGCAGGTGGTCAGCTACTCGGGGGCGACGTTCCTGCGCTTCGACACCGCCGGCCGGATCATCGACGTGTGGAGCTGCAACGAGCTGCTCCAACTCCTTCAGCAGCTCGGCGTCGAGATGGTGCCGCCGGCCGGCGGCCTCAGCGGCTCCGCGGCGTGATTCTCTCCAGCGGAATGTCCATCTCCCAGGGCTCCGGCACGAGGATCCCGTCGGTGAGCCGGTCCTGCTCGATGTAGACCTGCTTCATGGCGTCGAGTTTGTAGCTGTGCACGACGATGCCCGCCTCGGTTTCTATTCGCCAGAAGTAGGGGATGTCCGCCTCGGCATAGAGGGCCGGTTTGAGCACTCGATCGATGCTGCGGGATCCCTCTGAAACGATCTCAACCACCAGAAGGACCTGATCCGGCAGATAATGCGACGGATTCCGCTGCGCGGCGTCGAGGTAGGTGACCAGCAAATCGGGGATGAAGGAGCGCTTCCGCGAAATGCGTACCTCGACACCCTGCGTCACGTCGAGGTCGCTCGGGCAACTTTCCAGCATGGCCGAGCCCAGCAGGAGCGCGATGGACTGGTGGAGTCGCTTGGGGGAGGGCGACACGAGCAGGTTTCCGTCCAGGAGTTCGGGGCGTGGGCGGCCGTCGTCGGGTAGGGCGTCCAAGGCGTCGGTCGTCCACTCGCCCGGCGGCGGAACGTCGTCGTGCAGCGCGGCGGTCATCGACGGGTCCTTTCCGGTGCGGTCGTTCTCCCCGCGACCACGGTACCGCCGCGGACCTGTGGGTGGTGGTCGCGCGCGCCGGGGCCACAGGGCAGGATGGTCCACATGACCGATTCCAGCGAGCGCGGCGATCCGGCCGGCGGCGCCAGCGAGCGCGGCCTGCCCGGCGCCGGTCTGGTGAAGGGGCTGGCGGTCACCCTCAAGACGATGACCAGCCGCTCGACCACGCAGCAGTACCCGGACGTCGCCCCCGAGCTACCGCCGCGCTCGCGTGGGGTGATCGCGCTGTCCGAGGAGAACTGCACGGTCTGCATGCTCTGCGCCCGCGAGTGCCCGGACTGGTGCATCTACATCGACTCGCACAAGGAGGAGCTGGCGGTGCCCGGCGCCGCCCGTCCCCGCCAGCGCAACGTGCTCGACCGGTTCGACATCGACTTCTCGCTCTGCATGTACTGCGGCATCTGCATCGAGGTCTGCCCGTTCGACGCGCTCTACTGGTCGCCGGAGTTCGAGTACGCCGAGTACGACATCAAGGACCTGCTGCACGACAAGGACCACCTCGGCCAGTGGATGGCGACGGTTCCGCCGCCGCCAGCGCACGACCCCAACGGCGAGCCGGCCAAGGAGGAGACCGCCGCCGCGCGCAAGGCCGCGCGGTCGATCCCACCGGCGGTACGCCCCGGCGACGAGGGCCCGGCGTCGTGACCGCCCGAGCCGCGGGGGCGGCCCGGTGACCGGCGCGGATCTGCTGCTGCTCGCGCTGGGCGCGGTGGCGGTCGGCGCCGGTGTGCTGGTGGTGACCACCAAGCACCTGGTCCGGGCGGGGCTCTACCTGGTGGTGTGCCTGGGCGCGCTGGCCGGCGACTATCTGGTGCTCGGCGCGGAGCTGGTCGCCTGGGTCCAGGTGCTGATCTACGTGGGCGCGGTGGTGGTGCTGCTGCTGTTCGCGGTGATGTTGACGCGGGCCCCGATCGGGGCGTCCGACGACCTGGACCGGCCCGGCTGGCCCGCCGCGCTGATCGGGGGCGGGGCCGGGCTAGGGCTGAGTGTGCTGCTGGTCGACGCGTACCGGTGGAGCGCCGTCGCGCTGCCCGACGCGGGCACGGCCGAGCGGCTGGGGGAGCAGATCTTCTCCTCCTGGGTGCTGCCGTTCGAGGTGCTCTCCGTCCTGCTGCTGTCCGCCCTGGTCGGCGCGGTGGTGCTGTCCCGGCCCGACATCGGCCGCCGTGGCGAGGACGCGCCCGCGCCGGCAGAGGAACTGGCCTCCGGGGGGCGTCGGTGAGGCCGGTCGTCCCGTACGTCACCGCCGCGTTGCTGTTCGGCCTCGGCGTGTACGGCGTGCTGCGTCGACGCAACGCCGTGCTGGTGCTCATGTCGGTCGAGTTAATGCTCAACGCGGTGAACCTGATCCTGGTCACCGCGGACACCACGGTCCGCGCGGTCCTGCCGCACTCCGGGCAGGTGTTCGCGCTGTTCGTCATCGTGCTCGCCGCCGCCGAGATCGGGGTGGGGTTGGCGATCGTGCTCCAGCTCTACCGCCTGCGGTCCACGGTGGCGGTGGACGATGTGGCGTTGACCGAACCGGCCGCCGCCGTCGAGCGGGACGCGGAGGCGACCCGGTGACCGGGCTGCTCGGGGCGGCGCTGCCCGCCGTACCGCTGCTCGCCGGTCTGGTCGGTCTGCTGCTGCCGCCGGCCCCCCGGCATCGCGGCGGCGCGGTCGGCGGCGACCGGGCCCGAACGGCGGCCGTGACGATCGGCGTGGCCGGTGCCGCCGCCGCGCTGGCGCTGGCCGTGGCCCTGCTGCTGACCGTCGACGGTCCGACGGAGACGTCGACGACCTGGGTCGACTTCGGCGGGCTGGCGGTGACCCTGGGGGTACGCCTGGACGGCGCCGCCGCGCTGGTCGCCGTGGCGGTCGCCGCGGTGGCCCTGGCCGTGCAGGTCTACTCGATCGGCTACCTGCGGCGCGGTCCGCACGACGACGTCGACGTCGACCACCGCTATCCGCCGTACGCCGCCCAGATCAGTCTCTTCACGGGGGCGATGCTGCTGGTGGTGGTCGCCGGCGACCTGATCATGCTGCTGGTGGGTTGGGAGGTGATGGGCCTCTGCTCGTATCTGCTCATCGCCCACGACCGCCGGTTGGCGGGCGCGCCGGCCGCCGCCATGAAGGCGTTCCTGGTGACGCGGGTCGGTGACGTCGGTTTCCTGCTCGGCATCGCGTTGCTCGGGGTGTCGACGGGCAGCTTCCGGATCGCCGACGTGCTCGCGCACGACCATTCCGGGGCGACCCTGACCGCCGCCGGCCTGCTGCTGCTCGCCGGTGTGGCCGGTAAGAGCGCACAGTTCCCGTTGCACACCTGGCTGCCGGACGCCATGGCCGGCCCGACGCCGATCTCCGCGCTGATCCACGCCGCGACGATGGTCGCCGCCGGGGTGTACGCGGTGGCCCGGCTCTACCCGCTGTTCACGGCCGCTCCGGTGACGTTGACGGTGCTCGGGGTGCTCGCCGCGATCACCCTGCTGCTCGGGGCGCTCGCCGCCACCGCGCAGGACGACATCAAGCGGGTCCTGGCCTGGTCGACCGTCAGCCAACTGGGTTACATGACCGGCGCGCTGGCCGTCGGTTCGCCGTCGGCGGCACTGTTCCACCTGCTCACCCATGCCGCGTTCAAGGCGCTGTTGTTTCTCGCGGCAGGTGCGGTGATCCACGCGGTGGGCACCACGCTGATGTCGGAGATGGGTGGGCTGCGTCGGACCATGCCGGCGACGTTCTGGTGCACGGTGATCGGTCTCGGCGCGCTGGCCGGGGTGCCTCCACTGGGCGGCTTCTGGAGCAAGGACGGCGTGCTGACGGTCGCCGAGTCGGCCGCGCTGGAGGGTACCGGCCCCGCGCCGTCGTGGGTGGGCTGGCTGGTCTGGCTGGCCGGGCTGCTCGGCGTGGCGATCACCGCCTGGTACGCCGGGCGACTGCTGCTGCGGACCTTCTTCGGCGAGCCCCGGCTGCCGCTGGTCCACCCGCACGACCCGCCGGCGGTGCTGCGCTGGCCGGTGCTGCTGCTGGCCGTGCCGGCCGCGCTGCTGGGCCTGGCCGGGTTCGTCGGCGCGTTCGCCGACCGGCTGCGGTTCGCCACCGTGCCGGTAGCGGGCGCGGAGGACGGCCTGGTCCACGTCGGGCCGGGGCTACTGCTGCCGCTGGCGCTGCTGCTGGTGGGCGCGGGGCTGGTGTGGGCGCGCTGGCGGCGGGACGAGGCCGCCGATCCGGCGACCGCGCTGGGTCCGCTGCGGCCGGTCTTCGCCCGCGCGTTCCGGCTCGACGACGTCCAGCACACCCTTGTCGTACGCCCCGTCCGGGCGCTGGCCCGCCTCGCGCGTACCGGCGACGAGGTGGTGGTGGACGGGGCCGTGGAGGGCAGCGGCCGGGCCGCCACCGGTCTGGGGGCCGGGCTGGCCGCGTTGCACCGGGCGGCGCTGCCCCGGGCCGCCGCCGGCGTGCTGGCCGGCGCGCTGCTGATCGGCCTGGCGGCGGCCGTGCTGGGGGCGGTGTCATGACGTTCGGACAGGTGCTGCTCGTCGCCGTGCTGGTGGTGCCGGCGCTGGGCGCGGTCGGGGTGGCGGCGACGCCCCGGGACCGGGCGGCGCGGATCGTCGGTACGGCCGCGGCGGCGCTGACCCTGCTGGCCGCCGTGGCGTTGGTGTCCGGTGGACGGGACTGGTTGGCCTGGTCGGCCGGTACGCCGGCGGTGCGCCCCTGGCACCAGGTGGACCTGCCCTGGGCGTCCGGCCTGGATCTGCGCTTCCACCTCGGCGTCGACGGCATCTCCTGGCCGCTGGTGGTGCTGACCGCGCTGCTCACGCTGCTCTGCTGCGCGTACTCGCTCTGGCGGGTGCCCGACGGCGGCAGCGGACGGGCGCTGGTGGCGCTGCTGCTGGTCGTCGAGGTGGGCATCCTCGGCACGTTCCTCGCCCTGGATCTGGTGCTGTTCTTCCTGTTCTTCGAGGTAGTCCTGCTGCCGATGTACGCGATCATCGCCGGCTGGGGCGGTGCCGACCGGCGTCGGGCGGCCCGCAAGTTCGTGCTGTACACCCTCGTCGGCTCGGTGCTGCTGCTGGTCGGCGTGTACGTCGTGGTCGCCGCCGCGGGCACCGCCGACATCGTGGCCCTGACCGGCGGGGCGGGGCTGTCCCGGAACACCCAGTTGGCCGCGTTCACGCTGTTCGCGCTCGCGTTCGCGGTGAAGAGTCCACTCTGGCCGCTGCACTCCTGGCTGCCCGACGCGCACACGCAGGCCCCGACGGTGGGCAGCGTGGTGCTGGCGGGGGTGCTGCTCAAGATGGGCACGTACGGGCTGATCCGGGTCGCCGTGGGGGTGGCCCCGGAGGGCGCCCGCTGGGCGGCCCCGGTGCTCGGCGTGCTGGCGGTCGCCGCGATCCTGGTCGGCTCGCTGGTCTGCCTGGCCCAGGTCGAGGTGAAGCGGCTCATCGCGTACTCCAGCGTGGGGCACATGGGCTTCGTCCTGCTGGGCGTCGCCACGCTGACCGCCACCGGCGTCCAGGCGGCCCTGATCGGCAACGTGGCCCACGGGGTGATCACCGGCCTGCTGTTCTTCCTGGCCGGGGCCGTGAAGGACCGCACCGGCACGGGCGCTCTCGCCGAGTTGTCCGGGCTGCGGGAGACCGCGCCCCGCCTCGCCGGTCTGCTGGCGTTCGCGGCCGTCGCGTCGCTGGGCCTACCCGGGCTGGCCGGCTTCTGGGGGGAGGCGTTCGCGGTGGTCGCGGCGATTCAGGTGGGTGGTCCGCTGTGGCTGACCCTCGGAGTGCTCGCGGCGGTCGGCGGCGCGCTCACGGCCGCGTACTTCCTGCGGTTGCTGCGCCAGGTCACCCACGGCCGGCCGAGCCCCGCGGTGGGCGGCGTCGGCGCGGGCCTGGCCGGCGCGGAGTTGACCGCGTGGGCGCCGCTGGTGCTGCTCGCGCTGGCGATCGGTCTGGTTCCGGCGCTTGTCCTCGGCGTCGCCGAGGCGCCCGTCGACGCCCTCATCGAGGTGATCCACAGGTGAGCACGAGAAGCGCGCCGCGACCGAGGGCGGACCGATGAGCGTCGTGCAGAGCGTGGACAGCGTGGCGTTGCTGCCGGCGTACCTGGCCGCCGGCACCGCCGTACTCGTGTTGGTGGTCGACCTCGTGCTGGCGCGGCCGCGCGTCACGATCGCGGTGGCCGCGCTCGGGGCGCTCGGCACGGCCGTCTTCTCCGCGCTGGTGGGCGCGGGCGGCGAGCGGCGGACGTTCTGTGTCGGCGCGGACTGCTCGTGGGTCTTCGGTGGGCGGGCGGCCCTGGTCGGCGCGGTGGTGGCGCTGCTCACTCTGGGCGTGCTCGGGCTGTCGGTGCCGGCGCTGCGGGCCGGCCGGTCGCCGGTGGGGGAGTACGCCTTCCTGCTCGCCTGCTCGATGACCGGCGGCGTGGTGCTCGGCGCCGCCGGCGACCTGATCACCCTGATCGTGGCGTTGGAGACGCTGACCCTGCCGCTGTACGTGCTGGTCGGCCTGCGTCGTGGCAGCCTGGCCAGCGCCGAGGCGGCGGTGACGTTCTTCGTGGTCAGCGTGGTCGCCACCACGCTGACGCTGCTCGGCGCGGCGCTGCTGTACGCGGTGACCGGCGGGCTGCACCTCGACCGGGTGGGGGCGCTGCTGGCCGAGCGGCCGGAGTTGCGCGACCTGCCGCTGACCACCGCAGCCGTGACGCTGCTGCTGCTCGGGTTGGCCTTCAAGGTGGCGGCGGTGCCGTTCCACGCCTGGGCGCCGGCCACCTACGACGGCGCCCCGCTGCCGGTGGCCGCGTACCTGTCGACGGCGTCGAAGCTGGGCGGCCTGGTGGCGGTGCTGGCAGTCGTGCAGCGGGCGCTGCCGGCGGACCGGACCGGTCCGGTGCTCGCCCTGCTGGCGGTGCTCACGATGACCGTCGGCAATCTGGTGGCGCTGCGTCAGCGGCGTACCGTCCGGCTGCTCGCCTGGTCGTCGGTCGCGCAGGCCGGCTACATCCTCGCCCCGCTGGGCGCGCTGGCGTTGGCGGCCGGCCGCACGGGCGAGGCGCGGTCGGCCGCGTACGCCGCCGCCGTGGCGTACGCGGTGTTCTTCGTGGTGCTGGAGCTGGCGGCGTTCGCCGGGGTGACCGCGCTGCGCCCGGCGGGGGCGGACGGCGGCACGCTCGACGACCTGCGCGGGGCCGCGCGCCGGCACCCGTGGCGCGGCGCTGCCCTCGGCCTCGCGCTGGTGGGTCTCGCGGGACTGCCGCCGGGCCTGGCCGGGCTGTTCGCGAAGGTGACGGTGGTCCGTTCGCTGCTGGACGGCGGCGCGGCCTGGCTGGCGCTGGTGGTGGCGCTGAACGCGGTGCTCGGGCTCGCCTACTACCTGCGGGTGACGGCCGGCCTGTGGACGCCGCGGTCCTCGCCGGGCGGAGACGGCGTGGTCGCCGTACCCCTGGTGGGGGTGGTGGCGGTGGTGCTGGCGGTGGCCACCGTGGCCGCCGTGGTGCTCGGCGTCGCCCCGCAGCTCGTGCTGGATCTCGCCGCCCGCTGAGCGGGTCTCAGTCAACTCTCAGCGTTCCGACGGATGGTTGACGGGTATCGGGTTGTTGTACCGGTCAGCGGATCGAGGCGACCCGCGCACCGAAGGAGAGATCGTGCACCACAACCGTCTGAAGACCGCCGCGCTGCTCGGCCTGCTCACCGCGCTGATCCTCGCGGTGGGCTACGGGTTCGGTGGCAGTGGCGGCCTGGTCATCGCCGTCCTCATCTCACTGGGCATCAACGGCATTTCCTACTTCTACTCCGACAAGATCGCGCTGCGCTCGATGCGGGCGCAACCGGTCAGCGAGGCACAGTTCCCCGAGTTGTACCGGATGGTGCGCGAACTGGCGACCGAGGCGCGGCAGCCGATGCCCCGCCTGTACGTGAGCCCGACCGCCCAGCCCAACGCGTTCGCGACGGGGCGTAACCCGCAGCACGCGGCGGTCTGCGTGACCCAGGGCATCACCGAGATCCTGGACTACCGGGAGCTGCGCGGTGTGATCGGACACGAGCTGTCCCACGTCTACAACCGGGACATTCTGATCTCCAGCGTCGCGGCCGGCCTGGCCGGCATCATCACGTTCCTGGCGAACATCGCCTGGTTCATCCCGCTGGGTGGCGGGGACGACGAGGACTCGCCGAACCCGGCCGTCCTGCTGCTGACCCTGATCCTCGGCCCGATCGCGGCCACCGTGATCCAGTTGGCGATCAGCCGCAGCCGCGAGTTCCAGGCGGACCAGTCCGGCGCCGAGTTGAGCCGGGACCCGCTGGCCCTGGCCAGCGCCCTGCGCAAGATCGATGCCGTGGCCCGGCGACGCCCGCTGCCGGCTCAGGGCACGCTCACCAGCAGCGCCCACCTGATGATCGCCAACCCGTTCGCCGGTGGCGCGGTGGCCGCCCTCTTCTCCACCCACCCGAAGATGGAGGACCGGGTCGCCCGCCTGGAGCGGATGGCCGCCAACTCGGGGCCGGTGCAGTTCCAGCGCTGACCCGCCGAACCCCGTACTCCGCCCGCGTCCGATTACGGACGCGGGCGGAGTCGTTTCCCAGTCACTCCGGTGCGGGCGGCCGACCCAGACGGGTCAGCAGCACGACGGCGAGCAGGACGACGCCCGCCGTCAGGTACGACGCGGCGGGCGAGAGCACGGCGGCCACACCACCCAGCAGGAAGATGCCGATCCCCGAGGTGACGATGTTCGCCGCGACGATCGTCGCCTCGACCTGCCCCATCCGTTCGGGTGGGGCCAGCCGGGCGAACGTGGCCTGCGCCCCGATCAACCAACCGCCGCCCGCGCCGATCAACGCGTTGCCGACCGTCAGCGCCCCCAGCGGCGCGTCGACGGCGACCAGGACACCGGTCAGCACCAGCGCGCCGGCCAGCGCCGCGGCGACCGCCACCTGACCGGTCAACCGGCCCAACCAGCGGGACCGGCCCACCACCAGCACGAAGACCGCACCGCCCAACGCCGAGGCCGCCAGCACGGCGGGACGCCAGGCCCCGCCGGCCAGATCCGGCGCGAGGGTCTCCGGGAGCGCGCCGGACAGCACCGTGGCCAGGGTGAGCAGGGCGACGCCCCGCAGCACCGGATGGCGGGCGATGATGCGCACGCCCGCGGTCGCCGGTGGACGCGGCCCGCGTACTCGGTGGGGGCGCTTCGGCAGTCCGGTCAGGACGACCGCGGCGATCAGGAACGACCCGAGGTCGATCAGGAGCGCCACCCGGGAGCCGAGGGCCACCGTCAGACTGGCCCCCGCGAGCAGGCCGACGACCTGGCCCGCCTGGTTGGCGAAGGCGCTGAGGCCGAACAGCGGCAGCCGCAGCGGAGCGTCCACCGCCTCGGCGGCGACGGCCACGTTGACGCTCGCGTAGGCGGCCCGTACCGCGCCCAGCAGGCCCGCCGCCACGATCGCCGGCAGCGGCTCGGGGACCGCCGCGGGCACGGCGATCAGCGCGGCGCCGGCCACCGACAGCCAGACCAGCAGGGTACGGCGGGCCGGCACGTCCAGCCAGCCGCTGAAGACGGTCGCGACCAGCAGGGCCGGCAACGTACGCGCGGCGTAGACCGCAGCCGGGCCGAGGACCGAGTTCGTCTGGTCGTACGCGAGCAGCAGCAGAGCGGCCAGGCCCACGAAGTCACCCAGCTCCGAGATGCCCCGGGCGATGACCAGCCGGGAAGCGACCGGATGCCGGAACAGCGCTCGGTAACCGGGCGACGGCGTGAGCTGTGCGTCGGTGTCGGGCATCAGATTGGCTGATCCGCTTCCGCTACCCCGATCGGCTGGTAGGCGGCGTTCTCCCGGACCCGGCGGGCCTGTTCCCGGCGGTAGCTGCTGCGGATCTCCGGATCCTGGCGGCGGCGGCGCAGCGCCACGAAGTCCGACCAGACGTCCTCCGGCCACGCCGGCAGCCCTTCCCCGGTGACCAGTTCGGCCTGCCGGAAGGCCTCCAGCGTCGACCGGTGCACCGGTTGCAGGCACATGAGAGGGATGTTCCGGTAGAAGCGCACCACCTGCCCCACCTCGGTGAGCCGCAGGATGGTGGGCAGCAGCGAGGTGTACCAGTCGGTCTCGACCACGCCCTCGTAGAGCTGCACGCCGCGCTGGGCGGGCCAGTTCGGCACGCCCCGGGCCATCAGGCACCAGCCCGGGGACGTACGCGCCACCACGCCGGTGACCAGCTCGATCGTGTTGGCGGCACGCGGGTCGGCGTCGAGGAACGGGATGCTCGCGCCGTACCTGTCGAAGATGTCCAGGTCACCGTGGAACTGCTCGGGCGCCGCCTGCAACTGGCCGGCCGCGTCCGGCAGCTTGCCGTCGTAACCACCGGCGAGCGAACGCCACTGGGCCGGCTCGTTCTCCGTCAGCAGCGTCCACTCGGTGTCCTGCCCGTCCCAGCGCAGCGCGAAGTCGGTCGGCGGGTAGACGTACCAGCCGAACCCCGAGGCGATGGCGACCGGCGGGCACTGTTGGACGGCCCGGGCGGGCAGGGAGCCGCGCAGGCTGGGCGAGGCGGCCTCACTGGGCTTGGCGTCGCCGTACAGCGAATAGATCTCGACTCGCAGAGGTGCGGTGGTAGTCCCGGACATCGGACCTCCTGCCTCATCGTGCGGTGCCGGCGTATGGACCCAATTCGATCAGCAACCTACCCCCTTTGTGACCGCTCGGTCAGTCCCGGCCTCCGCGCTGCTGTGAGCGGAACGACCATCCACGGCCTGACCTCGGGCGTTAGGGTCGACAGGGCTTCTACCCGTTACCTGTTCCAGCGGAGGTACACCTCGTGGCCGCACTGCGCCAGTACCTGGGTGTCTGGCGGATCCCCGGTGCGCCGATCCTGCTGGTCACCGGCATCATCGGCCGGCTCGGCATCGGCATGACGCCGCTGGCGCTGCTGCTGGTGGTCGAGCAGGTAACCGGGCGCTACTCCCTGGCCGCCATCGCGGGCGGCATCTACGCCGTCGCCGGCGCCGCGCTCAGCCCGGTGGCCGGCCGCATCGCCGACCGGGTCGGTCCGAGCCCGGTGCTGCTGGTCACCGCCGTGGCCCACCCGTTGGCGCTCACCGGGCTGCTGCTGGCCAGCCGCTCCGGCGACGACGCCCTCGCCGCCATCTACCTGACGGCCGGCGTCGCCGGCGCGACGTACCCGCCGCTTACCGCCGCCATCCGCGGCGCCTGGAACGAACTGACCAGCCCCGCCTCCGGCCGGTACGCCCTGCGCAACACCGCCCTCGCGGCGGAGACCTCGCTGTTCGAGATCGTGTTCGTGCTCGGCCCGCTGCTCGTGGCAGGGTTCGTACTGGTCGCCGACGCGGCGGCCGCGCTGATCGGGGCGGCGGTCGTCACCCTGGTCGGCACCACCGCCGTCGCCCTCGGCCGGGTGATGCGCGACTGGCGGCCCCACCCGCGCGAACACCACGCCCGGGGACTCGGTCCGCTGCGGGTCGCCGGCTTCCCGGCACTGCTGCTCTGCGTCGCCGGACTGGGCATCGCGTTCGGCGCCGCCGGTGTGATCGTCCCCGCGTACGCCGGCAACGCCACCACCGACGACCCGGAGAGCCTCGCCGGGCTGCTACTGGCGGTCTGGGGGGTCGGTAGCGCCATCGGCGGCTTCTGGTTCGGCGTCCGCCGGCCCTCGCCGAACATGACCCGCCAGTTCGCCCTGCTGCTCGCCGCGCTGGCCGGCACGTTCGTGGTGTTCGCGCTCATGCCCACGCCGCTGGCGCTGGGCGTCGCCCTGGTCGTCGGTGGGGCCACCATCGCGCCGGCGCTGACCCTGGAGAACACCCTGGTCGGCCGGATCGCCCCGGCGGGCATGCTGAACGAGGCGTACACCTGGGTGGTCACGGTGGCCGTGGCGGCGAGCGCCGCCGGCGGCGCGGTGGCCGGCCTGATCGTGGACCACGCCGGCGGCGTGCCGTGGGCCTTCGTCTTCGCGGGCGCGGCGGTGGCCGTCGGGGCCGCGGTCGCCGCGCTGCCCGCCGGGCCCATCGCCCGAGCGGAAAACCAGGCGGTACGCGCCGACGAGCCCGTCCCGATCTGACCTCCTCCGACGGTTTCCGGCGATGTCGGTGGGGTGCGCCAGACTGGGCGTCGACGAGAGGGGAACCATGGCCAAGCTGCTCTACTCGGCGACCGCGTCACTCGACGGCTACATCGCCGGCCCCGGCGGTGACATGTCCTGGCTCACCGAACACCTCAGCGGCGACAACCCGACCGCCGACCGTCTGCTGGCCAACATCGGCGCGATCCTCGCCGGCAACCGCACCTTCGGCGGCGACGACCCGAACCGTGGCACCGACAGCGAAGGCGCCTTCGGCGGCCGGTACCAGGGGCCGGTGATCGTCCTGACCCACCGTCCGCCCGCCGACCCGCCCGAAGGCGTCACTTTCGCCGACGACCTGCACCGCGCCGTCGCGCAGGCCAAGGAGGCCGCCGGCGACAGGTACGTCAACGTGCTCGGCGCCGACGTCGCCAAGCAGTGCCTGCGGGCCGGCCTCCTCGACGAGATACTGATCTTCTTCGCGCCGGTGCTGCTCGGTGACGGGGTGCCCATGTTCGACGACCCGGGTGGCGCGCGGGTCCGGTTGACGCCGATCGCCGGGGAGACCGCCCACTGGTACCGCGTCGACCGCTGACGGATCGGCGCGGGTACGGGCGGTGCGGGCTCTCCACCGACCCCCGGTCGGCCACGGCGAGGGCTACGGCCTCCGGTCGGTGATCGCCGCTTCGATCCGGAGGCCGATGCCGGTCAGCACGAGGAGGAACGCGACGAAGTGCGGCGCCATGCCGTCGTAGCCCGCTGACAGGTTGAGTAGCGAGATCAGAAAGCCAACGATGAGCGACAGCGTGCCAAGTATCCGTCCGCTGTCCGCCCGCCGAGATCGAGGATCCACGACGCGACCGTAGCGGTCTCGCCGTACGTCAGCGAGGCGCCGCCCGCTACCAGCCAGAACGCGGCCATGATCGCTGTTAGGCCGCCGCCAGGCCGTCCGAGGGTGACCCGAGCACCTTGTCGACAGCGCGCCGTGTGCGGTCCTCGCTCGTCGGCATCAGGTGGGTGCAGGTGCGCAGGGTGAATTCGGGGTCAGCGTGGCCCAGGTACTCCGACACCGCCTTGCGTCACCGCAGTGCTGCTGCGAGTTCGGTGGCGTTGTCGAACGCGGGTGCCGCCCTTTCGGATTCCTGGTCCGTGAGCGTGACGGACTGGGCGCGGGCCAGCATCTCGGCCGCAGTCTTCGGATCGTGCAGCACCATCGCGAGTTCGGCGCGGTAGACCAGGACCTCTACCTGCTCGACCGGGTCGTCGTCGGCTTGCGGGCGGGCCAACGCGCTGTCGAGGATCCGAACCGCCTGTTCGACAATTCCCCTGGAATCGGCCTGCACGACAGCATTCGCCAGGGCCTTGGCCAGCCGCCCGGCAGGCGTGGCGGCCGGCATGCTCGCGGTGGCGGCGTCCCGAAAGACGCGGATCCAGTTGCCGCCCGGGTCGATGACGCTGAACCCGCCCAACCCGTCGGAGTTCTTCCGCGCCCTGGGCCGGGTCATCCGCGGCGTTCCGGACACCAGCACCTTGCCGTACACGGCCCGCATACCGGCTGCGAAGGCCCGGTGTAGTCCCTCGATGTCTGCAGTGAGTACGAGACAGGAGCCATAGGACTGCTCCGGGTCAAATCCGGCGATCTCAAAGAACTGCAGGTGCAGGTCTTCCCGCTGAACCCCCATACACGCGTTGGGCTTGCGTTGCTTGTACGTGGTGCGGAAACCGAGAACTCCGTAAAAGGCTTCGATGTCGTCAATGGATGCGCACGGCAGCAGGGGAACGGTCCGCTCGTTGGTCATGCCTCCTTCCTAGGCGTCGCAGGGTGTCCGTCGCACATGGAAATAGCCGATCATCGTCTCTGGCCATCCGATCGGCTGATGACCCGGCATCCAAAGCGGCCCAGCCGAACCGTCGGTGGCGCCTTCCTGCCTGCCATATGTCTCGCCAAGATCTGGCGCCGGGATCTGCCGCGACCAGCGTCCGGAGGTGCCGCAGATCAGTTGGCGGACGAGCGTCGCGCATCAGTCGACGAAGGACACCGCCGGCTGCCGACGATGTCGGGTTTCCGGACGTTCGTGACAAATCAGTCTCGGGACGTGGGTGACACTGAGGCGTCTGCGGCAGCAGCGTCGACAGCAGCTGGCCGGGACGAGGGAAGCCGACCTCGGACACCCGCCCAAGGCCGCAGACGTGAACGGACCCCGCCGGGCGGAGCGCCCAGAATTTACAGGCGAGGGGTCAAGCGGCACCGCCCCGCGCCCCGCGCCCCGCCGATCTTGCACTTTCTGTCGTTGGGATGAGCGAGATGTCCCTTATGCCGCCGCAGGAAGTGCAAGATCGCGGGTGACGACCGCCCGACCTCGTCGATCATGGAGTCGTGGTGCCGGGTTTGGAGACTGACAGGGCGTTTTGTCGCCCACCACAACTCCGTGATCGACGGACTGGGGCGGGGCAGGGCGCGCGGAGACGACTTGCTTGAAGTGGAGCAGGCGTGGCGCATCTATGGTGTCGCGGTGGACGATCGCGACGTCGAGGCTCACGAGCACTCGGACCGGCATGAGGTGTTCCGGTCCTTGCCCTTCCCCTTCAGCGACGGCCGATTCCCCGACAACCTTGGGGCGGTCGTCCAACGAACCGTGCTCGAGGGTGCAGAGCCAGCACGTGAGGTCATCCATACCGGCGACAACTCCTGGATCGTCGGCGACGGCGTGAACGACCCGAACCAGCCCGGCGCTGTGGTCGTGACGTGCATCAACCACGCCATTGAGCTGAACTCGTCGGTGGCGCAGCTGGCAAGCCTTCCGATCGGCCAGGTGGCCTACCGCGGGAACCCCGACCAGCCATGGTTGATCGAGCCCCACTCATGGCTTGAGGAATAATGGGGTCGCCCAGAGAGGGCCACTGCCAGGCCGACCTCTCAGGGCGGATCAGGCGGCTGGCCAGGCCGTCGGCCGTCAGACAGTAGTGACGAACGACGACCATTGGCGACGACGTCTGCCCAGGTCACAAAGGGTGAACGACCCGCTGGCCGGGGCTTACCTGTAGTTCGTGAACTGGAGGGCGACGCCGAAGTCCTCACCCTTGAGCAGCGAGATGACAGCCTGGAGGTCGTCCCGCTTCTTGCCGGTGACGCGCAGCTGGTCGCCCTGGATCTGCGCCTGGACGCCCTTCGGGCCCTCGTCGCGGATCTTCTTGCTGATCGCCTTGGCCTTGTCCGTCTCGATGCCCTGGATCACCTTGCAGTCGATCTTGAAGACCTTGCCGGACGGGCGCGCCTCACCCGCGTCCAGGGACTTCAGCGAGATGTTCCGCTTGACCAGCTTCTCCTTGAACACGTCCAGAGCCGCACGGACCCGCTCCTCGGTCTCCGCCTGAAGGCCGATCGCCTCCTCACCCGACCAGGAGATCTCCGCGCCCGTGCCGCGGAAGTCGAACCGCGTCGCGAGCTCCTTCTCCGCCTGCCGGAGGGCGTTGTCGACCTCCTGACGGTCGACCTTGCTCACGATGTCGAAAGACGGGTTCGCTGGCATGCTTCTGCTCCTGCTGTCCGGCGGTCTGGGGCCTGCAGTCGGCCGCCGACCAGCGGCACGACCCCCTGACGGTACCCGGTTGCGCCGGTCCCGGGGCGAGCCGCTATCCTTGCTTCCGCCGCCGCGTTGCGACGCGGTGGGGTGCCCTGGCGGGTTGCCCGAGCGGCCAATGGGAGCGGACTGTAAATCCGTCGCGAAAGCTACAGAGGTTCGAATCCTCTACCCGCCACCAGGTGCAGACACGGCCCCTGACCAGCAGAGATGCTGATCGGGGGCCGTTGTCGTTGATCTAGCCGAGTCCGGCTGAGTCCAGCCGTTGACGACTGGTTGTGGGCAGATGGTGGGCAGGTCGATCTTGCCCGTTGAGTGACCTTCTGGGGCTGCGAGCGCTGGGGTAGGTGCTCTGGGGTCCGGTCTGGCGGAGTCCGTGCGTGTGGGGAACGGCTGAGGGTCCGCGGTGAGGTGTCGCCGGCTGCGGGAGAGGGACCGGGGGCAAGCCAGTCCCGGGGTTGGACTGGCGCGGCAGTCGGAAGCCCTGACCGTCGACGAGGCCGACCGGTTGGCTTCCGTTCCGCCTGGCCGTGATCGTGACGCTGGCCGGATCAGCAGACTCGGGGCGGCGGTCCGGCGGCAGTCGGTGGCTCTCCGCCCCGGCGCCGAAGGCGGCCGGGGCGGCTTGCCGCCGGCCGGGTTACCGCCTCGCGCCGTGCGGAGCGCGGCGCCTTGATTCAGAACAGAGAGAATCGGCAATGCCCTGTTGCAAGAGGTGTTGTCTCTCGTGACGAGCATGAACAAGCATCGGCGTGTCCGAATTCTGACTGATCTATTGCCTAGGCGGGTGGTACATAGCAGCGGCGCATGCCGTGCAAATCCTGGGCCTACGTCGGCAGGCGGCGACATCGGTCGAGATTGCCCAACGGCAAGGGGGACGCCCAACTGGTCCGAACGGAGTCTGGCTTGCCCAGCCCTCTATTGGTATCTTCACGTCGCAGCATGGGTACTCGTGTGAGTAATCCGGGCATCGGGTGTTGCGCGGATTACAGACTGTCGATACCGTCTGGTGAAAATGCTAACGAGGGAGCGGATGATGGCCCACAAGTATTTGTCTCTGCGGCCGTCACAGGTGGTACTTGACCCCGAGAATCCCCGACTCCCGGACGGTACTACCAGTGACCGGGAGGCGATCAACCGTCTTCTTGACGATGACGCCGACGACCTCATCGCTCTGGCTCGTGACATGGCAAAGTCTGGCCAAACAAACCCTGCCGAGCTGCCTATCGTAATTAAAGACAAGTCGAAGTATCTCGTTTTAGAGGGCAACCGCCGTTTCGCCGCCTTGAAATTGCTAGCTGATCCTATTCTTGCTGACGACGAGGTGCATCAGAAAGCGTTTCGTCGCGCAGCAGCCCTAGGTGCACCCCCCAAGAGTGTCTTTACCCTGATAGCGGACAGTAGGGAAGAGGCCGACTACTGGATTGTGTTGAGGCATACAGGCGAGAATAACGGCCGTGGTATAAAGCGATGGAGTGCTGCTCAGTCAGCAACCCACAGGCGCCGAAACAACAAGTCCGTGGACTCGGGCACCATTCGCTCAATGGCGATGGCCGACGAACTCGTGGAAGCATATTCAACGGACCCGGACTTGGTTGATCTAGTCGTCAAGACCCGGAATAGCAAGCTTACGAATATCGGCCGATTCTTCTCGCCTGATGTCCTAGACCGGCTTCACTTCTCGTTGCGGGCGGACGGAGATGGCAGTTCACGTGAGCGAAGTCTCTGGGTGCATCATGACCGCGACACGCTGCGTCCATTCTTCTGGTGGGCATTCTCTCTCATCTTGGAGAAGCCTGTCGACGCATACAAGAACAAGGCCATTAGGAAGACCGCGCTGCTGTCTGTTGCCAACCTGCTTCCACTTGATTCTGATGCGACCGCGCATCCCTTCCGGCTAGCCGAGGGGGGCCGATCCGAAAATGCCTCCGCTGACGGAAGTACTGCAACCGATGGACAGGCTCCGTCAGGCGAGGCGAGCCATAGCGGACCGGGTGCAAGTACCGACGGTGGCGGCGGAACGTCGACTGGTCCTGAGAATTCCTCGACTGCCGGCGGCAACGGAGAGGCTTCGTCTGGAACAAACAGCACAAATGCACGAACGCGGGGTCGCAACGAGGCTAAGCCCGAGAAGTACATGTTCCAAGGGCTCAGGCTTCCAAATCATCCGGGACGCATCCAGAAGCTGTTGAAGGAATGTCGTCTACTTGAAATTGACGATATGTCTAGTGTCGTATGCGTTATGGTGCGGATCACTGTCGAGCTTGCTCTTTCTACCCCCGAAGCTCTAAGACTTTCCGGCGTGCAGGAGCGGGACTCACTGAAAAAGAAGATCATCGCTATGCTAAAATTCCTTGATCCTAACATTGAGGATGCAAGGAAGAGGGACAAAACTTTGGAGCAGGCCTACCTAGATGCTTCCGGCTTGGGCATGGAGTACCTAAATGGCTTCGTGCACAACCCGGATGTAATTCCTGACCCTCATCTTGCCCGACGGTATAGCGCCGCGTATCGACCTCTGCTTGAGCGCCTGGATAATGCTCTGTGAAAACCGCTTTCATTTCCCCGCTCAGGTATCCTGGGGGCAAAGCGAAGCTTGGGCCCTTCTTTGCCCGGATTCTCGCAAGTCAGCCGGCCCCGATAACCGCCTACGCCGAGCCGTATGCTGGAGGCGCTGGCGCAGGCCTCTTTCTGTTGTCGGAAGGCCACATCGAGCAATTGCTGATTAATGATCTGAATCCTGGGATAGCTGCCTTTTGGCGCGCAATTATCAATCGCACGGAAGAGTTTGTCGAACGCATCGAGCGGGAGGATATCTCGCTGGATGCATGGCATCAGCATAGGGCTCGTTATCTCAGTCCGGACGGAAGGGATGACCTCGATCTCGGGTTCTCGACATTCTTCCTCAATAGGTGTAATAGGTCGGGCATCTTGACGGCTCGACCTATTGGTGGCCTCGCTCAAACGGGAAACTGGAAGATCGACGCTCGCTTCAACCGAGTTGGACTGGTCGCACGAATCCGGCACATTAAAGGCCTCGCTTCACGTATCACCGTCTCGCAGAAACCCGCGCTGGATTTTATTGCATCTTGCTCTCGCCGAAGGGCATCAACACTTCTCTACGTCGATCCGCCTTACCTCGTTAAGGGTGAGGAGCTCTACATGAGTTCTCATTCATGGGAGGATCACGAAAAGGTCGCTAGCGCACTCACTAAAACCCGGCAGCCCTGGATCTTGACCTATGACGTCGATGAGCGCGTGCGGAATTTGTACCCCCTGCATCGATGCTTGAGGTATAGCATTTCGCATACGGCGCAGACGCAAAAAGTTGGGCGTGAGTTCATGCTTTTCAGTCATGGGTTAAGGGTAGATGACTTGTCGGTCTCCTCGAATCGTGTAGGCGCATGGGTTTCTTGATGCGTATCGCTTAGGCACCTTTTCCCAGTTAGCCGTTATGATTGTTAGTCGTCCACCGGCGGCTATTATCCATTTGGCGAACTTCCTGTACTACAACGCTGGCGGTGTCAGGCGATATCTCCTGACGACTTCGCGCACGTTTCCATCCACCTTTGTGACGAATTGCTCTTCGAGTAGAGTCGCGCCTTCGTCAACCGCAAAGAGAGTTGCAAGCTCGCGATCGGGGACTACACGACGCCGCCGCCTTAATTCAGAGGTCTCGCTCGGCGGGCTGCCAAATGGGCCAAGATTCGCATATGTGCCTCGGCCGTGCTCGGTTGACACCCAACCTGTCTCGCGGAGTAACCCAATTGCTTGGCGAATAGTGCCGCGAGCTGCTCGGAACTCGGCGGTCAGTGCACTTTCGGTCGGCAGCAGCGTGCCTGGTGGGATGACGCCGCTTTCGATGCGCTCTCTCAGCGCGTCGGCGATGACGTGGTAGCGGGGCTGGCCGTAGTGCGGGGTGGGCACCTGCTCACCGTACCTGGCACTTGTCTTACCAAGTGCCAACCAAGTGACCCGTTTCGACGTCTAGACAACTCGTCCACTTGTAGATACGTTTCATGATGTGCGGCTGGGGTGACGGCTCGTGTCAGGGGTGGCCTCGCGCCGGCCCTGGTCGCACCCGATGCGCGGCGTCCTGTCGGACCGGTTGCGGTAGCCGCGCGTACAAGTTGGCTCGGCGATACCCGACCCGTCCGGCGTCGGACGGTGCGCCGTGCCTTCATCCGGGCCGGTGGCCGGCTGCATTCCCCCGTGGTCGGCCACCGGTCCCCGTCTACCTGTGGAGGTGCGATGTCTGGTTCTCATCGCCGGAGCCGCTGGTTCTCGTCCTGGCAGCTCTGGAGGCGACCATCTGCCTTGAGTGCTAGCAGCAATCAGCCGCCAGGTCCACGCACGGCTACCGCGACGATCTCGCCGCGGTGGTCAATTGGGGTAACCCGTGAGTTGCCCGTGCTCCGGTTTGCGCCGCTGATGACCCGGGCGCAGTTCCACCGAGGCAACGGCGGGCGGTGGCCGCGGTGAGCCGCACGAACAAGCCATCTGAGGTCACAAGCCACCCGGACTGGTGCGACCCGGAACGCTGCGGCTACTTGGTGCCGCCGGTGATGGCACACATGGCCCGCCGTCATCGCGGCCCGATGCAGCGAGTTGGCGACGGCCGCGCGGCTGGCCTGGTCGTCACGTACCTCATCGCTGCTGAGGCTTCGGGTGGTGCCCTGGTCGGTGTTCACGTGACATGCCGTAGCGGGATCGCCTGGGCCGAGTTGTCGTTGCTACAGACAATCGAACTGGCCGAGCAACTTAATGCTCTCGTGAAGCAGGTACTCGGGGAGTCGAGGGCCGACGATGAGTGAAGGCGCCCCGCTGATGGAGGACCAACCGTCGTCGTTGACCGCTGCGGTCGTCTGCCCGGTGTGGTGTCGGGGCTGCGGACCAAGCGACCCGATGCACCGCGGGCTCCTCGCCACGATCGGACGCGAGCGCAGCGGGTGGGTCTCTGTTCAACTGCTCGTGGACCGGTTCGCCCGCCGGGACCTGGCCGTGAAGCTCGACGTGACCCGTTACGGCGCGACGCAGACCGCGCTTCTGTCCGCCGCGCAGGTGGACCGGCTCATTGACGAGCTGACGCACGCCCGCCTGGAGATGCTGACCCGGGCTGATGGAGGCCAGCAGGCGGGGGAGACGCGGTGAACACCAACAGACGTCCGGGTGTGGCTCTACCTCGTACCCCCGGGTCACGCCCTGGGCGACAACCGCGACCGGCGGTCGTCGTGCCTCCCGTGCCGGAGCGGCCGGCCGGCGGTACCGCCTGGCAGACGTTGGAACGTCTAGGGGGTACGGTGACCGGTGTGCATGGCCGGGACTGGCGCCCTCGCTACCTGCAACTCGCGGAGGAGTTGCGGGCAAAGATCATGGGCGGTGAGCTGGCACCCGGCACGCTGATGCCGAGCGAGACCGAGTTGGCCGAGACCTCGGGCCTGTCGCGCACGAGCGTCCGCAACGCCATCCGGCAGCTCCGGGAATGGGGCCTGGTCCGCGCGGAGCAGGGGCGCGGCACCTACGTGCGGGCACCCCGCCAACGGGTACGCCGCCGCAACACCGAGCGGTACCAGTGGGAGAAGGAACGCGTCCTGCTCGACGAGGACGAGCGGCTCAAGACCGGCGCCACCGAACATGACACCGGCCTGACCGTCGATGACCTCAAGTTCCACGCCGAGTACTCCCGGGTGGAAGCTGATGCGGAGATGGCGGCGGCCTTGCAGGTCGAGCCGGGTACGCCGCTGCTGCGCCGGGTCTACTGGACGTCCTCCAAGCACGAGAACGCGCCGCTGACCATGTCGTACTCCTACCTGCCGTACGACCTGGTGGCCGCGAATCCGGACCTGCTCGACGAGAGCAAGGAACCGTGGCCCGGCGGCACACAGCATCAGCTCTACACGCTCGGCATCGAGCTGGACCGGATTGACGACGAGATCCGGGCACGTCCGCCGTCGCCGGATGAGGCCGAGTTGCTGGACATCGACCCGGGAGTCTCCGTGCTCACCGTGCGGAAGACCTCGACCGACACCACCGGCCGGGTCGTCGAGGTCGCCGAAGTGGTGATGCCGGGCGATCGCACCGAGCTTGTCTACTCCCACAAACTCCAGCGGTGGAAAACTTGACGCAGCTCGTCTCGGTCATCACCCCGGTCCACGCGCCTAGCATCGAGCACCTGGCCGGGGCCTACGAGTCGTTGGCCAATCAGGAGATGCCTGACGGCTGGGACTGGGAATGGCTGGTCCAGGAGGACGGGCAGACCGGTGCCCTGGTCGACGTGCTGCCCGACGATCCCCGGATCAGTCTCGGCACCGGCCGTCCCGGCGGGCCTGGCGTTGCCCGTACCCTCGCGCTTGCCCGGGTCTCCGGGCAACTCATCAAGGTCCTGGACGCTGACGACCAGTTGACCCCGGGTGCGCTCGCCCGGGACGTCGCCGCGTTCGACGCGCACCCGCAGATCGGCTGGACTACCTCGCGGGTACTCGATCTGCTCCCCGACGGGTCGACCTCCGGATGGGACAAGGATCCAGCCGGCGGGGTCGTCGACCGCGGTGCGGTCCTGTCGTTCTGGCAAGCCAACGACTACCGAGCATCGGTGCACCCGGCGACGCTGTGTCTACGGCGGGATCTCGTCTTCGCCTTGGGCGGCTGGATGGCCCTTCCCGCCTCCGAGGACACCGGCCTTCTACTCGCGGCCAACGCGGTCAGCGCCGGCTACTTCACCCGGGAGTACGGGCTGCTCTACCGCAAGTGGCCCGGCCAGGTGACCAGCCAGGCCGCGCACCGGGAACCGGCCGAGTATCAGGCTCGGATGAGGATCATCGAGGCCCGCGCCAACGCCCTGGCCTCGATGATCCCGAACGGCTTCGGCGGCAGCACTACGGCGTAGCTTCGTGCCCCGGCATCCCGTGGGTGCGCCGCCGCTCCTTCATCTCCGCCTCGAAGATGTGCCGCCGACCGCCGGCCAGCTTCTCCCGCGCGTCCCGCTCGATCTCCTGGAACGCGGCGTAGTAGCCGTCGTCGAACTCCTCGACGATCTGGAAGGTCCACCGGCCGGGTAGCACGTTGCGCCCCAACAGCTCGTGCTCGACCCGGTCGGCCATCTCGTCGTGCCCGGCCTCGCGGAGCAGCTTTACGACCCGGTCAAGGGTGAGATCTGCGCCGCCAACGAGCTGGTGTGCCGAGTACAGGTGACCGCGTACCCGATGGACCGTCTCAAGCGCCTTGCTCAGCTCGCCCAACGCCTCGACGGTCGCATCGTTTACACCCGCCTGTCGCGAGTGTTCCTCATCCAGTGAATCAGTCTCACCCCGCAGGCCCATCTGCAAGACCCTCTCGTTCCGTTAAGTCGACTTGGCGTGCCGTGATTGTCTATCTCCTGTTTCCGTTCTTCTCGTGGATGCGCGGCAGGCCCCTACCGCTGTCCGAGTGCCCGCAGTAGGTGGTGCATCCCCGATGACGGATTGTCATCAGGGAAGGCGGTGCTGTTACGTGTGTGGCGCTGTTCCAATTGTTCGGCTCGGCGAGCTGCCTGCTTCAGTAGCGGCATGTAGATGGCGCTGTCGATGCTTTTTCCGGCTCGGCCGTCGAGCTTGCGACTCATGCTTTCCGCCTCGGCAGTGCTGAGAAACTTGGTTAAGTCGCGATGGTGCAGGATTAGCCAAATTTCGAAGCACGGATTCGAAATGACTAACCCGACACCCTTGGCCTGAGCAAGCTGCTTAGCTTCGAAGAGATTTGGATGGTTTTTCGGCCATTCGACATCGAAGATGCACCAGCATTCCTCTACCTCCGGATCGGCCAGCCGGTCAACGGCCATCTTCACAAGGGTCAGTGGTACGCCTTGCTCGGGATGGATTTCGAGATTGAGGGCCGTGTTGGCAGCGATCTCGGGCAGCCTCTTTAACCCGTTGATGTAGTCGGGCTCGGAGTTTCTGCCCTCGCAGAAGACCACGACCGTGTGTAGCTCTGGACGCTGGGCGATCGTGCGCTTGAGGGGCTTCGGTCCGCGGCGGCGTGGTGTCATCGTCGGTCAGCCGATCAGCCCGAGCGCTCGCAGGAACTCAGTCTGATCGACTTGGGGGAGTGCGCCGAATCGGCCATGCAGATAGGCATTCTCCAAGTTCTGTGACTTGCGCACCCGCTCGCCCGCGAATTCGGCTAGCCCGCCGAGTCGAGTGGAGCCGTCGAGTCGCTTCTCAGTAAGCCATACCTCATCTCGGTTCAGATGGTTGAGCAGGCTGGTGTCGTGTGAGGTGAAGATGAGTTGTGCCCCGTACGGATTCGTAACTGGGCTTTGAAAGACTCGTAGCAACTCCGCAGACAGCGTCGGATGGAGGCTGGCGTCCAACTCGTCAAAGATGACAATCGACCCCGACTGCAGTGCTATCAGCACTGCACCAATTAGCCCGAACCATGTTCTCGTCCCTTCTGACTCGGTCGAGAAATCGAGTGGAGCCGAGCTTTCGCCTGACCGGTGAACAAGTCTTAGTCGGCGCTGGGTGCGGGTCTCGCCGCCCGAGCTGGAAAAAGAAACTTCCTGCTCATCGATAACAACGTCCTCGATGCCTAGGTCGGCAAGCCGTAGCATTGCCAGCGCCTGTTCGCGCCTGCTCAAATTGGACCACTTTCCCTCGTCTTCTACGAGGGAGAAGAGCGAGGGCTGATCGCTGTCCGGACTATCGAACCAGCGCATCGTATCCGCCCTCGGAGAATAGCGCCGTTGCCTGCCGAAAAAACCTCCCGAGCGTCCTCGGCGGGGCACGTGACCGAGGACCTGAATGCGCAGGAGATCTCTGACAAAATTCGAAACTAGAGGCTCATCGAATCGCCGTGCGGCGGATAGTGCTAGCGTTCTTTCCGTCATTAGTTCGCGGGTGCCGGACAATGCTCCCAAGCCGCGCTGAAGCTTCAGTTCGGAGCCCTCGCGCTCAAAAACTCTGCGGCGCTTTCTCTCCGGATAATGGAAAAGTCCTTCATAAAGGACCTGCCTAGCATCAAGTTCGAGGACGTACTCGAAACGCACGCCGTCAACCGTGGCTTCGACGACGAATTCGCTAGGTCTGGCTGGTCCTGAGCCGAACGCAAAGGGCTCTAGTGGGATTTCTTCCTCCCAGAAGCGCACCGAATCTTCCACGGCGTCGCGCAGCCAGGCGAGTGCACCGACAACGTTCGACTTGCCGGAGGCGTTCGGTCCGTAGATCGCACCTAATGTCAGAAGGCTCTCCCCAAGGTTAGGGGCCTCCCGAGCTGCCTCCCGCCCACGGTCAACAGCCACCATCGACAACTCAACGCTCTTGGCGATCGACCGGTAGTTGCTGGCCTCAAATCTGATGAGCACGAGTGCACGTTACCCCACGCTGGGGCGCGGACACCCTGGATGCTTCGTCATTTTCCGACGAAATCGCCCCTCTTCCTGCAGGTAGGGCGCGGACATTGGGTGGCGGCTAGCGCAAGTGAGAGTCGTTCGGCTTCGAAGTTTGTTGACTTGTCTGCCAAGTGCCGTCTACCTTGGACCACAACTTGGCAGACAAGTTAACAAGTTGGGGGTTGAGCGATGGCTCTGCGCGGCGGTACGAGGTTCGCGGTGCGGTGTGAGGACGTGTTCCCGGCGGGGTGCGCGTTGGTGCCCGAGTCTCTGGGCGAGGTCGAGGACTACGACGAGAAGACCGGTCGGCGTAGCCCGGCGAAGGACAAGGTGACCGGCCAGCGGGTGTGGCAGGTCCGGGTCATGGATCTGGATCCGGAGCTGGGGAAGCGGTCGCGGGAGACGACGGTGAAGATCTCGGCGGATTACCAGCCGGTCCCGCCGACGGGTGCCCCGTTCGAGGCGGTGGAGTTCGAGGGCATGACCGTCACGCCGTACGTGACCAACAACAACCGGATGGCGTACTCGCTGCGGGCGACCGGGATGCGTGCCCCGGCGGGCGTGGCTGCGAAGGCGGCGCAGTAGCCGCATGTGGTGGGGCGGGGCTGTCAGGTCTTGGCGGACGGCAGCCCCGCCCTCTGTCTCTTTCCCCTGCTCTGTCGAGAGAGGTAGTGACATGTCCAAGCGTATGTCTGCCGTCCTGCGGCGGCCCACTGTGACGGGTGCGCGGTGATGCGCCGGCCGCGCGGCGAGGTCGTGATGACCACCGCCGGGGATCTGATGGTGATCCGGCCGCGCCGTCTTGAGTTGCCGGTCTGGCTGATCGCGCTCGGCCTGGTGCTGCGGTGGTTGTGGCGGGGTCTGTGGTGGTGTCTTCGCCATCCGGTCGCCGTCGGCTTGGTCGTGGCCGGGGTGAGCCTCTACCGCGAGTTCGGCCGGGTCGGCGTGATCGTGCCCGTGGTCCTGGCCGCTGCCGTGTCGGCGCTGTGGCGGTGGCGGCACGAGTCGTCCTGGTGGACATGGTTCGCCGGTCCGATCCTCGGCCGGTTCCGTCAGCTCTTCGTCTACCGGCGGGCCTGGCGCGAGGCCATGACCCTCTGCGGCCTGGCCAAGGTGTATGACCACCGCACGGTCCTACCGGAGCTGCTGCGGGTCCGCTCGGATCAGGCGCTCGACGTGCTGACCATCCGCATGGTCCGCGGCCAGACACCGGAGGAGTTCCAGAAGGCGACGGCAAACCTCGGGTACGCCTTCGGTCGGCGGCACGCCCGGGTCTACTCCGAGCGTCCCGATGAGCCGCCGATCCGGTCGGGCTACTGGGCGCTGGTCCTGGGCGCGGTGGACCGGCTGCGGTTCCGGGATCGGCCGTCGGTGGTCTACCTGGTGGTGGTCCGCACGGATGCGCTGCGCACCCTGGTCGACCCGTTCGACGTCCCGTCGGTGCCCGACTTCACCGCGCTGCCCCTGGCGCGTCGTGAAGACCTGCGGCATTGGTGCCTGCATCTGCTGGCCACGCACGTCCTCATCGGTGGCGCCACCCGCTCCGGGAAGGGCTCCGTGCTGTGGTCGCTGGTCCGGGTCCTGGCCGGTGGGATCTCCTCCGGGCTGGTTCGGCTGTGGGTGATTGATCCCAAGGGCGGCATGGAGTTCGCCATGGGCCGGCCGTTGTTCGCCCGGTTCGCCTGCAAGTCGTTCGAGGCCATGGCCGATTTGCTCGACGAGGCCGTGACGGTGATGCGGGAGCGGCAGACCCGCCTTGCTGGCGCGGTGCGGGTCCACACTCCGACCCTGGATGACCCCCTGGTCGTGGTGGTCATCGACGAGATGGCGGCACTGACCGCGTACCTCCAGGACGTCGACCTGCGTAAGCGCATCGCCGGATCCCTCGGGCTGCTGCTGTCGCAGGGGGCCGGTGTCGGCGTGCTGGTGGTGGCCGCGTTGCAGGACCCCCGGAAGGAGGTGCTGCCGTTCCGGGACCTGTTCCCGACCCGAATCGCGCTCGGGCTGACCGAGGCCGCTCAGGTCGACCTCGTGTTGGGCGACGGTGCCCGCAACCGGGGCGCCCTTGCCGACCAGATGCCGCGCTGGGCCAAGGGCGTCGGCTACGTCATCCTCGACGGCACTCCCGAGCCGGCCCGGGTCCGCTTCTCCTACATCTCTGACGACCACATCCGAAAGTTGGCCGCCGAGTACCCGGCGCCGGCCGACGCGGCGGACATCCTCGCCCAGGTCGGCCGGGAAACCGCCACCGAACCGGCCCGGCCGCCCCTGCCCCGGCAACGTCGCGGACCACTGCTGCCCGACTCGCTGCTGAACTTCCTCGACCGGGACGCCGACGGGGGTGAGCCGCGGTGACCGCCCCGACCTTCTACCGGCTGCGCGCTCCGGGCACCGACGGCTCCACCAGTACGGCGGTGTCCGTCCGCGTCGACCCCGACCGGCCCGACCCGTACCCGGTCTATCTCGCCGTCGGCGGCGGCCGGCGCCGCATGTACCTGACCCCCGACGAGGCGTGGGCGCTGTGGCGCTGCCTCTCCGAAGCGGTGGCCTCCCTCGGCGAGCCACCCGAGCACATCCGTACCCGCGTCGCCCCGGCCCGGAGGTAACCGATGTCCCTCAAGAGCTTCTTCCTCGGCACCCATCGCCTCAAGCCCCTGCACATCGACCTCAACGGCTCCCCGGATCGACTCGCCGCTGCCCTGCACGGCCTGGCGCACATGGTCCGCCGCCGCAGTGACCTCGACGGGCAGCGCATCCGCATCACCGTCACCGTTCGCATCCCGGAAGGCGACTTCGAGTGATCCGCCACCGAGCCGAGTCGGGCATTCGCGTGCTGATCCTGCTCGCCATCGGCGCCATGGCCGGCGCCGCCGCCTTCACCCACGTCCACGACCTGACCGTCGCCCACGGCCAACCCGACTGGATCGGCTGGGCCAACGCCGTAGCCGTCGAGCTGATGGCCATCTACCTCGGCCTGGAGATCCGCGCCCGTCGCCGTGATGGTCGACCCGTCGGCCTGGTCGGCGTGCTCCTGATCGCGTTCGCGCTGCTCTCCCTCGCCGCCCAGGTCGCCGAAGCCGAACCCTCCGTCTGGGGCTGGATCGTCGCGGCCGTGCCGTCGCTGGCCTTCCTCGCCCTGGTGAAGGTTGTCCTGTCCAGTGCACCGACCGCCGCGCCGATACCCGAGCCCGATCAGCCGCAGGCCGATTTGTACGACGAGCCGCAGCCGGTCGAACCCGCGCCGCCGGCTCCGGTGATGCCGCCGGCATCAGTCCCGGTGCTACCTCCGGCCGTTGTCGTCCCGTCCAATCGTCCGCAGGTCGTCGGGATCATCCGATGACGGCACCAACCCTGCCCGGCCTCGAACCCACAGCGACCCCGGCTGCTCCTCGGGCGGGGTCGCGGGCGGCCCGCATGGCGTTACCCCGCTCGATCGACGTCCTGAAGGACATCGCCATCGAGTACGGCGTCTGCGTCCGCCCGCTCGCCATGCGCCGCATCGACCTCGACACTGGCCTGACCGAAGTCATCGACCTGCCCTGCGGCGCGACCCGCGAGGACAAGTGCCCGCCGTGCGCCAAGAAGAACCGCCGACTGCGGCAGGCCCAGATCCGCGAGGGCTGGCACCGCGACGACGAACCCCTACCCGGCCCGGAACCCGCGACCGAGGCACAGAAGTCACTGATCCTGTTCCGCGCACACCTGGAGTTCTCCCGCGACGAGGCGGTGAGGGCGGCCCAGTGGGACCAAGTGACCGACCTCGACGAGGCAATCCGCGAGGTAGAGGCAGCCATCGCCGCCGAGGGCCTACGCGGGCGCGTCGGACCACCGCACGCCAGCGACGACGAGGACCAGGACGACGAGCCCGGCCCACGGCGCAAGCGCTCCACCAAGCGACGCCAGGATGCCCCCGAACTGCCCCGGCGCAAGGTCGAACGGCGCACCGTCGGTAAGACCTACACCGCCCCGGACGGCTCCACCTACCAACCGTCGATGTGGCTCACGCTAACCCTCGACTCGTACGGCCCGGTCCGTCCCGACGGCACCCCCGTCAACCCGGCCAGGTACGACTACCGCCGCGCCGCCTGGGACGCCGTGCACTTCCCCCGGCTCCTCGACCGGTTCTGGCAGAACCTCCGACGGTGCGAGGGCTGGAACGTCCAGTACGCCGGCTGCGTCGAGCCGCAACGCCGTCTCGCCCCGCACGCTCACTTCGCCATCCGGGGCACCATCCCTCGGGACGTGCTGCGCACCGTGGCGGCGGCCACCTATCACCAGGTGTGGTGGCCCTCGGTCGACGTCCAGCGCTACACCCTCGACCGGCTGCCGAGCTGGGACGAGCAGGCGGCGGCGTGGGTCGACCCGGGCACCCGGGAGCCGCTGACCACCTGGACGGAAGCCCTCGACGCCATCGACGACGACCCGGACGCCGATCCTGTGCACGTCGTCCGCTTCGGCGCCCAGGTCGACGCCCGCGGCGTCATGCCCGGCACCGAGGACGCCGAACGGACCATCCGGTACGTCACGAAATACATCACCAAGCACACCGGCGACTGCCACAAGGCCACCACCGACCGGCAACGCAAGCACCTCGACCGGCTCTGGCAGCAACTCCAACTCACCCCCTGCACCGAGCGGTGCGCCAACTGGCTGCTCTACGGGGTTCAACCCAAGAAGGCGCACGCCAAGCTCAAGCCCGGCCGCTGCAAGGGCAAGGTCCACCAGCGCGACACCCTCGGCATCGGCGGTCGGCGCATCCTCATCTCCCGCGACTGGTCCGGCAAGACCCTCGCCGACCACAAGCACGACGCGCGGGCCTGGGTGCGGGCGCTGCTCGGCGTCACCACCGACGGCACGCAGCTCGTCGACGACCAGGGCGCCACCACCGAACGGGTCCGGCACGCCTGGGAGTTGGCCCGGCCCGATGACCCGGACGTCGGCCCGATGACCCACCGGCTCATGCGGTCGATCAGCGAACGCGCCCGCTGGCGCTCCGAACTGCTCGCCGCCAAGGACCGGGCCGCGCAGGGGCCCTCAGATCTTTCGGCAACTCAGCACAGCGCACAGCACGACGGGGAGGAAACGCAGTGAACGAGGAGTTGTTGACCGTGCCGGAAGTGCTCGCCGAGCTGCGCGTACCGCGCTCGACCTGGTTCTACTGGCGGCAGACCGGCAAGGGACCGCGGGTGATCAAGCTCCCGAACGGGCAGCTCCGGGTCCGCCGGTCGGCGCTCGGTCGGTGGCTCGGCGACCTGGAGCAGGACGCCGCATGAAGAGCTACGAAGTTCAGATCTGGGAGATCGCCAAGCGCGCCGACCGGAAGGCTCGGCCGTGGCGGGTTCGTTGGGCGGTGAGCGGCCAACGCTTCGAGGACATGTTCCGTACCAAGGCCCTGGCGCACTCGTTCCGCGCCGAGCTGGTCCAGGCGGCCAACGCGGGGGAGCCCTTCGACCCGGCCACCGGCCGCCCGGTCTCCGAGGCCAGAACCAAGAACCCCACCACCTGGTACGCGCACAGCCGCGCGTACGTCGAGATGAAGTGGCCCCGGGCGGCGGCCAAGACCCGACGCTCGATCGTCGAAGCGCTGACCTCGATCACGGTGACACTGACCCGCCCGGCGAAGCGGGGCCGACCGACTGACCTCGTGCTCCGTGAGGCGCTGTACCTCTACGGCCTCAACCCCCGCCGCTGGTCCGACGAGATCCCCGCCGACCACGCGGCGGCGCTCGCCTGGCTGGAAACCGCGTCCCTCCCGGTCGTCGAGCTGGACTCGCCCGCGATGGTCCGCCGGGTCCTCGACAGCCTGTGTGTACGCCTCGACGGCAAGCCCGCGGCTGCCTCCACCGTCCAGCGGAAGCGGGCCACCTTCTACAACGTCCTCGGGTATGCCGTCGAGCTGGAGCTGATCGCCTCCAACCCGGTCGACCGGGTCCAGTGGACCGCTCCCGAGGTCGCGCAGTCCATCGACCGGCGGGTGGTGGCGAACCCGGCCCAGGTCGCCACGCTGCTGGAGGCGGTGAAATCTCTCGGCAAACGCGCCGACAAGGTCACGGCCTTCTTCGGCTGTCTCTACTACGCGGGGATGCGTCCCTCGGAAGCCGCGGACCTACGGCGAGAGGACTGCGACCTTGCCGGCCGGTGCGCCGACTGCGGGGCCGACTTCGACGACCTGGCGGCGGTCAAGCCATCCCGGTCCTGCGAGCACGAGAAGATCGAATATCGCTGGGGTCGCCTGGTGCTCGCCGGTACCTCGCCGCGCGCCGGGTCGCACTGGACCGATGACGGCGGCTCCCACGAGCGGCGGGGACTCAAGCACCGGGGGAGAGCCGAGACTCGGACGGTCCCGATCCCGCCTCGGCTCGTCGAGCTGCTGTGCGCGCACGTCGAGAATCACGGGGTGGGCCCGGACGGTCGGTTCTTCCGGGGCCTGCACGGTGGGCCGCTCTCCGAGTCGGTCTACGACCGATGGTGGAAGCTCGCTCGCGAGCAGGCGTTGACCGAATCGCAGGTTGCCTCGCCGCTCGTCCGCCGGCCCTACGACCTGCGGCACGCGGCGGCCTCGCTCTGGCTGAATGCCGGTGTCCCGCCGACCGAGGTCGCCCGACGCCGGGGCCACGGCGTGGCCGTCCTGCTCCGCGTCTACGCCAACTGCATCGACGGCGGCGACGACACCATGAACGACAAGATCGGCGACGCGCTCGGATGAGCGCCCGTGCTTCAGTCCTTCTGGGCGGTCGCCGCGTCACCGAGAAGGCGCCGAGCTTCGCCGACGACGTCCACGTCGATATCCCTGGTCTCGGTGCTGGTGTACGGCGGCTGCCAGTCGTGGACGGCCTCTACGACGTCGTAGGCGTTGTCCAATGCGATCAGTTCGGCTGCCAGGGGAGTGCCGTCGTAGGAGATGAATCGGTATGCCCAAGAGGTGAGATCACGAGGCGCGATGGTCTGTGCGAGCAGTCGCCGGGCCATGATTCGGAGGGCTTCCTCCTCACTCTCTCGGCTTTCCTCGGCGTAGTACACCAGAGAGAGTTCCGACAGTGCGCCTTCGAGCCAACGCCGCAGCTCGTCATTCTCCTCGCCCTTCACCGGCGAGATGCCGGCGAGGATCTGGAGAGTCGGGCTGTCTATGCCCGAGATGAGGCAGTCGCAGGCTGCTTCGATCACCTGGGCTGCGGTGCCAGAACCGACGCTCCAGAAGACAGCGGCGTCCTGGAGGCGAGCGAGGGCAGCCTGACCGAGCATTGCTACATGATCCGGCAGCGCGCCCCCGCTGTCGCTGGCTTATCCGCGGCTCGTGTGCCGGCCGTACGACCTGCGGCATGCGGCGGCCTCGCGGTGGCTGAATGCCGGCGTCCCGCCGACCGAGGTCGCCCGGCGCCTGGGCCACGGCGTCGCCGTCCTGCTCCGCGTCTGCGCCAACTGCATCGACGGGGGAGACACCATGAACGGACAAGATCGGCGAGGCTCTCCGCTGATGTTGAACCTGCCTGCCACACTCGCTTCGTGCCAATCGATCGACCACGGGTGTGGAAGGGCGTGAGGGCGCTCCTGACTGGGGGTGCCGCATGGACAGCGGCGTCTGCCGGCTTCGCTGAGGCGCCGTCGCGGTCTCAACTGGCTATGACTGCCGTTGCCGCGCTTCTTGCAGCCGGGGTGGTGGTCTTCGAGCCAGGTGCGCAGGGAGAGCTCGCCAACCTAAAAAAATCCCGTGGCCAAGTCGGGCCGACTTGGATCCGGACCGTCGTCGACGCGCTGGCCAAGGGACTGCCGGCTTTTAAAAAAACGGCGAAGGTTAGATGTGTAACGTTAGACCTGGCCGTGGGGCGTGGGGCGTGGGCAGATGGTGGGCGCTCTCGACTTCAGTCCCCTCTCTTGAGCGGGATGCCGCAGGTCAGTGGGGGTGGCCTGGTCAAGATCGCTGACGCCCTGTAAATCCGTCGCGAAAGCTACAGAGGTTCGAATCCTCTACCCGCCACCAGGTGCAGACACGGCCCCTGACCAGCAGAGATGCTGATCAGGGGCCGTTGTCGTTGAGGTAGGGCTACCGGAACTCGTGCACGACCTCGATCAGTCCGACGATGTGGGCGTTGAAGTCGTCCAACTCCTCAGCCGGCACCCACAGCTCCAGGATGGTCTTCCCCCCGACTTGGCGCACCGGGTACCGGCTCAGGAACTCCGTCTCGACGCGGAAGCGGGTCACGTAGCCGACGCCGGACGCGGGGACGTTCCAGTCCCGGGCGATCATGACCGCGTAGTCCTCGTTGAGGACCGGATAGAAGATCGGCTGATCCGCCAGACGTGGTGGCCACGTCCGCCATCCGGACTCGCGGACGAGATCCAGCTCCTGCGGCCCGGTTGGGCGCCACAGCACCGTCGTACCGTCATCGCTGTTCATGTCGACCTCGCCACTCGGATTCCTGGTGAGCCCGGACAGTACCGACGGACCTGCACTGGGGACCACCGCATTCGATTCGCGATGGGGGTCGCTGGTGGCACGGGTCGCGCCGCGCTACGTCGAGGAGCGGCGCTGCCGTCGTCGGCAGAGCCGAGAGGAGGCCGTCGCATCTGCACCAAGCGATCGGTACGACAATGCAGCAGATCGATACCGCCATCGAAGGGGTCCTGCGACGCCAAGGACTGCCCGGCAGACATGCCGTCGCCTCCGCCTCAGTAGGCGAACCCGGCCAGGACGGTGCTCGGTCCCGGGGTGCAGCGGCTGGCCGTCGGCGCTCATCCCGCACCTTCGCCGCCCGGGCGAAGGGCGGTACTACTACCAGAGGCGGAAGGAGGGCGAATCGGTCGCGCCAGCCTCCTTGTGTCTTTGCGGGAAGAAGGTATGGTGGTCGATGTCTGGGCCGCGTCGGTGCGCCTCCAGGCCATCGGATTCGTCACGGAGAGCGACCGGACGGGATTGGACAGCGACCCCCCTTCGACCCCTTGGGTGAATTGTGCTGTAGGTCGCATCAAGCGCTGGGTGAAGCGCTGATGTCGCAGGAAGGGGCCCTGATCTGGCCCGGCTTGTGGAGGCGCACTAGGCCGAAGGTCGCGACCTCGCCAACGCTCGGACGGGTACGGACATCACCGCTTTCCTGCGTACCTTGCGTGTGGCACGATCGTGGAACCTCCACCATCCCTGTGACACTTCCCCGACAGGAGCCAACATGTCTGGTCGAAGGCTGGGCCGGTCACTCGGCTCACTCCTCGTGCTCGCCGCTGTCCTCGGTGGACTGATCGGCGCCGACGCCCTCGTGAGTGGGAGCTACGTCCAGATGTCCGACGTCATCTGGGGCGCCGGCCTGGGCGATGTCCTGTGGGGTGTGGCCGCACGGTGACTCGGGCGTAGCCCATGAGGGCAGCCCCAGTGGGCGGCGTCTTTCAGAGGGAGCGGTATGGCCGAGCGTGACCAACGGCGTAAGTCCACGGACCGTGCTTGGCTCATCACCGGCCCCATGGTGCTGTTCGCCATCCTCGCGTGCACCGCGATCAGCATCGTCTCGGACCGTCCCTACGGGAACTGGGCGCTCGCATTCCTGATCTTCCTGGCGATGGCCGGGATCAGCATCCCGGTGCTGAATTTCGTCGTCCGGCGGCAGTCCGTGGGCGTGACGCTCACGGAGATCCCACTCGTGGTGGCGCTGTTCTTCCTGCCGCCGTTGACGGTCGTCCTGATCTACACGCTCGCCTCGTTGGTCTACAGCGCCAGACAGCGCTTCCCTCCCGCCAAGTTCTGGTTCAACGTCGCGCGGGCCGCGGCGGCCACGTCGCTGGCCGGCCTGCTCCTGCTGCGGCTGCCCCCGCTGCACGACGTGGGTCCCGGGACGTGGATCAGTCTCTTCCTCGCGGTCAACGCCATCACCCTGTTCAGTCTCGTCTCGGTGGTCGGCGTACACGTCCTCCTCCAGGGCTGGCAGGCTGGTCGGGAGGCGCTGCGGACGACCCCGTCGGTGTTCCTCACCACCTCGATCAACGCCTCCGTCGGTCTGCTCGTGCTGATCGCGTTGCGCAAGACCTGGTGGTCGGCGCTGCTGTTGGCGGCCCTGTTCGCCGCGCTCGCCCTGGTCTACCGGTCGTACGCCCAGTTCTTCCGGCAGCACCGCACCCTGACCGGGATGTACGACCTGGCCCGGTTGATCACCACGAGCGGCGCCGACGGGGCGCTCGCCGACGTCCTGCTCGACCGGGTCCGTGCTCTCATGCAGGCGGAGTCCGCGACGCTCTGGCTCCCCGCCCAGGGGCGGCATCCGGAGGTGCTGTTGACGGCCCGGGTCGACACGCCGGGTCTGCTCGACGTCGCCCCGACCCCGTCGATCCTCCGCGAACGTGCGCGGGACCTGGCGAAGACCCTGTCGATGGGGCGCCTGCTGGGTGACGAGGGGGCGCTCCGGCACGAGATCAGCGCCAGCGAGATCAAAGACGTGATCGTGGTGCCGCTGCGCTCCGGCCAGGCCGTGATCGGCACCCTGGAGGTGGCGAATCGGCTCAGCGACATCGGGCACTTCGCCCCCGGCGACATCCCCATCTTCGAGACGGTGGCGGCGCACGCGGCGGTGGCGCTGGAGAATTCGCGACTTGTCGACCGCCTGCGGCACGACGCGTACCACGACACCCTGACGCGGCTGCCCAACCGACGGCGCATCACCGCCGCCCTGGACGAGTCGGTCAAGATCGGCGCGCCCGACGAGGTGGTGGCGTTGCTGCTGTTCGACGTCGACGGGTTGCAGCAGGTCAACGAGTCCCTCGGCCACGCTGCCGGGGACAAGGTGCTCGTCGAGGTCGCCAACCGGCTGCGGGCGAGCGCTCCGTCGTCGGCTCTGGTCGGTCGTGCGGGCGGCGACGAGTTCCTGGTGACCCTCCGGTTGGAGAGCGCCGAGGCGGCACTCGAACTGGCCGAACAGCTGCGCGACCAGATCCGTGACGAGATGGTCTTCGACGCGCTCACCCTCGACGTGAACACCGCCGTGGGTGTGGCCGTACACCCGGATCATGGCAGCGATGCCGCGACCCTGCTGCTCCGGGTCGACCTGGCGGCGAACGCCGCCAAATCGGTGCCGGGCAGCGTGCAGTTGTTCAACCCGGGCCTGGAGTCCCGGTCGTTGCGCCGGCTGGGTCTCGCCGGCGACCTGCGCCAGGCGTTGGACCAGGGCGAGCTGGAGGTCTACTTCCAGCCGAAGGTGACCTTGCGGGACCGGCGTCTGGTCGGAGTCGAGTGTCTGGCCCGCTGGGAGCATCCGACGCACGGCACCGTCGCTCCTGAGGACTTCGTGGCGGTGGCCGCGCACACCGGCCAGTTGAGTCGGCTCACCGAGGTGGTGCTCCGCGAGGGGCTGCGGCGCAGCCGGGACTGGGCCGAGGCCGACCAGCCTCTGCCCATCGCCGTGAACCTCGCCGCCCGCACGCTCACCGACCAGCACTTCCCGGACCGGGTGCAGGAGCTGCTGACCGAGTACGGGGTGCCGGCGCAACGCCTCACCCTGGAGATCACCGAGTCGGGGGTGCTGGACGGCACGGACCGGCCCATCCCGACGCTGCGTCGGCTCCGCGACCTCGGCGTCCGGCTGTCGGTGGACGACTTCGGCACCGGTGACTCCTCGCTGGCCCACCTGCGCCGGTTGCCGGTGCACGAGGTGAAGGTGGACCGCTCCTTCGTGCAGGGCATGGCCACCGACCCGGGGGACCTGGCGATCGTCAACGCGGTGGTGACGCTCTCCCAGCAGTTCGGCCTGGCCGTGGTCGCCGAGGGTGTGGAGAGCGAACTGACCCTGGAGCTTCTTCAGGACATCGGGTGCGAGATCGGTCAGGGCTTCCTGTTCAGTCGGCCGCTGCCGTACGAGCGACTGGCCGCCTGGTTCGGCGCTCAGGTGGACCCGGAGACGATCTCCGGAGGAGAGCTTCCACGCCTGCGCGTGGTGCCCTGAGCTGGGCAGATCCGGCCGCTGGGGATCCGATTTCACCTGCCGACCCGTGCCGTGTATTCTACTTCTGCGCGCCCCACGGGGAGATCGCGCAGGCCCCCTTAGCTCAGTCGGCAGAGCGTCTCCATGGTAAGGAGAAGGTCTACGGTTCGATTCCGTAAGGGGGCTCGAGGGTTCAGCTGGACCCACCGCGGCGGTGTAGCTCAGATGGCAGAGCAAGCGGCTCATAATCGCTGTGTCGCCGGTTCAAGTCCGGCCACCGCTACTCTCGTCTTCCGGGCTGGTTCCCGGTGGTCGTTGAGATGGGCGCCACTGGCGCCCACTTTGCATGTCCGCGCAGTCAGCGTCTAGGCTGACGCGTCGTAGTTGTTTCCGTTAGCGAGGAAGGCACTCCGCCGTGGCGAAGGCTACCGATGTCCGGCCGAAGATCACTTTGGCGTGTGTGGAGTGCAAGGAGCGCAACTACATCACGCGCAAGAACCGCCGGAACGACCCCGATCGCATCGAGATGAAGAAGTTCTGCCCGCGCGACGGCCGGCACACGGTTCACCGCGAGACCCGCTGACCGCCGGCCGGCACGCACCGGCCGTCGTCGAAGCCTTTCCAACCGCCGATCTGACCGGTCGGGCGCGGCGTCGCCGCAGCCTGCCGACCAGATCGGCGGTTGTGCTTTCCGTGTAGGTTCGCGGCATGTCCCTGGACCCTTCCTTCGTCGGCCGCACGTACCCGCCGACCGCCCCCTACCAGGTGGGCCGAGAAAAGATCCGTGAGTTCGCCACGGCCATCGGCGCCACGGACGCGGCTCACCACGACCCGGCCGCGGCGCAGGCCCTGGGCCACCCGGACGTGGTCGCCCCGCCGACCTTCCCGGTGATCGTCACCATGGCCGCGACCCGTCAGATCATCGAGGACCCGGACCTGGGCGTCGACTACAGCCGGCTGGTCCACGGCGACCAGCGGTTCGCGTACGACCGGCCGGTGGTCGCGGGCGACGAGCTGGTCTGCGTCAACACCATCGAAGAGGTCAGCAACCGGGGCGGGCACGGCCTCCTCACCACCCGCACGGACGTGAGCACCGTCGCCGGGGAGCAGGTGGTCGCCGTCTGGGCCCGGTACGTCATCCGTGGAGAGGCCTGAGATGGAACTGCCAACCAAGACGTTCCGGGTGACCCGGGCGGACCTGATCCGCTACGCCGGCGCCTCGGGCGACTTCAACCCGATCCACTGGAGCGACCGGGTTGCCACGAAGGTGGGACTGCCCGGGGTCATCGCGCACGGCATGTTCACGATGGCGCTGGTCGGCCGGGCGGTCACCGAGTGGGCCGGCGCGCCCGACGCGGTGGTCGAGTACGGCGTCCGGTTCACCCGGCCGGTGGTGGTCCCCGACGACGACCAGGGGACCGAGATCGAGGTGACCGCGCGGGTCCGCGAGGTGACCGAGGACGGCCTCACCCGGCTCGACGTGACCGCGACCTGCCTGGGCGACAAGGTGCTGTCGCAGGCGCGCGCGGTCATCCGCACGGCGCGCTGAACGAGGCCGGACGCACGCGAAACCAAGGCGGCCCGGCTCGCTGAACCGATGCCGCGCGGCGCGCTGGATCGGCTTCGCCACGCGTGGCGGGGAGACCGGTTGGGAAAGTCGGGCGCCTACCCGTACACTGGTCCGCCGTGGGGCAAGTGACCCCTGCTCGGTCGTCTGTGACCGCGTGGGGCGAGTGTTGCCGCACAGGGGTGTAGCTCAATTGGCAGAGCAGCGGTCTCCAAAACCGCAGGCTGCAGGTTCAAGTCCTGTCACCCCTGCGCCTCAGGCCTGACCGTTCCCGTGGGTCGCGCCGCCGACAAGGCGGCGTCCGGCCCGTGGTGGTGGCATCGGCGGGGTGGCTCCGAGGCAATCGGGGCTCCCGGTCGAACCACCGGCCGCGGCCCGTCGCGGGACGGTTGGGTCCGGCCGGCGTGACCAGCGCCGCGTACGCCGCCCGGCGTGCGACCCGAGATTCCGCGACGGAGGGCGAAGTGGCCGACAACAAGCGGCGCGGCGAGGACGCCGGCGACGATCGTCTCGACGATGAGATCGTCGACGACGTAGCCGACGACGACGCCAACGACGCGGACGAGCCGGTCTCCCGGGGCGGCACCGCGACGCGGGCCCGCGCCCGGGCGGAATCGGCCGACAGCCGGCCGACCACGAGGTCGGAGACCGGTCGGGTGGGCGTGTTCGGCCGCATCGCCCGGTTCTTCCGCGAGGTCGTAGCCGAACTGCGTAAGGTCATCTGGCCGACCCGCAAGGAGTTGCTGACGTACACCGCCGTGGTGGTCACGTTCGTCGCGGTGATGCTGACGATCGTGGGCGTGCTGGACTACGGCTTCGCCAAGGCCGTGTTGTTCGTCTTCGGCAACTCGGACTGACCGGCTGTCTCCAGCCGATAGTGACGGAAGTGAGCGAGCGTGCCTGAGTACGACGAGACCGCCGGAGAAGTGGACGAGCAGTCCACGGTCGCGACGGCGGCTGGTGACGAGTCGGTTGAGGCCGCCAGCGAGCCGGAGTTCCCCACCACCGAGCCCGCGCCGGACGAGGACTACGACCCGGTCGCCGAGCTGCGGCAGAAGCTGCGTTACGCGCCGGGCGACTGGTACGTGGTGCACTCGTACGCCGGTTACGAGAACAAGGTGAAGACCAACCTCGAGACCCGGATCACGAGCCTCGACATGGAGGACTTCATCTACCAGGTCGAGGTGCCGACCCGGGAAGAGGTCGAGGTCAAGAACGGAAAGCGTTCGCAGGTCCAGGCCAAGGTCTTCCCCGGTTACATCCTGGTCCGGATGGAGCTGACCGCCGAGTCGTACTCGTGTGTCCGCAACACCCCGGGCGTGACCGGCTTCGTCGGCGCGACCGACCGGGCCGACCGGCCCGCGCCGCTGTCGCTCGACGAGGTGCTGAAGTGGCTGGCGCCGGCCGTCGAGACCGAGCAGAAGAAGGCGAAGCCGGAGATCAAGGTCCTCGACTTCGAGGTCGGCGACTCGGTCACCGTCACCGACGGCGCGTTCGCCTCGCTGCCGGCCACGATCAGTGAGATCAACGCCGACCAGCAGAAGCTCAAGGTGCTGGTGTCGATCTTCGGCCGGGAGACCCCGGTGGAGCTCAACTTCAACCAGGTCGCCAAGATCTGATGGTCGTCGGCGGCGGGCCCAGCCCGCCGCCGACGTCGGCGTACGCCCTCCCGCTCGACCTCGGCGGACGAGCGGGCTGCGGCGTGCGCTACTCTTGAACGTCGCCGCTGTCGCATCGCGCTGACCGTGCGCGCCCCGCCGCGGCGGCGACGGCCGCATTTTCCCAAGCTCCAAGCCCCAGGAAGTGACATGCCTCCGAAGAAGAAGCTCGTCAAGACGTTCACGCTTCAGCTGCCGGCGGGCCAGGCCACGCCGGCGCCGCCGGTCGGCCCCGCGCTCGGTCAGCACGGCGTGAACATCATGGAGTTCTGCAAGTCCTACAACGCGCAGACCGAGTCCCAGCGGGGCGACATCGTCCCCGCCGAGATCAGCGTGTACGAGGACCGGTCCTTCACCTTTGTTCTGAAGACCCCGCCCGCCGCCCGGCTGCTGATCAAGGCCGCCGGTGTGCAGAAGGGCTCGGGCGTTCCGCAGGCGACCAAGGTCGGCTCGGTCAGCCGCGCCCAGCTGCGTGAGATCGCCGAGAAGAAGATGGCCGACCTCAACGCCAACGACCTGGACCAGGCCGAGAAGATCATCGCCGGCACCGCCCGGTCGATGGGCATCACCGTCAACGACTGACGTCGGCCTCCGCCGACGACCCGATCGTGGGAGGGCTCGCGCCGAGCGGCCCGCCAGAGACCACAGGAGTAATCAGCAATGCAGCGCAGCAAGAGCTACCGCAAGGCCGCCGACGTCATCGACCGGTCGAAGCTCTACACCCCCGCCGAGGCCGTGAAGCTGGCCAAGGAGACCACCAACGTCAAGTTCGACGCCACGGTCGAGGTCGCCATGCGCCTCGGCGTCGACCCCCGCAAGGCGGACCAGATGGTCCGCGGTGTGGTCAACCTGCCGCACGGCACCGGTAAGACCGCCCGCGTGATCGTCTTCGCCAGCGGCGCGAAGGCCGAGGAGGCCGCCGCGGCGGGTGCGGACGAGGTGGGCACTGACGAGCTGGTCGCCCGTATCCAGGGTGGTTGGCTCGACTTCGACGCGGCGATCGCCACGCCGGACCAGATGGCCAAGATCGGCCGGATCGCGCGGATCCTGGGCCCGCGCGGTCTCATGCCGAACCCGAAGACCGGCACGGTGACCATGGACGTCACCAAGGCGGTGCAGGACATCAAGGGCGGCAAGATCACCTTCCGGGTGGACAAGCACTCCAACCTGCACCTGATCATCGGCAAGGCCTCCTTCTCGGAGAGCCAGCTGGTGGACAACTACGCCGCGGTGCTCGACGAGGTGCTGCGGGCCAAGCCGTCCGCGGCCAAGGGCAAGTACCTCCGCAAGGTCATTCTCACCACCACGATGGGCCCGGGCGTTCCGGTCGACCCGAACCTGGTGAAGAACCTGACCGAGGACTCGGCCGACGCCTGAGCGACTCATCGCTCCGCCGGGGCGGGGGCCCGCGCGGGGGGGGGGCCCCGGGGGGGGGGGGGGGGGGGAGCGGGGCCGCCCGCGGCGGGGGGCCGGGGGGGGGGGGGGGCCCAGCCGG
>NZ_JBEXUR010000026.1:0-84545 GCF_040614415.1 Micromonospora sp. NPDC005979 | reverse complement strand
CCCGGCGGGGCCCCCCCGGCGGGGCGCCCCGCGGGGCGGGGCGCCCCCCCCCCCCGCCGCGCCCCCCCCCCCCCCCCCGGGGGCCCCCCCCCCCCCGGGGGGCCCCCGCCCCCCCCCCCGCGACCGTTTGTGGGTGGTCGCGGTGGCCCGCGGGACCTGGCCGGTACCGCACGGTCGCCCTCGCCGGGTTACGATCACGCGTTTCGCACCCCATCCTGGAGCTGACTGATGTCCCAGCCACCGGCCAACCCCTTCGGGCCGCCGCCGCACGACTCCCCCGTCCCGCCGCAGCAGCCGTACCAGCCGGCAGCGCCGTACCAGCCGGGGCCGCCGGCAGCGGAGCAGCAGCCCGGCCCGCCGCAGCCCGGTTGGCCGCAGCAGCAGGGCTTCCCGCCTGGGCAGCCGGGGCAGCCCTACGGGGGTCCGCACCTGGCCGGCCCGCCGCCGAAGAAGTCGAACGTCGGCAAGATCCTCCTGATCGTGCTGGCCGTCGTGCTCGTGCTCTGCCTCGGTGGCGCGGCGATCACCTGGTTCGCGCTCAAGGACGAGTTCGGTGACGTCGTCGACGCCACCAAGACCCGGGTCGTCGCGCCGGCCACCCTCGCCGGTCGGGCCAAGAACACCGACCCGCAGTTGCAGACGGTCGCCGACCAGATGGTCACCCAGATGAAGACCGAGGTGCAGAACGAGACCAGCACGGTCGGCGCGTTCTACGGCGATCCGACCAAGCAGGACCTCGTCCTGATCGCCGCGGTGTCCGGCGTGATGGCCGACCCGAAGAAGGAGCTGGACGAGGCGGTGACCGGGCTCTCCAGCGAGCTGTCGGTGACCAACATGGCGGCGGTCGAGGCGGGGCCGCTGGGTGGCGACGCGCGCTGCGGCGACGGCAAGGCCGAGAGCGTGCCGCTCGGCGTCTGCATCTGGGCCGACCGGGGTAGCGTGGGCCTGGTGGTCATGTACTTCAAGACCGCCGAAGAGGCCAAGGCGGAGTTCGTCGGCGTCCGGGGTCAGATCGAACAGCGATCCTGAGGGTACGCACGACCGGGGCCCCGGCCACCCGAGGGTGGCCGGGGCCCCGCCCTAACCGCCGTCAGGCGACCGGGAAGTACGCGTCGAGCTTGCCGCGTAGGTGAGCCGCGTAGATGAAGCCGAGCGCGGGGCTCCCCCGGAAGGCGGCGGCGGCGCCGGTACGGGCGTCCACGGCCACCGGACGGGCCAGCGCGGCGAACTTCAGCCGCTGCTTCTCCTGTGCCCACGCGGCGGCGGCCGGCTCGACCTCGAGGCCGACCAGGGCGGGGAGCACCGCCACCCCGTTCTGGAAGCCCCGCAGTTGCCCCTTGCGCGCCAGCACGTAATCCATCGCCGAGGTGCTGAACGCCTCCAGGACGTCGGCCGTCACCCGCGTCGTCGGCGCGGCGATCGTGAACAGGTGCAGTTTGGTGGCCATCCACCGCATCCTGAAGTCGCCCCGGTAGCCGATCAGCACCGGCGTGCCACCCCAGTCCTCGGTCCGCACCTCGCAACCGTCGGCCCGCAGCCGCTCACCGGTCGCGGTGAGGTACGCCTGCACCGGCTCCATCGCCGTCGTGTCCATCCGCCACACACCCTTCGCCCTGCTGTGGCCGCTCATCTAACAGCACCGGGCACGCACCCCGCCACCGCCACGATCGCCGATCAAGTGGATGTCCATTACGGACCTTTAGCGTCTGTCGCGTCATTGATGCCTGCATGAGTATTGGAGTACGAGAGTGGGCTCAACCATCATCCGACGCGGTGTCGCCGCGGCGGCGGGCGTCCTGCTCGCGTCCGCGCTGCTGCCGATCAACGCGCAGGCCGCGCCGCCCGGCGCCAGGGTCGCCGAGGCGGCGAACTCGCTGCGGGCGAGCCTCGGCGCGCAGGGCATCGTCGAGATCGACCGCGGCACCGCGACGCTGCGGCGGCTGGCTCGGCTCGACGGCTACCTGACCGGACCGAGCACCGCCGCTCCCGAGCGGATCGCCCGCGAGTATCTGGCGGCCCATCGCTCCGTCGTCGGCCTGACCGTCGCCGAGATCGCGGCCCTGCGGCTGCGCAAGGACTACGTCGACATCGAGGGCACCCATCACCTGAGCTTCGTGCAGCGCGTGAACGGGGTCGACGTCGTCGGCAACGGCCTCAAGGCGCACGTCAGCAAGGATGGCCGGCTGATCGCGGTCGACGGCGTGCCGCTGGCCGGGCTGCCCACCACGCTCGGCGCCGCGCGCGTGGACGCCGTCGCCGCCCGCCGGGCCGCGACAGCCGCCGGGTCCGGCGCTGCGGCGACCGTGCGCTCCCGGACCACGTCGTCCGCGACCTTCTCCGACGGCGGTCGCGCCCGCCAGGTCGTCTTCAACACGAAGGCCGGCCCGAGACTGGCCTGGGAGGTGATCGACATGGACGGGGGGTACCTGAGCGTGGTGGACGCGGCCGACGGCAGCGTTCTCTTCCAGCGGAGCATGGTCGCCAACCACCACGCGACGACGTGGCAGAACTACCCGGGCGCCCCGGTCGGCGGAAGCCAGCGCACGGTCGACCTGAACCGGTGGTTGGCACCGAACGCGACCAAGCTGGCAGGCAACGTCGGGCACGTCTACTCCGACGTGAACGCCGACAACGTCGCCCAGGCGTCGGAAGAGGTCACGCCGAACGCCGCGAGCAGCTTCGACTTCCCGTTCACGAACTTCTCCGACCAGGTCGGCGCCCCGTGTTCGGCGCAACGGCAGTGCTCGTGGGATCCGGCGGTGCCGTACTCGTGGCAGACCAACCGCGAGCAGAACGCGGCGCAGCTCTTCTCCTTCCTCGGCACCTGGCACGACCACCTCGCCGCCGCACCGATCGGCTTCACCCGGGCGGCCGGCAACTTCGAGGCGGTCGACGGCGATGCGGTGGTCGCCGAGGCGATGGACGGCGCGGACACCGCCAACGGCCTGCCGGACAGCAAGCACGCCAACAACGCCAACATGACGACCCCGCCGGACGGCATGGCGCCGCGCATGCAGATGTACCTGTTCGTCAAGTCGGCAAGCGTTCTCGCCGGTAACTCGGGAGACACCGCGGACATCCTCTACCACGAGTACACCCACGGACTGTCCGACCGGCTGGTGGTTGACGCCAACGGCAACTCGACCCTGATCAGCGCCCAGGCGCAGGCGATGTACGAGGCGTGGAGCGACTGGTACGGCCTGGACTACCTGGTCGACAGCGGTCTCGAGCGGGACGACGCCGTCGACGGTGACGTACGCGAGGGTGACTACATCCTGGGCGGCCGTTCGGTGCGGAGCGAGGCGATGGACTGCCCGGTGGGCAGCACCGAGCCGGTGTGTGCCGGCAACCCCGCCGCGGGCACGGGCGGCTACACCTACGGCGACTACGGCAAGATCCGCAACTCGTCGACCGTGCCGGGGACCACCGAGCCGGAGATCCACGCCGACGGTGAGATCTGGGCACAGACGCTCTGGGACCTGCGGGCCGCGATCGGTAGCCGCCTGGCCCGCTCGCTGATCACCCGGGCGATGGAGCTGTCCCCGACGGATCCGTCGTACCTGGACATGCGCGACGCGATCCTGCTGGCCGACCGGGTGGTGAACCACGGTCGCGGGCAGCGGGAGATCTGGCGGGTCTTCGCCGCGCGTGGCATGGGCGTGCACGCGAGTACGGACGGCGCCGGCGACACGACTCCGACCGAGGACTTCTCGGTGCCCCGGCGCTGACGCGCCAGCGAAGGTACGGCGGGACGCCGCAATCGCGGCGTCCCGCCGTACGCCTTGAGCCTAGGCCGCCGGGGTGTCCGGTCCCGCCGGTCTCGCCGCCCGCTCGGCGGCGCTGCGCAGTACGCAGAACTCGTTGCCCTCCGGGTCGGCGAGCACCACCCAGCCGGCGCCGTCCGGCCTGATCTGATCGTCGACGAGGGTCGCGCCGATACCGAGCAGCCGCTCGACCTCCTCGTCCCGGGTCCGGTCGGCGGGTTGCAGGTCCAGATGCAGCCGGTTCTTCACCGCCTTGCCCTCGGGCACGGCGAGAAACAGCACCTCCGGGCCGCCGGGCGGCAGCAGCATCGCCTCCGGGTCGCCGGGGAAGTCGTCCGGCTGCATCGGGCAGTCGAAGACCTTCGACCAGAAGCCGGCCAGGGCGTACGTGTCGGCACAGTCGATGCTGATGTTGTGGATCGTCGAACTCACAGTGGTCCTCCACGAGGGTGATGTCGCGCAATCGTCGCTCAGCCGCTGATGGCCACCGGCCCGGGTACCGCCGGGGCGTCCACCGCCGGCAGCGTGACGGTCACCTCCAGGCCACCGCCGGGTTGGGCGACCACCCGGACCGTTCCACCGTGCGCCTGACAGACCGCGCGGACGATGGACAGGCCCAGGCCCGAGCCGCGCGCGCCGGTACGTTCCCGGCCGCCGCGCCGGAACGGCTCGAACAGCCCCGGCACGTCGGCCTGGTCCACCTCGAAGCCGGTGTTGCCCACCACCAGCCACGAGCGGTCACCGTCGGTGCCCGTCCGTACCCACAGCCGGCCGTGCAGGTGGTTGTAGCGGACGGCGTTCTCGATCAGGTTGCCGGCCAACCGGTCCAGCAGCCCCGGGTCGCCCACCACCGGGGCGGACTCCAGTGACGTCTGCACCCGCAGGCCGATCCGGTCGACCTCGCGGCGCATCGCGGACAGCGCGTTGGCGGTACCCGTGGCCAGGTCGCACTCGCTGCGCCGGCCCAGCCGACCTCCGGCCTGGGCCTCGCTGCGGGCCAGCACCAGCAGCGCGTCCACCAGGCTGTTCGCGCGCTCCGAGGCGTCCCGCACCACGGTCGCCATCCGGCGGTACTCGGCGGCGTCCGCGTCGTCGTCGCTGAGCGTCACGTCGATCTCGGTCCGCATGACGGCGAGCGGGGTACGCAGCTCGTGCGAGGCGTTCGCCACGAAACGCTTCTGCGCCTCGAACGCGGACGCGATCCGGTCCAGCATCGCGTCGAACGTCTTCGCCAGCTCGGCCACCTCGTCGTCCGCGCCCGAGTAACCGATGCGCTGGTCCAGGGTCGCCTCACCGAGCCGCTGGGCGGTCGCGGTGACCTGGTGCAGGGGTCGCAGCGCCCGGCCGGCCACCGCGTACGCGCCGGCGACCCCCACCACGCTGATCGCCAACAGCGCGACCAGGCCCTTGGCCAGCAACTCCCCGGAGGCGGAGTCGACAAGTTCGCGCTGCCACTGGGCCGCGTCCATCCTGCCGCCGTCGGAGAGCAGCACGATCGTGCCGGGCAGCAGTTCATCGGTGGGCCGCAGCGCGTCGCGGACCAGCAGCCAGGCCAGCAGCACCAGGATCGCGCCCGCGCCGACCAGCAGTACGCCGTTGAGCAGCGTCAACCGCAGCCGCAGGGTGGGCCGCAGCCGTCCCGGCCGGCTCACGGCAGCACCTCGGCCGTGCGGTAGCCCGCCCCCACCACCGTCTCGATCAACGGCGGATCGCCGAGCTTCTTGCGCAAGGTCATGACGGTCACCCGGACGATGGTGGTGAACGGGTCGGTGTTGGCGTCCCAGACCCGCTCCAGCAGCTCCTCGCTGGACACCACCGCGCCGCGGGCCTTGAGCAGCTCGCTGAGCACGCCGAACTCCTTGTTCGTCAGGTCCACCGGCACACCCGCGCGGGTGGCGACCCGGCGGGCCGGGTCGAGCACCAGGTCGGCCAGTTCGAGCACCGGCGGCGCGGCCGGGGTGGCCCGCCGACCCAGCGCCTGCACGCGGGCGACCAGCTCGTCGAACGCGAACGGCTTGGGCAGGTAGTCGTCCGCGCCGAGTTGCAGCCCCTCCACCCGGTCGGCCACCGTGCCGCTCGCCGTCAGCATGAGCACCCGGGTCAGCGCCCCGGAGGCGGCGAGGTCGGCGCAGATCTGGTCGCCGTGCACGCCGGGCAGGTCGCGGTCGAGCACCACCACGTCGTACCGGGTGACGAACGCCGCCTCGTGGCCGGCGTCACCGTCGTACGCCACGTCGACCGCCATGCCCCGCTTGCGTAACCCGCGCGCGATCGCGTCGGCGAGGTTGCGTTCGTCCTCGACCACCAGTACCCGCATCCCGGCCTCCTCGCTGCTGACCACCGACAACCTAGTGCCGGCGGGCAAGCAATCCTCCCTCGTGGGGCCGCCGGTGGTCAGTTGGGCAACCGCCACAGGCCGAAGTTGGCGTCCCGCCGCCGGCACAGCAGCCGCACGTCGAGGATCTGACACTCCCCGCCCGCCTCCGGCAGCACGTCCACCGTGCGCGCGACGCCCTCGTCGACGTCCAGCCGGGCGACGAGCAGACCACCGCCGGGATGCCGGCGTACGCCGATCAGTGGGCCGCCGAAGGCGTGGTACGCCAACTCCCACCGACCCAGCTCGGCCAGCACCCGGCCGGTCGGTGGGTCGAGCACGACGATGTCCTCCGTTCCGGACCCGCCACTGCCCGCCGAGGTGGCGAGCAGCCGGCCGCCGTACGGCCAGACCCAGCCCCACCGGTCGCCTTCCCAGCGGGGCGCACCGGTCGCGACGTCGATCGTCCGGACACGATCGGAGCGGGTGTGCATGCAGATGACGACACCGCAGTCGCCCGCGTACATCGCGTCGCCGGACGGGACGCGCCACCGCTGACGCAGGTCGTCCAGCCCGTACGCGGTGATCATGGGGGTACGGCCGCCGACGATGAGCAGCAGGTCACCAAGCGTCTGCACGGACACGGTGCCCCCACCGTCGGGAGAGCGCAGGTCGGCGCGGGCCAGGACGATCCCGCTGACGGCGTCGCGGACCTCGGTCGGCCCGTTCCGGTGGCTGAGCACCAGCCGGTCCACCCCGTGCTCACCGTCGCGGAACGTGAGGTCGACGCCGGGCGCGACGGCCATCTGCCAGCGCACCGTGCCGCAGCACGAATCGACGGCGCGCACCACCCCACCGTCGTCGCCGGCGGACCACAGCAGGAGGTTGCCGTCGCGGAGCGCGGCGGCGTTGCCGGGCTGCTGCCACCGGTACGCCCCGGTCCGGCGGTCCAGCGCGATGGTGAGCATCTCCCGCTGGTCCGCGCCGACCTCGTGGCCGGTGGCCAGCAGCGTCTCGCCCTGCTGCGCGACACTCCAGTACCGCCCCTCGGTCGGCAGCGGCATCCGCCAGGCCACCTCGCCGCTCGGCAGCCGGGTGGCGCTGATCCGCCGCTGGCCCGCCGGACCGAGCGGCTCCACGAGGACGAACAGGTCGTCGGAGACCAGCGCGTCGGAGCCGGGCACCGCCGGCAGCGTCACCACCTCGCGCGGGGCGGTCGGGGCCGACGCGGCGAGGCCGACGAGCACCAGGAGCGCCAGGAGCGTGCTCCGCGTCCGACGACCCCGGGCTGACGGTGGGCGGGGCAGCGGATCGCCGTCCGGCCCGTGCCGCAGCTCCCCGAGGTCGATCACCGCATCGCTCACCGGGACAACCTCCAGAGTGCCGTCGAGCCGTCGAGCCGTCGACAGAGCAGGACGGGCCGCGCCGCCTGACACCCGCCCGCCACCTCCGGCAGGACGTCCAGGATCCGCGTCCGGCCGGCGGTGAGGTCCAGCTCGGCCACGACGAGCCGACCGTCGGACGTCGGGCGTACGCCGAGCAGCGCGTCCTCCTTGCGTACCTGGTTCACGAGCTGCCACCGGCCCAACTCGGCGCGTTCCCGTCCGGTCCGCGCGTCGCGCGCCGCGTACTGCTGCTCGGACGCGGCCACCAGCAGCCTGTCCCGCCGGACGTCCACCAGCATGTCCGGCCCCGGGTCCGACCAGCGGACGGCGCCGGTGGCGGGTTCGATGGTCTGGATGCCGCCGGTCTGCTGGACCGCGCACAGCAGATCCGCGCACGGGACCGCCCAGGCCACCAGCGGCACCGGCGATGTCCAGGCCCGCTCCATCGTGGGCAGCCGGAAGGCGACCAGCTCGGTGCTGCCGGGTGGTACGAGCAGCACCAGGTCGTCCACGACCTGCACCCGCTGGAACGCCGAGCGATCGCCGGGCAGCGTGTCGACGCTGTGTCGCAGGGCTCCGGTGTCGGCGTCGTGCACCTGCACCTCACCGGTCGGCTGGACGAACACGATCTGGTCGACCTGCCCGCCCCGCCGGTGGAATTCGGTGCCACCGAACGGAACCGGCACCGACCACAGGAGCCGGCCGGTGTCGGGCGTCACCCGGCTCACCGTGCCCAGCGCGTCGCCCGTGTCGTGGGCGAGGAGCATGCCCCCGTCGGTCGCCCGCTGGGCGATCCCCGGGTGACGCCAGCGCCGCTGGCCCGTCTGCGCGTCGTAGGCGGTGGTCTCCAACACACCGCTGCCGACGCTGACCCCCACCGCCAGCAGCATTCCGCCTTGGATCCACACGGTCACGTAGTCGCCGCTGCGTTCCAGCGCCGCGCGCCACCGACGCCGTACGCCGTCCCCACCCGCCGGCCCGGGCTGGTCGTAGACGCTCAGGTACCGGTCCCCGGTGGGCGTGGACGCGTCGACCACCACGACGGCGTCCTCGGTGAGGTACGCCGAGGCGCCCGGCTCGGTCGGCACCGACGTGACGGCACGGTGCCGGACCGGTGTCGCGCCAGCGAGGGTGACCAGGGCAATCAGCAGCACGGCCACGGTACGCAGGGGGCGGCCGGCGGCGCGCGGCGGGCGGACCGGCGGCAGCGGCGGAGGCTCGTCCCGGATCTCGCCCAGCTCGATGATCGACAAGGACCGTCCCTCCATCGCCGGCGCAACCGACCGGGTGCGGCCCGGCAAACCGGCCGTGGGCGTACCGGCCCGGCAAAAGCGACGCATCCTCGCCTGTACGATGGCGCGTCGTGGCTGTGCCGGTGGTAGACCCCTCGCTGAATTCCGTGACCGACCCCACGTCGGCCGAGGTCGAGCCGACACGGCGGCCTCGACGTCGCCCGGCCCGAGCCGACCTGTTGGCCCTCGGAGCCTATGTGCTGCTGGGCGTCTTCGTCTGCCTCAACTACTGGGGGGACGTGACCGGTCGGGTCTCGTCGCACCTGCCCACCGACCACAGTTGGTTCGAGTGGCTGTTCGCGCACGGCGCGTACTCGCTGCGGCACCTGGAGAACCCGCTGTTCACGGCCCGGCAGAACGCCCCGGCCGGGGTGAACATGATGGCCAACACCTCGCTGCTCGGGGTGACGCTGCCGCTGGCCCCGCTCACCATGCTGCTCGGCCCGCAGGTGATGTACGCCCTCTACCTGGGCGGGGCCCTGGCCGCCACCGCCGGCACCGCGTACTGGATGCTCTCGCGGCACCTGGTGCGCTCGCGGGCGGCGGCCTTCGTGGGCGGGGCCTTCCTCGGTTTCGCGCCGGGCATCATCCACCACGCCAACGGCCAACCCAACTTCGTCTCCAACTTCCTGCTCCCGCTGATCGTGGTGCGGGTGCTGCGCCTCGGCGAGCCGGGGCGGTGGCGGCGCAACGGGTTGGCGCTCGGCGTGCTGGTGGCGTACCAGATCTTCATCAACGAGGAGATGCTGCTCCTCACCGCGCTGGCCTGCCTCGTCGTCGTGCTGGCGTACGCGGTACAGCGACCCCGGGCCACCCGTGCCATGGCCGGGACCTTCCTGGCCGGGATGGGTGTGGCCGGTGGGCTGGCACTGACCCTCACGGCGTACCCGATCTGGTTCCAGTTCGACGGCCCCCAGTCCTACCGGGGCCTGCAGGGTGGCGTCTTCCACAACTGGGGCGAGGACCTGGTCGCCTTCGTGACCTTCGCCCGGGACACCTGGGCGGGTGACCCGGAGGTGGAGAAGACGATCGGGCTGACCGAGCAGAACACCTGGTTCGGCTGGCCGCTGGTGCTGCTCTCGGTGGTGGCGCTGGTGCTGCTTGTCCGCCGCTCGCTCGCCACCCGGGTCGTCGCGGTGCTCGTCGTGGTGTTCACCGTGGCCTCGATCGGGCCGTGGGTGCGCTTCGACGGGGTGGAGACCGACATCCCCGGCCCGTGGTCGTACGTGTCGGACGACCTGCCGCTGGTCGAGATGATGATGCCGACCCGGCTGGCCCTGGTGGTCGCCGCCGCGGTGGGCGTACTCCTGGCGTTGTTCTGCGACGCGGCGGCCCGGCAGGCCCGCGCGGGCCTCGCGCCGGCCCCACGCGCCGGGGAGCCGGCCGACGCGCCGGTCGCGCCGGTCGCGCCGCGCCGACGGTGGCTGCGACCCCTGGGGTACGCGGCGGTCGCCCTCGCCCTGCTGCCGCTGTTCCCCCGGCCGCTGCCCGCGCAGCAGATCGACCCGCCGCCGCACTTCATCACCGCGGGCGGCTGGCGACCGTACGTGCCGGCCGGCCGGACGCTCGTGCCGGTGCCGATCCCGAGCAACGTGCACGGTCTGCCGACCCTGCGCTGGAGTGCCCTGACCGAGCAGGAGTTCCCCATTCCGGGCGGCTACTTCATCGGCCCGAACGAGTTGGGCGAGGGTGTCTTCGGCGCGCCGAACCGACCGACCAGCAGCCTCATCTACTCCACCATGGACAAGGGGGTCCTGCCCCCGCTCACCGACGAGAACCGGCGGCAGGCCGTCGAGGACCTGCGGTTCTGGCGGGCGTCGGTGGTGGTGCTCGGCGCCCACCCGCGCGAAGCGGTGCTGCGCGAGCTGGTCACCGCGCTCCTCGGGCCGCCGCAGCGGGTCGACGACGTCTGGGTCTGGGACGTCCGCGCCCTGGTGGGCTGATCAACCGACGAGGGGCCGCACGTCCCACATCCACCCGCCGTCGACCGGGCGGCCCGCGCCGAGCAGGTCGTCGACCGTCCGCCGGACGGCGTCGCCGTTGGGCAGCCGGCCGAGTACCACGACCGCCGCTCGCCAGTGCCGCAGATCCTCGACGGCCTGGCGGCGCTCGGCCGCGCTCAGTACCGGTGTCAGGCCGGTCTCGGCGACCCGGCGCAGCAGCACGGCGGTGGGCCGGTCCGGGGCGCCCCAGCGGGCCGCCGGGTCGTCCGGTCCGCTGGGCCCGATGAAGTACCCGCCCGGGGCGTCGAACGACAGCCCGGTACGCGCCGACCAGAGCATGACCGGGCTCAGCGCGGCGCCGGTGACCGGAGGCACCGCCACCACGGTCCGCCCGGGTGGCACCAGCGGTCGCCATCCGCGCTCGGCGACGAAGGCCGGCACCGGCGGGACGGGAACGACCCGGATCGGTGTCGGCGTCAACGGCAGCAACGCGGCGGCCACCGCCGACGCCCACACCAGCCGTACCGGCAGGCCCGGCACGGCCGTCCGCCGGGCCCCGGCGACGCGGTCCACGAAGAGCGCCACCAGGACGCCGAGCACCGGCACGCAGACAAGCGCGAACCGGGCCGGCACCGCCAGGTCGAGCAGCGGCAGTCCGGCGACCAGCCGGTACGGGCCCGGGATACCGGTGGCGCTGCCGTCCACCCGCAAGTCGGTGCCGAGCGACAGCAGGGCGAAGACCACACCGCAACCGGCCAGCGCGCGGACCAGCGGTCGTCGCCACCGCCAGACCACGACCACGACGGCGAGAACCAGCAGTCCGGGGCCGAAGAACGAGTTCTCCTCCGTCGGGTTCGGTGAGAGCAGACCCGGCAGCCAGTCGTCCCCGAGCACCGTCTGCCGGGCCGACGCGGTGAACGACGCCGCGTCGAGCTGGAAGCCGTGCGCGGCGAAGGCCATCCCGGTGTAGTGCTGCGGGCCGCGGAACTGGAACCACAGTGGGTACGCCAGCAGCACCGCGCCGACCACGGCCGCCACCGCGAGCCGGCCGAGGAGGGCCGGCGCGAGACGACGGGCCGCGGCCCGATCGGCCAGGGCGTAGCCCAGCGCGAACACCCCGGCGGCGAGCGCCAGGAAGACCAGCACCTCCTCGCCGATGAAGACCTGCCAGACGAGCAGCAGCCCGAGGCCGACACCGGGCCGCCACACCGCCGACCGGCCGGTGCCCGCCCGGAACACCAGGGCGAGGATCGCCGGCAGCAGGAACTGGGCGGCCACGTGCAGGTGCGCGGAGGCCTGGGCGACCATGCCGGGGGCGAAGCCACAGACCAGCCCGCCGAGCGCCGCCGCGACGCGGGCGGAGACGAGCCGACGGCGCAGCAGCGCGTACCAGGCCGTGGCGGTGCCGGCGAGGCAGCCGACCACCGCCACACAGAACGCCACCTGCGAGCCGAACAGCAGCGTGACCGGGGCCAGCGGAACGCCCAGGCCGAGCACCGACGTGTTCGCCATCAGGTTGACGCCGTACGGCGCGTTCAGGGCGGCGCTGAAGAGCGGGTTCTCCCCCGCGACCACGGCGTGCGCCGTGTGGGCCAGCATCCACTCGAAGAGCACCTGGTCGCCGGCCTGGTGGAAGAGCCGCTGCGGATGACCCCACTGCCGGCCGGTCAGCACCACGGCCAGCGCCAGGTAACCCGCGACCACCAGCGCGTCCGGCAGCCACGCCGCTCGGGGCGGGCGCGCGGTCGGGGAATCGGCCGGCGTCGTCGACGGCGCCGTTCCCGTGGTCATCAGACCGAGCGGTCGGTCAGCGTCCGGACATCCCACACCCAGACGTCCAACTCCTGGCGACCGGGGCCGACCAGCTCCTCGATGGTACGTCGCAACGGCTCGGCGTTCTGCTGACGGACCGGGAGCACGAGGATCGCCGCCCGCCAGTGCCGCAGCTCGTCCGTGAAGCGCCGACGCTGCCGGTCGTCCAGTTTGGAGGTACGACCGGTGGTCGCCACCTCCTCCAGCAGCTGGCCCACCCCGCTGGGTCGGCCGCCGAACCGACCCGGGTCACCGGTGTTGCCGTTGCGCGGAGCGAGGAAGTAGCCGCCCGGGATCTTGAAGTCGAGGTTGGTGGCCGCCGCCCAGCGCATGCCGTGCGTGTTGCCCATGCTGGGCACCGGGATCGGCACGAGCGTCTGGTCCGGGCCGACGTACGCCCGCCACCGGTCGGCGGTGATGAACTCCGGCACCGGGGGCCGGGACACCATCCGCAGCGGCATCGGAGCGATCGGCAGCAGCGCAAACGCCAGGCCGGCGGCGGTGAGCGTCCGGACGGTACGTCGGTCGGCCGGCCGCAGCGCCCAGGCCCGCTCGACGGCGATCGCGAGCAGCAGGCCGATGACCACCGTGGTGATCAGACCGAACCGGGTCGGTACCACCGCGTCCAGCAGGGGCAGGTGCACCAGCAGCTCCCACGGCCCGGTGATCAGGTCCCGGTCCCACCAGGAGATCTGCTCACCGAGGGAGAGCAGGGCGAAGAACGCGCCGGTCGCGGCGAGCGCCCGGACGAGCATCTCCCGACGCAGCCAGACCACGACGCCGACGGCGAGCATCGACAGGCTCCAGCCGAAGAAGGCGTTCTCCTCCGAGTAGTTCGGCGCCAGGTTGACGTTGGCCCGCTGGTTGCCGCCGAGGGTGGCCGAGCCGGGGGCGAAGAAGGCGGCGATGTCGTTGCCGTAGTCCTGCACCGCGTCGCTGAGCCCGTGGTACGCCATCGGCCCGACGAACTGCACGTACAGGGGGTACGCGAGCAGCGCCCCGGCCAGCAGCGCGCAGGCGGCGAGACCGGCGGCCAGCGGTCGCCACGCCGCCCGCCAACGGGCCGGCTCCTGGACCACCACCGCGATCAGGAAGATCCCGCAGGCCAGCGCCGTGAAGAGCAGGATCTCCTCGTTGATGAACGCCTGCGCGGTGACGAGCAGAGCCAGCAGGACGCCGTCCCGGACCGGCCGGCGCGAACGGGTCAACACCAGGACCCGCCAGACGATGAACGGCAGCAGGAACTGGCTGATGATGTTCGGGTGCCAACTCGCGTGCGAGAGCATCGCCGGGGAGAAGCCGCAGAACCAGCCACCGACGGCCGCCGCGAGCGGCGTACGCACGATGTGGCGGCGGAGCACCAGATACCAGGCCATGGCCGTCCCGGCGAGACCGAGCGTGACCAGCACCACGAAGGACACCGCCGGACCGAACAGCAGGGTCACCGGCACCATCGGGATGCCCAGCGCCAGCACCGCCGTGTTGGCCATCAGGTTGACGCCGTCGGGGTAGTTGAACTGCTCGGTGTAGAACGGGTACTCACCGTGCAGCACCACCCGTACCGAGTGGGCGAGGAAGAACTGCACCTGAGCCGGGTCACCGGTGTAGAGCGACGCCACCCGGCCGGCCGGGTCCAGCCAGATCCGGCTGGTCACCCAGAGGGCGGCGAGCAGGAACAGCGCGCCGACCGCCAGGTGCTGGCGTCGTCGGGTCCAGCGGACCCAACGGCTCCGCCCCGGCCCGGACGCCGGGACCGTCCCGTCTGGCACGGTGGTCTCCGACACAGTCGCGTCCGGAGCAGCCTCGTGCGGCGCGTCCTGGTTCGGCGCTGTCTGGTCCGGCACGGCCTCGTGCGGCGCGACCCGCGACGGGTCGGCCTCCTCGGGCTGGCTCGGGGCCGGCGCGGTCGTTTCTGGTGCGGTCGAGGTCGGGATGGTCGGGGCGGTGTCGACACGGTCGGCCGGATCGGCGGAGTCGCCGGGCGCCCCGACGGACCTGGCCCGGGAAGCGAGGGCGCGGGACTCGGCAGGCGTCACAGTCGGCGGAGTCTACCCGAGCGGCGAAAAGGGCACTAAAGCCCCGGTGATGTCCATTGTGGCGGACGCGGAACCGGCCAGCGGCGGCGTCGCATCGGACATCTCGTACTATGGCGCTTTCCGACAGCGACGGCGAGGCGATCGGGGGCGGATCAGGTGACTCCGGGCCGCCGGCACGGCAGGACGCTCGCCGCCCTGGTGACGGCGTTGTTGGTCAGCACCGCATGCGGTCCCGTCGCGGACCGCGCGCCTCGCGACCTGCGGGTGGGGTACGACAGCCTCGACGGCGCGCTGGCCGTGTGGCCACCCCGGGGCGACCTGTCCGGCGACGCCGGGGCGACGACGGCGGTCACCGAGGCGGTACGCGACTGGCGGTCACCGGACGACGACCGGGCGCACCTGCCGTCGTCCGGCATCCTCTTCTCCGGACGCGTCGACGGGGCCCCGGTGGCCCTGGTCGCGGCCGACGTGCCGGGCGAGAGCGCGTCCTGGCTGCTGCAACTCACCGGTGACGGCGGCCGGTACGCGATCAGCCGCGCCACCGAGTACACCGACCCCGGCTACCTGGTCTACTCCGACGTGCTGCCGGTCCAGACGACCGGCGGCCGGCGCTACCTGGTCTCGGCCCGGGTGCAGCAGTTGCTCGGGCCGCAGGGTCGGGCGTTGGCCATCGCCGACGGCCTCAGCGCGCCGGTCGACGTGCCGGCCTGCACGGCGGTCGGCGTGACGGCGACCCTGCGCGCCACCGAGTCACTGCCCCGGGGGCGGGCCGCCGACCGGCTGCTCGACCTGGGCACCGGCACGACCGACCCGCGTTATCCGCTGGTACGGGACGAGTCCGGCGCCGGCCGGCGGGCGCTCACCGGCCTGGACACCTGTGTGCTGGCCGGTGAACGGGGTCCCTTCGGCAGCATTCCGCGCCGGATCGGCGACCGGGACGCGCCGAAGTCGGTACCGACGTCCTGGCCGATGGCGAAGCTCTCGGTCCGGTCGCTCGGCGAGGTGGCGCTCGGCGGCGGCGAGCCGGCCGAGTTGCAGCAGCTCAGTTGGGACACCGACGCCGGCACGATGACCGCTGTCGTCTACCGACCGGCGGACGGGAGCGCGCCGGTGGTGTCGCCGGCCGACCGGGCCACCCCGTTGCAGACGTATCAGCTTCCGGTCCCCAACCAACCGCTTCTGGTGCTCAGTTGGCGGGCCACCCGGGACAGCTCGCTCTCCGTGCCGCCGGGCACCCCGCTGCTGGTGGAACGCCCCGGCCTGGTCGTCGTGCCGGAACCGTCCCGCACCCAGACCTACAGCCTCGCCAACACCGACAAAACCCACTACCGCTCAGTAAGCCCCCACCGCTAACAGCCCGCCCCACCCCGCCCTGCCCCGCACCGCCCCGTCGATCATGGAGTTGTGGTGGGTGCAAAGCGCCTCTCAAGCCCCAAAACGGGCACCACAACTCCATGATCGACGAGGAACGGGTGTGAGGGTGGGAGGCCGCGCGGAGGCGGGGGCGGGGTGGCGCGGACGCATGACGGCGGGCGCCCCCGTGGGGGTGCCCGCCGTCGTGGGGTCCAGGGGTTAGTTCTGGGCTGCCGTGTTGCTGGTGGGGGTCAGGTGGTCCGGGGTGGCGTCCAGGCGGGAGATCCAGCCGGTGACGTCACGGGCCACGTCCTGCGCGGTCAGGCCGAGGTCGGCGAGGATCTGCGCGCGGGTGCCGTGCGGGTGCCAGTCGGCCGGTACGCCCAGGTCCTTGAGCGGCACCCGGACGTCGGCGTCGCGCATCGCCTGGCCGAGAGCGTCGCCGACACCGCCGACCCGGACGCCGTCCTCGACGGTGACGACGAGGCGGTGGCGGGCGGCCATGTCGACCAGCTCGGCCGGGACCGGGCGCACCCAGCGGGGGTCGACGACGGTCACGCCGTAGCCGTGCTCGGCGACCCGGGCGGCGACCTCCATGCCCATCTGGCCGAAGGAGCCGACAGCGACGAGCAGCACGTCGGTACGCGCCGACTCGGCCAGCACGTCGACGGTGCCGACCCGGCGCAGCGCCGGAAGGTCCGCGGCGACCGCGCCGGTCGGGAACCGCAGGACGGTCGGGCCGTCGTCGGTGGCGACCGCCTCGCGCAGCTCCTCGCGGAGGGTGGCGGCGTCACGGGGAGCGGCGATCCGCAGACCGGGCACCACACCGAAGACCGACATGTCCCAGATGCCGTAGTGGCTGGGGCCGTCCGGGCCGGTGATGCCCGCCCGGTCCAGCACGAAGGTCACCGGCAGCTTGTGCATCGCCACGTCCAGCAGGACCTGGTCGAAGGCGCGGTTGAGGAACGTGGCGTAGACGGCGACCACCGGGTGCAGGCCACCGAGCGCCAGGCCGGCCGCCGAGGTGGCGGCGTGCTGCTCGGCGATGCCCACGTCGTACACCCGCTCGGGGTACTTGCGGGCCAGCTTGGCGATGCCGGTCGGCTCGGCCATGGCGGCGGTGATGCCCACCACGTCGGGCCGCTCGTCGGCGATGGCCAGCAGCTCGTCGGCGAAGACGTGGGTCCACTTCACCGAGGGGGCGGCCAGCAGCGTGCCGGTCTCCACGTCGAAGGCGCTGCTCGGGCCGTGCAGGCAGTCCGCCTCGTCCTCCTCAGCCGGGCGGTAGCCGTACCCCTTGCGGGTCACGGCGTGCACGATCACCGGGCCACCGAAGTTCTTCGCCGCGCGCAGGGCCGACTCGACGGCCGCCACGTCGTGCCCGTCCACCGGGCCGACGTACTTGATGCCCAGGTCCTCGAACATGGCCTGCGGGGCGACCGCGTCCTTGATGCCCTTCTTGACCGCGTGCAGTACCTCGTACATCGGCTTGCCGACCAACGGGGTGGAGCCGAGGGCGTCCTTGACCGTGTCGAGGACCTTCTCGTAGCCCGGGTTGAGTCGCAGCGACGAGAGGTGGTCGGCCAGTCCGCCGATGGTGGGCGAGTACGAGCGGCCGTTGTCGTTGACCACGATGACCAGCGAGTTGCCGGCGGTGGCGATGTTGTTCAGCGCCTCCCAGCACATACCGCCGGTGAGCGCGCCGTCGCCGACCACGGCCACGACGCTGCGCTGCTCACCCCGCAGGGCGTACGCCTTGGCCAGGCCGTCCGCGTAGGAGAGCGCGGTGGAGGCGTGCGAGTTCTCGATGAGGTCGTGCTCGCTCTCGGCCTGGCTGGGGTAGCCGGAGAGGCCACCGCGCTGGCGGAGCTTGTCGAAGCCGGCCTGACGCCCGGTGAGGATCTTGTGCACGTACGCCTGGTGGCCCGTGTCGAACAGGAGCCGGTCCCGGGGGGAGTCGAAGACGCGGTGCATGGCCAGCGTCAGCTCAACCACGCCGAGGTTGGGCCCGACGTGCCCGCCGGTGCGGGAGACCTTGGCGATCAGGAAGTCCCGGATCTCGGCGGCGAGCACATCCAGCTCCTCGCCAGACATCCGCTTGACGTCCTGCGGACCGCGGACCGTCTCCAGCAGCCGACCGTGGTTGGCCGTGTCCTCTTCAACGCTCATGACCGGAGAGTCTATCGGCCGCCCGGTACTCCGCAGCCTGGCCCGAGCCGCCTGCCCCGGAGCAGCCGGCTGAGCACCTGGTCAGGCCGGCGGCAGCAGCAGTCCGACGCACTCGACGTGCTGGGTCATCGGGAACAGGTCGAAGCCGCGCAGCGCCGCCAGCCGCCAGCCCAGCTCGGCGAAGGTGCGGACGTCCCGGGCGAAGGCCGCCGGGTCACACGCCACGTACGCGACCGCCCGTGGACCGGCGGCGGCCAGAGCGCGCACCACCGGTGCGCCGGCGCCGGAGCGCGGCGGGTCGAGCACCACCACGTCGACCGGGCCGGTGATCCGTCGACGGGCCAGCGCGGTCTCCACCCGCGCCGACACGACCTCGACGCGGGGCAGGTCGGCCAGGTTCTCCCGGGCGGCGGCGACACCCTGCGTGGAGGCCTCCACCAGCGTCACCCGACCGGACGCGCCGACGCGGGCGGCCAGCCCGGCGGCGAACAGCCCGGCGCCTCCGTAGAGGTCCCAGGCGACCTCGCCCGGCCGCGGGTCCAGAAGCTCCAGCACGGCCGTGTTCAGCGTGTCGGCCGCCGCCGGGTGCACCTGCCAGAACGCGGACGCGGGCAGCGCCCAGTCCCGCCCGGCGGCCACCTCACGGACCTCGGTGGGCCCGCTCACCGGGGTGACGACCCCGTCACGGACCTCGGCGACGCTCACGTCCCCTCCGCCGCTGGCGACGGTCTCCACCGCCTCCGCCGCCGGCCAGCGTGCGCCGGTCGGGCTGAGCACCGCAAGCTGCTGGATGGCCGGGTGGGCGATGCGGCAGCGGTCGATCGGCACGACCTCGTGCGAGCGGTGTTTGAGCAGGCCCGCCCGGTCGGCGGCGTCGACCGCGTAGCGGACCCGGGTACGCCAGCCGAGCAGTCCGCCCGGCAGCGCCTCGACCCGGACGTCGAGCCGGTCCAGCTCGACGTCGGTGAGCCCGCCGAGACGGGCCAACTGCTCACGCACCACGGCGGTCTTCCAGGCCAGCTGCGCGGCCGGGGCGACGTGTTGCAGGTCGCACCCGCCGCAGGCGCCCGGCCTCGCGTACGGGCAGGGCGGCTCGACCCGGTCCGGCGAGGGATCCAGCACGGTCACGGCGTCAGCCCGGACGAACCCCCGGTGCACCTCGGTGACCTCGGCGATCACCCGTTCCCCGGGCAGCGCGTGGCGGACGAACACCACCTGCCCGTCCACCCGGGCGACACAGTGCCCGCCGGGGGCCACCGCGTCGACGGTCAGTTCGACCCGCTCCGCCTCGCCGAGGCCCCGCTCGGCCGTCGGGGTCGCACCCGCGGTCGTACGCTCAGTCACGGCCGTCTCCCGGCGTCTCGCCGCCGGCCGGGGCGGTCTCGCCGGGCGGCGGCGCGGCCACCGCCGCCGGCACGGTGCCCCGGGGTCCGCGCGCCGGCGTGTTGGAGAGCGTGGCGTCGAGCCGGTCCAGGTTCTTGCTGGCGGTCGAGGCGAGCTGCCACGGCACGCTGACCACCATGACCCCCGGCTCGAAGAGCAGCCGGCCCTTGAGGCGCAGCGCGCTCTGGTTGTGCAGCAGGTTCTCCCACCAGCGCCCCACCACGTACTCGGGGATGAAGACGGTGACCACGTCGCGCGGCGACGTACGGCGGGTGGAGGCGACGAAGTCCAGGATCGGCCGGGTGATCTCCCGGTACGGCGAATCGACGACGGTGAGCGGGATCGCCATCTCCCGCCGTTCCCAGTCGGCCTGGAGGTCGCGGGTGTCCTTCTCGTCCACGTTGACGGTCACCGCCGTCAACGTGTCCGGGCGGGTGGCCCGGGCGTACGCGATGGCCCGCAACGTCGGCTGGTGCAGCTTGCTGACCAGCACGATCGCGTGGTTGCGGGCGGGCAGCACGCCCCGGCTCTCGTCCGGCGGGGTCAGCTCGGCGGCGACCCGGTCGTAGTGCCGGCGGATGGCCAGCATCAGCGCGTAGATCACCGCCATCGCGGCGATCGCGATCCACGCGCCGAGCAGGAACTTGGTGATCAGGACGATCACCAGCACCGTGCCGGTCAGGCCCATGCCGAACGTGTTGATGGCCCGGGAGCGGTGCATCCGCTTGCGGGCCTCCGGGTCCCGCTCGGTGCGCAGCCGCCGGTTCCAGTGCCGGATCATGCCGGCCTGGGAGACGGTGAACGAGACGAACACCCCGACGATGTAGAGCTGGATGAGCCGGGTCACCTCGGCCTGGAAGCCGACGATCAGGACGATCGCGAAGAGGGCGAGGAACGTGATGCCGTTGGAGAAGGCCAGCCGGTCGCCCCGGGTGTGGAACTGACGGGGCAGGTAGCGGTCCTGGGCGAGGATCGAGCCGAGTACCGGAAAGCCGTTGAAGGCGGTGTTCGCGGCCAGGAAGAGGATGAGCGCGGTCATCCCGGCCACCACGTAGAGCAGGATCGAGCCGGCGCCGAAGACCGTCTCGCCGAGCTGGGTGGTTACCGTCTTCTGCACGTACCCGTCGGGGCCCGAGACGATCTGCAGGGCCGGGTCCTCGACGAACTGCAGGTGGGTCAGCCGGGCCAGCCAGATGATCCCGACGAGCAGGCTCACCGCGATCGCGCCCAGCAGCAGCAGCGTGGTGGCGGCGTTGCGGCTCTTCGGCGCCTTGAACGCGGGAACGCCGTTGGAGATCGCCTCGACGCCGGTGAGCGCGGCCGCGCCCGAGCTGAACGTCCGCAGCAGCAGGAAGATCAGCGCGAAGCCGGTCACGCTGTGCTCGGCCTGGATGACCAGGTCGGCGCTGGGCGCGCGGAGGTCGTCGCCCAGGACGAAGACGCGGAACAGCCCGGTGAGCAGCATGCCGCCCATCACGATCACGAAGCCGTAGGTGGGGATGGCGAAGGCGGTACCCGACTCGCGCAGCCCGCGCAGGTTGACGGCGGTCAGCAGGACCACCGCGAGGACCGCGATCATGACCTTGTGGGTGGCCACGAACGGGACCACCGAGCCGAGGTTGGCCACCCCCGAGGAGACGGACACGGCCACCGTGAGCACATAGTCGACCAGCAGGGCGCTCGCCACCCCGATGCCGAACTTGGGGCCGAGGTTGACCGTGGCCACCTCGTAGTCCCCGCCACCGGAGGGGTAGGCGTGCACGTTCTGCCGGTAGCTGGCCACCACGGTGAGCATCACCACGACGACCGCGAGGGCGATCCACGGGGAGAACACGAACGCCGACGCCCCGGCGATCGACAGGGTCAGCAGGATCTCGTCAGGCGCGTACGCGACGCTGGACAGCGCGTCGGAAGCGAACACGGGCAGCGCGATGCGCTTCGGCAGGAGGGTGTGCTGCAGGCGGTCGGACCGGAACGGTCGACCGAGGAGCAGCCGCTTCAGCAGCGAGGTGGGACTGGCCACGAACGCCAAGAGTACGACCACCACGGTGCGAACGCGGGGGTGGGCGATCATCGACGCGTACGGCGGCGGGGTACGGTCGGTCCCCGCTCTCGACCGGGACGTGGCAGGCTCGCACTCGAAGGCCACCGGTAGCGGGAACGGTACGCACCTTGGGAGGGACAGCGTGCACGTCGTGATCATGGGATGTGGGCGGGTCGGATCGACCCTCGCCCACAGCCTGGAGTCCCGGGGACACTCGGTGGCGGTGATCGATCAGGACGCCGACGCCTTCCGCCGGCTCGGCCCCGACTTCGCCGGCATCACGGTGACCGGGGCGGGCTTCGACGGTGAGGTGCTGCGCCAGGCCGGCATCGAGCGGGCGGACGCCTTCGCGGCGGTCTCCAGCGGCGACAACTCCAACATCATCTCGGCGCGCCTGGCCCGCGAGACGTTCGGCGTGTCCCGGGTCGCGGCCCGGATCTACGACCAGCGCCGGGCGCAGGTGTACGAGCGCCTCGGCATCCCCACCGTGGCGACGGTGCGCTGGACGGCCGACCGGATGCTGCGGCACCTCGTGCCCGAGGGCAACGTGGAGATCTTCCGCGACCCGACCAGCACCGTGTCGATCGTCGAGGTGCCGGTGCACCGGGAGTGGATCGGTCACCCGGTGCACGTGCTGGAGCAGGCCTCGGGTGCGCGGGTGGCCTACCTGATCCGCTTCGGGATCGGCACGCTGCCCACCGCGTCCACCCTCGTACAGGAGGGTGACCAGGTGTTCATGCTGGTCAGCGACGACATCGTGGCCGCGGTCACGGCGGTGGCGGCAACGCCGCCGGAAGGAGGGCACTGAGCCATGCGGATCGCCATCGCCGGCGCCGGCAACGTGGGCCGTTCGATCGCCCAGGAGCTGATCGAGAACGGCCACCAGGTGATGCTGATCGAGCGTCAACCGAAGATGCTCCGACCGGACCGGGTGCCCGCCGCCGAGTGGGTGCTCGCCGACGCGTGCGAGGTGGCCAGCCTGGAGGAGGCGAACGTCGCCGGCTGTGACGTGGTGGTCGCCGCCACCGGCGACGACAAGACCAACCTGGTGCTGTCGCTGCTGGCCAAGACCGAGTTCGCGGTGCCGCGCGTGGTCGCCCGGGTCAACCGGGCGGAGAACGAGTGGCTCTTCACCGAGCAGTGGGGCGTCGACGTCGCGGTCAGCAAGCCCCGGGTGATGGCCGCCCTGGTCGAGGAGGCGGTCACCGTCGGCGACCTGGTCCGGCTCATGACGTTCCGGCAGGGCGAGGCCAACCTGGTCGAGATCACCCTGCCGCCGACCGCCCCGTACGTCGGTCAGCCCCTGCACGCGGTGCCGCTGCCCCGCGACTCCGCCCTGGTGGCGATCCTGCGCGGCAAGCGTGTCCTGGTGCCCAGCCCGGACGATCCCATCGAGGCCGGCGACGAGTTGATCTTCGTTTGTACGGCCGAGGTGGAGGACGACGTGCGCGCGGTCATCCTCGGCCCGGACAGCGTCGAGCGGACGCGCGGCTCACGCTGAGCCGGCCTCGGCGCTGCCCTGCTCAGGCGCCGGGCAGCGGGGTGGGCTGTGGCTCCCGGGTGACCCGGCGCACCGTCCAGACGGTGATGAGCAGCAACAGCGCGTACGGCGGATAGCCCAGGGCCAACCGGGCCACGCCCAGCGCGGTGTCCTGGTGGGCCAGGTAGAGCCCGGCCTGCACGCCCACCTTGGCGAGCCACACCACGCCCCACAGCACGGTCAGCCGGGTGAAGGTACGCACCAGCTTCGGGTCGGTCCGCCATTCGGAGCGGCCCTTGGCGACCAGCACCGACCAGATCCAACCGACGAGGGGCTGTCGGACGGCCGCCGAGATCAGCAGGGCGATGCCGTAGCCGATGCCGTAGAGGATGCCGGGCAAGTAGAAGTCGCGCTCGTCGCCGGTGCGCCACGCGATGGCGGCGCCGATGCCGACGCCGAACAGACCGTTGACCGCGTGTCGGATCGGCCGGCGCTGGGCCAGCCGCAGCCCGGCGATCAGCAGCGCGACGGCCACCGAGGCGATCACGGCGGGCCGCAGGTCGCCGATGATGTTGGCGACCACGAAGACGACCACCGGGATGCTCGACTCGACCAGCCCACGCCAGCCGCCGAGCTGGTCGGCCATCTGCTCGGCGATCGTCGGCAGCGCCTCGTCGTCCTCGGCAGGAGTCTCCGGCTGCGCCGCCCGGTCCTGTCCCGTCGTCATGACCGGCCTTCCGTCCGCGGCGCCGTCACTTCGGCGAGTCCAGCTCGTAGTACGGGTTGTAGATGACCTTGCGATCGTCGCGCATCGCCATCCGGCCACGAGCGGTCAGGTGCCGCCCCGGCTCGATCCCGGAGATGTGCCGCCGGCCCAGCCAGACCAGGGTGACGACGTCGCTGCCGTCGTACAGGTCGGCCTCCAGCGTGGGCAGGTTGGTGCGCGGGGTGTAGACGACGGTGCGCAGCCGACCCGCGACCGAGACCAGTTGGCCCCGGGAGCACTGCTGGGCCAGGACGCCACCGCACTCGGCGCTCTCCTGCCGCAACTCCTGCGCGTCGATCTCGGCCTCGCTGGCGGTGAACCGTTGCAGGATGCGCCGCAGCGACACCTTGCTCTCGTCGGTCGTCATGACCTCCGCGTCACCCTCTCCACGTTCGCCGGGACCGGCCCGGCTCCGGCGACGCCGGAACCGTCCCGCCAGCGTACGCCGACAGGGCCGGTTCCGGCGGGCCGGGACGCGGTCGTTCAGACCTGGCGGGGCTCGCTGGACGCGTCCTCGGCCTGGTCGGCCATCTCGCGCGGCAGTCGCAGCGGCAGCGGCTCACGGACCGGCTTCGCCTCCTGGCCACGGTCGACCACCAGGCCTTCCAGGCACTCGGCGAGCGGGCCCGAACTGGTCGAGTCGGTGGCCGCCGGACCCTGGAAGACGCCGCGGACCATCCAGCGCGGCCCGTCGACGCCGACGAACCGCAGGTTGGTCGGGCCGTCCGGGGTCCGTACCTGGGCGTGCAACTCCGTGCCGTACTCGCCGTCGACCTCCTGCGCGGAGGCGCCGTCCCGCAGCAGCGACTGCCGGATCTCCTCGCGCACCTCGTCCCAGATCCCCTCGGACCGGGGGGCCGCGAAGACGCCGAGCTGCAACGCGTTGTCCCCGTGCACCAGCACGACCTGCTGGATCACGCCCTGCGGGTCGGCCTGCACCCGCACCTCCACCTCGGCGACCGCCGGAATGTGCAGGCTGCCCAGGTCCAGCCGCTGCACCTCGTCGTCGACCTCGGAGATGTCGTACGGCCCGCGCACCAGCGCCGGACCCGCGCCGCCCTCGTCGAGGACCTCGGTGGCCCGCTCGTCGCGGGTGTGCCGCCCGGCATCGGCCCGCTTTCGGGAGAAGATCACTGCGCCCACCCTCCGCTGTTCACGATCACCCTGCCACTTCTTCCGTCTGCCCGCCGGCCGGCGACGGCACCAGCTGAGCGTGCCCACCGGTCGAACCGTGCCCACCGGTCCCACGCGCGGACCCGGGCAGCTCGGCCACCGGCTCGAACCGCGCCCGCGCCACCCGCTGGATCACGAGCTGGGCGATCCGGTCCCCGCGAGAGATCTTCGCGGGCGTGTCCCGATCATGGTTGATCAGGTTGACCATGATCTCACCCCGGTAGCCGGCGTCGACCGTACCGGGCGCGTTGAGCACGGTCACGCCGAGCCTGGCCGCCAGGCCGGACCGGGGATGGACCAGACCCACGTAGCCGTCCGGCAGGGCGACGGCCACGCCGGTGGGCACCAGGGCCCGGCCGCCGGGCGGCAGCTCCACGTCCGCGGCGGCCACCAGGTCGGCCCCGGCATCGCCGGGATGGGCGTACGTGGGCATCGGCAGCTCGGCATCGAGCAGCCGTACGGGCACGGGTACGACGTCGGTCACGGGTCCCCTCTTCGGTCCGGTTGTCTCCGGTGACCCTGCCATCCTGCCGGTTGGCCGGCCCGTCGTGCGCCGTACCCTCGCAGGAGTGAGCATGTCGCCCTCCCCGTCCGCCGATCGGCCAGGGGTTCCGGCCCGCCCGGCGTACGCCGAACGGCTGGACCTGCCCTGGTGGCTGTGGCTGATCAGCCTGGTGGCCGCCGGACTGCTGGCGGTCGAGATCTGGATGGGTGGTTCCGGCGCCCGCGCCTGGGTGCCCTTCGCCGTGCTGCTGCCGGTCACGGCCGTCGGGCTGTGGTGGCTGGGCCGGATCGGGGTGGCGGTCGTCGACGGTGAGCTGCGGGTGGACGACGCCCGGCTGCCGGCGCGCTTCGTGGCCGACGTGGTCCCGTTGGACGCCTCCGGGCGTCGTGAGGTGCTGGGTGTGGGCGCCGACCCGCTCGCCTTCGTGGTGCAGCGGCCGTGGATCAGCGGCGCCGTGCAGGTGGTGCTCGACGACCCGGCCGACCCGACCCCGTTCTGGGTGGTGAGCAGCAGGCGTCCGGTCGAGTTGGCCGAGGCGCTGCTGGCCGCCCGGGACGCCGCCAGGCCCGCCGACACCGGGCCCACCGACGCCAGACCCGCCGACGCCAGACCCGCCGACGCCAGACCCGCCGACGCCAGGCCCGCCGACTCCACGGCCGGCGAGCCGGGCTGAACGCCGCCCAGGGCCCGCTCAGGTGCCCGTGGGCGGGCCGGGCAGGGCCGGCGGTGGCGCCGGCCGGGCGATGCCGCGACGACGCAGGTCCGCCTGGAGCTGGTCGGCCATCTGGCGGGTGGCCCGGCGGTTCAGGAAGCTGGCCACCGCCGCGCCCGTGAGGAACGGCCCGAGGGTGGTGAGGTTACGACCGAAGCGGCGCAGCAGCATGTCCCGCATCTCCTTGCGGGCGGCGGTGCCGAGCACCGCGCCCACGCCCACGCCGGGCACCATCGGGTTGACCCCGCGCTGAGTGGCCCAGGAGTGCACCAGGGCCACCGCCCGCTGACTGCCGGCGTCGGGCAACGACACGCCGTGGATCTCGTGCAGCTCACCGATCAGTTTCAGCTCCACCGCCACGACGGCGACGGTCTCGGCGGCGAGCAGCACGGGCGCGGAGAGCAGCGTGGGCGCCACCGTCCACTCGACGGCGGCGACTCCCCCGCCGGCCGCGCCGATCCCGGCCGTGGTGCGGGAGGCGTTACGGATCAGTCGCTCGGCCAGGGCGGCGTCGTCCAGGCCGGGGAAGTGTCGACGCAGGGTGGCCAGGTCCCGGACCGGCACGTGCGGGGCTATCTCGGCCACCGTGTCGACCATCCAGCGCACCGCGGCACGGGGCTTGAACAGGTCGGAGATGCCCCGGCTACGGGCCTGGGACACCATCCGGGTGAGTAGTTGGCGTCGCCGGGCCGGCGCGATGTCGTCCTCGGTCAACGCCGCGACGGTGGCGCCGAGGTCGTCCGCGCCGCCGTCGGTGGTGTCGCCTCGATCGCTCATGGGTGGAACCTCCCGGTGCTGTGGCTACCCGCTACGAGTCAAGCAGGTACCCACCGGCGTCGCACGCCTACACCGGTAGCGGCGGCCCCGATCAGGAGGCCGCCGCCGGTGTCGTGCGTGTCAGACGCACTCTCGGCAGATCAGCTCGCCGTTGCGCTCGACCGCCAGCTGGCTGCGATGGTGGACCAGGAAGCAGCGGGCACAACGGAACTCGTCCTGCTGCATCGGTAGCACCTTGACAGTGAGCTCCTCGTCGGCCAGGTCGGCACCGGGCAGCTCGAAGCTCTCGGCGACCTCGGCCTCGTCGACGTCCACCGCGCCCGACTGTGAGTCGACGCGCCGGGCCTTGAGCTCTTCCAGGCTGTCCTCGCCGAGGTCGACCTCGTCGCGACGCGGGGCGTCGTAGTCGGTGGCCATCGGATGTCACTCTCCCATATCGATGTTGTCGCTTCCGGTTGTAACGCCGGACGACGCTGTTTCGGTTCCGCTGGCCGGCAACCACTTGTGTCGGGCACCCGACCCGCGGACCGTACGGGTCGGGACCGCTGGGGCCACTCCCCTGCGAGCGCGGAACCTTACCCCCCCTTGGGCGAGGCATGTATACCGCCCTCGCGGCTGAGATGTACGCCCCCGCACGCGAAGTTGTTCCCAATGTGATTCAGGCGACACGAAGATAGGGGTAGTAGTACCCGGTTCGCGGTCGGCGCGCCGGCATGTCGGACTGTTTCCACGCGACGGCCGGACAACCGTTAACCTCAGCGGCGTATTCGACGGCCGACGGTCAGCGCGATCGTTGGCGGCCGCCACCACCCACCTCAGCTCCGGGGAGCGCCCAGATGAGTTTTGCGCGAGTGCGAGCACTCGTCGTCGTCGGCCTGCTGGGGGTCCTGGCGCTGGCGTTCGTGATCACCGCGATCGTCCGGGACAGCCAGGGCGAGGCCGGCGCGGCGGGCAGCTGCCCGGACGGCTGGCCGCTGGCCGACGTCACCCTGCACGAGACCAAGGACGTCAAGATCAACGTCCTGAACGCGACCGACGAGCCGGGCCGGGCGAGCGCCGTCGCCGACGACTTCCGGAACCGCAAGTTCCAGGTCAAGAAGGTCGGCAACGCGCCCAAGGGCATCGACGACGTGGCCGTGCTGAAGTTCGGCCCCAAGGGTGTCAGCTCCGCCCACCTGCTGAAGGCGTACTTCCTGGACAACGCCGACCCGGTCTACGACCCCAAGCGCACCGACGACACCGTGGACGTGGTGCTGGGCAACGGCTTCCAGCAGCTCGCCACCACCACCGAGGTCAACCAGTCCCTCGGCGACCTGGGCCCGCCGGTCGCGCCGCCGGGCTCCTGCCCGTCCCCCGGCCCCAAGAAGTGACGGCCTGACCGGCAGCCACCGAAGTCAGGGGCCGCCGGAGGCGTCCAGGGCGGCCAGCCGGTCGTGCAGCCCGGCGAAGAGGGCCGACGGGGCCGCGATCACCAGGTCCGGTCCGGCCGGGCGACCGGCCAGGCCGGCCACCCGGGCGCCCGCCTCGGCGGCCACCAGGCCCCCGGCGGCCTGGTCCCAGGCCGACAACCCCTTCTCGAAGTACGCGTCCAGCCGCCCCTCCGCGACCATGCAGAGGTCCAGCGCGGCGGCGCCGAGGCGGCGGATGTCCCGTACCGAGGCGATCAGCCCGGCCACCACCGACGCCTGGTGCGCCCGACGGCCGGCGTCGTAGCCGAAACCGGTGCCGACCAGCGCCTGCCCCAGGTCGGTCTCACCCGAGCAGCGCAGCCGGACGCCGTCGCGCCACGCCCCGCCGCCGGCCGTGGCGGTCCACTCCTCACCGGTGTGCACGTTGCGCACCACGCCGGCGACCACCGTCCCGTCCACCTCGGCGGCCAGCGACACCGCGCTGTACGGCAACCCGTAGAGGTAGTTCACGGTGCCGTCGATCGGGTCGACGATCCACCGCACCCCGCCCGGCGCCACCGGACCGGTGTCCGTCGTGCCGTACTCCTCGCCGAGGACCGCGTCCCCCGGCCGCAGCCGGCGCAGGGCGTCGAGAACCTGGCGCTCGACGGCTCGGTCGGCGGCCGTGACCACGTCGGTGACCGTGCTCTTGGTCGCCGCCACGGAAACTCCCTCGACCCGCATCCGGTACGCGGTCGCCGCGGCGTCCCGCGCCACCTCGATCGCGATCTCCAACAATTCCCGCGGTGGCGGTGCCGAACGGTCCATTCCAGGGTCCCCTTCCGGCACGACCGGGGCGTTGCGGGCCGTGCGCGAGTATCATCCTTACAAAGTCCACATCTGCGCCGAATCGGCGGTCCCGCCGCCGTTACGCCGTGCGGCGCAGGATGATCGCCGCAGACGGCGTTACAATTCACCCCTGCCCACGCGCCACGGACCGCCGACCACCGGCCGGCCCGGGACACGGGGGTCCCTCAACCACATCGCCCGGCCCGGTTGACCCGCCGTGCCGGACGACCCGGCCGTGCCCGCTCTTCGCCTCCGGAAGGTCATTCGTGACAGAACCCCGCCAGCCCGGCGCCGACGTTCGCTCGCTCACCGACACCCTGATCGCCCATGCGCAGAGCGCTGGCGGTCAGCTCACGTCGGCTCAGCTCGCGCGCACCGTCGAGACCGCCGAGGTGACTCCGGCCCAGGCCAAGAAGATCCTGCGGGCGCTCTCCGAGGCGGGAGTGACCGTGGTGGTGGACGGCTCGGCCAGCACCCGCCGCCGGGTCGCCGCAGCTCGCTCGACGACCCCCGCGTCCCGAGCCACCACCGCCAAGACGACCAAGAAGGCCGCCGCGCCCGCCCCGAAGCAGGCGCCCGCCTCCGACGAGCCGTCGGCGACGCCCGCCCCGCGCAAGGTGGCCGCTCGCAAGGCCGCCGGCAGCACCGCCGGGGTCGCCGCCGCGGCAGCCGCCCCGGCCAAGGCGACCAAGTCCACCCGCGCGACCAAGGCCACGGTGGCCGCGGCGGCCGGCGCCAAGCCGGTCAAGGTAGCCGGCAAGGCCAAGGGCGAGGGGGCCGAGGGCGCCGAGGGGGAGATCGACCCGGAGGAGCTCGCCGCCACCATCGAGGACGTGGTGGTCGAGGAGCCGGCCGAGCTGGCCCAGGCCGCCGAGACCGACGCCGCCGCGTCGGCCACCGACAACGACTTCGAGTGGGACGACGAGGAGTCCGAGGCGCTCAAGCAGGCCCGGCGCGACGCCGAGCTGACCGCCTCCGCCGACTCCGTCCGGGCGTACCTGAAGCAGATCGGCAAGGTCCCGCTGCTCAACGCCGAGCAGGAGGTGGAGCTGGCCAAGCGGATCGAGGCCGGGCTGTACGCCGCCGAGCAGCTGCGCGCGGCCGACGAGGGCGAGGAGAAGCTCGCCCGGGAGATGGTCCGCGACCTGGGCTGGATCTCCCGGGACGGCGAGCGCGCCAAGAACCACCTGCTCGAGGCGAACCTCCGTCTGGTCGTGTCCCTGGCCAAGCGGTACACGGGACGCGGCATGGCCTTCCTCGACCTCATCCAGGAGGGCAACCTCGGTCTCATCCGGGCGGTCGAGAAGTTCGACTACACCAAGGGCTACAAGTTCTCCACGTACGCCACCTGGTGGATCCGGCAGGCCATCACCCGCGCCATGGCCGACCAGGCCCGCACCATCCGCATCCCGGTGCACATGGTCGAAGTCATCAACAAGCTCGGCCGCATACAGCGTGAGCTGCTCCAGGACCTGGGCCGCGAGCCCACTCCGGAGGAGCTGGCCAAGGAGATGGACATCACACCCGAGAAGGTGCTGGAGATCCAGCAGTACGCTCGGGAGCCCATCTCGCTGGACCAGACCATCGGTGACGAGGGCGACAGTCAGCTCGGTGACTTCATCGAGGACTCCGAGGCCGTCGTCGCCGTCGACGCCGTCTCGTTCTCGCTCCTGCAGGACCAGCTCCAGCAGGTGCTGCAGACGCTCTCCGAGCGGGAGGCGGGCGTGGTACGGCTGCGCTTCGGCCTGACCGACGGTCAGCCGCGGACGCTGGACGAGATCGGTCAGGTCTACGGGGTGACCCGGGAGCGGATCCGCCAGATCGAGTCCAAGACGATGTCCAAGCTGCGGCACCCGTCCCGGTCGCAGGTTCTCCGGGATTACCTGGACTGAGCCTGTTTCGTCAACCGAACGTGTCGTTTTGACCACCTGGCGTGCAACGCCAGGTGGTGATCGTCCGGATACACGAATGTGATCGTTGACGTGGCACCCTGGGTTCACGGCACACTGTCCCTGCCATGTGTGACCTCGGTCCCCCGCGGGCACACAGGGAAGGCAAGGCCCAGCACGGGTGTTGCACGATAGGTGAGCAACGACCGAAGAGATTGTTCATCGGTGACGACCAGAGGAGGAAGGCGATGACCCCGACCCTCACGCCGCCGCCCGAGACGGTGGCTCCCCCAGCCGCCGATGAACGGTGCGACCGCTGCAATGCTGCCGGCAAGCTCCGTATCTCTCTCTCGGGTGGGAGCGAGTTGGTGTTCTGTGGGCACCACGCGAACAAGTACGCGGAGGATCTCGTGAAGATCACCGTACGGTTCGCGACGGACCCCGAGTTCACCTGGCGTGGCGCCGATTTGATGGCGAACTAAGTCCGCGACCGACATAGCCGACCGGAGGTACCCCGCACGGGGTGCCTCCGGTCGGCTATTTCCTGCCCAGCCCAGCCCTCCCCAGGCCAGCGCCCGCCAAGATCCACGCAACTTCGGGGATGTTGCTGGTTCCGACGCGCGAGAGGCAGCAACATCCCCGAAGTTGCACAGATCTTGGGCATCGAGCCCTCCCCGCTCCGCCCGCGCCGCGCCGCGCCGCGCCGGCCAAGATCGTGCTCGAACCAGGATGTAGTGGCCTCACAAACCCGTGACACCACTACATCAATGATCGAGCACGATCTTGGTGGGCACACGACACGTGGGGGCCCGGGATGCGCGGGGTGCCGAGGATGCGGGGTGCCTCGAATGCGCGCGCGGGGTGCCTCGGGTGGCCGGGGGGCCTGAGATGCGCGGGGTGCCTCGAATGCGCGGGGTGCCTTGGGTGGCCGAGGTGCCTCGAATGCGGCGTGCCTCGGACGCGCGGCGTGCCTCGGACGCGCGGCGTGGGGGCCGGATGCTCGCCGTGCGTTCGTGCTGGGGGCGTGGGGTGCGTGGGGTCAGAGGGTCTGCACGGTGGCGATGCGTTCCTCGAGCTGCTCGATGGTGGCCTGGGCGCTCGGCGGCCCACCGCAGAGCCGGCGCAGCTCGGCGTGGATCTTGCCGTGCGGCTGGCCGGTGCGGTGGTGCCGGGCGGCCACCAGAGCGTTGAGTTGACGCCGGAGCGCCACACGGCGCTGGGCGGCACTCAGGGGTACCGGAGGCGCCGCCGAGGGCGCAGCGGCCGGCTGAGCGGCCCGCTCGGCGGTACGGCGGCGCTGGGCGGCGATCTGGTCGGCCTGCCGCTTGGTCAGCAGCAGGGAGACCTGGTCGGCGGTGAGCAGACCGGGCAGGCCCAGGTACTCCTCCTCCTCGGGCGTACCGGCCTGCGCGGCGGTCCCGAACGACGCGCCGTCGAAGATCACCTGGTCCAGTTCGGCGGTGGCCGAGAGCGCGGCGAACCGCTTCTCCAGCTCCCCGCTGGCCTGGTCGTCGCGCTGCGCGCGTTCCAGCAGGTCGTCGTCGAGGCCGTCGGAGTCCTTGGGCTTGCCCAGGACGTGGTCCCGCTCGTTCTCCATCTCGCTGGCCAGCCCGAGCAGGTGCGGCACGCTGGGCAGGAACACCGAGGCGGTCTCGCCGGGGCGGCGGGCCCGCACGAACCGGCCGATCGCCTGGGCGAAGTAGAGCGGCGTGCTGGCGCTGGTGGCGTAGACGCCGACGGCGAGCCGGGGGATGTCGACGCCCTCGGACACCATCCGCACCGCGACCAGCCACCGCTGCTCGGACGCCGCGAACGTCGCGATCCGCGCGGAAGCGCCCTGGTCGTCGGAGAGGACCACGGCGGCCTTCTCGCCGGTCACCTGCTCGATCAGCTTGGCGTACGAGCGCGCGGTCTGCTGGTCGGTGGCGATGATCAGGCCACCGGCGTCGGGCATCCCCGCGTTGCGCAGCACGGTGAGCCGGGCGTCGGCGGCGCGCAGCACCTGCGGCATCCAGTCCCCCGCCGGGTCCAGGGCGGTACGCCACGCCTGCGCCACCAGATCCTGGGTCATCGGCTCGCCGAGGCGGGCCGCCAGCTCGTCCCCGGCGTTGGTACGCCAGCGGGTCTCCCCCGAGTAGGCGAGGAAGAGCACCGGTCGGACGACCCCGTCGCGCAGCGCGTCGGCGTAGCCGTACACCGAGTCGGCGCGGGAGCGCAGCAGCCCGTCACCGCCCCGCTCGTACTCGACGAACGGGATCGGGTTGTCGTCGGAGCGGAACGGCGTGCCGGTGAGCATGAGCCGGCGTACGGCGGGCTCGAAGGCGGCCTTGACGCCGTCGCCCCAGGTGCGGGAGTCACCGGCGTGGTGGATCTCGTCGAGGATGACCAGGGTGCGACGGGTCATCGTGCGTCGCCGGTGCACCTGCGGGGCCATGCCGACCTGGGCGTAGGTGATCACCGCGCCGTGGAAGTCGGCGGCGGAGTGCACGTCGGCGTTGCGGAACGCGGCGTCGAGCTGGATGCCCACCCGGGCCGCGGCCTCGGCCCACTGGGTCTTCAGGTGCTCGGTCGGTGCCACCACGGTGACCGCCTCGACGGTGCCGTCGGCGAGCAGTTCGGCGGCGATACGCAGGGCGAAGGTGGTCTTGCCGGCGCCCGGGGTGGCGACCGCGGTGAAGTCGTCGCCGCGCCGGCGCAGGTACTCCACCAGGGCCTTGCGCTGCCATGCACGCAGCGCCGGGAACGTCTCGAGCACCGGCGTCCGGGCTGCCACGCGAAGCTCCTCTCCGACCGCACGAGGGCGGACACCGGGCGAGGGCCACGAGTACCGCCGCCCATGAAAACGCCTCCGCGCAGAAGCTGCCGCGAAGGCCGACTCAGCATAACCAGCGCGCGCCCGCAGGCCCAGGCGACGCCACGCTGGTCACATCCGCGACCGCGGCGGGGCGGGCCTCACCAGGGGTCGCCGGTGCGCGGTGGCCGCAACGTCGCCACCGGCGCGGACCAGCGGCGGCGCAGCGCGACCAGGCGCAACCCGAACACCCCGACGGCGGCGGCGGTGAGCGGCACCGCACCGGCCTGGCCGGTCAGGTACAGCAGCGCCACCACGACCGAGCCGGCCAGCGCGGCCACCGCGTAGATCTCCCGGCGCAGCACCACGGGGATCTCCGCGGTGAGCAGGTCCCGGCCGAGCCCGCCGCCGATCGCGGTCAGCATGCCGATCAGGCACGCGCCGACGGCCGGCACCCGGGCGTCGAGCGCCTTGAGCGTGCCGGTCACGGTGAACAGCGCGAGGCCCGCCGCGTCGAGCACCAGCACGGTGGTGCGCAGCCGGGCGAGTTGCGGGTGCAACCAGAACACGGCGACCGCGGTGATCGCGGCGGTCGTGGCGTACCGCCAGTCGGCGAAGGCCAGCGGCGGCACCTCGTCGATGACGAGGTCGCGGAAGATGCCGCCACCGAGCGCGGCCACGAAGCCGACGAACGCGACACCGAAGAGGTCGAGCCGTTTGGCCACCGCGGCCGAGGCCCCGGAGGCGGCGAACACCGCGACCCCGGTCAGGTCGGCGAGGAGCAGGGCGGTGGAGGTGGTCACCGCCGCAGGCTACGTCGCCGGCCGAAGGACCGGCCGGGGTTCACTCGCGGTACGAGTCGTAGATCTCCTTGCACTTGGGGCAGACCGGGGAGCCCGGCTTGGCCGCCTTGGTGACCGGAAAGGTCTCTCCGCAGAGCGCGACGACGAAGGTGCCCATGACGGCACTCTCGGCGATCTTCTCCTTGCGGACGTAGTGGAACATTTCCGGACCGGTGTCGGCGTCCTTCAGCTCCGGACGCTCGAGAACCTCTGTGCTCACGTCTGCACCTCCAACCGACAAGTTTGGCAGGTCATCACGGCCGGGTCCACTTGAGGCCGGCCGGCATCCGACCCCGTACGGTGCCCGTGTGACTGACTTTCGCATCAGCTACGGCACCGAGGTCGCCGCAGCCCTGCGCGACGGCCGACCCGTCGTGGCACTGGAGAGCACCATCGTCTCGCACGGCCTGCCCCGTCCGCAGAACCTGCGGGTGGCGCGTGAGATCGAGCAGGCGGTCCGGGACGCCGGGGCGGTGCCGGCGACGATCGGCATGATCCGTGGCGAGCTGGTGGTCGGTCTGGACGACGCGCAGCTGACCCGACTGGCCACCGTCGATGGTGTGACGAAGCTCTCGGTGCGCGACCTGGCCGTGGCGGCGGCCACCGGCGCGGACGGCGCCACCACCGTGGCCGCGACCAGCGCGGTGGCCGCGGCCGCCGGAATCGGGGTGTTCGCGACCGGCGGGTTGGGCGGGGTGCACCGGGAGGCGGAGCACACCTTCGACGAGTCGGCGGACCTCGTCACCCTGGCCCAGACGCCGATCACGGTGGTCTGCGCCGGAGTCAAGTCGATCCTCGACGTGGGCGCGACGTTGGAGCGCCTGGAGACCCTCGGGGTCGCCGTGCTCGGCTACCGCACCCGACGGTTCCCCGGCTTCTACCTCACCGACGCCGGCTTCGACCTGGACTGGTCGGTCGACTCGCCGGAGCAGGTCGCCGCCGTACTGGCCGCCCGGGACGAGCACGCCGTGCACACCGGCGCGCTGCTCGTCGCCAACCCGCTGCCGGTCGACGAGCAACTCGACCCCGAGCTGCACGACCGGACCCTCGCCGACGGCCTGGCCCTGCTGGAGCGGGACGGGGTGACCGGTAAGGCCGTGACGCCGTACCTGCTGGCGCACTTCCACTCGGCCACCGAGGGTGCGAGCCTCACGGTGAACATCCGGATCATCCTGCGCAACGCCGACCTGGCCGCGCGCATCGCGGTCGCCACGGTCGCCCGCGCCGCCGTCCCGGCATGACCCCTGGGACCCGCGTGGTCGTCGTCGGAGACGTGATCACCGACGTGGTCGCGGTGCTCACCGCGCCGCTCGCGGCCGGCACGGACACCGCGGCCGAGATCAGCCTCGGCGGCGGCGGGCAGGCGGCCAACACCGCCGCCTGGGTGGCCGCCCAGGGGTTCGCCGTCACGCTCGTCGGCGCGGTCGGCGACGACGACGCGGGGCGCGACCGGGCGGCCGAGTTGGCCCGCGCGGGCGTGGACTGCGTCCTCGATCGGGTGTCGGGCGTACCCACCGGCACGGTGGTCGTGCTGACCGCCGACGGCGAGCGGACCATGGTCACGTCGCGGGGCGCGAACCTGCGGTTGACCGCCGAGCACGTCGGGAAGGCCCTCGCGGCCGCGCCCGACGCGGGGCATCTGCACCTGTCCGCGTACACCCTGTTGGACGCCGCGTCGCGCGCAGCGGGGCTGCGGGCGTTGGCCGCCGCCCGCGAGCGCGGGCTCACCACCAGCGTCGACGCGGCCTCCGCGGGGCCGCTGCGGCGCGTCGGCGCGCGGGCCTTCCTGGGTTGGGTACGCGATGTCGACCTGCTCCTGGTCAACGCGGACGAGGCCACGGTGCTGGCCGGCGGTCTGGACCCGGCGGCGCAGGGGCGGGCGTTGTCGGCGACGGCCCGGCGGGTGGTGGTCAAGCGTGGCGCGGCGGGCGCGGTGTGGGTCGAGGGCCGCACGACCGCGGTCAGCGTGGCGGCGGCCCGGCGGGTGGCGGTGGTGGACGTCACCGGGGCCGGCGACGCCTTCGCGGCCGGCCTGCTGACGGCCTGGCTCGGCGGGGCAAGCGCGAGCGCGGCCCTGGACCGCGCGACCGAACTGGGAGCCCTGGCCGTCTCCAGCGTCGGCGCCCGACCACCGGCTTGAGGCGTCGGAGCCCTGGCCCGCGGGGCGGGTCAGGGCTCGACGTCGATGATCTTGTGAGGACGCTCCTCGGCGGTGAGACTCATGGGTGGGGTCTCGACCCGCCGCCGGGGGTGGAACCGGTTGGCCAGCCGGTGCTCCTCCTTGGGCGGCCGGTCGTTCGCCAGCAGCACGGCCAGCCACGGGATGAGCACCATGCCGAGGGCGCACAGCGGCAACCAGAGCCAGAGCAGGGGAGCCTTCGCGCCGACCAGGATCGCTCCGGCGACGATGCAGGCCACCCGGATGCCCATCATGAGGATGTAGCGGCGTTGACGGCTCGTGAGCTGATCGTGCTGGCTACGCGAGGCATCGGTGATCAGAATCGGCTCGTACGCCTGACGCTTCACCAGGGACCTCCTCGAGGGGATTACGCCCCATCCTGTCACCACGAAGCCGTGATCAGCGAATATCGAGTCATCCCGGTACGTGTTACGCGCGTGGTACGCTGCGCGACGTGGGCAGCAGGTTCAGCTTCACCGACGAGGCGTTGGCCAACCTGAGGGTCTACGACGTCACGCCCGGGGAAGTCTGGGAGGCGCTGCACAGCGCGCGACGGGTCATCCGCCACCTGGGCGACGACGTGATGGTGGTCTACGCCGCCGCCCGCCGGGGCCGCCGCCTGGCGGTGCTGCTCGCCGAGGCCGATGGCACCGACAACGACTGGGACATCCTCTCCGCCCGCGAGCTGAGCGACGTCGAGTCCAAGCGCTACGACGAGGCCGTGCGGAGAGATCGCCGATGAGGGGGGCCGTGACGATGCACCGCAACGACGCGACGAAGCAGTTCCACAGCGGCGACGACCGGCTCGCCGAGCTGATCGACGAGAGCCCCGCGGTGGACCTGCCCACACCCGACACCGACGTGCCGATGGTGAGCCGGTCGGTCCGGCTGCCGCTGGAGACCTACGAGCGGGTCCGCGCCGCCGCCGACGCCCGGGGCATCGGGGTCACCACGCTCATGCGGCAGTGGATCGAGGCCGGCCTCGCCGACCTGGACGACTCGGCCACCGTCTCGCTGGCCGACGTCCGGCGCGCGCTGGCCTCCCTGGCGCACCCCACCGCCGCCTGACCGTCAGCCCTGATCGGCCTTCGCCGCCGCCTTCATCTGCTGCTTGTACTCCCGCACCCGGCGCAGCGAGTCGGCGTCGGTGACGTCCGCCACCGACCGGTACGCGCCGGGGTCGCCGTACCCGCCGGCCGCCGTCCGCCAGTCCTGCGGAGTCACCCCGAACCGCTTGCCCAGCAGCGCCACGAAGATCTGCGCCTTCTGCTTGCCGAAGCCGGGCAGGTCGGCGACGCGCCGCAGCAGCTCCGGCCCGTCGGCGACGCCCGACCACAGCAGCGCCGCATCGCCGTCGTAGCGCTCCACGAGCACCCGGCAGACCTCCTGCACCCGCGTCGCCATCGCCTTCGGAAACCGGTGCAGGGCGGGCGGGGTGGCGAAGAGCGCGATCAGCGCCTCCGTGTCGTACCCGGCCAGCTCCGCCGCGTCCAGGTCGTGACCGAGCCGCTGCGCCAGCACGTACGGCGAGGAGAACGCCTTCTCCATCGAGACTTGTTGATCAAGGACCATGCCGACCAGCAGGGCCAGCGGGCTGCGCTCCAGCAGACGGTTGGCCTCGGGGTCGATGGGGAGCACGAGCGTCATGGCCACCATCCTGCCCCGCCCAACGACCCGGTCGGACACCGACGCTCCGACGTCCGTCGGCGGGTGCCGCCGACCCGGAACGCGACGCGGGGCAGGATGGCGACGTGGACGAACACGACATGCTGCTCTCCCCCGCCGGCGTCGACGCCCTGCGGACCGCGCTGACCCGGGCCGGGTTCACCAGCAACGGCATCGCCGAACGGCTCGGCCCGCAGGCCACCGCCTCGGTCGCGCGCAACGACTACCGGGCCGCGCTGCGCGGAACCGAGGACCGCGATCCGCTCGCCACGCTGATCCGGCTGTTCATCTGCGACCAGACCGAACCGGAGGCCGCCGTCGCCGCCGCGCTGGCCCCGTTGGGGCTCGCCGAGGCGCTGGCCGGCGGGATCGTCGAGCGGTACGACGAGGGCCTGCGCGCCGGCGTCGACCTGGAACCGTACGGCGACGACTGGTGGGTGCTCGCCGACGTGCCGACCTCGGCCCGGCCGGGTCGACCCCTGCACGCCGAACACGTGCTCGGTATCGGCGGCGCCACCCACACCCTGATCGGGGCGACCGTACGTCGGCCGGTCGGCGCCGCCCTGGACCTGGGCACCGGCTCCGGCGTCCAGGCTCTGCACCTGGCCACCCACGCCGACACGGTGACCGCCACGGACCTCTCCGAGCGGGCCCTGCGCTTCGCGGCGACGAACGCCGCCCTCAACGGCCAGGACTGGGAGCTGCTGCGCGGCGACATGGTCGCGCCGGTGGCCGGCCGTCGATTCGACCTGGTGGTGAGCAACCCGCCGTTCGTGGTGGGCCCGGGCACCACCACACACGTCTACCGCGACTCCGGTCGGGTGGGTGACGCCATCGCCGCCGAGCTGGCCGCCGCCGCCCCCGGCCTGCTCACCGAGGGCGGCACCATGCAGTACCTCGCGAACTGGGTGCACGTCGCCGGTGAGGAGTGGGACGAGCGGGTGGCGGGCTGGTTCGCGGGTACCGACCTGGACGCCTGGGTGATCCAGCGCGAGGTCGCCGATCCGATGGCGTACGTCGACCTGTGGCTCACCGACGTCGGTGAGGGTGCCGACCCGCAACGGGCGGCCGTCTGGCTGGACTGGTTCGACCAGCACAAGATCGAGGCGATCGGCTTCGGGATCGTGTCGCTGCGTCGCGGCGGCCACGCCGATCCGGTGGTCCGCGTGGAGGACCTGCGCCAGCAGGTCCAGCCGCCGCTGGGCGACCAGATCGGTGCCTGGTTCGACCGCCAGGACTTCCTACGGGTACGCGACACGGAGGCGTTGCTCGCCGAGCGCTACCGGGCCGCCGACGGTCTCCAGCTCCGCCAGGAGGCCACCATGGGCGACGAGGGCTGGGCGGTCGACCGGCAGGTGCTCGCGATGCCGCACGGTCTGCGCTGGACCGAGGAGATCGACCCGTTGGTGCTGGCGCTGGTCGGCGGGGCGGACGGCCGGCTACCGCTGCGCGACCAGCTCGCCCTGCTCGCGGCGGCCCACGACGTCGAGCCCGCCGAGATGGCCGAGGCGGCCGGCCCGATCGTCGCGCACCTGGTCGAGCGCGGCTTCATCGAGCCGGTGGTGGGCTGATGAGGGCGGTGGTGCAGACGGTCGGGCGGGCCAGCGTGACGGTGGACGACGAGGTGGTTGGCGCGATCGAGGACGGCCTGCTGGTGCTGGTCGGCGTGACGCACACCGACACCGCCGAGACCGCCGCGACGATGGCCCGCAAGGTGCACGAGCTGCGCATCCTGGACGACGAGCGGTCCGCCGCCGACGTCGGGGCGCCGATCCTGGTGGTCAGCCAGTTCACCCTCTACGGCGACGCCCGCAAGGGCCGCCGTCCAAGCTGGACGGCAGCCGCCCCCGCGGACGTGGCCGAACCCCTGGTGACGGCGGTGGTGGAAGCCCTGCGCCAACGCGGCGCGAGGGTCGAGACCGGCCGCTTCCGCACCCACATGCTCGTGGAAAGCACCAACATTGGCCCCAAAACAATCCTCCTAGACCTCTAACCCCCTCCCACCCCCTCCCACCCCCTCCCGCGCTGGGAGCGCTGGGGGCGCTGGGGGTGGGCGGCAAGCGGTCTGGTGACAGTTTCTTGTGGCGATCCTGCGGGATTGCTGTCGGGTCCACGATCAGCTCACTCCCGTTTCACGTCCCGCCCGCCAAGCTGTGTCTCACACCGGCACCACTGGGCCGGAGACACGGCACAGACGTGGGATACGGGGAGACAGAGATGACGGAACAGCGGACGCGCCCAGCCACCACCGAGACCGACGCCCTCACCGACCTGGACGCCACCGACGAGCGCGGCATCTCCACCGACCTGGTCCGGGCGTACCTCAACGGCATCGGTCGGACGAAGCTGCTGACGGCCGCGCAGGAGGTCGAGCTGGCCCGGCGGGTCGAGGCCGGACTGTTCGCCGAGGAGAAGCTCGTCACCTGCACTCCGGTCTCGGAGGAGCTGCGGGCCGACCTGGAGCTGATCGTCGTCGAGGGCCGCGCGGCCAAGGACCACCTGCTGGAGGCGAACCTGCGGCTGGTGGTCAGCATCGCCAAGCGCTACACCGGACGCGGGATGGCCTTCCTGGACCTCATTCAGGAGGGCAACCTCGGTCTGATCCGGGCGGTGGAGAAGTTCGACTACGCCAAGGGCTACAAGTTCTCCACGTACGCCACCTGGTGGATCCGGCAGGCCATCACCCGCGCCATGGCCGACCAGGCCCGCACCATCCGTATCCCGGTGCACATGGTCGAGCAGGTCAACCGGATGGTCCGGGCCCGCCGCGAGCTGGCGGTGTCGCTGGGTCGCGAGCCCGGCGTCGCGGAGATCGCCCGGGCGCTGGAGATCCCCGAGTTCCAGGTCATCGAACTCATCTCCTACGACCGGGAGCCGGTCAGCCTGGACCAGGCCGTCGGCGACGACGGGGAGAGCGCGCTCGGTGACTTCGTGGCCGCGGTGGACCCGCGTACCGACCCGGGCGAGGGGGCCGCGCAGGGCGAGCTGCGTAACGAGGTGAGTGTCGTGCTGGCCACGCTGTCGCAGCGGGAGCAGGCGGTCATCCGGCTCCGGTTCGGGCTGGACGACGGTCGGCAGCGCACCCTGGACGAGGTCGGCCGGGAGTTCGGCCTCTCCCGCGAGCGCATCCGGCAGATCGAGAAGGGGACGCTGCTGAAGCTGCGCGCGCCGGAGCGGGCGCAGCGCCTGGAGGCGTACGCCTGCTGACGCGCCCGAAGTTGTGGAAGGCCCTGGCGGTTCGCCGGGGCCTTCCCCCTTGCCGCGATGGTTGACTGGAGACCCCGGCGAGAGGGCACCCGTGAACTGGACGCTGGAAGTCGTGATCGTGCCCGTGTCGGATGTGGACCGGGCGAAGGGGTTCTACGCCGACCAGCTTGGTTTCGCCGTCGACCACGACACCGTGATCGGTGACGACGCGCGCATCGTGCAGCTGACTCCGCCCGGCTCCGGTTGCTCGATCGTGATCGGCAGGGGCGTCGTCCCGGAGATGCCGCCCGGCTCGCTCCGGGGCCTGCAACTGGTGGTGCCCGACCTGAAGCGGGCCCACGCGGAGCTGGTCGAGCGGGGCGTGCAGGTCAGCGAGATCCAGGTGCTGGGCGCGAATCCCCGCCCGGTGCCCGACCCGCTGGACAATGTCGGTTTCGTCTTCTTCGCCGACCCGGACGGTAACACCTGGGGCGTGCAGCAGATCTCCAGCCGCGCCTGAGCGGCGCGCCCCTCAGAGGCGGCGGGGGCCGGTGTCCGGGCGGGCGGCCACGCCGCCGACGCGTACCTGGGCGTGCAGGACCGAGATGCCGTCCGGTCGGGCGAGCACCGGGTTGAGGGTGACCGAACGCACCCGGGGCTGCTCGTCCGCGAGCTGACCGACCCGTAGCAGCAGGTCGGCCAGGGCCGCGCGGTCCACCGGCGCGGCGCCCCGGTGCCCCCGCAACAGCGGCGCCGCGCGGGGCTCGTCGACCAGTTCGGCGGCGTCGGTGTCGGTGAGCGGCACCGCCCGCCAGGCCCGGTCCCCGAGCAGGTCGGTGGCGACTCCCCCGAGACCGAAGCCGACCACCGGGCCGAACGCCGGATCTTCCACCAGCTCCACGACGCAGGCCACCCCGGGCGGGACCATCGGCTGCACCAGCACGTCCGCGCCGAAGCCGGCGGCCATCTCGGTGTACGCACGGCGGACGCTCGCCTCGTCGCGCAGGTCGAGACGGACGGCGCCCAAGTCGAGCCGGTGCCGCAGCCCCGGGTTGGCGGCCTTGAGCGCCACCGGGAGACCCACCCGCGCCGCCGCCTCGGCCGCCGCGTCGACCGTGTCCACGAGCGTCGACGGCACGGTCTCGATGCCGTACGCGGCCAGCAGCGCCCCCGCGTCGACGGGGTCGGCGCGCAGCGCGGCCTGCGCGGCGTCCCGGTCGACGCGGGGCAGCCGGGGTGCCACGCCGGACGGGCGGGCCAACCATCGCGCGTACCGGTGCACCCGGGCCAGGGCGCGGACGGCCTCCTCCACCCCGCCGTACGCGGGTACCCCGGCAGGAAGCCGGCCGACCAGGAACGTCGCCACGGTCGGCTTGCCCAGGGCGAGGGCCGCCGGAAGGGCGGCGGTGACGTCGGCGTCCACGTCGGTGCGTTGACCGGGCAGCGGTGGGGCGAAGACCACCACGAGGGCGTCCACCCGGTCGTCGCCGGCCGTCTCGGCGAGGGCGGTGGCGAACTCGGCGGCACCGGCGCTCGGGCCGACGTCACGGGGGTAGCCGTCGGCCACGGTCAGGCCCTGCGCGACGCACGCCGTCGCCGCCAACCCGGTCAACGCCGACGAATTGCCGACCACGCCGACCCGGTCGCCGGTGGGCAGGGGCTGGTTGGCCAGCAGCACCCCCACGTCGAGCAGTTCCGCCACGGTGTCCACCCGGATCACCCCGGACTGGGCGAAGAGCGCGGCCACCGCCACCTCGTCCGGGCCGGTGGCGTCACCGACCCCGGGTGGGCGGGCCGGGGAGGCGAGCGCCACCACCGGTTTGGCGCGACCGATCCGCCGAGCCAGCCGGGCGAACTTGCGCGGGTTACCGAACGTCTCCAGGTACAGCATGATCACATCGGTGCCGGGGTCGTCCTGCCAGTACTGCAGCAGGTCGTTACCGGACACGTCGGCCCGGTTGCCGGCGGAGACGAAGCTGGACAGGCCGAGGCCGCGCCGGTCCGCCTCGGCGAGCAGCGCCACCCCGAACGCGCCGGACTGGCTGAAGATGCCGACCCGACCGGCCGGCGGCAGCGCGGGCGCGAGCGTGGCGTTGAGGCGTACCGTCGGATCGGTGTTGGCCACGCCCAGACAGTTCGGGCCGACCACCCGCATCCCGGCGGCGTGGGCCGCGCGGACCAGCGACCGCTGCGTGGCCGCGCCCTCGCCGCCGGCCTCGGCGAAGCCGGCCGAGATCACGACGAGGCCGTGCACGCCGGCGGCGGCCGCGTCGGCGACCACCGCGGTCGCCGCCTCCGGCGGGACCGCCACCACCGCCAGGTCCACCGCCACGCCGGCGTCAACAGCGCTCGGGTACGCGGGCAGCCCGGCCACCGTCGACGCGCTCGGATGCACCGGCACGACCGCGCCGGTGAACCCGCCGTCGCGCAGGTGCCCGAGCACCGCCGCGCCGACACCCTGCCCGGTGGCGCTCGCGCCGTAGACGGCGATGCCCCGCGGGGCGAGCAGCCGGGCGATCGACCGGGCCTCGGTGCGGTGCTCCCGGCCGCGCTGCACCTCCAGCGTGGCCTCGGTCGGGGCGATCGGGAAGCTCAGGTGCACCACGCCGTCGGCGTACGCGCGCTGGACCTGGTAGCCGAAGTCGGCGAAGACCCGCAGCATCGTCCCGTTGGCCGGCAGCACCTCGGCGACGAAGCTCATGATGCCGTTGCGCCGGGCGGCGTCGGCCAGGTGCTCCATCAACACCGAGCCGATACCCCGCCCCTGGAAGGCGTCCTCCACCACGAAGGCCACCTCTGCCTCCGGCGCCTGCGGGCCCAGTCGCTCGTACCGGCCGACCGCGACGATCTGGTCGGCGGCCAGCACCACGAACGCCTCCCGGTCGTGGTGGTCGACCGTGACGAAACGGATCAGGTCGCGCTCCGGGATCCGCGGGTACGGCGAGAAGTACCGCAGGTAGCGGGTGCGCTCGGAGAACCGGCTGTGCATCGCCACCACGCCCGGCGCGTCGGTCGGGTCGATCTGTCGCAACTGGACGGTACTGCCATCGCTGAGCAGCACGTCCACGGGTTGGTCCACGCTCGTCACCGAAAACGGCCCGGCTCAGTCCCGCGGGTCGTACGGATCGAGCCCGAGCAGCGGGAAGACGGTCTTGCGGGTCGCCGCGATGGCCCGGTCCACCGCGTTCGGCTCGCCCGTCGGCTGCCACGGCTCGTACGACGGGTCGGCGTCGTCGGTCATCCGCAGCGGGATCTCCCGGCCCGGTCGACGGGCCGCCGCCAACTCCCGCCAGGCGAGTGGGGTGAGCGTCGCCGGGTCGATCGGGTCGCCGGTCGCCACGGCCAGCAGGTGCGTCCATGCCCGGGGCACCGCCTCGACCAGCGCGTACCCGCCGCCGCCGGTCGCGACCCAACGGCCCTCGCACAGCTCGTCGGCGAGCGACCGCAGCGCGAGGTAGGTGGCGCGCTGCCCGTCCACCGTCAGGTTCAGGTCGGCCAGCGGATCCAGCCGGTGCCCGTCCGCGCCGCACTGGGTGACGAGCACCTGCGGGCGGAACGCGCGCAGCACCGACGGCACGATCGCGTGGAACGCCCGCTGCCAGCCGGCGTCGTCGACGCCCGGAGGCAACGGCATGTTCACCGCGCTGCCCTGCGCGCCCGGACCGCCGGTCTCGTCGGGAAAGCCGGTACCGGGAAAGAGCGCCAGTGGCGTCTCGTGCAGGCTGACCGTGAGCACCCGGGGGTCGTCCCAGAAGATGTCCTGCACCCCGTCGCCGTGGTGCACGTCCACGTCGACGTACGCGATCCGCTCGGCGCCCAGGTCGAGCAGCCGGGCGATGGCCACCGCCGGGTCGTTGTAGACGCAGAAACCGGACGCCCGGGCGGGCATCGCGTGGTGCAGGCCACCGGCCACGTTGACGGCCCGACGGGCGTCTCCCCGCCAGACCGCCTCCGCGGCGGCAACCGTCGCGCCGGCGATCAACGCGCTGGACTCGTGCATCCCCTCGAAGATCGGGTTGTCGGAGGTGCCCAGCCCGTACCCGGCGAACAGCGGATCGCGCGGCGCGGCCCGTACGGCGGCCAGGTAGGCCGGGTCGTGCACGCGGCTCAGCAGGGCGTCGTCGGCGGGCTCCGGCTTGACCACGCGCACGCCGGGTCGGGTCAGGACGCCCAACTCCTGGGCGAGCGCGACGGTCAGCTCCACCCGGACCGGGTCGAGTGGATGGTCACCCAGGTTGTAGGCCAGCAGCGCGGGGTCCCACACCACCACCGTGTCGTCGGACATGAGCCCATCGTCGCACGAGGACCGTCGTCGGCCCGTCGCACGCGCTGGTCAGCGCTCTGGTGTCGGCCCGGTGGCGACCGGCCGGGACGGGTCGGCGACCCAGTTGCTCCACGACCCGACGTACAGCGCGGCGTCCGGCCGGCCGGCCAGATGCAGCGCGAGGACCGCCTGCGCGGCGGTGACACCGGAACCGCAGTACGCCCCGACCTCCCGCGCCCCCTGGACGCCGACGGCGGCGAACCGGTCCCGCAGCACCTCGGCGGCCGGGAAGCGCCCGTCGGCGCCCACGTACTCGCCGGCGGTCAGGTTCGCCGCGCCGGGCACGTGACCGGCGACCGGGTCGATCGGTTCGACCTCGCCACGGAAGCGCGGCGCCGCGCGTACGTCGAGCAGCACGGCGTCGTCGGCGGAGGCCAGGGCGGCGGCCTGCCCGGCATCGAGCACCGGGAGAGCACCGGGGTGCACCTCGACGTCGCCGGGGCGCGCGGTGGGCGCGTCGGTGGAGACCTCTCGGCCGGCGGCCACCCACGCCGGGAAGCCCCCGTGCAGCAGGCGCACCGGCCGGTGTCCCGCCCACCGCAACGTCCACCAGGCGCGTGCGGCGGCCAGGCCGTCGCCGCCGTCGTACACCACCACGGGGTGACCGGAACGGACGCCGGCGGCCCGCAGCGCCCCCCGCAGCGCGCCCGGGTCGGGCAGCGGGTGCCGGCCGCCGACGCCGGGCGGCCCGCACAGCGCGGTGTCCAGGTCGACGAAGACCGCGCCGGGCAGGTGGCCGGCCAGGTAGTCGTCGTGGCCGGGCGGGCCGGTGAGCCGCCAGCGGACGTCGAGCAGGGTGGGCGGGTCGGCGTGGTCGAGCTCGGCGGCGAGCCGGTCGACCTCGACGAGCAGCTCCTCGGTACCGGACATGGCGACCATCCAACACCATCCGGGTCAGCACGGCGCGATTCGGCAGCGGTCGCTCGGCGCGCGGCAGGGTAGCATCGTGCATCGGAGGGCCGCTTACCTTATGAAGTCTCACGATCTGGTCGACACGACCGAGATGTACCTGCGCACCATCCTCGAGCTGGAGGAGGAGGGAGTGCCGCCGCTACGCGCCCGGATCGCCGAGCGCCTCAAGCAGAGCGGCCCCACCGTCAGCCAGACCGTGGCCCGGATGGAGCGCGACGGCCTGCTCACCGTCGAGGGCGACCGGCACCTGACGCTCACCGCGCTCGGCCGGGGCACCGCCGTGGCCGTGATGCGCAAGCACCGCCTCGCCGAGCTGCTGCTCGTCAACGTCATCGGGATGCCCTACGAGGAGGCCCACGAGGAGGCCTGCCGCTGGGAGCACGTGATGAGCGACGCCGTCGAGAAGCGGGTGTACGACCTGCTCAACCGGCCCACCCGCTCGCCGTACGGCAACCCGATCCCGGGTCTGGAGGAGCTGGGCTCCCCCGGGGCCCCGGCCAGCGAGGCCGGCGAGGGCGAGCGCAACCTGGCGTTCCCCGGGCTGTCCGGGCCGGTCGTGGTCCGCCGGATCTGCGAGAGCGTGCAGACCGACTCCGACGTGCTGCGCCAGCTGCACGCCGCGGGCGTCGACCCGGGCGCCACGGTGACCGTGGCCCAGGAGCGCGACGGGGTGTCGATCGACCGCTCCGGCGACCGGGTACGGCTGCCCCGCGAGGTCGCCTCCCGGGTCTTCGTCGCCGCCAGCTGACCGCCCACGGGCGGTCACAGCGCCCGGGTGTCGACCTTCTTGGCCACGGCGATCAGCTCAGCGGCCAGCTTGTCCGCAGCAGTCCGCTCGCCCTTGGCGCCGGTCCAGGTCAGGGTGGCGAGTCGGCCGTCGGTGGCCAGCCAGCCGACCTCGGCGACCGGCCCGTGCCCGCCGCTCGCGGCGGCCGTCCGACGGTACGCCTGCTGACCCAGGCCGGTGATCTTCGTCGCCTTGTCGGGCACCACGTCCGCGCCGAAGGTGGTCTTGTCGATGCTGGTCTCGGACACGCTGAGCATCAGCTCCGGCAGCGCCACGCGCTCGGACCGGACCACGCAGGTGTGGGTGTCGTTCCGCTCGCTGGCCGCCGCCACGTCGAAGCGCACCTTGACGATTTGTTCGATCACCGCGAAGTCCAGCAGCCGGCACGCGCCGCCGGACGAGGCCGCCGACACGTCCAGGGCCACCGGCGCCGGTGGTGGCACCGCCACCGGCTCGGCCTCGGCGGCACAGCCACTCACCAGCAGGCCCGCCAGCCCGGCGACCACGATCCGCCCGCGCACGTTCCACCCTCTCGCCGACCGATGTCCGTCGGAAACCGTACGGGGTGTCCGGGTCCGGCGGAAGTCCTCATTTCGAGGGTGGATCGTCCACGTACGGGCAGTGCCGGCAACCCCGTCCGCAGCACGTGCCACGACGGGCCAAAAAGGCGGCGCTGAGCACGAACAGACCCGTCGCCGGGTCGAGGTAGCCGGCCTCTCCGGCGGCCAGCGCGGCGTCGTGCGCGGCGAGGATCCGGGCCCGGTCCGGGTGCTCCGGCGGCAGGCGGGACGGGTGCGGTTCGGTGAGCGGCCGGTCAGCCAGGGGTCGTCGCTCTCCGTTCACCGGGCCAGTCTGCTTGAGTCTCCACCGGGGGGAGACGTGAGGGTGGGGGCATGAGCGGTGACGAGCGGTACACGATCGGCGACCTGGCCCGACGCACCGGGCTGAGCGTCAGGACCATCCGGTACTACGCCGACCACGGGATCGTCCCGCCCACCGACCGAAGTTCCGCCGGCTATCGCCTCTTCGACGCCGAGGCGATCGCGCGGCTGGAACTCGTCCGGACGTTGCGTGACCTGGGCGTGGATCTGGCCGCCATCCGTCGGGTGATGGACCGCGAGGTGCCGCTGCACGAGGTGGCCACCGCGCACGCCGAGGCGCTGGCCGCGCAGATCCGCGTGTTGCGACTGCGCCAGGCGGTGCTGATCGTCGCGGCGCGGCGCGGGGCCGGCCCGGCCGAGGTCGACGACCTGCACCGGTTGGCCCAGCTCACCGCCCGTGAGCGGCAGCACCTGGTGGACGACTTCCTGGACAGCGTCTTCACCGACGATTGGATGCCGTACCCGGGCGTGATCGTCTCGATGACGCCGGAGCTGTCCGACGACCCCAGCGCCGAGCAGGTGCAGGCGTGGGTGGAGGTGGCCGAGCTGTGCCGCGATCCGGGTTTCCGGACGAGCATGCGGCGGCTCGCTCGCCAGCACGCCGCCGACGACGACGTGCCCGGTCTCCCCCGCCCGGACGCCGTCGCCATCGTGCGCGACGAGGTGGCGGGCGCGCTAGCCGCCGGCATCGATCCGACCGGAGACGAGGCCGAGCCGGTGGTCGCGGCGGTCACCCGCCGATACGCCCGCCTGCACGGTCTTCCCGACGGCGCCCACCTGCGTCAACGGATGCTGGACCGGCTGGTCCTGGCCGACGACCCCCGACGCGACCGCTACCTCGACCTGTTGTCGGTGATCAACGGCTGGTCGGGCCGGGGCGCGGTCACGCCGGCGGTGCGGTGGTTCATCCAGGCCCTGCGCGTCCGGATGCCGGTCGAGGCTGGCTCTCAACCGAACCAGGTCATCGCCTGACCGTGGCCCCGGGTCCAGGCCAGCGGCTTGCCGTCCAGCGCGAGGACGTTGTGCAGCGCCGCGTCCGGCGAGTCGGGTAGACCTTCGTAGGGCAGCACCTCCGGGGCCTCGTTCGCGATCCAGTGCCCCGGCAGCTCGCCGACCAGCCGCACGAACGCGTCCCGGCGCGCGGCGGGCACCTGGTAGAGCACCGAGGTGTGGAAGATGACGAGCGTCGCGCCGGCCGGCGCGCGGGCCGCCAGCGCCGGCAGGTCGTCCACCAGGTCACCCCGGACCAGCAGCGGCGGGTCGGCGGCGGCGACCGCCGCCGCCGCGCGCAGCCGGGACCGCCGGTGCGCGTGCTCCGGCCAGATCAGGGCGTCCAACCAGGACACGTCGTCGGGGTCGGTCACGTCGAGCGGGTTCAGGTCGAGGCCAGCCCGCCACACCACCTGGGGTACGCGCCCAGGGGGCGTCAACCCGCTGGCCGCGCACTCCAGGATGGGCGCACCGTCGCCGACCTCATGCTCGCCGTACCGGTAGGCGTACCGGTCCGGGTAGAGACAGAGCCCGGCGGACGCGCCGACCTCCAGCAGGGCGAGGGGCTGCGGCAGCGCGGCGAGCACCGGCAGCAGCACCGCGCACCGGCCCGCCTCGTTCGTCTGGGTGGCCCTGCGCTTCAGCTCGGTGTCGATGACCGGCCAGTGGGCCAGCACGTAGTCGTGGAACGCGGTCGGGTCGTCGACCGGGCCGCCCAACCAGCGGACCACCCCGTACAGCAGGTTCGGCTGTCGCTTGGCCGGCGGGAGCGCGTCGAGCAGGGCGAGCAGGTCGTGGTCGTCCGCGACGGCGTACGACAGCCGCTCGTACGTCGGTGAAACCCCGTGCGCCTCGCGGCGGGCGAACTCGACGTACGCCTCAGCGGTTGTCATGCCCTGATCGTCGCAACGATCTCCCGACTTTTCAGCCCGCGGCGGCGAGTGGATGACGTACACCGTCGAAGTCTCGAAGACGGGCACCTGCGAGGTGGCGACCCGGGTCTCCTCGCCGTACAGCCCAGCGGGACGATTCGACGGAACGCGGACCACCGCGCCGTTCGGCGTTCGGCGTTCGGACCACGATCTCGCACGACGCGTTCACGCTCCAGCCGCTGCCGAAGACCTTGGCCTCTGCCGTGATCACTTGATGCTGGCCAGTTGCCCCCGAGCTTCGGCGACTGGTCAACATCAAGTGATCATGCGGGTGCCTTGTTCTGGAAGCGCCTGCAAGACGCTCAGCCCGGCAGGGCGAGTTCCAGGTCGCGACGGGTGAGGGCGACGCGCAACCGGAGCCCTTCGGCCGCCAGGTTCTCCCGTCCGCCCTGTTCCCGGTCGATGGCGCAGACCACCGAGTCGACCTTTGCGCCGCTGTTCCGTAACTGCCGGCACGACGCCAGCAACGCGCCACCGGTGGTGACGACGTCCTCGATCACCACGACCCGCCGGCCGTCCACGGGGGTGCCCTCGGCCGCCTTGCCGGTGCCGTACTCCTTCGCCTGCTTTCGCACGAACGCGGTCGGCAGCCCGGTCAGCTGCGACATCACGGTGGCGATCGGGATGCCGCCCATCTCCATCCCCGCCAGCACATCGCACTCGGGCAGCAATGCGACCATCGCCTCGGCCACCTCACGCAACAGGCCAGGCTCGGCCTCGAACAGATACTTGTCGAAGTACTCGTCGCTCGTCTGACCGGACCGCAGGAGGAACGACCCGGTCAGGTGGCACGTTTCGTAGACGCGACGCGCAAGGGGAGGAGTCATGCTGCCAGCCTCGCAAACGGCGCTACCCCGGCCTCACCCTGTCGTGGTAGAGCCCGCACGGCTCAGGGCAGCTGGCCCGGTCGGTCGACGATGGCGACACGCAGTAGCGCGACAGCGGCGTACATCGACTCCTTGCCGTTGCGCACCACCGAATCTCGGGTGCCGAGGAAGACATGGGTGTCCCGGTCGAAGAGGAAATCATCGTTGCCACCGATCACGCCGGGCATCCGGATCGCCACCCCGTGCCGACCGGCGGCGTCGACCACGTCGCCCGATATGACGACCGCCCCCGGTTGCCGTGCCAGCAGTTCGAACAACGCCGCGAGCGCTCGGGGCGGCACGTAGCCGTGGAGCATCGACCGCGCGGTGGTGTACGGCATGCTCTCGCCCCCGTAGACGGCCTTCTCGTCGGCCCCTTCGGGCAGATGCAGGTCGACCGGGTGTTCCCGAAGGTAGCGAAGCAGTTCGTCCGGATCGGTGGGCAGGTCGCCGTGGTAGGCCGGCGGCGGAAACACGTCGAGTTTCTTCTCGGGGTCGGCGGGGTCTTCCTCGCGGAGGACCGTGAGTTCGCCCCACCCGTTCGGGTCGCTCTCCGGTCGATAGCGTGCCTGCGTGTACGCGACTCCACCGGCCGACTGCCACAGTTGATTCCGTGTCGTCCGGTACGGACCGCTGCCCGGCCGGTCGCGGATCGTCGCCAGGGACTCCGTGAAGACGTACTGGTCGGGGCGGGCGGTGAGCTCCGGCTGTTGCCGGGCGGCGTCGGCGGCCAGGTGGAAGATCTCCGATGCGCTGGCGCTGGGCGGCGACTGGTCGCCGAACCTCATGGTCTGGACCGCCAGCGCACCGGCGGTCAGCGTCACCGCCATCCCGAGCGCTCCGGCGAGACGCCAACCGCGCAGGAACCGGGTACGGTGTCCGGCCACACGGCCCGCCGACGCCAGCTCGGCCCGTTGGGCGACGTGTGCGCTCAGGTCCCGGAGAAGCTGCTCCTCGAAATCCTGCGGCGACCGTTCAGTCGTGTTCATCGTCAGCTCCGTCTCATCTCAGGCGAGGGTGGTGACCGGGCGGGCGAGCACGGCGCGGACGAGGCGGCGGGCCCGGTGCAGGCGGACCCGAGCGGCGACCGGCGACATCCCGAGCGCTGTCGCCGCCTCCGCCACGGTGAGGCCGTCGACGGCGACGAGTTCGACGAGCGACCGGGTGCCCTCGGGTAGTTCGCTGAGCGCCCGGTGGGTGCGGCGGGCCGCTGACTCGGCGTCGATCCGCTCCTCGATGCGCGCGATGTCGTCGGGGCCGAGGTCCCGCCGTCCGGCCAGTCGGCCGGTCACCCGCAGTCGTTGGGCCGCCCGTCGCCGCTCGTCGCCGATGACGTGGCGGGCCACCCCGTACAGCCAGCCGATCTGGCTACCCCGGTCCGGCCGGTAGCTGGCCGCCGACTCGATCACCGCCAGGAACACGTCGGCGGTCAGGTCGGCGGCGAGGTGTGGGTCGTCGACCCGCCGCGCCACGAACCGGCCCACCGCCTCCAGGTGCCGCCGGTAGAAGACCTCGAAGGCCACTGGATCCACCCCGATGGCGGAAATGTCGTCATCGGCTCGGCTCGGCTCATTCACAGGCCGCCCTCCCTCGTAGCCCTCACACTCCTTCTTCGCACGGCGGCGCACGGGTGTTACCGAACCATTCGGAAGGCTGGTGGCGGCGAGTGGGTGAAGCGCCTTCGCATGATCACTTGATGCTGACCAGTCGTGGCCGAGCTGCTGCGACTGGTCAGCATCAAATGATCATGCCGGAGTTCTGAGCAGGAACGCCGCCCATTTCCATCCCGCCAGAAGTCACGCCGCGGGCCTCGGAAACGGCGCTGCCCCGGCCTCCAAGAAGGGAAGCCGGGGCAGCGCTCGCTTGTGTTTCGCGTACGTCAGCTGCAGCCGCTGGTGGAGCCGCAGCCCTCGCAGACGTAGCAGCTACCGGCCGGGCGCATCTTCGTACCGCAGGTGAAGCAGAGCGGCGCGTCGGCGGCCTTGCCGATCACGGCCTCCAGCAGTTCGGTGCTGGAACCCACGCTCGGGGCCGGCTTGGCGGCGGCCACGTCGGCCATCTCCTGGGCCGGCTGGGCGACCGCCTCGGTCTTGGCCGGAGCCTCGACCGGCGCGGAGGACGCCATCGCAGTGAGGTCCGCACCGGTGACGGCGGCGGCAGCCTCCGCGTCGGCCTCGGCCCGCAACTGGGCGGCCCGCTCGCCGGCGGTGAAGATGCCCAGCTCGGCGCGGCGCTCGTAGGGCAGGAAGTCCAGCGCCAGGCGACGGAAGATGTAGTCCATCACCGAGGCCGCCATCCGCACGTCCGGGTCGTCGGTCATACCGGCCGGCTCGAAACGCATGTTGGTGAACTTGCTGACGAACGTCTCCAGCGGCACGCCGTACTGCAGGCCGATGCTGATGGCCACCGAGAAGGCGTCCATCACGCCGGCCAGGGTCGAGCCCTGCTTGGACATCTTGAGGAAGACCTCGCCGAGGCCGTCGTCCGGGTAGGACGACGCGGTCAGGTAGCCCTCGGCGCCACCGACGGAGAAGCTGACCGTCTCGGACGGGCGCTTCTTCGGCAGGCGCTTGCGCACCGGCCGGTACTCGATGACCTTCTCCACCGCGGCCGGCGCGGCGGTCGTGGTCTCGACGGCGGCCGGCTCGGTGGCCTTGTTCTTCTTGGCCACTGACAGCGGCTGGCCGACCTTGCAGTTGTCCCGGTAGATCGCCAGGGCCTTGAGGCCGAGCTTCCAGCCCTCGAAGTAGATCTTCTCGACGTCCTCGACGGTGGCCGCCTCCGGCATGTTGACCGTCTTGGAGATGGCGCCGGAGACGAACGGCTGGATGGCCGCCATCATCCGCACGTGGCCCATCGGGGCGATCGTCCGCTCACCCATGGCGCAGTCGAAGACCGGGTAGTGCTCCGGCTTGAGGCCCGGGGCGTCCACCACGTGGCCGTGGTCGGCGATGTGCTCGACGATCGCCTCGACCTGCTCCTCGGGGTAGCCGAGGCTGCGCAGGGCGCGCGGCACGGTCTGGTTGACGATCTGCATCGAGCCGCCGCCGACCAGCTTCTTGAACTTGACCAGCGCCAGGTCCGGCTCCACGCCGGTCGTGTCGCAGTCCATCATGAAGCCGATCGTGCCGGTCGGGGCGAGGACGCTGGCCTGCGCGTTACGCCAACCGTTCTTGTCGCCGATCTTGTTGCCCTGGGTCCACTGCTTGGTCGCCTCGCGGACGATCGCGGTGGCCACCGGGCTGGTCGGCTTGATCTCGTCATTGGCGGCGGCGTGCTTGCGCATGACCCGCTTGTGCGGCTCGGCGTTGCGGGCGTAGCCGTCGTACGCGCCGACGACCCCGGCCAGCTCGGCCGAGCGGCGGTACGCGGTACCGGTCATCAGCGAGGTGATCGCCGCGGCGACCGAGCGGCCCTGGTCCGAGTCGTACGGCAGGCCGGTGGCCATCAGCAGGGCACCGAGGTTGGCGTACCCGATGCCGAGCTGCCGGTAGGCGCGCGACGTCTCGCCGATCTTCTCGGTCGGGAAGTCGGCGAAGCAGATCGAGATGTCCATGGCGGTGATGACGAACTCGACGGACTTGACGAACTTCTCCACCTCGAAGCCACCGTCGGCGCGGAGGAACTTCATCAGGTTGAGCGAGGCCAGGTTGCACGAGGAGTTGTCCAGGTGCAGGTACTCCGAGCACGGGTTCGACGCGGTGATCCGCCCGGTCTCCGGGCAGGTGTGCCAGTCGTTGATCGTGTCGTCGTACTGCAGGCCCGGGTCGGCGCACTCCCAGGCGGCCTGGGAGATGGAACGGAAGAGGTTCTTGGCGTCGACGGTCTCGATCGTCGCGCCGTCCAGCCGGCCGCGCAGGTCGAAGCCCTTGCCGTTCTCGACCGCCGACATGAACTCGTCGGAGACGCGGACCGAGTTGTTGGCGTTCTGGTACTGCACGCTGACGATGTCGGAGCCGCCGAGGTCCATGTCGAACCCAGCGTCCCGCAGCGCGCGGATCTTGTCCTCCTCGCGCGCCTTGGTGACCACGAACTCCTGGATGTCCGGGTGGTCCACGTCGAGGATGACCATCTTGGCCGCGCGCCGGGTGGCGCCGCCGGACTTGATGGTGCCGGCCGAGGCGTCCGCGCCGCGCATGAAGCTGACCGGGCCGGAGGCGTTGCCGCCGGAGGAGAGCAGCTCACGGGACGAGCGGATGCGCGACAGGTTGACGCCGGAGCCGGAGCCGCCCTTGAAGATCAGCCCCTCCTCCTTGTACCAGTCGAGGATGGAGTCCATCGAGTCGTCGACGGCCAGGATGAAGCAGGCGCTGACCTGCTGCGGCGACGGCGTACCGACGTTGAACCAGACCGGCGAGTTGAAGCTGAACACCTGGTGCAGCAGCATCCAGGTCAGCTCGTGCGCGAAGATCTCGGCGTCGGCCGGGCTGGCGAAGTAGCCGTACTCCTCGCCGGCGGTGCGGTAGGTGCTCACCACCCGGTCGATGAGCTGCTTGAGCGACCACTCCCGCTCCGGGGTCCCCACCGCGCCCCGGAAGTACTTCGTGGTGACGATGTTCGCCGCGTTGACGCTCCACGACTCCGGGAACTCCACGCCCCGCTGCTCGAAGTTGATCGAGCCGTCCCGCCAGTTCGTCATCACGACGTCCCGGCGCTCCCACGAGACCTCGTCGTACGGGTGGACCCCCTCCGTCGTCCACACGCGCTCGATCTTCAGCCCCGCGCCTGCCTTGTTCCGTGAACGGCTCGTTGTCACGCCGTCGCCCCCCTCGTCTGCGCGGTCACCCACCGCGCGTCCTGATCTCTCGGAAAAACAGTGAAGTCTCAGTTGGTACGGCCGGCGGCCTCGACCGCGTCGGCCCGACCCTGCTCCCGGGCTCGCGCCGCGGCCCGCAACGTCTCGATCTCGCGCTCGAAGTCGGCGAGCGAGTCGAAGGAGCGGTAGACGCTGGCGAACCGCAGGTAGGCGATCTCGTCCAGGTCGCGTAGCGGACCCAGGATCGCCAGGCCCACGTCGTGGCTGGGGATCTCGGCGGCCCCCTTGGCCCGGACGGTCTCCTCCACCCGCTGCGCGAGCAGCGCGAGGGAGTCGTCGTCCACCGGCCGGCCCTGGCACGCCTTGCGCACCCCGCCGATGATCTTCGTGCGGCTGAACGGCTCGGTCACCCCGCTGCGCTTGACGACCGCGAGGACCGCCTCCTCGACCGTGGTGAACCGCTTGCCGCACTCCGGGCAGGAACGCCGCCGCCGGATGAGCTGACCGTCGTCGGCCTCCCGCGAGTCGACCACTCGGGAGTCGGCGTGCCGGCAGTACGGACACCGCATCGCGGACCCCCTAATCATGATCAATCGCGTCGTACCGGACACACCCGGGCACAGGCCGCCGCAACGGTGCCATGCGCTCATGGCGCCCGCCGTATCGACCCTACGGGAGTGCGGTCGGTAGTCAGACCCAACCTGTGGGCAACTTACGCCCGTGTCACTACTACATCTAGGGGTCGACGGTATGTCGCCGACGAACCCGGGTCAAGTTGACCGGCGTGTCCGGCGCGTCACGGACCATCCGGTCATCCACCCCTCGCGGAACCAACGCCGACAGCCCGCCCGGGTTACCGGCCGCGCGGCCCGCGCAGGACGGAAAACGGTCGAGAATCGAACACTCGTGCTACTCGACGTACCATTTATCAGAACATCCGTACGAGGAGAGTGGTTTTTCACCCCGACACGCCGGTGGGAGGTCGTACAGATGTTTGAAAATGACCGATCTCACCTATACGGTCAGGAACAACCGCACGCACCACGAGCCGACGAGGCACCCAGCGCCGACCAGGGAGGACGGACGTGACCGAGGACCGGGCCAGCCGGCCGAAGAGCCCGCAGCAGATTACCGAGGCGGGCCCGCCAGCCACCCGACGCCGCACCGCCGCGCGCAGCCGGACGGGTCAGCCCGCCGTGCGCCCGGTCACGCCGGTGGTCAGCGCCTTCCCCGACCCGGCGACGGTCGACCTGACCGCCCGCCAGCGCCGCATCCTGGAGTTCATCCGCACCTGGGTGGAGCGGCACGGCTACCCGCCGAGCGTCCGGGAGATCGGCGAGGCGGTCGGCCTGGTGTCACCGTCGAGCGTCGCCTACCAGCTCAAGGAGCTGGAGAAGAAGGGCTTCCTGCGACGCGACCCCAACCGGCCGCGCGCCGTGGACGTCCGCGCGCCCAGCGAAGCCATCGACGACGAGTTGTCGCGGGCCCAACGGCCCACCCCGGCGTACGTGCCGATGCTCGGCCGGATCGCCGCCGGTGGGCCGATCCTCGCCGAACAGGCCGTGGAGGACATCTTCCCCCTCCCCCGCGAGCTGGTGGGCGAGGGCGAGGTGTTCATGCTCCAGGTCAAGGGCGACTCGATGCTCGACGCGGCGATCTGCGACGGCGACTGGGTCGTCGTGCGGCAGCAGCCGACCGCGGACTCGGGTGAGATCGTGGCCGCCATGCTCGACGGCGAGGCCACCGTCAAGACCTACCGTCGCCGCGACGGACACGTCTGGTTGATGCCGCAGAACCCGGCCTTCGACCCGATCGCCGGTGACGACGCCACCATCATGGGCCGAGTCGTGGCGGTACTCCGCCGGATCTGACCGACACGCGGGTGGGTGCCGTCGGCGCTCACCCGCGTCGCTCGACCGTTCGCACCCTGCTGACCGGGTAATCCGGGCGGGGCCGTCGCGCTGCCGCCCAGGTGACGCCGTTCGCGTCAGTAGCGGTCGCCCCGAGGGCCACGACCGCCGCCGGGATACTGCCCGTACGGGTCGACCGGCGCGTCATCGTCACGTCGGCGTCCGGGCCGCTGACCCCGATAGTCCGGCTCCTGCCCACCGCGCCGCGGCGGCTCGGCCCGACCGCCGCCGGCCCGACCACCGCCGGGCTGACCACCGCCGGGCTGACCACTGCCGCCGTACACACCGCCACCCGGCCGGCCACCGCCGCCACCGGGTCGACCCCCTCCGGGACCGCCGGCACGGCCGCCGCCGTACACACCGCCGCCGGCCGGAGCGCCGCCACCCCCACCGGGCCGGGCAGCACCGTAGCCGCCTCCTGCCGGGCCGGCCGGACGTCCACCCCCGGCCCCGGCCGGACGTGCGCCCCCGCCGCCCGCGCCGCCGGGGCGTTCGCCTCCCCCGCCGTAGACGGCACCGCCAGCGGAAGCGGGACCGCCCCGGCCGGAGCCGCCGTAGACCCCGCCGCTGGCTGCCGCGCCGCCGCCGTACACGCCGGCGTTGGGACGGCCGCCGCCCGGCGGCGCACGATCGACGCCGGGCGTGCCAGCGCGGTCGTCGGCGTCGTCCGCCGAATCGTCGGCGGCGGGCGGTCGACGGCGGGCCCGCACGATGCCGACGATGCCGGCACCGACGAGCAGCACACCGAGTACGCCGACCGCGCCCACCAGATAGGTGATGTCCGTGAAGCTGAGCCCGTCCATCCACGACTTCTTGGCCGCCGGCTTGTCGCCCGCGGTCGCGGCCAGGGGCTCCGCCGCGCTGGTGGACGGCGTGTAGCCCAGGATGTCGACCGGGTCGTCGGCGGCGAGTTGACCGGCGTCGGAGACCGTGACGAAGGACTTGCCGTCCGAGGTGTAGGAGATGGCCTCGCCGAACGGGTCGGCCAGCGCCGTCACCCGTGGCTTGCCGGTGGTGAGCGCTTCGACGATGTTGTCGCCGGTGACGTCGTACTCGAAGGCGTCCGCGTAGGTGCGGACGACGACCCGGGTGCCGTCCGGAGATCGGGCGGCGCCGGTGATCGCGAGCCGCCCGTAGACGCTCAGCGGATTCTCGGTGGTGGTCTTCGGCAGCTTGATCTCGCCGACCTTCTTCATCGGCACCGGCGGGGTGTCGCCGCTCCTCAGCTTCGCCGTCGGGGTGAAGATCTCCGAGTTGCCGTTCGCCACCTTCGTGATGATCAGTGGCAGGCCGTCGGCCCCCACCAGCAGCGCCTCCGCGTCCCGGGGCTTGTTCTCCGGGTAGGAGAGCCGGTGCAGTACCGGCTGCTTGTTGCCGGCGATCGGCATCGTCCAGACCGCGATCCGCGTCCGCCGCTCCTTGCTGGTGGCGTTGTCGCCGATGTCACCGATCCACAGGGTGTCGCCCTTCGGCGAGACGGCGAGATCCTCGGTGTCGAACGGCCCCGCACCCGAGTAGCGGACCGGTTCCTTGACGACCTTGCACTTGCTGTCGAGGAAGAAGATCCGCTTACGCGAGTCGACCTCGGTGCCGTCGTTGATGACGATGTAACCGCTCTTGGTCGCCACCAGGCCGGACAGCTCCCGCAGACGCTCGTCGGTGACCGTACAACGCTTCTTGCCGGCGACCGCGGCGAGCGGCTGGGATGACACGGAAGCGGGAGCGGCTACGGCGACTCCGGCCGGCGCCACGGTTGCCCCGAACAGGCCGAGGGCAACCGTGACCGAGGAAACAACGCGGCGCATTCGGCCAGTGTCGCATGCCGCGCGTTTCCGATGGATGACGCCGGGGCCGCTCAGGGCCGGCTGCCGACGGCCTCGCCCTCGCGCGCCACGTCGTACGGCGCCAGCTCGGCGGCGAGCGCCGCGCTGACCCGGACGTGCAGCAGAGTGCCTTCCGCCAGGTGCGACGTGCTGAGCACCTCGCCCGAACGGTGCACCCGGGACACGAGGTCGCCACGGTCGTACGGCAGGACGGCCCGCACCTCCACGGCGGGCTGCGGGAGCCGCTCCTCGATCGCCGCGCGCAACCCGTCGATACCCCGACCGGAGTGCGCCGAGACGAAGATCGCGTCCGGCCAGAGGCGCTTGAGCCGCAGCAGCGTGTCCTCGTCGGCGGCGTCGGTCTTGTTGACCACCAGCAGCTCGGGGAGCCGGTCCGCGCCCACCTCGGCGAGCACCTCGTGCACCGCCCGCACCTGCTCCTCCGGATCCGGATGGGTGCCGTCGACGACGTGCACCACCAGATCGGCCTCGGCGACCTCCTCCAGCGTCGAGCGGAACGCCTCGACGATCTGGTGCGGCAGGTGGCGTACGAAGCCGACCGTGTCGGAGAGCGTGTAGAGCCGCCCGTCCGCAGCGGTGGCCTTGCGGGTCGTCGGGTCCAGCGTGGCGAACAGCGCGTTCTCCACCAGGACGCCCGCACCGGTCAGCCGGTTGAGCAGGCTGGACTTGCCGGCGTTGGTGTAGCCGGCGATGGCCACGGCGGGCACCGAGTTGCGGGTACGACGGGCACGCTTGGTGACGCGTACCGTCTTCATGCTCTTGATCTCACGACGCAGCCGGGAGATGCGGTGGCGGATGCGCCGCCGGTCGGTCTCCAGCTTGGTCTCACCGGGACCACGGACACCCACACCGCCGCCGGCGCCGCCGCCGCGACCGGAACCACCGGTCTGGCGGGACAGCGTCTCACCCCAACCGCGCAGCCGGGGCAGCAGGTATTCGAGCTGGGCCAGCTCGACCTGCGCCTTACCTTCCTTGCTCTTGGCGTGCTGGGCGAAGATGTCGAGGATCAGCGCCGTACGGTCGACGACCTTGACCTTGGTGCGCTGCTCCAGGTTGCGCAGCTGCGACGGGGACAACTCGCCGTCGCAGATGACCGTGTCGGCGCCGGTGGAGAGCACCACCGCGCCGAGATCGTCGACCTTGCCGCGACCGATGTAGGTGGCCGGGTCGGGTCGCGTACGACGCTGGATCAGCCCTTCGAGCACCTGCGAACCCGCCGTCTCGGCGAGCGCGGCCAGCTCGGTCAGGGAATTCTCGGCGTCGGTCACCGTGCCCTCGGTCCAGACGCCCACCAGGACCACCCGCTCCAGCCGCAGCTGGCGGTATTCCACCTCGGTGACGTCGCTGAGCTCGGTGGAGAGGCCTGGGACGCGCCGGAGAGACTGCCGCTCCGACAGGTCCAGCTCGCCGGTGGTGACATCGTCGAACTCGTCCTCGACAGGGACGAAGTTCTCCTGGTCTCGCAAGCGGTTCTCCTGTCCGTTTTGATAAGTAGAACGTAATCCTGACACGTCACAACGCCCAGCGCACCTGCTATATGCCCGTGCTGGAGGTCGCCAAAAGCGGGGGCGAATACCAGTCGACCTCCACAACCCGGTAGAAATGCTCAGGCGGCGGCCGACCGGCCGCACAGCCGTGACGGAGGGATCCCGTGGCCATCACCCGACTGCCGAGCGCCGGATTTTCGATCACCATCCGGATCGCCGTGACCGCGGACGCATCCTCGATCGGTCGGCTCACCACCTCCGTCGGCGAAGCCGGGGCGATCGTCACCGCGCTGGACGTGGTGGACTCGGACCCGACCCACGTGATCGTCGACCTGACCTGCGACACCGCCGACGCCAAGCACGCCGACCAGGTGGTCGACGCGCTCCGGACGCTGGACGGCGTGGACGTGCGCAAGGTGTCGGACCGGACGTTCCTCCTGCACCTCGGCGGCAAGATCGAGGTGACCTCGAAGGTCGCGCTGCGCAACCGTGACGAGCTGTCCCGCGCGTACACCCCGGGGGTGGCCCGGGTCTGCATGGCGATCGCCGAGAACCCGGCGGACGCCCGGCGGCTGACCATCAAGCGCAACACCGTCGCGGTCGTCAGCGACGGCTCGGCGGTGCTCGGCCTGGGCAACCTGGGCCCCGCGGCCTCGCTGCCGGTGATGGAGGGCAAGGCCGCGCTGTTCAAGCGCTTCGGCGGGGTCGACGCCTGGCCGGTGGTGCTGGACACCCAGGACACCGACGAGATCGTGCAGATCGTCAAGGCGATCGCGCCCGCGTACGGCGGGATCAACCTGGAGGACATCGCCGCGCCGCGCTGCTTCGAGATCGAGGCCCGGCTGCGCGAGGCGCTGGACATCCCGGTCTTCCACGACGACCAGCACGGCACCGCGATCTGCGTGCTGGCCGCGCTGACCAACGCTCTGCGCGTCGTGGGCAAGCAACTCTCGGACGTCCGGGTGGTCGTCTCCGGCGCGGGCGCGGCCGGCACCGCGATCATGAAGCTGCTGCTGCGTCAGGGCGTCGGCGACATCATCGCGTACGACCGCCAGGGCGCCCTGCACCGCGGCCTGACCGACCTCAACCCGGCCTGGCAGTGGCTGGCGGAGAACACCAACAAGGAGAACTACTCCGGCGACCTGCCCGGGGCGATCCGGGGCGCGGACGTGTTCATCGGGGTCAGCGCCCCGAACCTGCTCACCGGCGACGACATCGCCGGCATGGCGAAGGACGCGATCGTCTTCGCGCTGGCCAACCCCGACCCGGAGGTCGACCCGCGGGAGGCGCGCAAGCACGCCGCGGTGGTCGCCACCGGCCGCTCGGACCAGCCGAACCAGATCAACAACGTGCTCGCGTTCCCCGGAGTGTTCCGCGGAATGCTGGACGCGCACGCCGAGGAGTTCACCGAGGAGATGGCGATCGCCGCGGCCCGGGCCATCGCCGACGTCGTCGGTGAAGACAAGATCAACCCGACGGTGATCGTGCCGAGCGTCTTCGACTCCCGGGTGGCCCCGGCGGTCGCCGCAGCCGTCCGCGCCGCCGCGCACAACCCGAGCCCTCTCCCGGCCGCCGACCCCGGCCCGGCGGACCTCCCGGAAATCGCCGCCACCGCCAGCGCCACCCCCTGAGCGACTCGACGCCCACGCACACCACGCGAGGAAGGCTCCCCCGACACCTGCGCGCTTTAGGCGAGGAAAGCTCCCCCAACACCTGCACGCTTTAGGCGAGGGAGGCTGCCCCGACCGGGTCGTCTTCATCCTTTGCTCTGCTTCAGCCGAGGCAACACCTGGTGTCCGATTATCGGACACCGGGTGTTGCGCGGGTTGAAGCAGAGCAAAGGGCCGACAACAGGTGCCGGCGAGCGGCCGGCGGCGCCAGCGAGGTGAACGGTCGGCGGCGGGTGAACGCCCGGTGAGCAGCGGCCGGTGAGCAGCGGCAGCGGGTTGCGGAGCCGGTAAGCGGCAGGCTCAGTGCCGGGGCGTAGCGGACAGGGCGGAGAGGTCGACCTCGCCCGTTGCTACCAGGACGGCTGGCCCGGACAGCCAGCAGGAGTCCTCGGTGACCGTTACGGTCAGGCGGCCGCCGGGGACGTCCACCGCCACCACACCGGTGTCCCGGCCGGCGTCGCGCAGGGCCACGGCCGCCACCGCGCACGCGCCGGTGCCGCAGGACAGGGTCTCGGCGCTGCCGCGCTCGTACACCCGCATGAGGCTGTGCCCGTCGGTGTCGCCGACCGGGTCGCCCGGCACGATGAACTCGACGTTCACGCCGGCCGGGAACACCGCCGGGTCGAACCCGGGCGCGACCATCAGGTCCAGCGCGGACAACTCCACGCCGCTCGGCAGGGTGCACACCAGATGCGGGTTGCCGACGTCCACGACCGTGCCGGACAGGGTCAGACCGCCCAGGGTGGCGCTCGACTCCTCGTACATCCGGGGTCTGCGCATCTCGACGGAGACCGCACCGCCCTCGACCAGCGCGCGCACGACGCCGGCGCGGGTGGCCACCGGCAACGCCGCGCCGGCGGGCGTGGCGAGCCCGGTGTCGAGCAGGTAGCGCACGAAGACCCGGGCGCCGTTGCCGCACATCTCGGCGAACGAGCCGTCCGCGTTCCAGTAGTCCATGAACCACTCGGCCTCGCCGGCCTGGCCGGCGCCGTCGGGATGCTTGGCCGCGCGGACCACCCGCAGTACGCCGTCCGCGCCGATGCCGCGTCGCCGGTCGCAGAGCGCCGCGACCAGCTCCGGGGTCAGGTCGAGCTGACCGTCCGGGTCGGGCAGGAGGACGAAGTCGTTGCCGGTGCCGTGACCCTTGGTGAACTCCACGACCCCATCATCGCGCAGCGGCCGGCACCAGACGCACGGCGGCCTCGATCAGGTCCGGCGCCGCCGAGTCGAGCCACTGGACGCGAGGGTCACGCCGGAACCAGGACCGCTGCCGGCGGACGAACCGCCGGGTGGCCCGGACCGTCTCGTCGTGCGCCTGTTCCTCGGTCAACTCCCCGTCGAGCGCGCGAAGCACCTGCTGGTAGCCGAGCGCCCGGCTCGCCGTCCGCCCCTCGGCCAGACCCCGGCCGACCAGCTCGCGGGTCTCGTCGACCAGCCCGTCGGCCCACATCCGGTCCACCCGCAGCGCGATCCGCTCGTCCAGCAGCCCGGTGTCGAGGTCGACGCCGAGTTGCACCGACGGGTAGTACGGGGTGGGCTGCGGCAGCGACGCGGCGAACGGCGCCCCGGTCAGCTCGATCACCTCCAACGCCCGGACGATCCGCCGGCCGTTGCCCGGCAGGATGCCCTCGGCGGCCACCGGATCGACGGCGCGCAGCCGGGCGTACAGCGGCGCCGGCCCAACCTCGGCCAACTCGCGTTCCAGCCGTTCCCGCAGCGCCGCGTCGGTGCCCGGGAACTCGAAGCGTTCGAGCACCGCCCGCACGTACAGCCCCGAGCCACCCACCAGCAGCGGCACCCGCCCGCGGGACAGGACGTCGTCCACCGCCGCGCGGGCCAGCCGCTGGTACTCGGCGACGCTGGCCGGCTCGGTCACCTCCCAGATGTCGAGCAGGTGGTGCGGCACGCCGTCCCGCTCGTCGGTGGTCAGCTTCGCGGTGCCGATGTCCATGCCCCGGTAGAGCTGCATCGAGTCGGCGTTGATCACCTCACCGTCGAGGGCATGCGCGAGCGCGATGCTCAGCGCCGACTTGCCCGCCGCCGTCGGCCCCACCACCGCGACGACTGTCACATCCGCTCCCAGGACGCCACGAAGTAGGCCACACCGTAGGGCGCCGACTCGTGCAGCAACTCGCCGCGCCACCCTTCGCCGCTGGCGCGGGCCGCGTCGGCGAGCACCTGCCACGCCGCCCGGCCGGCGACCTTCAACTGCGCCGACAGACCGGGGTCCAGGTCGCTGAGGGCGTCCAGGTCCGCCTCGGCCAGGGCCGTGGCGACCCCTTCGTCGTACGGGAGGGCGCGCTGGTCGTCGTACCCGGGGGCCTTCTGACCCCGGCAGGCCGACCCGTCACCGAGCACCAGCAGCGCCACCCGGTCACCGGCGGCGGCGACCTGGGCGCCGAGCGCGGCCACCTCGACCAGCCCGGCGTCGGCGGCCACCTGCACGGCGGTCACCTGCCCTGCCGTCTCGGGCCCGGCCGTCACCCGCGTCGCGGTCGCCAGCCCGGCCGTCGTCGGGACGTGCCGGGACAGCAGCCACGCGCCGATGGTCAGGCTCAGCGGCAGCACGGCGCCCCGGTCCGGCTGACCGGGGACCAGGGGCACGTCCAGGTCGACGCCCCACGGCTGGAGCGAGCCGGTGGCCGGGGGTTGGACCGGGCCGGTCACCGGGCCGACGCCGAGCAGCACCACCACGTCCGGGCCGGTCGCCAGCAGCCGGCCGACGGCGAGATCACAGGCCGACCGCAGGTCGTCCAGTTCGCTGGCGGCGGCACCGGCCACTTCGGGCACGAGCAGGGGCGGATGTGGGCAGACGGCGGCGGCGACCAGTGGCACCCGCCCACCGTAGCGGGAATCCCCGGTGCGTCTCCGCCGCGATCCGGTCAATCAGGCCCTAGGACACCGTATGGTCACGGTCGGCGATAGGCGCTCGACGCGGACCGGGTCGGACCTGTGACAATGCCGGAAGTAACTTGGCTGCGCCGTGGCGGCGACGGGGGACGGCTCCCTCGACGCCGGGAGAACGAGGATGGGCACATGAGCGACTGGACTGCCTTCGGACGGGTGGACGCGGACGGCACCGTTTACGTCAAGACCGCCGAGGGCGAGCGGGTGGTCGGATCCTGGCAGGCAGGAGCGCCAGAGGAGGGGCTCGCGCACTTCGCGCGCCGCTTCGCCGACCTGGTCACCGAGGTGGACCTGACCGAAGCGCGGCTCAACTCGGGCGCGGCGGACGCCGGGCACTCGTTGAGCACGATCCGGCGGATCCGCGCCACGCTGCCGGAGGCCCACGTGGTCGGCGACATCGACGCCCTGACCGCCCGACTGGACAAACTGGCGACCCTCGCCGAGGAGAAGGCCACCGAGGCGCGCGCCGCCCGGGACGCCGCCCGCGGTGAGGCCCTGGCCCGCAAGACCGCCCTGGTCGAGGAGGCCGAGAAGCTCGCCGCCGAGTCGACCGGTTGGAAGACGGCCGGTGACCGGCTCAAGGAGATCCTCGACGAGTGGAAGACCATTCGCGGGGTCGACAAGAAGGCCGACGGCGAGCTGTGGAAGCGTTTCGCCGCCGCGCGGGACGGCTTCACCCGACGCCGCGGCGCCCACTTCGCCTCCCTGGACGCGCAGCGCAAGCAGGCGCAGACCGTCAAGGAAGAGCTGGTCGCCGAGGCCGAGAAGATCAAGGACTCCACCGAGTGGGCCGCCACGGCCAACCAGCTCAAGGAGCTGATGACCCAGTGGAAGGCCGCGCCCCGCGCCTCCAAGGAGGCCGAGCAGAAGCTCTGGGAACGGTTCCGGGCCGCGCAGGACGCCTTCTTCAGCCGGCGTAGCGAGGTCTTCTCGGCGCGGGACAACGAGCAGCGCGGCAACCTGGAGCGGAAGCAGGCCCTGCTGGCCGAGGCCGAGGCCCTGGACATCGACGCCGACCCCAAGGGCGCCCAGGCCAAGCTGCGCGAGATCCAGGCGCAGTGGCACGAGGCCGGCCGGGTGCCCCGCGAGGCCGCCTCCGGCCTCGAGCGCCGGTTGCGCGTCATCGACGACAAGGTCCGCGAGGTGATGGACTCCGCGTGGCGACGTACCACCAAGGAGGACAACCCGCTGCTCGCCCAGATGCGGGCCCAGGTGGCGGAGGCCGAGGAGCGGCTGTCCCGGGCGCAGAGCGCCGGGGACGCCCGGCGCATCAAGGAGGCCGAGCAGGCCCTCGCCTCCAAGCGGCAGTTCCTCCAGCTCGCCGAGCAGGCCGGCTGACCTGACACAGTCCGCGAGCCCCCGGTCCCCGAAAGGGACCGGGGGCTCTCGCGTGTCACCGGGTGGCCCACCCGCGGCCGGGATGGGGTGCGGGCGGTTGACGCATTGAGGTGGGCTGATGAGAATGGGCGACGGAGTCAGGTAGGGCCACCGGGCCGAGGGCGCCGACGGCGAGCATCGCCATCGAGGATCGGCCGGTGAGCTGCCGCGAGTTTCCCGTCCGCGTGACATGGGCCGTCGCGCACTGTCCGCGTACCCCCAAGGGGCCGTGATGTGCGCACGGCCGCCTGCCGGCGTCGTCGATGGACGGCGTCGTGCGTCCGAAGTGGAGCTCGAATGACCCGTACGAAAGCTCTCGGCAGCGCGCTGACCGCGCTCGCCACCGCCGCGGCCGGCGTGTTCCTCGCCGCCACTGTCAGCACCACCCCGGCTTCCGCCGCCGGTACCGGCACCGGTTATCTGCACACGAACGGTAGCCAGATCGTGGACAGCACCGGGGCCACGGTCCGGTTGACCGGCATCAACTGGTTCGGCATGGAGACCGACAACAAGACCTTCCACGGGCTCTGGTCGAGCAATCCGTGGCGGGGTCAGCTCGACACGATGGCCCGGCTGGGCTACAACACGCTGCGGGTGCCGTACTCGAACGACGCGCTGAAGGCGGGCGCGACCGCCACCGGGATCAACGACTTCGTCAACCCGGACCTGGTGGGGCTGTCGCCGTTGCAGATCCTGGACAAGGTGATCGCCTACGCCGGCAGCAAGGGGATGCGGATCATCCTGGACCGGCACCGGCCGACGTCGGCGGGGCAGTCGCCGCTGTGGTACACGTCGACGGTCTCCGAGGCGACCTGGATCAACGACTGGAAGATGCTCGCCCAGCGGTACGCGGGCAATCCGACGGTCATCGGCGCGGACCTGCACAACGAGCCGCACGCCGAGGGCACGAACCCGGCGGCCACCGGCGCGTGCTGGGGTTGCGGCGACACGGCGCGGGACTGGCGGCTCGCCGCGGAGCGGGCCGGTAACGCCATTCTCGGTGTCCAGCCCAACTGGTTGATCTTCGTGGAGGGGGTGAGCTGCCCGAGCGGTGGTCTCTCCAACGTGTGGGACAACGACCCGAGCAACGACGAGGACTGCGGCTGGTGGGGCGGCAACCTGTCGAAGGCCGGTCAGTACCCGGTACGGCTGAACGTGGCGAACCGGCTGGTCTACTCGCCGCACGAGTACGCGACGTCGGTGTACCGGCAGACCTGGTTCGACGCCCCGGACTACCCGGCGAACATGCCGGCGATCTGGGACAAATACTTCGGTTACCTCTACAAGCAGAACATCGCCCCGATCATGATGGGTGAGTTCGGCAGCACCCTGGCCGACCCGAAGGACCGGGTGTGGCTGGAGAAGTTGATGGCGTACACCGGCACCGGCGTGACCGGGATGTCGTTCACCTACTGGTCGTGGAACCCGAACTCGGGTGACACCGGCGGCATCGCGCTCGACGACTGGACGAACATCAACACCACCAAGCAGGCGATCCTGCAGCCGTACCTGATCGCCCCGAGCGGCGGCGGACCCACCGGCGGGCCGACCGGTGGCCCCACGGGCGGGCCGACCGGCGGTCCGACGAGCGCGCCTCCGGGCGCCTGCACGGCCACCTACCGGCAGGTCAACGCCTGGCAGGGCGGCTTCCAGGGTGAGTTGACCGTGAAGAACACCGGCACTGCCGCGGTGAACCCGTGGTCGGCCACCTGGACCTGGCCGTCCGGCGTGACGCTGGGCAGCGGGTGGAACGCCACCGTCACCCAGTCCGGTACGACGGTCACGGCCGCCGCGCCCAGCCACGCGCCGTCTCTGGCGGCGGGCGCCTCGGTCACCGTGGGCTTCACCGCCAACGGTACGGCCAGCGCCCCGGCGACCGTGAAGCTCAACGGCGCGAGCTGCTGAGCAACCGAGGTGGTCGGCGCCCACGCCGAGGGCGTCGGCCACCTCGGGCCCGGCGTGCACCAACGTGAGCACACGGCGAGGTGGAGGCGACCGCGCCCCGGCCGCACGGAGCATTTACATCCAGGTACTTCTATGTTTCCATCGGGAAAGCGCTTGCCTCCGTCGCGGCCGGCGCGAGCGCGGGAGCCGCACTCCGCACCGAACCGCACCGGCGGACCCCCGGGACCTGAGATCCCGGCCCACCTCGCCGCCCACGGGCATGGGCGTCGCGACGGGGTGTCCGCCTCATCGAAGGGAAGCAGCATGCGCACAGCACAGCGTCGTACGACGCTGCTCGCCACCACCGCCGCCGCGACCGCCGCGCTGGTCACCGGCGGTCTCCTGACGGCCGTGTCGGCCCAGGCGGCAGCCGGCTGTCAGGTCGCCTACTCCGTCGCCAGCCAGTGGCCGGGCGGGTTCACCGGCAACGTCACGGTCACCAACCTCGGCGACCCGGTCTCCGGGTGGACGCTGCGCTGGTCGTACGGGGCCGGCCAGCAGGTCAGCCAGGCGTGGGGGGCCACCGTCGCGCAGAGCGGCAGCCAGGTCTCCGCCGCCAACGTCGACTACAACGGCAACCTGGGCACCAACGGCAGCGCCTCGTTCGGCTTCAACGCGGGTTGGAACAATTCCAGCAACCCGGCACCGACCAGCTTCACCCTGAACAACGTGGCCTGTACCGGCGGCACCACCACCCCGACCACCGCCCCACCGACCACCCCGGGCACGCCCACCAACCCGCCCACCACCCCGCCGATCCCCAGCGATCCGCCGCCGAGCGTTCCGCCGCAGACCGGCCTGGTCGGCTGGGCCACCCAGAACGGCGGCACCACCGGCGGTGGCGGCGCACCGGCGACCACCGTCACGAACGCCTCGGCGCTGACCAGCGCGCTGAACGCGACCGGGTCGGCGGTGATCCGGGTGTCCGGCACCATCTCCTGCTCGGGCATGCTGCGGGTGCGGTCCAACAAGACCATCCTCGGCAACTCCGGCGCGACGATCGTCGGCTGCGGGCTCAACGTCAGCGGTGACCGCAACGTCATCATCCGGAACCTGACCTTCCGGGACTGGAACGACGACGCGATCAACGTGCAGGAGTCGGCCACCAACATCTGGATCGACCACAACACCTTCAGCAACGGGTACGACGGCGCGGTCGACATCAAGCGCGGCTCGGACTTCGTCACGGTGTCGTGGAACCGGGTCTTCAACCACGACAAGACGATGCTGCTCGGGCACAGCGACGACAACGGCGCCCAGGACACCGGACACCTGCGGGTCACCTACCACCACAACTGGTTCGACGGCAGCAAGCAGCGCAACCCCCGGGTGCGCTTCGGCAACCCGGTGCACGTCTACAACAACTACTACCGGGCCAACACCGGCTACGGCGTGGCCTCCACCGAGAACGCGGGCGTGCTCGTCGAGGGCAACTACTTCGAGAACGTCCCCGACACGTACCACCTCGGCGAGGCCGACTCCGGACCGGGCCGGCTGGTCGCCCGGAACAACCACTTCGTCAACTCGCCCGCCGGCCAGACCGGTGGCAGCGTCGCCAGCATCCCGTACTCGTACCAACTGGACACCGCGAGCAACGTCAAATCCATCGTGACGGGCGGCGCCGGCGCCGGTCGCATCACGGTCTGACCGTGACTCGGTCGGGGTCCGCCGTGCCGGCGGGCCCCGACCGGGGTCAGTGGGCGGCGCAGCCGGTCGTCGGCGCGGGCATCGCGGCCGGTGCGCCGACCGTGGGCAGGCCAAGCAACACCCCGGGGGTACGCGGGGAGCGGCCGGCCTCGGCGGCGTCACCGGCCCGGGTCCGGCGGTGCGACAGGGGCGCGCCGTCGGCGTTGAGGTGGTGCGGCGCGGCGTACGTGATCTCGGTGTGCACGATGTCCCCGGGCCGGATCGACCCGGCGAAGCTGCCGGCGTCGAAGTGCACGAGACGACCGTCGCGGGCCCGGCCGGAAAGGCGTCCGGTCCGTTCGTCCTTGCGGCCCTCGCCGACCGCGACCAGCACCTCGACGGTCTCCCCCACCAGGCGCTTGTTCTCCGCCCAGGTGATCTCCTCGACGCAGGCGATCAGCCGCTCGTAGCGCTCCTGCACGACCTGCTTGGGCAGTTGGCCGTCCATGGTCGCGGCGGGGGTGCCGGGGCGCTTGGAGTACTGGAAGGTGAAGGCCGACGAGAACCGGGCCTCGCGCACCACGTCCAGCGTGCGCTGGAAGTCGGCTTCGGTCTCGCCGGGGAAGCCGACGATGATGTCGGTGGTGATCGCCGCGTCCGGCATCGCCGCCCGGACCTTCTCGATGATCCCCAGGTACCGCTCGGAGCGGTACGACCGGCGCATCGCCTTCAGCACGTCGTCGGAGCCGGACTGCAACGGCATGTGCAGCGAGTGGCACACGTTCGGAGTCTCGGCCATCGCGGCGATCACGTCGTCGGTGAAGTCCTTCGGGTGCGGGCTGGTGAACCGAACCCGCTCCAGGCCGTCGATCTCCCCGGTCGCGCGCAGCAGTTTGCCGAACGCGTACCGGTCGCCGAACTCGACGCCGTACGAGTTGACGTTCTGCCCGAGCAGCGTCACCTCCAGCACGCCCTCGTCGACGAGGGCGCGCACCTCGGAGAGGATGTCGCCGGGGCGGCGGTCCTTCTCCTTGCCGCGCAGGGAGGGCACGATGCAGAACGTGCAGGTGTTGTTGCAGCCCACCGAGATCGAGACCCAGCCGGCGTACGTGGACTCGCGGCGGGTCGGCAGCGTGGACGGAAAGACGTCCAGCGACTCCAGGATCTCCACCTCGGCGGCGGCGTTGTGCCGGGCCCGTTCCAGCAGGACCGGCAGCGCGCCGATGTTGTGCGTGCCGAAGACGACGTCCACCCAGGGCGCCTTGCGGACGATCTCGCCACGGTCCTTCTGCGCCAGGCAACCACCGACGGCGATCTGCATCCCCGGGTGCTTGTCCTTCACGGGGCGCAGATGACCGAGGTTGCCGTAGAGCCGGTTGTCGGCGTTCTCCCGCACCGCGCAGGTGTTGAAGACGACGATGTCCGGGGTGTCGTCGGCCTGGGGCGCGCGCACGTAGCCGGCCTGTTCGAGCAGGCCGGAGATGCGCTCGGAGTCGTGCACGTTCATCTGGCAGCCGTAGGTGCGCACCTGGTAGGTGCGCGGGCTGCCCGCCGCTGCGGTAGTCATGACCAGGACAGCGTATCCGGGTCGACCGGATCACCCCGAACCGAGGAGCACCCGACATGTGCCGAAGCATCAAGACGTTGCGGGAGCCGTTCACCCCGCAGGTGACCGACGCGGACATCGAGGCGGCGGCGTTGCAGTACGTCCGCAAGATCTCCGGCTTCCGGGCGCCCGCCGCGCACAACGCCGCTGCCTTCGAGGCCGCCGTGGCCGCCGTGACCGAAGCCACCCGCACCCTGCTCGACCAGTTGGTCGTGCGGGGTGGGTCGAACGCCGCCGATCGACCGGCCGCCACCGCCACCGGGCGCGGCTGACGCCCGGACCGGCCGGCTCGGCGTGAGCGGGCCCGGCCGGCTCGGCGTGAGCGGGCCCGGCCGGCTCGGCGGCGGTCAGGCTGCGGCGAGGACCGGCGCGACGGTGTCGGGCGCCCAGCGGGAGCGGTGACACTGCGACCAACCCCGGCAGCCGGGGTCACCCAGCGAGCAGAGCCGTCGCCGGCTGAGCACCTCGCCGTCGTCGGTGTCCCGGACGTCGAAGTGCACCGGGCGGACCGTGCCGTCCGGTGCGACGAGCAGGTGCCGGCTGGCGTCCAACGTGTCGTCCCGCAGCAGGCAGTCCCGGCCCAGCAGCCGGGCCAGCGCGGCGATGCTGGCGTGCTCGGAGAGCCGCTCGGGCACCCCGTAACAGTCGATCACCGTCGGGAACTCGCCCGGCGCCTGCCAGACGTCACACACCACCGCGTACACCGGCAGTCGCGCCGGATCCGCCGCGGCCAGCGGCATCACCACCCGACCGAGCGCCTCGGCCAGCGCCGGGTAGACCTCCACGGGTCGTACCCGGTCGATTCTCCAGTTCCACAGCTCGGTCATTCCGCCTCCTCGCTGCGTTCGTCCCACCGGCCTCCGGATCGGGCCTTACTGACGATGGTGGGGGGCATTTGACCCCAGCCGGGGGCAAGTTACCGGTCTGTGACCATTCCGGGCAAAATTTCCCTGAGCGGCATTGCTCGGAGTAGCGGGAAGGTGACAGTTTATCGGGTATCGTGCGCCGACCGAACCACCGGGCCAGCGTGTCCCGGCACCATCGGTAGCGGTTCCGTTAGGCCGTGCGTCAGCGCAGGACGACCAGGTGCTCCCCGCGGGGCAGCAGCTCACCCACCACCGGCGCGCCCGGCAGCTCACCCGCGACCAGCAGACCACCGGACGTCTGCGCGTCGGCCAGCAGCAGCCGCTCCCCCTCGTCGGCCGCGCCGAAGTCCGTCCACGGGGTGACCCACTCCAGGTTGCGGCGGCTGCCGCCACTGACGTACCCGTCGCGCAGCGCCTCCCGCGCGCCCGCCAGGTACGGCACCCGGGCCGTGTCGATGGCCACCGTCAACCGGCTGGCACGGGCCAGCTTCGAGGCGTGCCCGAGCAGGCCGAACCCGGTCACGTCGGTGCCGCACCGGATACCGGCGGCGACCGCGGCGCGCGCGGCGTCCCGGTTCAGCGCGCTCATCGAGGCGACCGCCTCCGGGAAGCTCTCGCCGGTGGACTTGTGCCGGGTGTTGAGCACACCCACACCGAGCGGCTTGGTCAGGGACAGCGGTATCCCGGCCCGGCCCGCGTCCAGCGTGATCAGCTCCTCCGGACGTACGGTGCCGGTGACCGCGAGGCCGTACTTCGGACCGTCGTCGTCCACGCTGTGCCCGCCGGCCAGGTGACAGCCCGCCTCCCGGGCCACGTCCTGGCCGCCGCGCAGCACCTCCCGCGCCAGTTCCAGCGGCAGCACGTCCCGCGGCCAGCAGAGCAGGTTCAGCGCCACCAGCGGGGTGCCGCCCATCGCGTACACGTCGGACAGCGCGTTGGCCGCGGCGATGCGGCCCCAGTCGTACGCGTCGTCGACGACCGGGGTGAAGAAGTCCGCGGTGCTGACCAGGCCCGTGCGCTCGTCCAGCCGGACCACCGCGGCGTCGTCGCCGTGGTCCAGGCCGACCAGCAGCTCGGCGGTGCCGGTGGCCGGGCCGAGACCGGCCACCATTGCCTCCAACTCGCCCGGGGGGATCTTGCAGGCGCAGCCGCCGCCGCGCGCGTAACGGGTCAGCCGTACGGGTTCCGTCATCCCCCCATGATCTCGGCAACGCCGAGCCACCGCCACCGTCGCGACCCACGGGTGACCGAAACCGGACCCCCGTAGCCGATCGTGACCGGTGTTACCGCTCCGTGACCAACTGGGTTGCGTTCTGCCACATCACGCCGCCTACAGTTGCCCAACCGGGGGTCGACCGACCCCGATCCGGGGAGACGACAGGGACGGTGGACGACGTGACGACGGGCGAACCGCTCATCGTGCTGGACGCGGTCAACAAGTGGTTCGGACCGCTGCACGTGCTTGACGACGTCTCGCTGTCGGTGGGTCGGGGCGAGGTGGTCGTGGTCATCGGCCCGTCCGGCTCCGGCAAGTCGACGCTGTGCCGCGCCATCAACAGACTGGAACCGATCAACTCCGGCACCATCACCTTCGACGGTCAGCCGCTGCCGGCCGAGGGCAAGCCCCTCGCTCGCCTGCGCAGCGAGGTGGGCATGGTGTTCCAGTCCTTCAACCTCTTCGCCCACAAGACCATCCTGGAGAACGTCACCCTCGGGCCGGTCAAGGTCCGCAAGGAGAAGCCCGCGGTGGCCCGCGAACGCGGTCTGGCCCTGCTCGACCGGGTCGGTATCGCCAACCAGGCGGACAAGTTCCCCGCCCAGCTCTCCGGCGGCCAGCAGCAGCGGGCGGCGATCGCCCGCGCCCTGGCCATGCAGCCCAAGGCGATGCTGTTCGACGAGCCCACCAGCGCCCTCGACCCGGAGATGGTCGGCGAGGTGCTCGACGTGATGACCTCGCTGGCGCGCGACGGCATGACCATGGTCGTGGTCACCCACGAGATGGGCTTCGCGCGGCACGCCGCCAACCGGGTCATCTTCATGGCCGATGGCCAACTGGTCGAGGACGCCCCGCCCGCGGAGTTCTTCGCGAACCCGCGCAGCGACCGGGCCAAGGACTTCCTCTCCAAGATCCTCACGCACTAGGCGTCCGTAGTGGAGCGCGCCGCACAAGGGCGGGCTCCGTCGAAGAAGGAGAAGAGTATGCGTATGACGCGCGTGGCGGCGGTCGCCATGATGGCCTCCCTCGCCCTGTCCGCCGCGGCCTGCGGCAAGGAGGGTGAGCCGACGCCGAGCGCCGGTGGAAACGCCTCCGGCGCCGCCCAGGGCGACACCTGCAAGAGCTCCGGCGCGACCTTCACCCCGAAGTCGGACGCTGCCGTCGCCGGCAGCCCGACCTTCGAGAAGATCAAGACGGCCGGCACGGTCTCGGTCGGGGTCAAGTTCGACCAGCCGAACCTCGGCTACAAGGACGCCCAGGGCAAGCGGTGCGGCTTCGACATCGAGATCGCCCAGTATGTTGCGAGCACGCTCGGCATCGACCCCGCGAAGATCCAGTACAAGGAGATCGCGTCGGCCAACCGGGAGACCGCGATCAAGGGTGGTGAGGTCGACTACTACGTCGGCACCTACTCGATCACCGACAAGCGCAAGAACGACATCTCCTTCGCCGGCCCGTACTTCGTCGCCGGTCAGGACCTGCTGGTCCGCAAGGACGAGTCGTCGATCACCGGCAAGGACACCATCAAGGGCAAGAAGGTCTGCTCGGCCACCGGCTCGACGCCGATCCAGAGGGTCCGCGACGAGGGTCTGACCGAGGCGAACAACATCGTCGAGTTCAAGACCTACTCGGAGTGCGTCTCGCAGCTGCTGGACAAGAAGGTCGACGCCGTCACCACCGACGACGCGATCCTCAAGGGTTACGCGGCGCAGAACCCGGACGAGCTGAAGGTCGTCGGCCAGCCGTTCAGCACCGAGAAGTACGGCATCGGCCTGCCGAAGGACGACAAGGCGCTGCGCGACTACGTCAACGACCAGATCGAAGCCGCCTTCACCAACGGCACCTGGCAGAAGATCTACGACGGCACGCTCGGCCTCTCCGGCTCGGCCGGCACCCCGCCGAAGGTCGAGCGGTACTGATCGACCCGGCTCGACACGAGTAGCGGCGCCGGGCGGGGTTCGTCCCCGTCCGGCGCCCGTGGAGAGGGACTGAGAGCGAGGCATGGGCGAGTTCTTCCGCGTACTGACGGACAACGGGCAACTGTTCGTCGACGGGTTCACCAACACCGTCAAACTTTTCCTGATCGCCGCGGTCGGCAGCCTCGTCCTCGGCACGCTGCTCGGCGCGATGCGGGTCTCGCCGGTGCCGGCGCTGCGCGCGTTCGGCGCCACGTACGTCAACCTGGTGCGCAACACCCCGCTGACGCTGGTCTTCGCGTTCCTCGTGTTCGCGGTTCCGAAGCTCGACGTCAACATCGACTACTTCCCCAGCGCCGCCATCGCGCTGACCGTCTACACCTCCGCGTTCGTCTGCGAGGTGATCCGCTCCGGCGTCAACACGGTCGCCGCCGGGCAGGCCGAGGCGGCCCGCGCCCTGGGCATGACCTTCGGTCAGGTACTCACGCTCATCGTGCTGCCGCAGGCCCTGCGCGCGATGGTCCCGCCGATGGTGAGCGTGTTCATCGCCATGCTGAAGAACACCACGATCGCCGCCGGCTTCTCGGTGCTGGAGGCCGGCGCCATTCCGGCGTACATGGCCGAGCGGGGCGAGCCGCAGTTCGCCGTCCTGCTCTGGATCACCATCGGCTTCCTGATCCTGATCCTGCCGCTGGTGGCGTTGCAGCGGTTCCTGGAGCGCAAGTGGCGGGTGGCCCGATGATGGCGTTCGTAAACGGAGGGTGGTTGAGTTGAGCCAGGCGTCGATCCTCTACGACCTGCCCGGTCCCCGCGCCAAGCGGCGCAACGCGATCCTGGGCGTCGTCTCCACGGCCGGCATCATCGCCCTGCTCGCCTACATCGGCTACAAGTTCGCCGACACCGGGCAGTTCGAGGCCCGCAAGTGGGAACAGTTCCAGTACGCCTCGGTGCAACGCGAGCTGCTCGGCGGTCTGTGGGCCACGCTGAAGGCCGCCGGCATCGCCGCGGTCCTGGCGCTGCTGTTCGGCGCGATCTTCGCCAGCGGCCGGCTCAGCGACAAGTGGATCCTGCGGGCCCCGTCGACGTTCGTGGTCGAGCTGTTCCGGGCGATCCCGCTGCTGATCCTGATCTTCTTCGGCTACTACGTGCCGCTGCAGTACGGCTGGTCGATCGACAAGCTGTGGGCGCTGGTCATCGGGCTGATGCTCTACAACGGCTCGGTGCTCGCGGAGATCTTCCGGGCCGGCATCAACGCCGTCCCGTACGGGCAGACCGAGGGCGCGTACGCGATCGGCCTGCGCAAGAACCAGGTGCTGCGGCTCATCCTGCTGCCGCAGGCCGTCCGGTCGATGCTCCCGGCGATCGTCAGCCAGCTCGTCGTGCTGCTCAAGGACACCGCGCTGGGCTTCATCATCACGTACCCCGAGCTGCTGTTCGCCGGGAAGCAGATCGGCGGCCGGTTGCCGTTCGGGCTGCCGTACGTGCCGACGTACCTGATCGTGGCGGCCGTCTACATCGCCATCTGCGGGGCGCTGTCGATTCTGGCCTGGTGGTTGCAGAAGCGGATGGGCCGGGCGCCGCGCACGGCGGCGAAGGTGCTGCCCGCCCAGGACGCGGGCGCGGACTCGGCCCGGATGATCTGACCGGGATCAGCACGGACGACGGGCGGGTGGCCTCAGCCACCCGCCCGTCGCGTGTCGGAGGATCAGCGGGCGATCTCGGTGACCCGGGACTCACGGACCACGGTGACCCGGATCTGACCCGGGTAGGTCAGCTCCTCCTCGATCTGCTTGGCCACGTCGCGGGCCAGCACGGCCGCGCCGATGTCGTCGACGTCGTCCGGCTTGACCATCACCCGGATCTCCCGGCCGGCCTGCATGGCGAAGACCTTGTCCACGCCGAGCTTGCCGGCCGCGATCTCCTCGATCCGCTCCAGCCGCTTGACGTACGCCTCGAGGCTCTCCCGCCGCGCGCCCGGCCGACCACCGGAGCAGGCGTCGGACGCCTGGGTGAGGACGGCCTCGACGGTCTGTGGCGGCACCTCGTTGTGGTGCGCCTCGATGGCGTGCACCACGTCCTCGTGTTCGCCGTACTTGCGGGCCAGGTCGGCGCCGATGATGGCGTGGCTGCCCTCGACCTCGTGGGTGAGCGCCTTGCCGATGTCGTGCAGGAACGCCGACCGCTTGATGGTGGGCACGTCCAGCCGCAGCTCGGCGGCCATGATGCCGGCGATGTGCGCGGTCTCCACGAGGTGCTTGAGCACGTTCTGGCCGTACGACGTGCGGTAGCGCAGCCGGCCCAGCAGGGTCACCAACTCCGGGTGGATCTCGGTGATGCCCACCTCGACCAGGGCGTCCTCGGCGGCGCGCAGGCAGAGCTGCTCCACCTCCTGGCGGGCCAGGTCGTAGACCTCCTCGATCCGGTGCGGGTGGATCCGCCCGTCCAGCACGAGCTTCTCGAGAGTGAGCCGGCCGACCTCGCGGCGCACCGGGTCGAAGCAGGAGAGCAGCACGGCCTCGGGAGTGTCGTCGATGATCAGGTTGACGCCGGTGACCGACTCGAAGGCCCGGATGTTGCGGCCCTCGCGGCCGATGATGCGGCCCTTCATCTCGTCCCCGGGCAGGTGCAGGACGCTCACCACGCTCTCGGCGGTCTGTTCGCTGGCGACCCGCTGGATCGCGTCCACCACGATGTGCCGGGCCCGCTGATCGGCGGTGTTGCGCGCGTCGGACTCGATGTCGCGCACCAGGAGCGCCGCCTCCCGCTTGGCGGACGTCTCGATCGCCTCGATCAGCTCCAGCCGGGCGGACTCGGCGGTGAGGCCGGCCACCCGCTCCAACTCCCGGCGGCGCAACTCCTCGGCCTCGGCCAGCTCGGTCTCGCGCTGGGCGAGCGCCGACTCGCGGGCGGCGAGGGCGGCACGCGCCGCGGTGAGCTGCCGCTCCCGCTCGGCGAACCGCTCCACCTCCTCGGTGTGCAGCCGCTCCCGCTCGTCCATCCGGGCCGCCCGCCGCTCCACCTCGGCGGCCTGTTCGCGGGTCGTGGCGGCGAGCACCGCGACCTCCCGCTCGCCGCTGCGGCGCGCGGTGGTGCGGAGCTGCTCGGCGTCCGCCTCGGCCTGCTTGTGCGCCCGTTCCAGCACGGTGTCCGCCTCGGCGCGGGCGTCGTCGAGCACTCGCCGGGCCTCGGCCCGGGCCGCCTTCGCCTCGGCCTTGGCCGCCGCCGCTTCGGCGCGGGCCGCGGAGGCGGCGGACTTCGCCACGTCGATCGTGCTGTTCGCCTGGTCGGCCGCGTCGCGCAGGGCGGCCAGGGACTGCTCCTGACGGTCCTTCTCGGCGATGAAGGCGGGATCCTCCGGGGCGGCCGTCGAGCCGATCCGGCGCAGCGTCCGGATGCCGACCAGCACCGCCGCCACCACGACCACGGCGAGGATCAGGACGGCCGCGAGGAGCACCACGTCGAGGGCGTTCATGCCGGAACCCCGCGAGGTCCATCCGTGCGCCTGTGCCGCCGCCCCGCCATGGCCGCCTCCCCTGAACGTCATGACCGCAGCGACTGTGCCCAGGGCACACTCCTGCGGCTGTGGACGCCCGACCGGAGCGGCTGGCCGTAGATAGCTCTCTCCGCCGGCGGTGCCCTCGGGCATCGTCGGCGACCGGGTGCAGTTGTCGCGGCGTCCCGGACCGGCCAGTCCGGAACTGCCGCCAAAGGCCGTGGAGCCGGCCAAAGTGATGCTGTTCTGTTACGAGATCTATGTTGTGCGCTTAGCCTGCAATGGTCGGGCAATGTGAGCCTGTATGGCGAGGCTAGGTCTCCGAGGGCGGTCTGGTCAAGGACTCATGATCAAACCCCCCGAACGGAGAGAAGTTGTAGCGTCACGCAAAGCTGATGTCGTGTCGGACACGGCGGGACAAAGACGGCGAGCCGACGCCTCGATTCGACCGTCATGCCTGTTCAGCGACCGCACAGGTCCGCCGAAGGCCCTTCGATGTGACGCCTGCGACCCGACGCCGGCCCGTCGGACCCGTCCCTCCAAGATCGTGCTCGATCCTGGAAGTAGTGGCCTCACCTCGGGCAGACCCCACTAGATCCTGGATCGAGCACGATCTTGGGTGCGTCAGCGCGGGATCGACCGCAGCACTCGGCGCGTGCCGCTCAGTCGATCGGGCGGCTGTCCCGCTCCAGCTCGCCCTCGGCGTCGGCCAGGGCGTCGGCGTCGATCTGCTCGGCGAACTCGGCCGCCTCGGCGCTCTGCGCGGCGAGCGCGTCCTTCACCGCACGGATGGCCACGCCGGGCGGGTAACCCTTGCGGGCCAGCATGCCCACCAGCCGGCGGAAGACCGCGTCCGGCTCACCCCGGGCGGTACGCAGTTTGCGCTCCACGAGGGCACGGGCGGTCTCCGCCTCGGTCTCCTCGTCCAACTCGCCCAACGCCTCGGTGGCCACCTCGCCGTCCACGCCCTTGCGGCGCAGCTCGTTGGCGAGCGCCCGGCGCGCGAGACCGCGCCCGGAGTGTCGACTCGACACCCAGGCTCGGGCGAACGCGGCGTCGTCGATGATGCCGACCTCGTCGTACCGGTCGAGCACGTCGGCCGACACCTCTTCGGAGATGCCCCGCTTGGCCAGCGCCCCGGCCAGCTCGGCGCGGGTACGCGGTCGCACGGCGAGTTGGCGCAGGCAGATCTCGCGAGCCAGCTCGGACTCGTCGCGCGGTGGGGACGCCTGCTCGTCGGCCGGCGACTCGGCCCGACGGCCGCCCCGGCGGGGGCGCGGCGGAGCGGCGTCGTCGCCCGTACGGGGCGGACTGGCATCCCAGCCCCGCCCCGTACGGGCGCGTCGTCCTGCCATCGGTCAGCGACCGGTCAGAAGTCGACCGGCGGCAGCTCCGGGCCACCGGCGGCGTCACCCGCGCCGACCCCGACGCCGAGCTTCTCCAGGATCTTCTTCTCGATCTCGGCGGCCACGTCCGGGTTCTCCTTCAGGAACTCCCGGGCCTTCTCCTTGCCCTGGCCGAGCTGGTCACCGTCGTACGTGTACCACGCGCCGGACTTACGGATGATCGCCTGCTCCACGCCGACGTCGATCAGCGAGCCCTCACGCGAGATGCCCTTGCCGTACATGATGTCGAACTCGGCCTGCTTGAACGGCGCGGCCACCTTGTTCTTCACGACCTTGACCCGGGTGCGGTTACCGACCACGTCGGTGCCGTCCTTGAGGCTCTCGATGCGGCGCACGTCGAGCCGGACCGAGGCGTAGAACTTCAGCGCCCGACCACCGGTCGTGGTCTCCGGGCTGCCGAACATCACGCCGATCTTTTCCCGGAGCTGGTTGATGAAGATCGCCGTGGTGCCAGTGTTGCTGAGCACACCGGTGATCTTGCGCAGCGCCTGGCTCATCAGCCGGGCCTGGAGGCCCACGTGGCTGTCGCCCATCTCGCCCTCGATCTCGGCGCGGGGCACCAGGGCCGCCACGGAGTCGATCACGATGATGTCGATCGCGCCCGAGCGGATCAGCATGTCGGCGATCTCCAGCGCCTGCTCGCCGGTGTCCGGTTGGGAGACCAGCATCGCGTCGGTGTCGACGCCCAGGGCCTTCGCGTACTCCGGGTCGAGCGCGTGCTCGGCGTCGATGAAGGCGGCGATGCCGCCGGCCCGCTGGGCGCTGGCCACCGAGTGCAGGGCCACCGTGGTCTTACCGCTGGACTCGGGGCCGTAGATCTCGACCACCCGACCGCGCGGCAGACCGCCCACACCGAGCGCCACGTCGAGCGCGATGGAGCCGGTCGGGATCACCGCGGTCTGGACGACCGGCCGCTCTCCCAGCCGCATCACCGAGCCCTTGCCGAATTGCTTGTCAATCTGAGCGAGAGCAAGGTCGAGCGCCTTCTCCCGGTCAGGACCTGCTGCCATCGTTGCCACCCCTGCCTTCGCCGGCGTCTTTCCTGCTGAGCTTCTCGTCACGCGAGACACGCTAGGCGCTAGGTCCGACAGAAAACCAGCCGACGGGCCGCGAGCTGTGGACGAGCACCCCGCTGTGGACAATAGCCGAACAGGTGTACGACTCGACAAGCGACACGCGGAACCGACGAAAAGGCTGCTCAGCGTAGTCGCGCGGGCACGCGGTCGGGATACGCGGCGCAGACCGCCCGCCACACCACGTTCGTCCGCTCCCCCGCCGACAACGCCTGCTCGATGGTCCGGCCGCCAAGCTGGGACAGCACCTGATCCCGGGCGATGCTGGCCGCGTAGCCCGGCCCGAACGCCTCCTCCAACCGCGCCCAGAAGTCGGTCAGCCGCACGTGATCAACCCTCCTCATCCGGCGCCCCGGTCGGCGCCGGGCGCAACGCTAGCGCCACCAGGGGCACGGTCGCGACCGCCGCGAGCAGGGTGAGCACGGGATAACCGGCCGCCTGCATGACAAACCCGCTGAGCACCGCGGCGCTCGCGCCCGCCAGCCCCATGATCATGTCCGAGAATCCCTGGACGCTCGGCCGCACATCGGCCGACACCGACTCGGAGAGCAGCGTCGAGCCGGCCACCATCGTCCCCGACCAGCCCAGCCCGAGCAGGACGAGACCGACCGAGAGCCGAGGCGTGTGGTGCCCGGCGGTACCGGCCACCGCGCAGGCGGCCAGCAGCAGTCCGACCCCGCCCAGGATCACCGCCCGCCGCCCGAGCCGGTCGGTGAGCCAGCCGACGACCGGGGAGAACGCGTACATGCCGGCGATGTGCAGACTCAGCACGATCCCGACCAGCCGCAGCACGTCGGCGTCGGCGTGCGACTCACCGAGCCGCACCGGGGTCATCGCCATCACCGCCACCATCACCAGGTGACCCACCGCCACCGCGGCGATGCCGAGCCGGGCGGCGGGCTGTGCGCGTACCACCGACCAGGCCGCCCGCATCCCGGCGCCGCGCGGCGCGCGGGCAGCGACCGGCGCGGCGGCCGGCCCGACGCCACCGCCCGCCGGCGACGCGGCGGTCCCGGCGGTGGGGCCGGGCGCGGTCGCCGCCGCCGCACCGCCCGGCGGCACGGCGGCGACCGGCCCGTGACCGTCGGGCACGGATGCGGCGTCGGCCGCCGCGAGTCGCCGCGCGGTGAGCAGCGGGTCGGGCCGCAACAGGCCGAGGAGTACGACGGCAGCCAGCACGAACGCCGCCGCGCTGAACGCGAACGGGCCGGCCAGCGCGGGCAGCCCCCAGCCGGTGGTCACCCGGTCGGCCAGGGCGGCGAAGTTCGGCGCGGCCACCGCCCCGATGGTGGTGGCCCAGACGATCAGCGAGAGCTGGCGACCTCGACGGGCCGGCTCGGCGAGGTCCACGGCGGTGTAGCGGGCCTGGAGGTTGGCGGCGGTGCCGCCACCGAACAGCAGCATGCCGAGAAGCAGCAGCGGCACCGAGCGGGTGGCCGCCGCCAACACCACCAGGACGCCGCCGACGGCGCCCACCGTGTACGCCAGCACCAGGCCGGGCCGGCGACCGTGCCGGGCCATGATCCGGGTGACCGGGACGGCGAGCAGCGCCGCCCCGACCACCCCGGCGCTCTGCGCGATGCCGGCCAGCGCGGTGCCGGCCACCCGGTCGGCGAGCAGCGCGCCGACGGAGATGCCGATGGTCACGCCGATGCCGCCGATGATCTGGGTGGTGAAGAGCAGCCGCATGGTGCGCCGCTGAATCGGCGCGACGTCGAGTCGGGCGGCGGTACGCGGCTCGGTCAGGTCGGTGGCCATCGGCGCTCCTCGAGACGGGGACGCCCCCATCCTCGCGCACCCGCCCCGAACCCCGACGCCCCGCCGTGCTGCCCGCTCCCGCCCCGCCACCCGACCGCCCGACCGGGCCGCCCCGCCGCGCCCGCCCCGCCGCGCCCCTCCCGCCGCGCCCGCCGGCCGGCCGGCCGGTCGGTCGGTCGGTCGGTCGGTAGATCCGCGCAACTTCAGGGAGCTAGTTGCATCCTGTTTGTGCTGGTGGGCGGGGGTTGACGGGGCTGGTGGCGGCGGTCCAGGTACTGGCTGCGCCCGTGTTGATCTACGG
>NZ_JBEXUR010000025.1:0-88089 GCF_040614415.1 Micromonospora sp. NPDC005979 | reverse complement strand
ACCCCCCTTTCTTGGCCCCCCCCCCACGGGCCGCCCCGGGGGCGCCCCACGGCTCGGTCAGCTACGCCGGAAGGCGTAGCGGCGGGTCTGCCCGGCCGGCTGGCTTCGGCCGCCGGCCGAGCGGTTGCCCCCGCCCGTGGGCGGCCCGGCCGTCGGTGCCGAGGGTCGGCTGGCCGGCGTGCGCAGATCCTCCACCGCTGGCGCGTCGACAGCCGCCGGCACGTCGACAGGAAGCGCCGCGTCGGCCGGGACAGCTCCCGGCCGGAGCGGCTCGACGGTCGCCGCCGGGTCGACCAACGCCGCCAGTGGCACGGGCTCGACGGTCGCCGCCGGGTCGACCAACGCCGCCAGTGGCACGGGCTCGACCAGGGCCGCCGGCAGCGCCGGTTCGACCGCGACATCGGGGCGGGTCGGCAGGATCGGGCCGCGACCAGCCGCCGGGCCGTGGTCGGCCGTCGGGATCTTTCCGGGCGGCGTCGTCTTCGGGGTACGGGACTTTCTCGGGTTACGCCTGGCGGGCATCCGGGCCTCCTTCGGTGCCGACCGTTCCGGCCGTTCCCGCGCTCCGGCGGTCGGTCGGGTCGGCTGGTGACCGTCGCGGCGCGACGGTTGGGTGGGAAGGGACGGCTCACCGGGGATCAGGCAGGCTCGACGCCGTCGAACGGCGGGGAGGGAGACGCGCGACGCCCGGGAGCGCACGGACCGCGACGCGGGGCGGCGGACCGGCTCGGAAGTGGGGCGTCAGTTACGCATGCCGGAACCCTAACCACCGGCCGGGCGGACGCGCATCCGAATTTACTGGCACGATCGGCAGATGCTGATCGCGTTCTCGATCACCCCGCTGGGCGGCGGCGACTCCGTGGGCGACCTCGTGGCAGAGGCGGTACGGGTGGTCCGCGAGTCCGGGCTGCCGAACCGGACCGACGCCATGTTCACCACCGTCGAGGGCGAGTGGGACGAGGTGATGGCGGTGGTCAAGCGGGCCGTCGACGTGGTGGCCGCGCAGGCGCCCCGGGTGAGCGTCGTCCTCAAGGCCGACGTCCGGCCCGGAGTCACCGACGCGCTCACCGGGAAGGTGGCGCGGGTGGAGGAACGACTGGCCCAGGGGTGAGCGGGTACCTCGGTCCGCCGGTGGACGCGGTGGACGGACGGGCCGCGACCAGGTAGTGACCCGCCGTGGGACGACCTGCCCGTGAGGCCGGATGCCGCGATACCGTCGCAGGGACAGTTCGACGGCGAGAGGTGGCGGCACGAATGGCTCAGCAGGCGACAGCGCAGATCGGCGTGACCGGGCTGGCGGTGATGGGCCGGAACCTGGCCCGCAACCTGGCCCGCAACGGCTTCACCGTGGCGGTGCACAACCGGTCCCCGGAACGCACCCGCAGCCTCGTCGCGGAGCACGGCGACGAGGGCACCTTCGTGCCCGGTGAGTCGATGGCCGACTTCGTGGCGTCGCTGGAACGACCCCGCGCGGTGATCGTGATGGTCAAGGCCGGTGCGCCCACCGACGCGGTCATCGACGAGTTGGTGCCGCTGCTGGACGAGGGCGACATCATCGTCGACTGTGGCAACGCCCACTTCGCCGACACCCGCCGGCGCGAGGAGTCGCTGCGCGCGCAGGGGCTGCACTTCAGCGGCACCGGCGTCTCCGGCGGCGAGGAGGGCGCGCTGCTCGGCCCGAGCATCATGCCGGGTGGCTCGACCGAGTCGTACGCGAAGCTCGGGCCGATGTTCGAGAAGATCGCCGCCCAGGTGGACGGTGTGCCGTGCTGCACGCACGTCGGGCCGGACGGCGCCGGGCACTTCGTCAAGATGGTGCACAACGGCATCGAGTACGCCGACATGCAGCTCATCGCCGAGGCGTACGACCTGCTGCGGGCCGGGCTGGACGTGACCCCGGCGGAGATCGCCGAGATCTTCCGGGAGTGGAACAGCGGCGAGCTGGAGTCGTTCCTCATCGAGATCACCGCCGACGTGTTGGCGCACACCGACGCGGCGACCGGCCGTGCGTTCGTCGACATCGTGCAGGACCGGGCCGAGCAGAAGGGCACCGGCCGGTGGACCGTGCAGAGCGCCCTGGACCTGGGCATTCCGATCACCGGGATCGCCGAGGCGACGTTCGCGCGCTCGCTGTCCGGGCACGTCGACCAGCGCGAGGCGGCCCGCCGGGCCTTCCCGGACGCCGGCGAGAAGTGGCAGGTGGCCGACCGGGACGCGTTCGTCGAGGACGTCCGCCGGGCGCTGCTCGCTTCCAAGATCGTCGCGTACGCCCAGGGCTTCGACCACATCCGGGCCGGCAGCAGCGAGTTCAACTGGGACATCGACCTGGGCGGTACGGCGACCATCTGGCGGGGTGGCTGCATCATCCGGGCCCGCTTCCTGAACCGGATCCGCGAGGCGTACGACGAGCAGCCCGACCTGCCGACGCTGCTGGTGGCGCCGTACTTCGCCGAGGCGGTCAGCGCCGGCGTGCCGAGCTGGCGGCGGGTGGTGGCCGACGCGACGCACGCGGGTGTGCCGACGCCGGCGTTCTCGTCGTCGCTCGCGTACTTCGACGCGCTGCGGGCCGAGCGGCTCCCCGCCGCGCTGATCCAGGGCCTGCGGGACAACTTCGGCGCGCACACCTACCAGCGCGTGGACCGCGAGGGCTCGTTCCACACCACCTGGGCCGGCGACAAGACGGAGTCCCCGGCCTGACGACGCGGGCATGATCGCGCTCCAACCATGATGTAGTGGCCTTCCGCCGCCGGGAGGCCACTACATCCATGTTCGGGCGCGATCATGCGAGGCATCGCGAGCGCTCAGGCGACGGTGGCGTGCATCTCCCAGACGAGGATCTCCGCCGGCTCGTCGGCGGTGACCCGTCGACCGCCGGTCATGGTGAGCCTCGCCGCGTCGCCGGTGCCGAGTGGACCGCTGCCCTCCAGGGTGACCGTGCCGTCGGGCACGTACACGTGCACGAAGGGCGCGTCCGGGATGGTGACCTCGTCGCCGGGGCGGAGGCGGGCGGCGTGCAGGGTCGCGTACCGGTTGCGGATCCGGATGGCGGACGCGCCGTCGTAGCGGTCCATTCCGGAGGCGATCGGCACCAGGCCGCCGCGCAACAACTCGTCCTCGATCTCCAACTGTTCGTAGCCGGGGTCGACACCCTGCTCGTCGGGGAGCACCCACATCTGCACGAAGTGCACGGGGTCGCTGTGCGGCTGCTGGTTGTCCAGGCGCCAGGCGTCGTTCTTCTCCGAGTGCAGGATGCCGGTGCCGGCGCTCATCCGCTGCGCCAGGCCCGGATAGATCACCCCGGAGTGGCCGGTGGAGTCCTGGTGTACGAGTGAACCCCGCAGCACCCAGGTGACGATCTCCATGTCCTGGTGCGGGTGGGTCTCGAAGCCGGCACCCGGTCGGACCACGTCGTCGTTGTTGACCAGCAGCAGCCCGTGGTGGGTGTTGGCCGGGTCGTAGTGCCGGGAGAACGAGAAGGAGTGCTTCGAGTCCAGCCAGGAGATCCGGGTGGCGAAGCGGTCGTCGGCGCGGCGTACGTCGACCGTCGGGGCGGGTGCGGTCACCAGGCACGCTGCCCGGCGTCGGGGATCGACGGCGCCCAGGTCAGGGCCGGCTCTCCGGTGGCCAGTTCGGCGATCTCACCGGTGCGCAGCGCGGGCGTGTGACCGAACTCGGCGCAGTGCTGCTCGGCGATCTCGGCACAGATATCGGCGACCTGCTCGCAGATCGGGTCGCCCAGGTCGGCCGCGTTCAACGCCATGATCATCTTGTACCGCAGATCCCGCACACCCACCCCCACCCGATAGTTCCCGCTCCCCCTTCCGAACCCTACCGACCCCCACCCCTCCAAGCCCCAAAACCCACAACCCACCAAACCCCCACCCCGACCCGACCCGACCTCGTCGATCATGGAGTTGTGGTGCTGAACGAAAGTCGTGAATACGGTCAAACCCACCACCACAACTCCATGATCGGCGGGGTGAGACGAGCGGCAGGGTGAGACGAGCGACGGGGTGAGACGCCCGACGCCGCCTCGCACGTTGTGCGGGGCGGCGTCAGATGGGTGGGTGGGTGTTACCAGAACCGGCGACGCTTGGCTTTCTGCGGGCGGATCAGGTCCGCGCCCCTCGTCAGCAGCCGGGTCGCCCCGGAGGGACCACGGCGGGCCTCCAGGTTGTGGCTGAGTCGACGCGCGCCGGCCGCGGCCAATGGCGCCGCGACGGCCATCACCGCCCACTGGGCAATGCGCTTCTGGATCATGTGGGTTCACCTCCGTCAGTGGCTCCTGACGTTCCTGATACCCAGCGTGACGTGTGGGTAAGCCTCGCTCAGGCCGTCGGAGCCACCGGATTGGGCAGCGCGCCCCCGAAGCGCCGGTCCCGCTGGGCGTACAGCTCGCACGCGTACCAGAGGTGGCGGCGGTCGAAGTCCGGCCAGAGCGTGTCGAGGAAGACCAACTCGGCGTACGCGGTCTGCCAGAGCAGGAAGTTGGAGATCCGCTCCTCGCCGGAGGGACGCAGGAACAGGTCCACGTCCGGGATCTCCGGGTGGTAGAGGTACTTCGCGATGGTCTTCTCGGTGACCTTCGCCGGGTCCAGTCGACCGGCCGCGACGTCCCGGGCGATCGCCGCGGCGGCGTCACCGATCTCGGCGTGCCCGCCGTAGTTGACGCAGAACTGCAGGGTGAGCGTCGAGTTGTCGCGGGACATCTCCTCGGCGGTCTGCAGCTCGGAGATGACGCTCTTCCACAACCGCCCCGGACGCCCCGACCAGACCACCCGGACGCCCAGGTCGACCAACTGGTCGCGGCGTCGACGGATGACGTCCCGGTTGAACCCCATGAGGAACCGGACCTCGTCGGGCGAGCGCCGCCAGTTCTCGGTGGAGAAGGCGTACGCCGACAGGTAGGGGATGCCCATCTCGATGGCGCCCTCGATCGTGTCGAAGAGGCTGTGCTCCCCCGCCTCGTGCCCCTTGGTGCGGGGCAGCCCGCGGTCCTTGGCCCACCGACCGTTGCCGTCCATCACGATGGCCACGTGCTTGGGCACCGCCCCCGCGGGCAGCGCCGGCGGCCGGGCGCCGGACGGGTGGGGCGTCGGTGGCGTCGGCTCGCGCCGACCGGACCTCGTCGATCGGATCACTCGGCTCTCTCCTTGCTCGTGCCGTCCGCTCCGGAACCGGCGTCACCGCCCGGCCGGAGCATCGCAGCCCCGGACCCGACGTCACCGCGTGGGCGGAGCATCCCCGCCCCACCGCCGCCCGGCGGCGGGACCGTACCGGCGACCGGGGTGGTGCTCCGGTCGACCAGCGGCAGCGAGCGTAACGCGCGTTCCAGGTGCCACTGGAGGTGCGCCGCCACCAGGCCGCTGCACTCCCGTCGTACCCCGGTGTCGGTGGCATCGGCGACCACCCAGTCGCCGGTGGTCAGCGCGGACATCAGGTCGATGGTGGCCGGCGCGGGGTGGGCCGCGCCCGGCGGCCGGCAGTCCGGGCAGACCGCGCCGCCGGCCGGCACGGAGAACGCGCGGTGCCGCCCGGGGGTGCCGCAGACGGCACAGGCGGTCAGCGCCGGCGCCCAGCCGGCGAGGGCCATCCCCCGCAGCAGGTACGCGTCGAGCACGAGGGTGGTGTCGTGCTCGCCCCGGGACAGCGCCTTCAACGCCCCCACGGTGAGCTGGAACAGCCGCAGCGATGGTTCCCGCTCGACGGGTGTCAGCCGCTCGGCGGTCTCGGCGATCGCGCTGGCCGCCGTGTAGCGGGGGTAGTCGCCGAGGAACCGCTTGCCGTACAGGTCGATGCCCTCGACCTGGCTGACCGTGTGCAGCGAGCTGCCGTGGTTGCCCTTGGGGTCACCGGCGAGTTGCAGGTCGATGTGACCGAACGGCTCCAGGCGGGCGCCGAACTTGCTCATGGTGCGCCGGACCCCCCGGGCGACCGCCCGCAGTCGGCCGTGCCGGCGGGTCAGCAGGGTGATGATCCGATCGGACTCGCCGAGCTTCTGCACGCGCAGCACCACCGCGTCGTCGCGGTAGAGCTGTCGGCGGTACCCGGCCATCGGACCATTCTCCCTCGGGGTGTGAAATCAGGGTCGCTTCGGGGTGGACGCGAGGATGAACCCCGATGTGCCGGGCCGGCGACCGCCCGTAGCGTGCTGGCCATGGCACCGCACCAGAGCACCGCCGTCCGTCGTCGCCGCGCCGCCGCGCCCGTCGCGTTGGCGTTGTCCACTGCCCTCATCCTGCTGGCCGGGTGCGACAACCTGTCGTTCCGTCGGCTCGACTACGACGACACCGAGCCGGTGAAGATCACCACCATCCGGGTGGACGGGGGCTCCGGGGACGTGATCATTCGAGGCACCGGCCCGGCGGGCGAGGCGCGGATCAAGCGGGTGGTCCGCTACCAGGGCGGCGAGCCCAAGGCGCGGTACGAGATCAAGGACAGCGAGTTGGTGTTGAACACCGACTGCGGTGACCGGTGCAGCGTCTCGTACGAGGTGACCGTGCCGGCGGGCGTGAGCGTGCAGGGCGACAGCGGCTCGGGCGACGTCGAGCTGACCAAGGTGGGCGCGGTGAAGCTGCGGCTGGGCTCGGGTGACGTGCGGATCACCGAGGTCACGGGGTCGCTCGACGTGGAGACCGGCTCGGGCAACATCGACCTGAGCGAGGCCGATTCGACGGTACGGCTGCGGGCCGGCTCCGGCGACGTCAGCGCCCGCCGGGTGGCCGGCGCGACGGACGCCGAGGCCGGCTCGGGCAACGTGACCATCGAGTTGGAGACGCCGACCTCGGCGCGGGCGCACGCCTCCAGCGGAGACGTCAGCCTGCTCGTACCGGCGGGCAGCTACCGGGTCCGCTCCAGCACCGGCTCCGGCGACGCGCGGATCACCGTGACGGACGACCCGGCGGCGTCCCTGGTGCTCGACGGCTCGGCCGGCAGCGGCGACGTCACCATCAGCCAGCGTTGATCTCGACCGTCACCGCCTCGGTGGGCAGCCGCTGCGCCGGCACGGTGGCCGGCCCCACGGTCTCGCCGACCGCACGCCGATCCGTCCCACCGTTGCCGGAGACGCCCGACGAGCCGACGGGAACCAGTTCCGGGCGGCGGCGGGCGGCGACGTCCTCGACCCAACCGACGGCCAGGGTGACCAGACCGACCAGCGCGAAGACCAGCAGCACCCGTACCGCCAGCCCCACCGGATCCTGGTGGGACCAGCCGACCACGTCGACGAGCGGGGTGAGCGCCACCACGAACGGCATGTGCCAGAGGTAGATGGTGAGCGCCCGCCGGTTGACCACGGTCAGCGCCTGGTCGGCCAACCGGCTGCGCGACAGCCAGGCCACCCCGGCCGGCGCCCGGCCCAGGACGACCAGGATGAACGCGGCCGACCAGAGGGCGTTGCCCAGGTGGTTGTCGTTGAGGTCGTACCCCCGTGGACCGGGATGCGTGACGATCCAGGCCCCGCCGACGACGGCGAGGGCCAGCGCGAGCGGGTACAGCACCCGGCCGGTGAGGCGGCGCAGCATCCCGGCGTGGTGGGCGAAGCCCAGCACCCACGCGCCGAAGTACAGCCCGAACTCACGCACGACCGCCGGCGCCGGGTAGATGCCCACCTCGATGGTCACCAGCAGCAGGTACGGGGCGAGCAGGGTGGGCAGCGGGGCTCGCCGGAACAGCCAGAACGCGACCGGTGAGGCGAGCACGAACCAGAGGTAGTCGCGCAGGTACCAGATGACGCTCAGCGCTAGGGCGCCCCAGTTGTTGGCCGGCGGGTCGGCGATCGGGAACAGCCACAGCAGCACCCGTGGGGACAGCGGCAACCCGGTGAACAGCATGGCCGGCACGAAGACCACCGCCACCACCCACAGCGACGGCAGCAGGCGACGCAGCCGACGGCCGACCGCCGCCGGGCCGGACCGGGCCAGCGAGGCGGCCATCAGCGAGCCGGCCAGCGCGAACATCACCGACATGGCGGGGAACACCAGGGTGAGGGTCGCCCACCCGGTGACGTGGTAGACGACGACTCGGACGATGGCCAGGAAACGGAGCAGATCGAGATATCTGTTGCGCATCAGCCTGCATCTGGATCGGGGGCGCGGGGGTTGCCCTCTCCCCTACCCGGCCCGACCCACGAGCCAAACGAAGCCTCAGAAACCCAGCTTGCGCAACTGCCGTGGGTCGCGCTGCCAGTCCTTCGCGACCCGGACGTGCAGGTCCAGGTAGACCCGCGAGCCGAGCAGCTCCTCGATCTGCCGACGGGCGGTGGTGCCGACCTCCTTGAGCCGGCTGGCCCGGTGGCCGAGCACGATCGCCTTTTGGCTGGGACGCTCCACGTACACGTCGGCGTAGATCTTCATGAGCTGACCCTCGGGGATCATCTCCTCCACCACCACGGCGATGGAGTGCGGCAGCTCGTCGCGGACCCCCTCCAGGGCCGCCTCCCGGATCAGCTCCGCGACCAGCACCTGCTCCGGGTCGTCGGTCAGCATGTCGTCGGGGTAGAGCTGCGGCGACGGCGGCAGGTACTTCGTCATCACGTCGACGAGGGTGTCCACCTGGTGCCCGGAGACCGCGCTCACCGGCACGATCTCGGCGAACTCCCCCAGCTCGCTGACCGCGAGCAACTGCTCGGCCAACCGACGCTTGTCCACCAGGTCGGTCTTGGTGACAACCGCCAGCACGGTCGCCTTCAGCTCGGCCAGCTCGCCCGTGATGAACCGGTCACCGCGCCCGACCGGCTCGTCCGCCGGGATGCACAGGCCGATGACGTCGACCTCGGTCCAGGTGGAGCGGACCAGGTCGTTGAGGCGCTCGCCGAGCAGCGTACGGGGTCGGTGCAGGCCCGGCGTGTCCACCAGGACCAGCTGCGACTCCGGGCGGTGCAGCACCGCCCGGATGACGTGCCGGGTGGTCTGCGGCTTGTTCGACGTGATCGCGATCTTGGTGCCGACGATCGCATTGGTCAGGGTGGACTTCCCCGCGTTGGGTCGGCCGACGAAACAGCCGAACCCGGCCCGGTACGGGCGGGCCTCCGGGTCGCGCACCGGGCTCACTCGGTCACCGTGCCGAGGACCGTGCCGTCCGGAGCGGCGACGTGGATCGGCGCGTCCGGGGCGAGGTCACGCACCACCGCGTGCCCCGCGCCGTCCAGCGTCGACGCCTCGGTCACCACCGCCGCCGCCTCCAGCCGACTCGCCCCGGCGGCGACCGCCGAGGCCACCGCCAACTGCAGCGCGGTGAGGGTCAGCGAGGGCAGCGTCACGCTCGCCGCCGCGTACGTCCGACCGTCCTGATCCCGGACCGCGGCGCCCTCCACGGCACCGATCCGCGCACGGGCGCCCCGGGCCAGGACGACGAGCTTGCCGTCCTCGGCGCTCAGCGGCGCCGACGCGCCGGGGGTGGGCCGGGCGGTGGGCGCGGCGGGTGTCTCAGGCATCGGCGGCTTGCCTCTCGTCGTCTCGGTAGTGGTTCGGGTCGCTGCCGGGGCCGGCGTGGTCGCCGCGCCCGGTGGCGTCCTGCGTGTCGCCCGACTCCACCCTGCTCACCAGGACGGTGTCGATCCGGTTGCGTCGACCGGTGGTGCCCTCGGCGACCAGCCGGAGACCGGCCACCTCGACCTCCGCTCCGGGGATCGGCACCCGCCCCAGCGACTGGGCGAGCAGACCACCGACCGTCTCCACCTCGTCGGTGGGCAGGTCGGTGTCGAACAGCTCGCCCAGGTTCTCCACCGGCAGGCGGGCCGTGACCCGCACCGAGGAGTCCGCGAGGCGCTCGACCGGCGGGCGTTCGACATCGTACTCGTCGGTGATCTCACCGACGATCTCCTCCAGGATGTCCTCGATGGTGACGAGGCCACCGGTGCCGCCGTACTCGTCGACCACGATGACCAGGTGGTTGCGTGCCGCCTGCATCTCCGACAGCAGGTCGTCGACCGGCTTGGACTCCGGCACGAAGGTCGCCGGGCGCATCAGCTCGGCCACCGGCACCTGCTCGGCACCCGGATCGCCGCCGCGCGACCGGCGGATCAGGTCCTTGAGGTAGAGCACCCCGAGTACGTCGTCGACGCTCTCGCCGATGACCGGGATGCGGGAGAAACCCGAGCGCAGGAAGAGCACCAGCGCCTGGGCCAGGGTCTTGCCCTCCTCGATCCACACCATCTCGGTGCGCGGCACCATCACCTCGCGGGCGATGGTGTCGCCGAGCGCGAAGACCGAGTGGATCATCTGGCGCTCGCCGTGCTCCACGACGCCACGCTGCTCGGCCAGGTCGACCAGCTCACGCAGCTCCACCTGGCTGGCGAACGGCCCCTCCCGGAAGCCGCGCCCCGGGGTGACCGCGTTGCCGATCAGGATGAGCAGCGACGCGAGCGGGTTGAGCGCGCGACCCAGCCAGCGGACCAGCGGCGCGACCGCCCGGCCCACGGCGTACGCGTGCTGCCGGCCGATGGTGCGCGGGGCGACACCGACCACCACGAAGCTGACCACTGTCATCGCGCCCGCGGTGACCAGCGCGGCCCGCCAGCCCGCGCCGAAGCTGTCCACCGCGACCAGCGCCACCAGCGTGGTGGCGGTCAGCTCGGCGAGCAGCCGCAACAACAGCAGCAGGTTGAGGTGCCGGACGACGTCCCCGGCCACGACCTGGAGGGTACGGGCGCCGCGCACGCCGTCCCGGGCCAGTTCGGCGGCCCGGGCCGGCGAGACCGCGGCCAGCGCCGCCTCGGTCATCGCGATCACACCGGCCAGCACTACCAGGCCGGCCGCGAAGACGATCAGTTGCAGGTCGGGAAGGCCGGCCGTGGGGCCGACCGCGAGTAACACAGAAGTGGACATCACGGGGTACGGGTCGACCGCCAGCTCGCCAGCAGTCGCGCCTGGAGGCCGAACATCTCCCGTTCCTCCTCCGGCTCCGCGTGGTCGTACCCGAGCAGGTGCAGCACCCCGTGCACGGTGAGCAGGTGCAGCTCGTCGGCCGGGGCGTGCCCGGCGGTCGCGGCCTGCTTGGCCGCCACCTCGGGGCAGAGCACGATGTCGCCGAGCAGGGCCGGTTCGCCGCCGGCCGGGGCGCTCTCGCCCGGACCGTGGTCGACGCTCCCCTCGTCCATCGGGAAGGCGAGGACGTCGGTGGGGCCGTCCCCGCCCATCCAGCGGTGGTTCAGCTCGGTCATGTAGTCGATGTCGACCAGCAGCACGGACAGCTCGGCGAGGGGGTTGACCCCCATCTCGTCGAGGGCGTGCCGGGCGACGGCGAGCACGGCGTCGGTGTCGACGTCGACACCGGACTCGTTGGCGATCTCGATGGACAACTGCTTTCCTCTGCTTTAGCGGCGGCGGCCGGCCCGGCCGCCCTGGGCGGGTCGCCCGGGTACGGCATGGACGCCCTGCGCCTGCTGGTTCTCCCGTTCGGCGTCCCAGCGGGCGTACGCGTCGACGATCTCCCCGACCAGCCGGTGACGCACCACGTCGGAGCTGGACAACTGGGCGAAGTGCACGTCGTCGACGTTTCCCAGGATCTCCCGGACGACCCGCAGCCCGCTGCTCGTCCCGCCGGGAAGGTCCACCTGGGTGATGTCACCCGTCACGACGATCTTGGAGTTGAAGCCGAGCCGGGTGAGGAACATCTTCATCTGCTCGGGCGTGGTGTTCTGCGCCTCGTCCAGAATGATGAACGCGTCGTTGAGGGTCCTACCGCGCATGTACGCCAGCGGGGCGACCTCGATCGTGCCGGCGGCCATCAGCTTCGGGATCGACTCCGGGTCGATCATGTCGTGCAGCGCGTCGTAGAGCGGCCGCAGGTACGGGTCGATCTTCTCGTTGAGCGTGCCGGGCAGGAAGCCCAGCCGCTCGCCGGCCTCGACCGCCGGCCGGGTCAGGATGATCCGGTTGACCTGCTTCGCCTGCAACGCCTGGACGGCCTTCGCCATGGCCAGGTACGTCTTGCCGGTACCAGCCGGGCCGATGCCGAAGACGATGGTGTGCGAGTCGATCGCGTCGACATACCGCTTCTGCCCGAGCGTCTTCGGGCGGATGGTGCGCCCACGGCGGGAGAGGATGTCGAGGGTCAGGACCTCGGCGGGCCGCTCGGCGCTGCCCTGCTCGAGCATGCCGACGGTACGCCGGACGGCGTCAGTGGTCAGGGTCTCGCCTTTCTCGATGAGTTCGAGCAGCTCACTGAAGACCCGCTCGGCGAGGGCGTTGTCGGCGGGAGCGCCGGTGATGGTGATCTCGTTGCCGCGGACGTGCACGTCACTGGCGACCGAGCGTTCGACGAGGCGCAGGATCTCGTCACCAGCGCCGAGCAGATTGACCATGATCTTGGGGTCGGGCACGGTGATCCTGGTCTGCACCCGGGGCGGGCCGGGAGGTGGGGTGCCAGTCATAGGTCGGGCCGAGGGGCCCTGCGCACCTGCTCTCAATCTCGGCGCCGGCCCAGCTGGCACGGCGTGCGGACGTTACACCCATCGTATCGGGTCAACGCGGGCCGCATCGCGCCCATTTCCGCTGGCCGCGATCAACTCGCGACCTGCGGTGGAGAAGCGTCAGGGGCGGTGATTCGGGGTTCGGTTTCCGCGTCCTCGCTCAAAGCCGAAGCCCACGCGTGGGACCAGCGGACGAGCGGGCGCAACGCCTGGTAGGCGCCGCGCCCCAGGTCGGTGAGCAGGTAGGCCGTGTCCGGCTGCTGGGCGACGAGGTGGGCGTCAAGCAGTTCGGTCAGCCGCTGCCGCAGGACGCTCGAGGACATGTTGTCGCAGCGCTGCTGCAGCGCGCGGAACCCGAGCGGCCCGTGCTGCAACTCCCAGACGATGCGCAGGTTCCACCGGCGGCCGAACAGGTCGAGGGCGGCCATGAGGGGTCGCCCGGTACTTGATCCGCGTACCGGCTGGCCGGGCCTGGGTACCGTCATCGCCTTTGCGCCCCTCTTGATGCTGGATGTCCGATACAGCAGCGTCCAGTGCGTCGATTCGTCGCCTCAGTCTCCGTCGCGGACGACCGCCAACCCGCCGACCCGCGTCGTGATGCCCGCCAGCCCACGTCGGGCCGAGGCGAGCACGCTGGCCGGTCGACCTAGGGTGTCACCCTGCTCCACCTCGATCGCCACCGTCTGCGCCCCGGTCGAGTCGAGCAGGTGGGCGGCGAGGCAGCCGGTGCTGTTGGCGTTGGCGACGTCCTCGTCGACACCGATGGCCGGCGCGAACATCCGCGCCGCACCCGGTTGTTCGCCCATCGGCGGGACGTAGACGAAACAGCCGAGGAGCCCGTGCCGCCGGCACGCCGCAGCCAGCCTGCCGAGGTGTGGGCGGACTCGGACCAGCGCCGACCGGTCGCGGACCGGTACCAGCATGCGCGGTGCGCCGGGCGCAGCGATCCGTGGCACGTCGTCCGGATGCGGATCGTCCGTCCTGAGCCCGAGCGCGTCCACGATCGCGGCCCGCTCGTTCGGTGCCGGGTGACGCAGTACGACGAGTCCCTGGTCGAACCACACCTCGATGCCGCCGGGGCGGCGGATCGCGACGGTGTCGAAAGTACGCCCGCCGGTGCGTTGGCGATCGGTGAGCTCAGCGCCCCCGGTGCGGGTCAACCGGACGGCCTGCGCGGCAACGGTGCCATGGCCGCAGCCGGACAGCTCACCGGCGGCGGTGAAGAACCGGACCGGCCAGGCACCGTCCCGCGTCCGCCCCGGGCCGACGATCGCCGCGTGCGAGGTGCCGGCCGCAGCAGCCACCGCGCACCGGTCGGGGTCCGTCGCCGCCGGGTCGTCGTCGGTGACGGCAGTGGGGCTGCCACCCCGACCGTCGCGCCGCACACACGCATCGACAACCGTGATCTCCGGCCAGACTACGTCGTTCACGGGTGCGCCCTGTCCAGCCAGTCGGTGATGAGGGGGATGGTGTCGCCGAGGGTGTCGACGCGGTGGTGTGCGCCGGCGAGTTCGTCGTCGGGATGGGTGGTGCGTACGGCGATCACTGTCATGCCTGCGGCTCGGGCTGCTTCGATGCCTGCGGGGGCGTCCTCGATCACCAAGCAGTCGGACGCCGGGAGGTGCAGTAACCGCGCCGCTCGCAGGTAGCCCTCTGGATCGGGTTTGCCGAGCCGGACGTGGCCGCTGTCGACCAGCACGGGAGGATTGGGTAAGCCGCCTACGAGCAGGCGGTGCAGCACCGTCGGAGCTCGGCCGGAGGTGACGACGCCCCACCGCCGGCCCGTCAGCAGCCGCAACACCGCAGCGGCATCGGGATACACGGGAAAGGCGTCGCCCTCATCGGCCATGATGTCGCGGACCAGCCGGTATTCCGCTTCGGCATCGAGCTGCGGTGCAACGACCGCGATGGTGTCGACGGGCCGGCGGCCATGGGTGTGTGACCAGACCAGGTCAGGGTCGAGGTTGCGTTGCGTCGCCCATCGGCTCCAGATCCGGCGGTAGGCAGGGTACGAATCGACGAGCACACCGTCGACGTCGAACAACACTGCCTTGTCGGCAACGCTCGTGCCGATGTCGTGCAGCTGATGTGGCCCTTGAGCCATCACACCGCCAGGTCGTGCAGAACGCCGACCGTGGTGGCCGCCTGTACGGCCATGTCGTGGACCAGCCGGGCGGCGGGGAGGACCTCGTGGACGAGGTGCACCGACTGACCCGCGTACAGCGCCATGTCGTCCAGGTCGCCCGTCATGTCGGGCAGTGGCATCAGATCCCCGTACCGATAGTGGCTCTGATCGGCCGCGTCCACCGCCACGACATCGCCCTCGCCGGGCCGATGCGGTGCCTGCGGCGAGCCGGCGGCCTCCCACCGGCGGAGGGTCGCGTTGCGCAACGCGCGGTGCGGCGCATGCGGCCAGCCGCCGTCGAAGCACCGGGTGTACACGGCGTCCACGCCGGCGGCGGTGATCAGCTGCCGCCGATACACCTCATGCGTGGCAGCCTCAGCGGCAGCCAGGAAACGGGTGCCCAGCATGACGCCCTGGGCGCCGAGCGCCAGCGCCGCCGCGACCCCCCGGCCGTCCGCGATCCCACCGGCGGCAACCACGGGTACGGGGCCGACCGCGTCGACGACGGCGGGCACCAGGGCCATCGTGGACGTGCTGCCGCGGACATGACCGCCGGCCTCCCAGCCCTGTGCCACGACGACGTGCACGCCGCCGGCGACCGCGTGGACCGCTTCGGCGACCTCGCCGACCGTGTGCAGATGCAGCGCGGCCGCCTCGCGGATGCGGCCATTCACCGGCGACGGGTCTCCCCAGAAGGTGGAGATGATCGGCACTCCCTCTTCCAGGCAGACCGCCAGCAGGTCGTCCACCGGAAAATCGAGAACCAGGTTCACGCCGAACGGTCTCGTGGTGAGCTCCCGAGTTCGCCGGATGGTGCGGCGCGCCTGCTCGGGGCTCTGCCAGGTCAACGCCAACATGCCGAGGCCGCCGGCCTCGGATACGGCTGCGGCCAGGTCCGGTCCCGCAGCCGAACCCACCGGTGCCTGGATGATCGGCAGCCCGATGCCCAGCCGTTCGCACAGGGTGGTGCGCAATCCCCTCACGACTCCCCCGAATGCTTCGGAAATCGAATCGATGGGCTCGGACGTTACTGTGTCGGACATCGAAGCGTCAACAGGGCGTGACGGGCCGTCAGCGGTAGTACTGGACCAGGTAGAACTCGTGGTCCTCCGGGTCAGCCATGACGACAACCACGCCCTCGTCGTAGTCGTGCCGCTCGCCGGTGTACCGACCACCGAGATCGACGACCAGGGCCATGGCGTCGGAGCCGGCCGTCACGTCAGATCTCGGGCGAGCATCGGGCCGAGTGGCGCGCCGCCGAGCAGGTGGGCGTGCACGTGGAACACCTCCTGCCCGCCGTACGCCCCGGTGTTGAACATCAGCCGGAACCCGTCGCCGAGCAGCCCCTCGTCCTCGGCCACCGCGGCGGCCGTGGCCAGCACCGCCCCGGCCAACGCCGGGTCACCCTCGGCGAGGGTGGCCACGTCGGCGTAGTGCTCCTTCGGAATGACCAGGACGTGCACCGGGGCCTTCGGGTCGATGTCGCGGAAGGCGAGCGTGGTGTCGGTCTCGCGGACCACGGTGGCCGGGATCTCCCCGGCGACGATGCGGCAGAACAGGCAGTCGGATCCCATCGGGGCAGTGTAAGGAAGGGCACCTTGCTAACGCCTGAGGCATAGGAAGGGGCCCTTCCTTACAACTGGGCGTGCTGGGGCAGGATGGCCGGCATGACGGATCGGGCGGTTCTGGTGACGGGGTCCTCGCGCGGCATCGGCCGGGCGGTGGTGGAGGCGTTCGCCGTCAGTGGGGACCGGGTGGCGATCCACCACCGCGACTCCGCCGAGGCGGCCGAGGCACTACGCGCCGGGCTGCCCGGGTCGGGGCACGTCGTGGTCCGCGCCGACCTCACCGACCCGGACGCGGTCCGCACCATGGTCGACCGGGCGGCCGAGCAGCTCGGTGGCCTGGACGTGCTGGTCAACAACGCCGGCACGTACGGCGACCGGGACGTCCCGCACCCGATCTTCGGTACCTCGTACGAGGAGTGGCAGGCTCGCTGGCGGCAGGTGCTGGAGACCAACCTGACCGGTGCGGGGAACGTGATCTGGTGCGCCGCCCAGCACCTGCGCGAGCGGGGTGGCCGGATTGTCAACGTGTCCTCTCGGGGCGCCTTCCGGGGCGAGCCGGAGCAGCCGGCGTACGGCGCCAGCAAGGCGGGGCTGAACGCGCTCGGTCAGTCCCTCGCCGTGGCGCTCGCGCCGTACGGCATCACGGTCGCCACGGTGGCGCCGGGTTTCGTGGCGACCGACATGACGACCGAGCACCTGCGCGGTGAGCGGGGCGCGGCGATCCGGGCGCAGAGCCCGTTCGACCGGGTGGCCCGCCCGGAGGAGATCGCCGCCGCGGTGCACTGGCTGGCCTCCCCCGAGGCCGAGTGGGCCTCCGGCACGATCGTCGACCTCAACGGCGCGTCCTACCTACGCAGCTGACCTCCGGTCCGGTCACGAGCTGGCCCCCACCGACGCCCGGCCAGCGCCCTCCCCACACCCTGATCGCGTCCTTTGCTCTGCTTCAAGCACGGCAACAGTCAGGCGCTGAAAGTGTTGCGTCCGCTGAAGCAGAGCAAAGGACGCACGCGGACGGGGTCGTCGGGGCCGGGCACGACCCATCGCGCCGGAGGGCGAGGGTGGGGGCGAGGATGGGGGTGGGTCTACCAGCGGCCGAGACGGGTGGCGAGCACGCTGAGCGCGGCCACGCCGGCCGTGGAGGTACGCAGCACCTCCGGCCCGAGGCGTACCGGCCGGCCGCCGGCCTCACGGAAGGCCGTCAGCTCGGCCCGGTCGATGCCGCCCTCCGGGCCGACCACGAGGACGATCTCCCCGCCCGACGGCAGGTCGACGCCGGTCAGCGGCTCCTCGGCCTCCTCGTGCAGGACGAACCCGGCGGCGGCCCCGGCGATCCGGCGGGCGACCGTGGCGGTGGATTCGTCCGGCGCGCCGGCCACGACGGGCAGCCAGGGCCGGCGGGCCTGTTTCGCCGCCTCGCGGGCGGTGGCGACCCACTTCTCGCGTGCGCGTACGCCCCGGTCGCCGCGCCACTGGGCCACCGAGCGCGACGCCGCCCAGGGCACGATCTCGTCCACCCCGACCTCGGTCATCGCCTGCACGGCCAGCTCACCCCGGTCGCCCTTGGCGATGCCCTGCACGGTGACGATCCGGGGTACGGGCGCGTCCGCGTACCCCCGGGAGGTGACGGCGACCTCCAGGCTGCCCCGGCCGACGGCGGTGACCACGGCGGCGGCCGTGCCGCCCCGACCGTCGGCGAGCAGCAGCTCCTCGCCGACGCGCAGTCGCTGTACGGTGGCGGCGTGGTGCCCCTCCGGGCCGTCCAGGGTCAGCGCGTCACCGGTGGGCAGCGCGTCCACCAGGAACAGCGGCGCCGACACCTCAGGCGTGCCCGTTGAACGCGTCGCGCATCCGGGAGAAGAAGCCGCCCTGCTTGGTCAGCTCGGCGACCTCCTCGCCCCGGGTCTTGGCGAAGTCGCGCAGCATCTTCTCCTGGTCGGGGTCGAGCTTGGTGGGCGTCCGGACGTCCAGGTGCACGTAGAGGTCGCCCCGGCCGGTGCCGCGCAGGTGCGGTACGCCCCGGGCGCGCAGTCGCAACGTGCTGGCCGGCTGGGTGCCGGCCTTGACGTCGACGGTCTCCTCGCTGTCCAGCGTCTTGATGGTGAGCCGGGTGCCCAGCGCGGCGGCGGTCATCGGCACGGTGACGCGGCAGTGCAGGTCGTCACCCTTGCGGGAGTAGACGTCGTGCGGACGCTCGTGGATCTCCACGTAGAGGTCGCCGGCGGTGCCACCGCCCGGGCCCACCTCACCCTGCTGGGCCAGCCGGATCCGCATGCCGTCCTCGACGCCGGCCGGGATCTTGACGGTGAGCGATCGGCGGGTGCGTACCCGGCCGTCGCCGGCGCAGGTCGGGCAGGGGTGCGGGATGGTGGTGCCGTAGCCCTGGCAGACGGTGCACGGTCGGGCCGAGACCACCTGGCCGAGGAAGGTGCGCTGCACCGACTGCACCTCGCCCCGGCCGGCGCACGCCTCACAGGTGGCCAGGTGGGTACCGGCCGCGGTGCCAGCGCCCGAGCAGGTGGTGCAGAGCACGGCGGTGTCGACGGTGATCGGGGCCTCGACGCCGAACGCCGTCTCGTGCAGGTCCAGTTCGAGGCGCAGGATCGCGTCCGCGCCCGGTCGGGTCCGTGGACGCGGCCCACGGCCGGCGCCGCCCGCGGCGCCACCGAAGAACGCGTCCATGATGTCCTGGAAACCGACGAACGGGCCGGCTCCCCCCGGACCACCCGGGCCGCCCGCGCCCCCGCCGCCGGGGGCGAGCGGGTCGCCACCCAGGTCGACGATCTGCCGCTTCCGGTCGTCCGAGAGGACCTCGTACGCGGCGTTGATGTCCTTGAACTTCTCCTGGGCCTCCGGGTCCGGATTGACGTCCGGGTGGAACTGGCGTGCCAGCTTGCGGTAGGCGCGCTTGATCTCGTCATCGGAGGCTTCCCGGCTGACACCGAGGATGCCGTAGTAGTCCCTGGCCACTGCGTTCCGTATCCTCATGTTCGTCTCGCGTTGCGCCGACCGGCGGCCGCAGCCGGCCGTCGGCCCTGACTGGTCAGTTCTGGGCCAGCAGCTCGCCCACGTAGCGTGCCACGGCGCGCACCATGGCGATATTGCCGGGGTAGTCCATCCGGGTCGGCCCCAGCACTCCCAGGCCGCCCACGATGGTGGCCCCCGGGCCGTACCCGGTGCTGACCACCGAGGCGGCACGCAGGTTGTCGAACTCGTTCTCGTCGCCGATCAGCACCCGGGTCGTGCTGGGCTCGGTCTCGCCGATGAGCTTGAGGAGCACGACCTCCTCCTCCAACGCCTCCAGGATGGGCCGCAGCGAACCCTGGAAGTCGAGCAGACCGCCCCGGGTCAGGTTGGCGGTGCCGGCCAGGGCGATGCGTTCCTCGTGCCGCTCGACGAGCGTCTCCAGCAGGACGGTGGAGAGCGTGGTCATGGCCGGGCGTAACTGCACCGGCGCCTCTTCCACCAGCGCCTGCACCAGCGGCGGGGTGTCCGACATGCGCTCGCCGGCGAGCTTCTCGTTGACCAGGCGACGCAGGTCGGTGACGTCGTCGGCGGGCACCGGCCCGGGCAGCTCCACCAGCCGCTGCTCGACCCGGCCGGTGTCGGCGATCATGACGAGCATCAGCCGGGTGGTGGAGATCGGCACCAGCTCCAGGTGGCGCACCGAGGAGCGGGCGAGGCTCGGGTACTGCACCACGGCCACCTGCCGGGTCAACTGGGCGAGCAGCCGCACGGTGCGGTGGACCACGTCGTCGAGGTCGACGGCCCCGACGAGGAAGCGCTCGATGGCCCGGCGTTCGGCCGGGCTGAGCGGCTTGACCCGGGACAGCCGGTCGACGAAGAGCCGGTAGCCACGGTCGGTGGGCACTCGGCCGGCGCTGGTGTGCGGCTGCCGGATGTAGCCCTCCTCCTCCAGCACGGCCATGTCGTTGCGGACCGTCGCCGGGGAGACCCCGAGCTGGTGCCGCTCGACCAGCGCCTTGCTGCCGACCGGCTCCTGGGTCGAGACGTAGTCCTCGACGATGGCGCGGAGCACGGCGAGTTTCCGGTCGTCCAGACCCATCCTCCGCACCTCCTGTCGCACGTCGGCCGCCGGCCCACGCGGGCCGACGGACCGTCCTGGCACTCGACTGTAACGAGTGCCAGTCTACGTCGGCGTGCCCGCCGACGCGATGATCAACGACCGCCCGTGACATCCCGCGCGGGTCGATCGGCCCGGACGGTAGGGCGATGTCGCTCTGGTGCGACGTTGCCAACGGCACCTACCGTGACAACCATGACTGAACCACCTCGCCCTCCCGGCGCGGGAGACCCCGGCAACTACCCGCCGGAGCCGAATCTCCCCGGCTCGTCCTCGTCGGCCGAGCCGCCCACCGCACCACTGTCCGGGGCGCCCGGCCCGGGCGGCTATCCCCCAGCCGGTGACTATCCGCCGCCCACCGGTGACCAACCGCCGTCGGGCGGCTACCCTCCGCCGGGCGGCTATCCCCCACCTGGTGGTTACCCCCCGCCCGGCGGTTACCCCCCGCCGGGCGGCCCGACTGGCGCGTATCCGACCGGCGGCGCGTACGGCGGCCCCGGCGGCGGTTACGCCAACAACGAGGACAAGACCTGGGCGCTCGTCGCCCACTTCGGCGGCGCGGCCGGGATGATCATCAGCGCTGGCGTGCTCGGCTGGATCGCCCCGCTGGTGGCGTTGCTGGCCCGGGGCAGCCAGTCCCCGACCGTACGGGCGCACGCCGTGTCGGCGCTCAACTTCCAGCTCATCTGGTCGATCGTCGGCCTGGTCGGCTGGGTGCTGTCCTGCATCGTCATCGGCTTCATCGGTGTCGTGGCGGCCGTCGTGCTCGGGGCCGTGTGCGGCATCCTCGCCGGCATCAAGGCCAACGAGGGGCAGCTCTACCGCTACCCGCTCTCCGCCAACTTCATCAAGTGATCCGGGCCGGCCGCTCCCCCGGCCGGTCCGGCACACCGCCGCCGGCCGGGCGGGGCGTCCGGCTCAGGGCAGCAGGTCCCGCACGACCGCGTCGGCGAGCAGCCGGCCGCGCAGGGTGAGGACCGCCCGTCCGGCGGCGTACCCCTCGGCGTCCAGCAGACCGTCGGCGAGGGCCCGCGCGGCACCGGCCCGACCGGCGGCGTCGAGCACCCGCAGCGGCAGTCCGCTGGCGAGCCGCAGCCGGAGCATCACGTCCTCCATGTGCGCCTCGTCCGTGGTCAGCACCTCGCGGGCCAGGCCGGGTGACGCGCCGGCCGCCAGCCGCTGGGCGTACGTGGTGGGGTGCTTCACGTTCCACCAGCGCACCCCGCCGACGTGGCTGTGCGCGCCCGGGCCGAGGCCCCACCAGTCGGCGCCGGTCCAGTAGAGCAGGTTGTGCCGGCACCGGGCCTCGTCGGTGCGCGCCCAGTTGGACACCTCGTACCAGGAGAGGCCCGCCGCGTCGAGGGCGGCCTCCGCCGCCAGGTAGCGGTCCGCCGCCACGTCGTCACTGGGGTACGGCAACTCGCCGCGCTTCATCCGCGCGGCGAGCCGGGTGCCGTCCTCCACGATGAGGGCGTACGCGCTGACGTGGTCGACCCCGGCGGCCACGACCTGCGCCAAGGTGGCGGCGAAGTCCTCGGCCCGTTCCCCCGGCGTGCCGTAGATCAGGTCCAGGTTGACGTGGTCGAACCCGGCCTCGCGCGCCTCCCGGGCGGCGGCGGTGGCCCGGCCGGCGCTGTGCTTGCGGTCGAGGATCGCCAGCACACCGGGCGACGCGGACTGCATGCCCAGCGAGATCCGGGTGTAGCCGGCCGTCCGCAGCAGCTTCAACGACTCCGGGGTGACCGACTCCGGATTCGCCTCGGTGGTCACCTCGGCGTCGGCGGCGAGCCCCCAGGTGCGGTCGATGCCCTCGAGGATGCGGGCCAGGTCGTCGGCGGGGAGCAGGGTGGGCGTGCCGCCACCGACGAAGACGGTGTCGACGCGGGGTGGCGGGTTCTCGCCGAGCACCCGGGCGGCGAGCGCCAGCTCGGCCAGCACGGTGTCGGCGTACGCCTCACGGCTCGCGCCCCCACCCAGCTCGGCGGCCGTGTACGTGTTGAAGTCGCAGTAGCCGCAGCGACTGGCGCAGAACGGGACGTGGACGTACACGCCGAAGCCGCGCGCGCCGACCGCCGTGGTGGCGGTGGCGGGCAACGATCCGTCGACGGGGACGGTCTCACCATCTGGAAGGACGCCGGGCATGGCAACTAGTGTGCCCGGCATGACCTCTCCCGACGTGCTCGTGCGGGTCGCCACGGCCCGTGGGGTGACCACCCTCACCCTGGACAGCCCGCACAACCGCAACGCGCTCTCCACCGCCCTGATGACCCAGTTGCTGGCCGGGCTGACGGACGCGGTGGCCGACGACGCGGTCCGCGTGATCGTGCTCGACCACACCGGGCCGGTCTTCTGCTCCGGCGCGGACCTGAAGGAGACCGCCGCGGCGTACGCCAGCGGAACCGTGCCCGCCGGCATGCTGGGCGACGTGCTGGCGGCGCTCTGGGAGTGCCCGAAGCCGATCCTGGCCCGGGTCGCCGGGCCCGCGCGGGCCGGCGGACTGGGCCTCATCGCGGCCGCCGATCTCGCGGTCTGCGCCGACGAGGCGACGTTCGCGTTCACCGAGGTCCGCATCGGGGTGATCCCGGCGGTGATCTCGGCGACCGTGCTGCCCCGGCTGCACCCCCGCGCAGCCGCCGAGCTGTACCTGACCGGGAACACCTTCGACGGGCGGCGGGCCGTCGAGGTCGGACTGGTGACGGCCTCGGTGCCGGCCCAGGAGCTGGACGACGTGGTGCGGGGCTACTGCGACTCCCTGGTCCGTGGCGCGCCCGGGGCGCTGGCCGGCACGAAGGATCTGCTGCGCCGGCCGGGCACCGCCGAGCTGCGTGGCGACCTGGCCCGTCTCGCCGCGCTCTCGACCGGCTACTTCCTGTCCGAGGAGGGCCGCGAGGGGGTCATGGCGTTCCGGGAGAAGAGGTCGCCGCGATGGGTGGCCGCTCTGGACGCCGAACGCGGTGACCAGGCCGGGTAGGACCGGGGACGTCGGCCGGCTGCGGTGGCGGCGGGTGCCCATGCCCTCCCCACGTCCTTTGCTCTGCTTCACCAGAGGCAACACCCGAGGGCTCCGAGTGTTGCCTCCAATGAAGCAGAGCAAAGGCCCCTCGATGGGGGTCGGGGCCCCGCCTGGAAGCGGCGGCGCCCCGAAGGGTCACCACGCCGTCGCGCCACCGTCGACCGCGTAGTTGGCGCCGGTGATGTACGACGCCCGGTCCGAGGCGAGGAAGACCACCAGCTCGGCGACCTCCTCGGGGCGGGCGAAGCGCTTGAGCAGCGTCTTCGCCGTGATCGCGTCCCGGGCCTCCTGGTCGTCCCCCAGGTCGCGTTCACTGGCCGGGGTGAGGATGGGCCCGGGGCTGACCGCCACCGCCCGGATGCCGTGCGGAGCGCCTTCGAGCGCGAGCTGGCGGGTCATGCCGATGACGCCGGCGTTCGCCGCCGTGTGCCCGACCATCGGCGGGACGTGACCTGCGATCATCCCGGCCATCGAGGCCGCGTTGATGATGACGCCGCCACCGCGCCGGACGAGGTACGGCCAGGCGAACTTCGACACCAGGTACGGAATGTCGAGTTCACCGGCGATCGTGTACCGCCAGTCGTCGACCGAGAAGTCCGGCAGGGGGCCGAAGCGCAGCGCGGCCGCGTTGTTGTAGACGACGTCGAGCCCTCCGTACGCGGCCACGGCGTCCTCGACGAGCTGACGGACCTGTTCGGGGTCGGTCAGGTCGACGGGCGCGATGCTCGTCATCTCTCCACCGGCGGCCCGGACGAGGTCGACCGTCTCGTTGTTGCCGTCGACCTGGATGTCGGCCCCGACGACCTTCGCGCCCTCGCGGGCGAAGGTCAGCGCCGCGACGCGCCCCAGACCACCGCCCGTGCCGGTCACGAGTACCACCTTGCCGTCCAGCGTTCCCATCGAATTCCTCCTCGGCTCCGGCACGTCCGATTGACGTGTCAACCGGGAAAGGTCCTTGATTAGGCATTCTCTTCCCGCTGTTGACGACGGGTGACGCTGCAGACACGATCTCCATCCGCAGGTGAGTTCCGCGCGCCAGCGGGAACGTCCCGATCGGCACGTGACGGCTGAGCGAAGCCCGAACCGGTCGAACGGCCCGGATGACGCCGGCGGGGACGTACGCTTGTCGAACTGTCGATCAGGAGGTGTGGGTGCGAACTCGGGCAGCCGTGGCGGGCGGAGTGGTGCTCATCCTCGTCGCCGTGATCGCGATCTGGCTCGTCGCCCGGCGGGTCGGGGACGGACTGCGGCTGCCGCTGGCCGGACGCACCTGCACGGTCCAGGCCGACGGCCGGGTGGTCCTGGACGTGGAGCAGATGGCGAACGCGGCCACCATCGCGGCGATCGGCGTCCAGCGCGGCATGCCCGAGCGCGCCGTGGTGGTCGCGCTGGCCACCGCGTACCAGGAGTCGGGGCTGCGCAACCTCGACCACGGTGACCGCGACTCGCTCGGACTGTTCCAGCAGCGTCCGAGCAAGGGGTGGGGCACGCCGGAGCAGATCCGCGACCCCCGGTACGCGGCGAACAGGTTCTACAAGGCGCTCAAGAAGGTGCGCGGCTGGGAGAAGATGCGGGTCACCGATGCCGCCCAGCGGGTGCAGCGCTCGGCGTTCCCCGAGGCGTACCAGAAGTGGGCCGACGACTCCGAGGTGCTCACCAAGGCCCTGCTCGGCGACGCCACCGAGGCGGTGGCCTGCACGGTGGGGCGTACCCCGGTGATGCACGGCGCGGCGGCGGCCGCGCAGCTGACCCGCAACCTGGCGCTGGACTGGGGTGTGTCGAGCGCCGAAAAGGCCAGCCAGACAGGGCTGGCGGTGACCGCGCAGGACCAGCGCGACGGCTGGCGGTACGCGCACTGGCTGGTCTCGCACGCCCAGGACCACGGGGTGAAGCGGGTCCGCTTCGGCGACCTGGAGTGGACCGCCCGCAACGGCACCTGGGGCCAGGTGGCCGGCGAGCAGGGCCCCGCCGGCCAGGTGGTGGCCGAGGTCTTCGCCGAAGGCTGACCGAGCCCGGATCTCTTAACCGGCAGTGACCGCACAATCGGACAAAGACCGACAGACCTGGCCGGTGATCACGTAAATGTGACTCCCCGCACTGGTTCCGCTGCGCGCGGTCCGACCCCGGGCCGTACCGTCGCCGCTCGCCCTCCCACCGCCCCGGCACTCGCGTTACGATCGGCGGCCTGTGCCAGAAATGGTTTCACCTCATGGGGAGGGGTACGACGCGGTGTTCGATTACGGCGACCGGACCGGCTACGAACCGATCAGCGACACTGACCGCAAGGAGTTCCACGAGCAGGGCTTCCTCCTGCTGCGCAACGTCCTGACGGAGGACCACCGGGCGGCGCTGGAGGCGGCTGTCGACCGCGTCTACGCGGAGGAGCAGGCCAAGGGCACCACCAAGAAGGACGGCACCCTGCACCTGCTGGGCTTCCTGGAGCGCGACGAGCTCTTCGGCGAGCTGCTCACCCACCCGATCGCCTTCCCGTACATGTGGGGGCTGGCCGGCTGGAACATCTACACCCACCACAACCACCTGGACGTCACTCCGCCGGCCGCCGAGCCGGAGAAGCCGTACTGGGGTTGGCACCAGGACGGGTACCGCCAGAACTCCGACCCGGAGACGATGGACCCGAACCTGCCCCGGCCGATGTTCTCGCTGAAGGTCGGGTACGTGCTCTCCGACCTTTCGGAGACCGGCCGTGGCGCGACCAAGGTCATCCCGGGCAGCCACCTGTGGAACTCGCTGGACCGTCCCAAGGACCTCAGCGTGCACAACCCGGACCCGGAGGGCACGGTGGAGATCACCGCGAACCCGGGCGACGCGTTCATCTTCGACCGCCGGCAGTGGCACTCGCGCTCGACGAACCTGTCGACCATCACCCGCAAGATGCTGTTCGTCGGCTACACCTACCGGTGGATCCGGCCGCTGGACGAGCTGCACCCCGACGTGAACGGCGAGTGGTACCGCAACCGCACGCCCGTGCAGCGCCAGCTGATCGGTGAGGGCACCCACACCGCCAACTACTGGGGCATCAACTGGGACGGGTACGTCGACGACGAGATCCCGCTGCGCAAGGAGCTCAAGGAGCGCGGTCTGCTCGACCGCAACATCCCCTGGCTGCGCTGAGCCGTTAGTCGAGAGCCCCGGGCGTCTTTCGATGCCCGGGGCTCTCGCGCGTCAAGCGCGGGTCAGGAGCGACCGGCGAGGCGGCGGCGGGCCTTCTCCCGGATCGACGCCGGCAGGTCGTCCGCCTCCAGCAGGCGGGGCAGCAACTCGGGTTCCAGGCTGGTCGCCCGGAACACCTCGCCGATGGTCACCCCGTGCGCGGGCCGGTCCACCACCTCGACCGGGTCGCCGGCACCTACCTCGCCCTCGCGCAGCACCCGCAGGTACGCCCCCGGGCTGGCCCGGACCGTGAACCGCTTGATCAGATCCGGTACGCCCCAGAAGCCGGCGAACGTGGTGCACGGGGTGCGCGGCATGGTCACCTGGAGCACCGCCGTGCCCACCGCCCACTGTTCGCCGATGACCGCGCCGGTCACGTCGACCGCGTAGGTGGTCAAGTTCTCCCCGAAGCCGCCCGGGCGGATCGACCGGCCGATCTCGGCCGACCACCACGCGGCGTCCTCCTCGGCGTACGCGTAGACGGCCTTGTCCGGCCCGCCGTGGTGGGCCCGCTCGCCGATGAAGTCACCGGCCAGGCCCTCGGTCAGCAGCGACACCGGCCCGTCGACCGGACGCTTGTCGATGCCGCTGCGACCGCTCGCGTCGCCCGCCCACTCCGCCTCGGTCACGATGCCGAGGTTCACCGCTGCCACCCTGCCCGTCATGTCGGCCAGCCTAGCGGCGGCGCGGGCCCCGACCGGTCCCCCGCCGCGCGCTCAGCCCTTGACCGCTCCGGCCACGAGGCCGGAGACCATCTTCCGCTGCACCAGCAGGAAGAAGATGATGACCGGCAGGGTGAACAGCGTGGAGGCGGCCATGACCGGCCCCCAGTTGGTGTCGTCACGGCCGAAGAAGAAGGTCATCGCCACCGGCAGGGTGTAGCGCCCCTGGTCGTTGACGAACGTCAACGCGAAGATCAGCTCGTTCCACGCCGTGATGAACGAGAAGATGCTGGTCGCCACCAGGCCGGGTGCGACGAGCGGGAACAGCACCCGCCGGAACGTCTGGGCCCGGCTCGCGCCGTCGATGGCTGCCGCCTCCTCCAGTTCCTTGGGCACGGCCGCGACGAAACCGCGCAGCATCCACACGGCGAACGGCAGCGAGAAGCCGAGGTACGTGAGGATCAGGCTGGGCAACGTGTTGTAGAGCCCGAGCCGCTGGATCATCAGGAACAGCGGGATGACCAGCGCCTCCAACGGGATCATCTGCACGATCAGCAGCATGATCAGGAAGCTGGTCCGGAGCTTGAAGCGGAACCGGGCCACCGCCGTCGCGGCGAGCAGGGCGACGAGCCCACTGAGCACCACCGTGGACACCGCGACGATCGCGCTGTTCACGAAGAAGTCGAGGAAGGTCACCCCGGGGATCAGGTTGCCGGTGAGGATCTCCCGGTAGTGCGCCAGCGTCGGATGGGTCGGCACCGGCTGCGGGGTGGCCGAGAAGATCTCGTTGCTGGGCTTCAGTGACGTCGAGATCATCCAGTAGACCGGGAAGGCCGCGAAGAGCGCGACCAGCAGCCCGGCGGCGTTGAGGGCGACCTTCTTCACGACTCGTCCTCCTGCTTGAGCACCATCCGCACGTAGAAGCCGGTGACCACGAGCAGGATCAGCGTGAGGATCACCGCGATGGCCGCGCCCAGCCCGTACTTCGGCGGCGGCGAGAAGGCCTCGGCGTACGAGTAGATCGACAGCATGAACGTCGGCCGGTCCTGGGTGCCGCCGGCCAGCACGAACTGCTGGGTGAAGACCTTGAAGTCCCAGATGGTGGAGAGCACGATCAGGATTCCGAAGACCGGTCGCAACAGCGGGAACGTGATCTTCCAGAAGACCCGCCACGGGCTCGCGCCGTCCACCCGGGCCGCCTCGTGCAGCTCACTCGGCACGCTCTTGAGGCCGGCGAGGACGCTCACCGCGATGAACGGGAACGAGTGCCACACGACCACCAGCGTGAGGATCGCGAAGAACAGCAGCGGCGAGTTGAACCAGCCGTAACCGGTCCAGTCGCTGCGACCGAACAGGGCGTTCGAGAATCCGTCGGGCAGAGCGTTGAACAGCCAGGTGACCAGGCCGCTCGTGTCGTCGAAGATCCACTTCCAGACGATCGTGCCGGTGAGCGCGGGGGTGGCCCAGGCGAGCATCACGCAACTGGCCACGAAGGTCGCCATCTTGCGACCGAGCCGGTTGAGCAGCAGTCCGACCAGGGTGCCCAGCACCATCGTGAGCAACACGTTCGCCGCGGCGAACAGCACGGTGTTGCGCAGGACGGTCAGGAAGAACGGGTCCGAGAGGATGTCGGTGTAGTTGCCGAGCCCCACCCACGGCCACTCCCGGTCGCCCCGCAACTGCCGGACGCTGTTGAGCCGGTAGAAGGACATCGCCACCACCTGGCCGAGCGGCCAGAGCAGCAGCACTCCGATGATGACGAGTGCGGGCAGGAGCAGCAGGTAGGGCAGGCGGTCGACCCGGCGACGCCGCCGCGCGGGGTTCTCCCGCGCGGCGGACGTCTCCGGCACCTCGGTCAGCGTGGTCACTTGGAGTTGAGGATGCTTTCCATCTCACCGGCCGCGTCGGCGGTAGCCTTCTCGACCGTCTTCTGACCCTTCATGACCGAGCTGTTCATCGCCTGGGTCACCGTCTTCGTCCGGCTGACCTCCACCCACTTCGGGGTGAGCGGCGTAAGCTTCGTGTTCTGCATGGTGGTGGCGAACGCCGCCATCACCTTGTCGTTGGCGTACGTGTCGCTGGCGACCAGGTCCTTGTAGACGGGGAAGAACCCGAGGCTGCTCGCGAAGCTCTGCGCGTTCTTCTTGTTCAGCAGCACGGTCAGGTAGTCCCAGGCGAGGTCCTGCCGCTCGCTGTCCTTCCAGATCGCCACGTCGGAGCCACCGGCGAAACCAGGCGCGGCCTTGCCGTCCGGGCCGGGGATCGGGAACGTACCCCAGACCTTCTCGATCTCGGGGTTGTCCTTCTTGATGGCGGCCTGCTGCCAGCTACCGGCGAACGCCATCGCGGCCTTGCCGGTGGCGAACTGCGTCCGCGCGTCGATCTCGTTCCAACCGGCGGCGGCCGGTGGGGCGACCTTGTGGACGGTGACCAGGTCGGTCCAGTACTTGACGGCCCGCTGCGCCTCCGGCGTCGAGTAGCCCGACTTCCACGCGCCACCCTGGTTGGTGGCGATCTCCGCGCCCGCGCCCCAGAGGAAGGAGTAGAAGGGCAGTTCGGAATTGCCCGGCAGCGCGATGCCGTAGGTGCCCTTCTTCTTGGCCTGCACGGCCTTGGCGACGGTCACCAGCTCGTCCCACGTCTTCGGCGGCTGCACGCCCGCCTCGGCGAACCAGTCGGTGCGGTAGTAGATGGCCCGCACGCCCGCGTACCAGGGGACGCCGTACTGCTTGCCGTCGAGCTGCGCGTTGCGCACCAGGTCGGGCAGCAGGTCCTTGCCGTCCGCCCAGCCACCCATCCGACCGCTGACGTCGGCGAGCGCCTCCTGCGCGGCCCAGCCCTGGGTCTCGGTGTTGCCCAGTTCGGTGATGTCCGGGCCCTCACCGCCGGCGAGCGCGGCCTGGAACTTCTTCGGCGCCTCCAGCCAGGGGATGTACTGCACCACCACATCGGTGTCGGGGTGCTTCTGCCGGAACTCGGTCTCCACGCCGTCGAGGAAGGCGTTCTGGGCGTCGCCGCCCTCGCCCATCATCCAGACCGTGAGCTTGCTGTCGTCGGTCGCTTCCTCGCCGGAGCCCCCACAGCCGCCCAACACCATGGCGACCGAGGCCACCACGGCAGTGACCGGGGCCAACCGCTTCCACCTGTTCACGCCACTTCTCCCCTCGCGTCGCCTGGCACTAACCTTCTCCGCCGCACCTTAGTACGAAGAAATCCTTTACGACAGTGGGCGGGCAGGCCGAAGCGTGGCGACCGTACCGCAGGTGGATGGTGCCGCTGCTCGTGGAACCGGGCCGAACCCGGGCATTGACGTCACGAAAGAGCGCCCAGCCGTTTGGCCGGGCGCTCTTTCTAGTGGTGCGGTGATGCCAGGTTGTTACCGGGTGACGCGGCGGCGGCCACCCACACCGGCCACCAGCGCGACCGCGATAGCGGCCACCACGACCTGCACCAGCAGCTCCGTCCAGTCGATACCAGCGGTCTCGGTCGCGATACCCATCGCCCGCGCCAGCACCGTACCCAGCAGAGCCGCGCCGACACCGATCAGCAGGTGCAGCCAGATCGGCATGTTCTGGCGACCCGGAACAACCAGGCGGCCGAGCGCCCCGACGATGAGACCAACAACGATGGCGGTGATGATGCCCCACACGGTGAGCTCCACGGTCGCCCTCCTTCTAAGAATGTCTGACACACAAGGTGTGCTTCCTGTCGTGACCGCTAAGTTCCCGACCCACCAAAAAACCAAACCGACTTGATCGGCCAGACGGTCACGACTTGGTGAACACAGGCACGGACCACCAGGACCTCCCACACCCCACACCCCGCGCCCCACGCCCCACCCCGCGCCCCGCGATCTTGCAGTTTCGGTCGTCGATAGGGGTGGGATGCCCGGGATGTCGCAGCAGAAAGTGCAAGATCGGCGCGGGCATCGTGGCCGAGCGCGGGGACGACGGCTCGCGGGAGCCGACGATCCCGTCTGGACATGACCGCGAGGGGCGCTCGGCCTGACGGCCGGGCGCCCCTCGAAGGTGTTGCGGTACTACGGGTGTGCGGTGTTACCGGGTGACGCGGCGGCGGCCACCCACACCGGCCACCAGCGCGACCGCGATAGCGGCCACCACGACCTGCACCAGCAGCTCCGTCCAGTCGATACCAGCGGTCTCGGTCGCGATACCCATCGCCCGCGCCAGCACCGTACCCAGCAGAGCCGCGCCGACACCGATCAGCAGGTGCAGCCAGATCGGCATGTTCTGGCGACCCGGAACAACCAGGCGGCCGAGCGCCCCGACGATGAGACCAACAACGATGGCAGTGATGATGCCCCACACGGTGAGCTCCACGGTCGCCCTCCTTCTAAGAATGTCTGACACACAACGTGTGCTTCCTGTCGTGACCGCTAAGTTCCCGACCCACCAAAAAACCAAACCGACTCACCCGCACAAGAAGTTGCCGGTGTCGATGCCGATCGGCTGCGTCGGTTGACACGGAGACACGTCCACACAGCTCAGACAACATGTTGCCCAGGGCGACAACCCCAGACCCCAACCCCAAAAAAAATCCGCCCCAACCCCCAACCCCCGACCACCGGCCGGTGATCAAGAGGTTCGCGTCAGAATCCGGGCTTCGGATGACGCGAACCTCTTGATCACCGCGGTGGAGGGGTGGGGGGCGGAGGCGGGACGGGGGTTACTTTTTGCCGGTGGGTTTGGCGTCACCGGAGTCGGAGGACAGGGCGGCGATGAAGGCCTCCTGGGGCACCTCCACGCGGCCGACCATCTTCATCCGCTTCTTGCCTTCCTTCTGCTTCTCCAGCAGCTTGCGCTTACGGCTGATGTCACCGCCGTAGCACTTGGCGAGCACGTCCTTGCGGATGGCGCGGATGGTCTCCCGGGCGATCACCCGGCTGCCGATGGCCGCCTGGATGGGCACCTCGAACTGCTGGCGCGGGATCAGCGTACGGAGCTTCGCGGCGATCGTGACGCCGTAGTTGTACGCCTTGTCCTTGTGCACGATGGCGCTGAACGCGTCCACCGGCTCGCCGTGCAGCAGGATGTCCACCTTCACCAGGTCGGACGCCTGCTCGCCGGAGGGCTCGTAATCCAACGAGGCGTACCCCTTGGTACGGCTCTTCAACTGGTCGAAGAAGTCGTAGATGATCTCGGCGAGGGGCAGCGTGTAGCGCAGCTCCACCCGGTCGGCGGAGAGGTAGTCCATGCCGAGCAGGCTGCCGCGCCGGCCCTGGCACAGCTCCATGACCGCGCCCACGTAGTCGTTGGGCGTCAGCACGGTGGCCCGTACCACCGGCTCGTACACCTCGGCGATCTTGCCGGTCGGGTACTCGCTCGGGTTGGTCACCACGATCTCGACGCCGTCGTCGGTGATCGCCCGGTACACCACGTTGGGCGCGGTGGAGATCAGGTCGAGGTTGTACTCGCGCTCCAACCGCTCCCGGATGATCTCCAGGTGGAGCAGGCCGAGGAAGCCGCAGCGGAAGCCGAAGCCGAGCGCGCCGGAGGTCTCCGGCTCGTAGTCCAGCGCGGCGTCGTTGAGCTTGAGCTTGTCCAGGGCCTCGCGCAGGTTCGGGTAGTCGGACCCGTCGATCGGGTAGAGGCCGGAGTAGACCATCGGCTTCGGATCCTTGTAGCCACCCAACGGCTCGGCCGCCGGCCGGGCGTTGATGGTGACCGTGTCACCGACCCGGGACTGCCGGACGTCCTTCACACCGGTGATCAGGTAACCGACCTCGCCGACGCCGAGCGCCTCGGCCTTGACCATCTCGGGTGAGATGACGCCGATCTCCAGCAGCTCGTGTACGGCACCGGTGGACATCATCTTGATCCGGTCGCGGGCGCTGATCCGGCCGTCGATGACCCGGACGTACGTGACGACGCCACGGTAGACGTCGTACACCGAGTCGAAGATCATCGCCCGGGCGGGCGCCTCGGCGTCGCCGACCGGTGGGATGAACTGCCGGACAATCTCGTCGAGCAGGTGCGGCACGCCCTCGCCGGTCTTGCCGGAGACCCGGATGCAGTCGGCGGGATCGCCGCCGATGAGGTGGGCCAACTCCTCGGCGTACTTCTCCGGCTGGGCGGCCGGCAGGTCGATCTTGTTGAGCACCGGGATGATGCGCAGGTCGTTCTCGAGGGCCAGGTAGAGGTTGGCCAGGGTCTGCGCCTCGATGCCCTGGGCGGCGTCGACCAGCAGCACGGCGCCCTCGCAGGCGGCCAGCGATCGGGACACCTCGTACGTGAAGTCGACGTGCCCCGGGGTGTCGATCATGTTGAGCACCGCGTGCTCACCGGCCCGCTCGCCCTCGCGGATCGTCCACGGCATGCGAACGGCCTGGCTCTTGATGGTGATGCCGCGTTCGCGCTCGATGTCCATCCGGTCCAGGTACTGCGCGCGCATCTGCCGGGGGTCGACCACGCCGGTGAGCTGCAACATCCGGTCGGCCAGGGTCGACTTCCCGTGGTCGATGTGGGCGATGATGCCGAAGTTCCGGATGCGACCGGGGTCGGTGGCACCAGGGGCGTTCGCGCCGGGATCGAGCTTCGGTGGCACAGCGGTCCGTTCTGGTCGGCTGACGTGAACAGGCCGGCGCGCCGCCGACCCCCTCCATGTTCCCACGCCGCCGGCGTACGCCCACTGCGCGGGCGACGGATCGGTCCCCGGGACGCCTCACTCCATCGGCGGCTCCACGAAGAGCGCGGCCAGCCGGGGCAGCCGGCGGCGGGCCTCGGACTCGTCGTCGAAGTCCCAGAAGTCGTTGAGGTCCGGCGTCCGGACCGGCTCGCGGTCCGTCGGCAGCTCCGACGCGGTGGCCCTGCGGTACGCGTCCCACGGCACCGCGAGCATCTGCTCGGCGGAGAACTCCTCCCCGCTGAGCGACGCGGCCCGCACCTGGGGCAGCTCGGCCAGCGAGTCGGGGTCGCCGACCGCGCGGGCGAACACCGCCCGACCCTGGGTCATCAGCCAGCCCCGGAAGTGCTCGAAACCCTCCGCCGACGCCCCACCGTTGATCAGGTACGCCGCGCCCCACAGGTCCGCCTTGTGCGAGGCGGCCAGCACTCTGACCTGGTGCTGGGCGTACCCGACGATGTCCTCCGGATCGCGCTCGGCGAGCAGCGCCACGGCCCGCGCGGCGACCGGCCCGGGCTCACCCCCGCCCCCGGCGCGGGCCTGGTCGATCAGCTGCCAGAAGTCCTCGGTCCTCATGGCTTGGCAGTCTGGCAGTGTCGCCGCGCGCCGCGCACGTACCCCGGGGCAGCATGGTGGGGTGTCCTCCCCGCTGCCGCCGGTGCCGTACCACGCGAGCGCGTCACGCCCGTCGTGGCCGGAGCTGCCGGCGACGCTGCGGGCCGCGATCGCCGACCGGCTCGGCGCGCCGGTGGTCACCGTCCAGGTCGCCACCGCCGGCTTCACCCGGGGCTTCGCCGCCGTGCTGCACAGCGCCGACGGCGGCCGGGCTTTCGTCAAGGCGGCACCCACCGTCGCGCAACCGCGCCTGGTTCAGGGGTACGCCCGGGAGGCCGCGATCCTCGACCGGCTGCCGGCCGGTCTGCCCGCGCCCCGCCTGCGGTGGACGCTGGACGAGGCCGGCTGGTTCGCGCTCTGCGCCGACGCGGTCGACGGCCAGCTGCCACGCCTGCCCTGGGCGCGGGCCGAGCTGGACGCCACGCTCGCGGCGTACGCCGAGGTGGCCGCCGCGCTCGCCGATCCACCGGCCGGCCTGACCGCGCTCGGCCTCCCCCGCCTGGCCGACCTGGCCCGCTCGGACATCCTCTGGTGGGAGGAGGTCGCCGCGGGCCGGGAGCCGCTCCCGGCGCTGCCCGCCGCCGCCCGGGGCAGACTCCCCGAGCTGGTGGCGCTGGAGTCCCGCCTCCCCGCGTACGCCGACGGGGCGACCGGCGTGATCCACGGCGACCTGCGGCTGGACAACGTGCTCATCGGTCCGGACGGCCGGGCCTGGATCTGCGACTGGACGTGGGCCTGCACCGGGCCGGCCTGGTTCGACCTGGTCACGCTGCTGCTCACCGCGTACGACAGCGGCCTGGACGTCGATCGGATCTTCGCCGCGCACCCGGCGAACGCGGGCGCTCCCCCGGACGCGCTGGACGCCACCCTCGCCGCGTTGGCCGGCTACTACCTCACCGGGGCGGACGCGACATCCGTGACGGCCTCGCCGCACCGGTCGGCGCACCAGCGGTCCAGCGGCGGACAGGCCCTCGGCTGGCTCACCCGCCGGCAGGGCTGGCGGTGACCGCGCCGGCGGTGGCGTCCTCGCCGCCGCCCGGCGGCAGCGCGCACCCGGCCGCGCGGGCCGTCCCGTGACCACCCCGGCTTTCCGGAAATCGGGCGTCAGCGGCCGGCGGATACCCTGGTTTCCAGGAAGCCGGGGTGGATCATGGCTCGAGCGCCCACCTGGGGCGCGGCAGACGAGCACACGCGCTGGGGTGGAGCCGTTTTGGCTCGTCCGGGGCGACCTGGTAACCTGGCTTTTCGCGCGGCGATGACTCATGTCGTCATGTCGTGCGCAAGCTGACCAACCCGAGCTATCAAGACGAGGCTGTCGCGTGGCGAACATCAAGTCCCAGATCAAGCGCAACCGGCAGAACGAGAAGGCCCGGCTGCGCAACAAGTCGGTCAAGTCGTCGCTGAAGACCGCCGTCCGGAAGTTCCACGAGGCCGCCGAGGCCGGTGACGTCGAGAAGGCCACCGCTCTCATGCAGGATGCCTCGCGCAAGCTGGACAAGGCCGTCAGCAAGGGCGTGATCCACGCCAACCAGGCCGCGAACCGCAAGTCGGCGATCGCGAAGCGCGTGGTGACGCTCTCCGCCTGACGCTTCATCGTCAGACTGATTCGGAAAGCCCCGGACCTCGGTCCGGGGCTTCCGTGTGTCCACGAACCGCCGCCCGACCGGCTTTGGCGGCCGTCAGTCCAGCGGGTCTCTGCGCCTGGGCCGCACCGGGTCGGGCCGGACCGCCACCGGGGTCACGGCGCTCCACTCGACCCGGGCCCGGCCGACCACCGGCTCCATCTGCTGGCGGAAGCGATCCCGCTCCTGCTCGGGCACGAGCGCGGCGGAGCGGACCACGACAGCGGCCACCATGTCGTTGAGCTTGACCATCGCCGCCACCACGAGGGGCAGCACCAGCACCGCCCACCAGCTCACCAGCTCGGCGAGGGCCAGCAGCACCGCCAGGGCGATGGTGCCCTCGAAAAAGAGGAAGCACAGCACCCCGCCGGGGTTGACGAACCGCAGGCCGAGGAGCCGGGCGTAGAGCGGCCGGTACCGCTCCTCGTCGGCGGACACGGTGGCCCACGCCGTACGGTTCGACCCCGTCACCGGCTGCCGCCCTGCCGGGCCGCCGCCACCGAGAAGACCGCCCGTTCCAGGGCGTACGCCCGGTCGTCCGAGCCGCCCTTGACGGCCGCGTTGCACTCCGCGGCGACCTGCATGGCGCGGACCAGTCCTTCCGGGGTCCAGCCGCGCCCCTGTCGCTGCGCCCGTTCGATCTTCCACGCCGGCATGCCGAGGCTGCTGGCCAGCTGGTACGCGTTGCCCCGTCCGGCCGACGCCACCCGGGCCACCGTCCGCACCCCGTCGGCCAGGGCGTCGGCGATGGGCACCGGGTCGACGCCGACGTGCAGAGCCCACCGCAGCGCATCCAGGGCGGCCGGCACGTCGCCGACCATGGTGGCGTCCGCCACGGTGAAGCCGGTCACCTCGACCCGCCCCCGGTAGTAACGGGACACCGTCTCGGCGCTGATCCGCCCATCGGTGTCGGCCATGAGCTGCGAACAGGCGGCGGCCAGTTCGCGTAGGTCGTTGCCGACCGCCGCGATCAGCGCCTCGGCGGCGTCCTCGGGGCACCGGCCGCCGGCCCGGCGGATCTCGTCGCGGACGAAGGCGACCCGGTCGCGGTGGCCCTTGAGCTTGGCCGCCGGAACCACCGTCGCGCCGGCCGACCGCAGCCCGTCGGCGAACGCCTTGCCCTTGGCGCCGCCCAGGTGCAGCACCAGGAGCTGCACCTCCGGGTCGGGATTCTTCGCGTACGCCAGCAGCGCGGCGACCAGGTCCTTGCGGGCGTCCTGGCCGGAGCGCAGGATGAGCAGCCGCCGGCCGCCGAACAGCGACGGACTGAGCATCTCGGCTATCTCGCCGACGGTGAGCGCGGCCGCCTGGTACTCGCGGACGTCCACCTCGGGGTCGGTGGCGCGGGCCCGTTCGACAGCTTCGGAGACCGCGCGCGTGGCGAGCAGCTCCTCGTCGCCGAGGACGAGCACAATGGGGGCGAGGCTGGCGGGGGTCACGTCGCCCATATTCGCACGGCCCGTGGCGGGTACGGGCCTGGTCATTCGCCGCCCGGTCGGCGCAGCCCGCACTTAGCGCAAATCCAGACATTTATCTCGGTTCACCACCTAATCCGCAAATACTCGGGATTCCGGGTCGAGTGCGCGCAATTTCCACGCCCCTCTCACGGTGGTGGCCGTCCCGGCGGTAGCCCTCGACGGGCCACCGCCAGTCCGTCGTCGGTCCGGATCGCCGCCACGTCGCCGTCGGTGTCGGTCCGCAGGACCCGGGTGCCGTGCCGGCTCAACCGGGACAGGAGCGCCGGGTTCGGATGCCCGTAGGTGTTGCCCGTGCCGACCGGCACCAGCGCCACGGCCGGCCGCACGGCGGCGAGGAAGCTCTCGTCCTGGTACGCCGAGCCGTGGTGCGCGACCTTCAGCACGTCCGCCCGTAGCTGGTCGGGCGGCGTCCGGACCAGGACGGCGTGCTGCTCCTCGGTCTCGGCGTCGCCGGGCAGCAGGACCGTGACGCCGGCGACCGTGGCGCGCAGCACCAGCGAGTTGTTGTTCGGGTCCGAGCGGGTGCCGGCGAGCGGATACGGCGGTCCGAGCACCAGCAGCTCGACACCGCCGACCCGGTGACGTGCCCCGGCGGTGGTGTCCCGCATCGTGGCCCGGCCGTCGGTCGCCGCCACGCGGATGGCCGCCCGACCGCTCGCCGGGTCCGGCGACGGCGGGGTCAGCACGGCGGCCACCCGTCGCCCCCGGAACACCCCGGCCACCCCGCCCACGTGGTCGAGATGGAAGTGGCTGACCACCAGCAGCGACACCTCCCGGATGCCGAGCCGTCGCAGACAGGCGTCCACCGCGCCCGGCTCCGGCCCGGTGTCGATCAGCACCGCCCGTCCGGGCGCGACGGGCAGCACGAGGGCGTCCCCCTGGCCCACGGCGCAGGCCACCACCACCCAGCCGGGCGGCGGCCAGCCGCTGGCGACCAACCGGACCCCGACAGCGCCCACCAGTACGGCGACCGCGACCACCGCCACCAACCGGCGCACCAGCGGGCGGCGCGCGGCCACCAGCAGCGCCACGGTCAACCCGGCCAGCAGCAGGGCGCCCCAGACCCCGCCCGGCCACGCCAGGGTGCCGGCCGGGAGGCGGGCGCCGTGGCGGGCGATGACGACCAGCCACCAGGCCGGCCAGCTCGCCAGCCACGCGACGAACCCGGCCCCGGCCGGCCAGAACGGCGACAGCACGGCAGCCGTCACGCCCAGCACCGTCGCCGGTGCGATGGCCGGCACCGCCAGCAGGTTGGCCGGCACCGCCACCAGGCTGACCGTGCCGGAGATCCCGGCGACGACCGGCCCGCAGGCCACCTGGGCGGCCGCCGGTACCGCCAACGCCTCGGCCAACCCGGCCGGTACGCCCCGACGGCGCAGCCCGTCGCGCCAACGCGGCGCGAGCAGCAGCAGACCCCCGGTGGCCAGGACGGACAGCGCGAACCCGGCGTCGCCCGCCAACTCGGGGTCGACGAGCACCAGCACGGTGACGGCGGCGGCCAGCGCGGGCAGCGCGGCCCGGGGTCGACCGGCGGCCAGCGCGACGAGGCCGATCGCCCCCATCGTGGCGGCCCGTACGACGCTCGGTGACGGACGCACCAGGATGACGAAGCCCACCAGCGCCACCCCGCAGAGCACACCGGCGAGCCACGGGCCGGCGCGTGCCCAGCGCGCCGCCAGCAGCACCGCACCCACCACGATCGCGACGTTGCTGCCCGAGACGGCATTGAGGTGCGTCATGCCGGTCGCCCGGAAGTCCTCCTCGACGGCGGGCGGCAGGCGGCTGGTGTCCCCCACCACCAGTCCCGGCAGCAGACCACCCGGGTCGTCGGGCAGCGGCGCGCAGGCCCGTTGCAGACCCGCACGCAGGGTGCCGGCGGCACGCTGCGCCCACGACGGTGTACCGCGCCGCTGGGGTGGACCGGTGGTCGCGAGGACCGCCGCGGTGAGGTCACCGCCGCGCGGCACGCCGAGCCGCCCCTCGGCGGTCAGCCGCTGCCCCGGCAACAGCCCTCGCCAGCCGGGGTCGGTGGCGAGGACCAGCACCCGCACCGACGCCCGGAGCGGCTGCCCGTCCGGGCCGGTCAGCCGGATCAGCTCGCCCGACACCAGCAGCATGCCGGGACGCCCGGCGGAGCGGATCGGGCGCGGATCGTCCCGCACGACGAGGTCGGCGGTGACCGGTGCGTGCTTTTCGGCCAGGGCGCGGACCGGCGGGGCGTCCCGCACGAGCAGCCGGGCCGAGGTCGCCGCCGCGCCGCAGAGGACGCCGAGACCGACCGCGACGACGATCCAGCCGAAACGGCGGGCGAGAGCCCCTGGGCGACCGAGCCGACCGAGCAGGTGCAGGGTGCTCAGCGTGGTCGCCACGGCTGTTCCGCCGGCCACCAGCAGCAGTGGTCGGGGGCCGAGGTGTAGGCCGGCGAGCGCGGTGAGCCAGGCGGCCACGGCCAGCCCGGCGAGCCGGAGGTCCGGTGGTGGCGGGTCGCCGACGACGGGTGGGACCTTCACACCGTCACCAGGTCCTTGAGCTGCTCATAGCGCGCGTCGCCGATGCCCTCGACCTGGCGCAGGTCGCCGACGGCCGTGAACCCGCCGTGCTGGTCCCGGTAGGCGAGGATGCGCTGGGCGAGCACCGGTCCCACCCCGGGCAGCGCGTCGAGCTGGGCAAGCGTCGCGGTGTTGAGGTTCAGCGCCGCGCCGGGGGCCGGCGCACCGGCGGGGGCCGGACCGGCGGCGGGTCCGGGTGCCGGCGGGGGCGTCACCCCGACGACGATCAACTCACCGTCGGCGAGCTTGCGAGCGGGATTGAGCAGCGCCACGTCGACGCCGGGCAGCGGGCCACCGGCCTCGGAAAGGGCGTCGGCGAGTCGGGCCCCGGCCGGTACGCGCACCAGCCCCGGTCTGCGCACCTTGCCCGCGACCGTCACCACCAGCTCACCGGACGCCGACGCGCTGGCCTGCCCGGTCACGACGGCCGAGGTGGCCTCGCCGACCGGTGGGGTGACCGGTTCCGCGTGCGGTCGGGACCGCCAGGCCCAACCGGCCGCGGCCAGCACCACCACGAGGGCCACGGCGGCCAGCGCCCGTACCCCGCGTCTGCCCGGGTCGAATGCTCCGGGGCCGGGCAGCCGTGCCGTACCGCCGGGATCGGCGGGCACGTCCGCTGCCGACGCGTCGGCCCCCGAGGGAGGCGGCGCCGTGCCGCCCGTCGCGGCGGTCAACCGGCGCAGACGCTGACGTACCGCTGTCTCCTCGTCCTCTGCCACGCCGCGACGCTAGGACGCCGGACGCCACGACGGCCGCCTCGCTGGCCCGGCCTGTGGACAGCCGAGGCCTCTGTGGACAACGCCCTGATCATGCTCGCTTCTGCTACGGGAGCACGGGACACCGGCCGCCCGGAGGTAGCGCGCATTCATGGATGAGGATTAATGTTAACGCTATCATCACCCCCCAACACCACCGCCACCTGAGGGGATCCATGGACATGAAGAGAAGGCTGCACCGCCTGCTGGCCGCAGCGGGGACCCTGCTGGTCCTCGTCGCCGGGGCCGGCGGCTACCTGCTCACGGAGACGCCCGGCGTCGCCCGGGCGGCCGGCACCGGCCCGTGCGACATCTACGCCTCCGGCGGGACGCCGTGCGTCGCCGCGCACAGCACCACCCGGGCCCTGTACGGCGCGTACAACGGACCGCTCTACCAGGTCCGCAGATCATCGGACAACACCACCCGTGACGTTGGCGTGCTCAGCGCCGGTGGTGTCGCCAACGCCGCCACCCAGGACACGTTCTGCGCCAACACGAGCTGCGTCATCACGATCATCTACGACCAGTCCGGCCGCAACAACCGGCTCACCCAGGCCCCTCCCGGTGGCTTCAGCGGCCCGGCGGCCGGCGGGTACGACAACCTCGCCGACGCGAAGGCGGCACCGGTCACCATCGGCGGTCAGAAGGCGTACGGCGTCTACATCGCCCCCGGCACCGGCTACCGCAACAACAACACCAACGGCGTCGCGACCGGCGACCAGCCCGAGGGCATCTACGCCGTCGTCGACGGCACGCACTACAACCAGTGGTGCTGCTTCGACTACGGCAACGCGCAGACAAACGTCCAGGCCGACGAGCGCGCGATCATGGAGACGGTCTACTTCGGCGCGAACAAGCAGTGGGGCTACGGAGCGGGCGCGGGTCCCTGGATCATGGCCGACCTGGAGTGGGGCCTGTTCTCCGGGGTGAACGCGGGCTACAACAACATCGCGTCCATCAACCACCGCTTCGTGACGGCCATGGTCAAGGGCGAGCCGAACCACTGGGCGATCCGCGGCGGGAACTCGCAGTCGGGGGGCCTGACCACCTACTTCGACGGTCGGCGGCCCAACGGCTACAACCCGATGAAGAAGGAGGGGGCCATCCTGCTGGGCATCGGGGGTGACAACAGCATCACCGGCCGCGGCACCTTCTTCGAGGGCGTGCTGACCTCCGGCTATCCGACGGCCGCCACCGAGGACGCCGTGCAGGCGAACATCGCCGCTGCCGCCTACACCCCCGCGAGCGGCGGCAACCCGCAGCAGAACGCCCAGATCGTGGGCGCGCAGTCCGGTCGCTGCGTCGACGTGCCGAACGGCACCAGCACCAACGGCACCCAGGTGCAACTGTGGGACTGCATCAGCAACAGCACCGCGCAACGCTGGACCTACACGGCCGGCAAGCAGATCCAGGTGTACGGCAACAAGTGCCTCGACGCCAACGGCCAGGGCACCGCGAACGGCACCCAGGTGATCATCTGGGACTGCCACGGCGGCGCGAACCAACAGTGGAACGTCAACGCCAACGGCACCCTCACCGGCGTCCAGTCCGGGCTCTGCCTGGACGCCAACGGCGCCGCCACCGCCAACGGCACCAAACTGATCCTCTGGGCCTGCAACGGTGGACAGAATCAGCAGTGGTCCCTGCGGAGCTGAGCGGACAGCAGTCGGGCCGTCTCCGGAGGGAGGCGGCCCGACAGCACCGGGTCAGCGGGCCTCCGGGTCGAGGCCGAGCACCGCCCGTCCCCCGTCCACCGGCAGGGTCACCCCGTTGACGAAGCTCGCGGCCGGCGACAGCAGGTACGCGACCGCCTCCGCCACCTCGTCGGCACGCCCGATCCGGCCCACCGGGTGCAGCCGGGTCAGCTCGGCGTCGATCCACTCGGCCCGGGAGGGTTCCTGCGCCGCGAGGAACTCGGCGTGCCGCTCGGTGGCGATCGAGCCGAGCGCGACGGCGTTGGCGCGGATGCCGTGCCGTCCGTAGTCGACGGCCAGCGCCCGGGTCAGCCCCTCCACGGCGGCCTTCGCCGTGGCGTACGGCAGGGCGCCCGGCACCGGCCGGCGGGCCTGGTGCGACGAGACGTTCACGATGGCGCCGCCCGTGCCGGCGGCCAGGAAGCGGCGCACCGCCACAGCGGCGCCCACCACGGCCGGGCGCAGGTTCAGCCCGATCAGGTCCAGCACGGTGTCGGCCAGCGCCGTGTGCAGGGCCGCGTCCCGGAAGATCGCCGCGTTGTTCACCCAGCCGGTCAGCGGGGCGACGCGTTCGGCCGCCTCGGCGGCGTGTTCGGCCACCCGCTCGTCACCGGCGTCGCCGACCACCGCGAGCAGGCGATCGGCGGCCGGATGCCCGGCGAGCCAGTCCATGGCCTCGGCGTCGCGCTCCACGACGACGACGGTGACGCCGTTCGTCACCAGCCGTTGCGTCACGGCCCGGCCGACGCCACGGCCACCACCGGTCACCACGCACGTGCCGGCCACGATCTCAGCTCCTGGGCCGACGGTGCACGACGACACAGGCCAGACCCGGCCCGGCGTGTGCGGCGACCACCGCGCCGGCCTCGGAGACGTACGTGTCGTGCACCCGTTCGCCCAGGCGCGCGGTGAGCGCGGCGAGCAGCGCCTCGGCGCGCTGCGGCGCGGCCAGGTGGTGTACGCCCAGGTCGACGTCGTCGTCGCCGGCCGCCTCGACGGCCAGGTCGACGAGCCGGGCGACTCCCCGACTGGCGGTACGCACCTTCTCCCGTAGCACGATCGCGCCGTCCGGCATGTGCATGATCGGCTTGACCGACAGGGCGGTGCCGAGCAGCGCCTCGGCGGCGTTGATCCGGCCGCCCCGGCGGAGGAACTCCAACGTGTCGACGTAGAACCAGACGGTGGTCCGGGCGACCGCGGCGAGCGCCGCGTCGCGTACGCCGGCCAGGTCCGCCCCGGCCTCGGCGGCGGTGGCGGCGGCGATGGCCGGGAAGCCGAGGCCCATGCCGGCGGAGCGGCTGTCGACGACCTCGACCCGACCGCCGAGGTCGACGGCGGCCAGGCGGGCGGCCTCGACGGTGCCGGACAGGCCGGCGGAGATGTGCACCGAGACGACGCCGTCGGCGCCGTCGTCGAGGAGACGCCGGTACGTCCGGGCGAACTGTTCGGGCGCCGGGCGGGACGTGCTGGCCGACACCCGCCGCTCACCCAGCGCGCGGGTGGCGTCGGCGGGTTGGGTCTCCACCCCCTCCAATCCCTCCGCGCCGTTGAGCACGACGGTCAACGGGACGACGGTCAGCCGGTGCCGCAGCACCAGCTCGGGTGGGAGGTAGGCGGTGGAGTCGATGACGACCGCGACGGGCATGCCCGGCACGCTAGCCGATCACGACCCGCCGCGCCGAGGTGCGAGCGCGGACCCGGGCCCGATCGACGCTCAGACCGCGTCGACGACGGCCGGGGCGGTGACGAGGCCGACGTTGTGGCCACGGAGCTGCCAGCCCCGGACGTCGTCGTGTCGCAACTCGGTCCAGTGGCAGTTGGCCAGGGAGCCGATGGTGCGCAGCACGTCGGGAGGCCAGCCGAGCAGGTGGCCGACGCCCTGGCGGGAGGCGCCGCCGTGGGTGGCGAGGACCACCGTCCCGCCGGGCGTCGCGTCGGCCGCCGTCAGGAACGCGGCGGCGACCCGCTCACCGAGCTCGTGCAGCGGCTCCAGATCCGCCCCCGGCGCCGGGTCGCCGGCCCGCCAGCGCGCGTACTCGCCGGGGAACCGCTCGGCGACCTCGGTGAGGTGCAGGCCCTGCCACTGGCCGAAGTGCCGCTCGCGCAGCCGGGCGTCGGTGCGTACCCCGAGCCCGGTGAGCGCGGCCAGCGCCGCGGCGGTCTCCGCGGCGCGGCCCAGGTCGCTGGAGACGATGGCGTCCGGTCGCAGCGACGCGAGCAGCGGCGCGGCGGCGCGGGCCTGGTCGCGGCCCAGCTCGTTGAGGGGTACGTCGGTCTGCCCCTGGACGCGGTTGGCGGCGTTCCAGTCGGTGTTGCCGTGCCGCCAGACGATCAGTCGGGTCATTCGGCCGCGGCGGACCCGCTGGCGTCGGCCTCGACCAGGTCGCGGTCGACGAACGGGATGGTGGGGCAGTCCTTCCAGAGGCGGTCGAGCCCGTAGAACTCGCGCTCCTCGGTGTGCTGGACGTGCACCACGATATCGACGTAGTCGAGCAGCACCCAACGGCCACCCCGCTCGCCTTCGCGCCGGATCGGCTTGGCCTTCTCCGGAAGCTCCAGCAGGCGCTCCTCGATGGCGTCGACGATGGCGAGCACCTGGCGCTCGTTGGGGGCGGCGGCGAGCAGGAACGCGTCCGTGATGGCGAGCTGGTCGCCGACGTCGATGATCGCGATGTCCTGCGCCTTCTTGTCGGCGGCTGCCTGGGCGGCGGCGATCGCCAGCTCGTGCGCGCGTTCGGAAACTGTCACCGTTCTCCTTCGATCAGGCGTGCGATCCTCCAAGCGTCTCACACCCGGCGAGGTCCCGACCCGTCAGTTCTGGTCGGTTAGACGCACCAACCGGCACACACCGGACGTGATCAGGACTGATAGAGGCGTCGCTTGGCGATGTACTGCACCACACCGTCAGGCACCAGGTACCAGACCGGCTCACCCCGGGCCACCCGGGCACGGCAGTCGGTCGACGAGATGGACATCGCGGGCACCTGGATCAGGCTGACCGTGTCCGCCGGGAGGTGCTTGTCGGTCAGCGCGAAACCGGGACGGGTCACACCGATGAAGTGGGCCAGCTCGAAGATCTCGTCCAGGTCCTTCCAGGACAGGATGCGTTGCAGCGCGTCCGCTCCGGTGATGAAGAAGAGCTGGACCTTGGAGCCGTACTCGGCCTGGAGGTCGCGCAACGTGTCGACCGTGTAGGTCGGGCCGCTGCGGTCGATGTCGACGCGACTGACCTGGAAGCGGGGGTTGGAGGCGGTGGCGATGACCGTCATGAGGTACCGGTCCTCGGCGGGGCTGACCGGCTCGTCGGCCTTCTGCCACGGCTGCCCGGTGGGGACGAAGACCACCTCGTCCAGGCCGAACCGGTCCGCCACCTCGCTGGCCGCGACGAGGTGCCCGTGGTGGATCGGGTCGAAGGTGCCACCCATGATCCCGACCCGCCGGATATCTTCCTCCACCCGTTGATCGTAGGCCGGACGTCCGAGCCGGTCGTACCAGCCCGAGGGCTGGTGACACGAATACTCGTATGCATATACTCGTTCACGAGTATATGGGAGGTGCGTCATGCCGAAGCGGCGCAAGGTCGGCAACCTGCTGGCGCTGGCCGTGCTCTCCGCCCTCGTCCAGCGGCCCATGCATCCCTACGAGATGGCCAGCACACTGCGCGCCTGGGGCAAGGACCAGGACATGGAGTTCAAATGGGGCTCCTTCTACACGGTGATCCGCAACCTGGACAAACACCAGTTGATCGCCGCCGTGGAGAGCGTCCGCGAGGGCCGACGCCCGGAACGCACCGTCTACCGGATCACCGACGCGGGCCGCGCCGAGCTGGTCGACTGGGCGCGGGAGCTGGTCAGCATGCCCATGGCGGAGCATCCCCGCTTCCGGGCCGGCCTCTCCGTGCTCGCCGCCCTGCACCCCGACGAGGCGACCGACCTGCTCCGGCAGCGGCTCGACCGCCTGGACGACGCGCTCCGCCGGGACCGCGAGACGCTCGACGCCCACCTGCGGGACGTCCCGCGACTGTTCCTGGTCGAGAACGAGTACGACCTCGCCATCCGGGACGCCGAGGCCACCTGGCTGCGGGCCCTACTGGCGGAGCTGACTTCGGGAAGCTACCCGGGGCTGGACACCTGGCGGGCCTTTCACGAGACCGGCGAGATGCCGGCCGAGCTGGCCGAGCTGGCCGCGAGGACCAGCAGCGACCCCGACACCGCCGACTGAGAAGACAGCTCCGGCGGGGTGCGCCAACACCCCGCCGGAGCCCTACCCCGAACCGACACCTGAGCAGGCACCCGGCCCGAAGCGGCAACCACGAGGATAACCGGGTTCCCTCCCAGGACGGTTCGTCCGCACCCACGCGACGACACCAGGGAGAAAGAGCATGACAACGGTACGAACCGCACTCGTCATCGGCGGCGGCATCGCGGGGCCCGTGGCGGCCCTCGCGCTGCACCGCGCCGGCATCACCGCCACCGTCGCCGAGGCGTACCCGGCGACCGCCGGCGGAGCCGGCGGCATCGGTGGCACCCTCGCGCTCGCGCCCAACGGCGTGGCAGCCCTGCGGACCGTCGGCGCCGACGAGGCGGTGACGGCGATCGCCACCGGGATCCACCGCAGCGTCATGGCCGTCGGCGCCCGACGGATCGACCTGCCGATGCTGGCCGGAGTACCGCCGCTGCGCGTGGTGCACCGGGCCGAGCTGCACCGGGTGCTGCACGACCGGGCCGTCGCCGAGGGCATCACCTTCGCGTACGGCAAGCGACTGGTCGACGTCACGCAGACCGACGACGGCGTGACGGCGCGTTTCGAGGACGGCAGCACGGCGACCGCCGACGTCCTGGTCGGCGCGGACGGCATCCGCTCCACGGTCCGTGGCCTCATCGACCCGGCCGCGCCCGGCCCCCGGTTCACCGGACTGCTCGGCTTCGAGGCGGTCGCCCGGCACGAGGTGGACGCCGAGGAGGGCACGATGACGTTCGCCTTCGGACGGCGTGGCTACTACCTGTACTGGCCGGAGCCGGGCGGCGGCACCCGCTGGGGGGCCAACCTGCCGGGGCAGCGGCCGATGAGCCTCGTCGAGGCCCGTACGGTGCCCGCGCGGCAGTGGCTGGACACGTTGCGCGCCACCTACGGCGACGACGACCCGGGCCGGCAGCTGATGGCCACCAGCTCCGCCGACGACCTCCAGGTGGCCGGCGCGTTGCAGATCATGCCGCCCGTGCCGCACTGGCACCGGGGTCGCCTGGTGCTGGTCGGCGACGCCGCGCACGCGCCGTCGAACAGCTCCGGGCAGGGCGCCTCGCTCGCCATCGAGAGCGCGGTGCAGCTCGCCCGCTGCCTGCGGGACCTACCCGACGTGACGTCGGCCTTCGAGGCGTACGTGCGGCTGCGTCGTACCCGGGTCGAGAAGGTCGCCGCCCGCGCCGCGCGGATCAACCACACCAAGGCGCCCGGGCCGGTCGCCCGGACGCTGATGCCGCTGCTCATGCCGCTGCTGATGCGCACGGCGATGGACCCGGAACGCACGATCGCCCACGAGCAGCGCTACGTCATCGACTTCGACGCCCCGGTCACGGCGGAACCCGCCCTGCGCTGAGCACGGACGCGGGGTGGCCGCTCGGGCCACCCCGCGCTCCGACCATCGCAAGCCGGGCCGCCCACCACGGCGGCCGGCCGACCTCAGGCCGAGGCGGCGGCCACCGCCGTGCGCGCCACGAGCGCCCGCCGCAGGTCGTCGTCGGCGTCGGTGACGACCCGCCGCAGACCCGCCGTCAGGTCGTCGCGGGCCAGCAACGCCGCGGCCGCCTCCCGGGTCGGCTGCGCCACGGCGTAGCGGGGAAACGCCAGCTTCGCCACCCGGTCGGCCGTCCAGGGGGTACGACGACGAGCGGCGGCCGGCATCTCGGCGAAGTACCGCCCGACGTACGCGGCGGTCAGCTCGGGCTGCTCGGGCTGCTCGGGCTGCTCGGGCTGCCAGAACCCCTCCGCCGTGGCCTCGAGCAGCCGGTTGGACAGCTCGGTGTCCCGCATGAGGATCTCCCATGCCGCCTGCTTCGCGGCCGGGTCGGGCCGGGCGGCCCGGCAGTACGCGGCCTGTTCCGCGCCGGCGGAGCTGACGTCGGCCCGCGCCTCTTCGGCGATCTCCGCCTCGCCCGCCGCGCCCAGCACCACGAGCCGGCGCAGCACCGCCCACCGCAGCTCCGCGTCTACGGCCAGCCCGGCCGGTACGTCCCGGCCGGCGAGCCAGCCGACGAGCAGGTCGCTGTCGGTGGTCGCGGCGATCCAGCCCCGGGCGGCGGCGAGCTGCAACGACTCCCCCGCCGGCGCGCCGTCGAGCAGACGCCGGCACGCCTCGGCGACCCGGGCCAGCGCCGCCGAACGGGCCAGCGGGTCGAGGTAACGGTCCACCAGCGACCGGCTGAGGACGAGCACGTCCTCCGCGATGATCACCTCGGTCTCGGCGGGCAGCGCCGCGACCATCAGGTCGACCAGGCCGACGACGGGCCGTTCGCCGTCGGTCACCGCGTCCAGCGCCTCGCCCCAGAGCACCGCCCGGGCGAGCGGATCGGTCAGAGAAGGCAGCACCACCGCGACCGCGTCCGCCGACGCCGCGTCGAGGCGTACCTTGGCGAAGGTCAGGTCACCGTCGTTGAGCAGCAGCACCTCGGCCGCCGGCTCGCCCGTCAACGCGCCGAGCACGGTACGACCGCCGTCGACGGCCGGATCGAGATCCACCTCCGTGCGCTGGACGGCGCCGTTCGCCGCGTACCGACCCACCCCGATGCGGTGCGGACGCAGCACCGGGTGCGACGCCGGGGCGGTCTGCACCACGGCGACCTCGGTGTAGCGCCCGTCGGCGTCGACGTCGACCTCGGCGCGCAACGTGTTGACCTGCGGCCGGCGCAACCACAGCTCGGCCCAACCGGACAGGTCCCGGCCGCTGGCGGCGGAGAGGCTGGTCAGCAGGTCGGCCAGGGTGGCGTTGCCGAAGCGGTGCGCGGCGAAGTGCGCGTTCAGGCCGGCGAGGAAGGCCTCGTCGCCGAGCCACGCGACCAGTTGCCGCAGCACGGCGGCGCCCTTGGCGTACGAGATGCCGTCGAAGTTGAGCAGGCCCTCGTCGGCGTCGGCCACCTCCGGCGGCGCGACCGGGTGGGTGGAGGGACGCTGGTCGGCCGCGTACCCCCAGGCCTTGCGGCGCATGGCGAACGTCGTCCACGCCTGGTCGAAGCGGGTGGCCTCGGCGGTGACCCGGGTGCCCAGGTACTCGGCGAAGGACTCGTTGAGCCACAGGTCGTCCCACCAGCGCATGGTGACCAGGTCACCGAACCACATGTGCGCCATCTCGTGGGCGATGGTGGTGGCCCGCACCTCGCGCTGGGTGTCGGTGACCGCCGAGCGGAACACGTAGTCGTCGCGGAAGGTGACGATGCCCGGGTTCTCCATCGCGCCGGCGTTGAACTCGGGCACGAACGCCTGGTCGTACTTGCCGAACGGGTAGCGCTCGGCGAAGAGCTGGTGGAACCGGTCCAGGCACCGCCCGGTGATGTCGAAGATCTCCTCGGCGTCGGCGTCCAGGTGCTCGGCGAGCGACCGTCGACAGTAGATCGCCAGCGGTATGCCGTCGTGCTCGGCGTGGCGGACGTGGTACGGCCCGGCGATCAGCGAGAAGAAGTACGTCGCCAGCGGCGCGGTCGGGGCGAACTCCCAGCGCCCCGGGGCCGGGGTGGCGACCACCTCGGCGTTGCCGGAGACCGTCCACTGCGGCGGCGCGGTGACCGTGAGGGTGAACGGGGCCTTGAGGTCGGGCTGGTCGAACGCGGCGAAGATGCGCTGGGCGTTGTCGAGGAACGACATCGCGTACAGGTAGGTCTCGCCGTCCGCCGGATCGACGAAGCGGTGCAGCCCCTCCCCGGCGTTGGAGTACGTCATCTCCGCCTCGACGACGAGGGTGTTCGTCGTGTCGAGATCGACCAGCGGCAGCCGGTTGTCGGTCAGCGTGGCGGGGTCGACGGCCCGGTCGTTGAGGCGTACCGCGAGGAGGTTTGTCGGCCTGACCTCGACGAAGGTGGCTGCCCCGGCGGTCGCCCGGAAGCGGATCTCGACGCGGGACCGGAACAGATCGCCGTCGCCGGTCAGGTCGAGGTCCACCTGATAGGACTCGACAGTAATCGCCGCGCCACGCGCGGTCGCCTCTACACGGGTCAGGCTCGGCATCCGCTTATCCTGCCCGATGGGGATCGGCTGGCGGTCCCCACCTGGCCCCCTGCAGTGGAGGAAAGAACCATGGCGCAGCACCCCAAGGGCGATTTCGACCTCTCCCGCGCGGTCTGGCAACGGGCCGAGGGGGACACCTCCGAGAGCGCTGTCGAGGTCGCCTTCGTCGACGACCTGATCGGGATGCGCAACTCCGCCGAGCCACAGGGCCCGGTGCTGGTCTTCACCCAGGCCGAGTGGGACGCGTTCGTGGCCGGCGCGCAGGACGGCGAGTTCGACCTCGACTGATCGGCCGTGGCACGTGCCGGTGTCCTCTTCGAGGGGGACACCGGCACCGGTCGCGGTGGGGCTTTTCAGCAGGGGTATGGCGGTGTCAAAGCCCCTGGCCGGGGACTGTGGCACCCGCCCTAGTCGCCGTCGCCCCAGCCCAGACCGCCCAGGCCCGGCGCGTGGTGGAAGCCGGGATGGTCGGCGACGTCGACGCAGCGCTCCCCGTCCGGGCCGACCGCGCCGCAGAACAGCCGCTCGGCCCGGTGCCAGGCATCGGCGGGCGACAGGGCCGCCGCACCGAGCGCCAGCTCCGGGCGGAGCAGGCTCAGCGCCTCCGCGTACGCCACCGCCTGTTCACGCGCGTCGGCCGCGCCCGGCGCGGTGAAGCCCAGGTGCACGGTGAAGAACCGGCGCGGTCGGGCCGGCCGGCCCGGCGGACCGATCAGCGGCCGCCCGGCCCGGCCCGCACCCGGCGTCTCGACCGCCCGGCGCTGCCGCCAGCGCGGCGGCCTGTTGTCGTTCATGCGTCCTCCCCGTGGTCGTGGACACCTCGGCCCGACGGGGGTCGCCACCGTCGTCCGACGATGCCGAGCCGGCGACGGCCCCACCGGCAAGCCAACCAGGTTCCGCCGCCCGTGGGAGGGGCCAGCGGACGCGCTGTCGACGCGGGGATTGCACGGCGGCCACGAGGGTAGACGTGCCCCGGCGGCGACGCGGGCCGCCGCCGGAACCTCGAGGAGGCCCGATGGCGACCATGCCGGCCGACCGCAGCCCGGACAGCACCCTCGCTCTGCTGCGCGCCGGCTACCGATTCATCGGAGAACGCTGCGACCGCCTGGGCAGCGACGTCTTCTCGACCCGGATCCTGCTCGCGCCGACCATCTGCCTGCGGGGTCGGCCGGCCGCCACCCTGTTCTACGACAACGAGCGCTTCCAGCGCGAGAGCGCCATGCCGCTGCGGATCCAGCGGACCCTCACCGGCCGGGGCGGCGTGCAGGGGCTGGACGGCGCCGCGCACACCGACCGCAAGGCCATGTTCATGTCGATCATGACGCCGGCGGCGATCGGGCGACTCGGGCACCTCTTCGACGCCGAGTGGCGGGCACGGATTCCCGCCTGGGAGGCGGCCGGCGCGGTGCCGCTCTACGACGAGTTGGGCCGGCTGCTGACCCGGGTGGTCTGCGCCTGGGCCGGCGTGCCGCTGGCCACGTCACAGGTCGACCGCCGCGCCGTCGACCTGCACGCCATGATCGAGGGCCCGGCGGTCGTCGGTGCACGGCACTGGCGGGGCCTGCTCGCCCGCCGCCGCGCCGAACGCTGGATCGGCGACCTCGTCGAGCGGACCCGTGTCGGCATCCACCCGGCCCCGGCCGACAGCCCGCTCCGGGTCGTCGCCGAGCACCGCGACACGCGCGGGGCGCTGCTCCCCCGCCGGATCGCCGCCGTCGAACTGCTCAACCTGCTGCGTCCCACGGTCGCCGTGGACCGGTACATCGTCTTCGCCGCGCTCGCTCTGCACGACCACCCCGCCTGGCGACAGCGGGTCCACGGCGACGACGGGGCCACCGAGCAGTTCGTCCAGGAGGTACGCCGCTACTACCCGTTCTTTCCGATGGCCGCGGCCCGGGTCCGGCGCCCCTTCGACTGGCAGGGCCACCACTTCCCGCAGGGGCGGCGGGTGCTGCTCGACCTCTACGGCACGAACCACCACCCGGCGCTCTGGCCCGAACCGGAACTGTTTCGCCCCGAGCGGTTCGCCGACCGGCTCGTGGACCCGTTCGCGCTGATCGCGCAGGGCGGCGGCGACCACAGCACCGGGCACCGCTGCGCCGGCGAGTGGATCACCATCGACCTCATGAAGCGGGCGGTCACCCACCTGACCGGCGGAATGCGCTACGACGTGCCGCCGCAGGATCTGCGCCTGGACCTGCACCGGATGCCCGTCCTGCCGCCCGGCCGCATGACCGTCACCAACGTACGCCGCGCCTGAGGTCGTCCCACCGGCGTTGTTCGGTGTCGGTGCTTCGCGCCGGTTTGGACGTCCGCCGTGCGGGCAGGTGCAGCGGGCGACCGCGCACCGTACCCACCTGCCCAGGAGGCGCGATGCTCTCTCCGGCCCCCCGCACCGCGCGTCACGACACCGGCCGAACGCCTCTGCCGATGGCGTACGTCCTGCCGCTGCGCTGGCACACCGACGCCGGCCTGGACGAGCTGACCGGCTACCTGCGCCGGCTCAGCGGTCTCGTCGACGTGATCGTGGTCGACGGGTCACCTCCGGAGTTGTTCGCCCGGCACGCGGCGACCTGGCGCCCGCTGGTGCGGCACCTGCCGCCCGACCCCGCCCGGCGAGGGCTCAACGGCAAGGTGGTGGGGGTGCACACCGGCGTGGGCGTGGCACGCCACGAGCACGTGGTGATCGCCGACGACGACGTCCGGTACGACGAGGCCGGGCTCCACGCGGTGCACCGACTGTTAAGCCGGGTCGACCTGGTCCGGCCGCAGAACTACTTCGATCCCCTGCCCTGGCACGCCTGGTGGGACACCGGACGGACGCTGCTCAACCGAGCCCTCGGAAACGACTACCCCGGCACCCTCGCGGTACGCCGCAGCACGTTCCTCGCCATGGGCGGGTACGACCCCGACGTGCTCTTCGAGAACCTGGAGCTGATCCGTACCGTCCGCGCCCACGGCGGCGTCGAGGCCGCGCCACCCTGGCTGTACGTACGGCGGCTGCCGCCGGACGCGGCGCACTTCCGGGGCCAGCGGGTCCGCCAGGCGTACGACGACCTGGCCCAGCCGGCCCGCCTGCTGACCGCGCTCGCGGTCCTGCCCGCGCTGGCCACGGCGGTCGCGACCCGCCGGCCGGGGCTGCTGCTCGGCGTGACGGCCAGCGTCGTCGCCCTGGCCGAGGCGGGTCGCCGCCGCGCGGCCGGTGCCACCGTCTTCCCACCGACCACCACGCTGGCCGCCCCGCTCTGGCTGCTCGAACGCGGCATCTGCAGCTGGCTCGCGGTAACCCAGCGCCTGCTGAAAGGCGGAGTCCGCTACGGCGACACCAGAATCCGCACCCCAGCCCACCACCACGAAGTCCCCGCGATCTTGCGCTTTCTGCTGGGACAGAAGCCCCGTTAGCCGACAGAGCGGCAACCGGAAGTGCAAGATCGCGGGGAGATACGGCGACGGCTCGCAGCCACCGTGGTGGTCGCGAGCCGTCGTCGACGTCGGTGGTTTCAGGAACTGACCTGCTGGCGGGCCTGCTGTGCCTGGTCCTTGACGTCCTGGGCGGCCGAACGGCCGTCGTCCTTGACCGCGTGCACGGCGTCCTGGGCGGTGGACTTCACCGACTCGGCGGCGTGCTGGGCCGGCTCGCGCAGCTCGTCCCTGAGTTCGCTGGCAAACTCGCCCAGCTTCTCCTTGACGACTCCGCTGTGCTCGCCGACCTTCTCCTTGACCTGGGCGGCCGCCTGCTGCTCCCGGCGGGAGGCGGGGATCAGCGAGGATGCCAGCCAGCCCACGCCGAAGGCGATCAGGCCGGCGGCGAGCGGGTTGCCCTGCGACTTCTCCCGGATCACGCGGGGCGCGCTGTGGGCGGCGTCGCTCACGGAGGAGGCCGCCGAGTGCGCGGCGTCGCTGACGTTGGACGCCGCCGACGACGCGCGGTCGCCCACCGAGTGGGCGGCGTGGCCGGTGCCGTGGCCGAGGTCGGAAGCGGTTCCCATGACCTTGTCCCTCACATTCTGCAGCGCGGAGCGGGCCCGCTGCTTACGGTCGTCGACGATGCGGCTGGGGCTGACCTTGTACGCCAACGCGTCCACATCGGAGCTGAGGCTGTTGCGGGTGGCTTCGATCTCCCGGCGGATCTGGTCGGGGTCGGTGCTCATCGGGTGACTCCCTGCGGGTGGGGCTTGAGCGCGTCGGGGATCCGCTGCACGCTGTCGTTGGTCTGCTTGAGCCCGCGTACGTGCTGGGCGTTCTTCTTGGCCGCCGAGTAGAGGACGGCGGCGACCACGGCCCAGACCACGGCCACGATCAGCGCGGCGAGGCCGGAGTCCATGACGTTGTCCAGGAACTGCCAGATGGCGATCGACACGAAGAGGGCCACCATGTAGCCGCCGAAGCCGGCACCGCCGAAGAGGCCCGCGGCCTTGCCGGCCTTCTTGCCCTCCTGGCGGATCTCGGCCTTGGCCAGCTCGACCTCCTGGCGCATCAGCGTCGACAGGTCGGTGGTGACCTGACGCATCAGGTCACCGAGCGAACTGCCCTTCACCTCGGCCGCGGTGTGTGGGGCACCCGCGTCGGGGTGGTAACCGGAGTCCAGTCCGGACCCCTGCGTCGGCATGCTCATGCCGCCGCCTCCCTTCGGATGACTCGGCGCCTCACGGGCGGGGGCTGCCGCTGGACGGCACGCCCGGCAGCGGGTCGGTCTGGGTCACCGGCGGCAGCGGCTGACCGGTGCTCGCCGGCTCGGTGTAGCCGCCCTGGCGGGCCGGGTCGGTGTAGCCGCCCGGCGTCGGGTCGGCGTAACCGCCGGAGGTCGGGTCGGTGTAGGTGCCCGGGGTCGGGTCGAGGTAGCCGCCCGCCGGGGTGGCGTCCGCGGCCGTACGGGGCGCCGGCGGCGGGGTGGGGATCACGGCGGTCTGCTCCGGGTCGTACGCGCCCGCGCCGCGGTAACCCGCGGAACCGTTGCCGGAGTCGTCACCGGAGGCCGAGATGCCCTTGGTCAGTCGACCGGCCAGCACACCCAGCACCGCCGCGCCGACCAGGAAGGTGCCCGGGTTACGTCGCGCGTAGTCGCGTACCTCGTTGATCAGGTCGCCGGGCTGGCGCTCCTCGAGCCAGCCGGCCACGCCGTGCACCCGGTCGGCGGCCTGGCGGGCGAGCTCGCTCACCGGACCGGCCTGGCCGCCCTGCTCGGCCATCGTGCGCATCTCGTCGGCGATCGACCGCAGTCCGCCGGCCGCGCGGCGCTGCTGCTCACCGGTCTGGCTGGCGAGCTGGGTGCGGGCTTCGCCGTAGAGGTTGCGGGCCTGCCGGACGGCTTCACGGCCGACCTCGGTGCCCTGCTCCTTGGCGGTCTGGGCGACCGCGCCACCGGCGTGCGCCGCCTCGGACCCGACGTGCCGGGCCTGCTCGCGGACGCCGCCGCCGTTGGTGGACTCCTGGCCGTAGGTGGAGGAGGTGGGTGACAGATCGTAAGTCATGATTTCCCTTCCGCTCGGAAGTGTCGTCGCGGTTGTTCTGGGGGATGCGGCCGTGTCGCCGTGGCCGCTGACAACTCACCTACCCGGCGTTTTGGCTTCCATACCTGTTCGTGCATTTCTCTGCGCGAGGGTCCGGAGGGACTTCAAAATGGAGGATCGTCGGGCTGCGTCACGTCGCCGCTGCGGACGGCGACGTTCGCGGGACCGGGCAGATCCACGAAAGGGGCACCGATGGCACGAGACGCGCGGGGTGGCCGACCGGCCGCGCCCCGACCGCGGGTGCAGGTCGCCGCGCTGGTCGTGGCCGGGGTCTTCCTGCTGATCGGTGTCCTCGGCTACATCCCCGGCATCACCACCGACTACGGCGATCTCGCCTTCGCCGGGCACCACTCGGACGCCAAACTGCTCGGCGTGTTCCAGGTCTCGATCCTGCACAACGCCGTACACCTGCTCTTCGGGCTGGTGGGTCTGGTGTTGGCCCGCAGCGTCGCCGGCGCGCGGGTCTTCCTGGCCGGGGGCGGCGCGATCTACCTCGCCCTCTGGCTGTACGGCCTGGCGATCGAGGCGATCGACGAGGAGGGCGGCGCGAACATCCTGCCCGTCAACGGCGCGGACAACTGGCTGCACCTCGCCCTCGGCTTCGGCATGCTGGCCCTCGGCCTGCTGCTGTCGAACGAAGCCGGGACCGGCGGACGCCTCGACACCCCGATCGACCGCCCCTGATACCTGAGGCGTTAGAAAGGTGCCCTTCCTTCAGCAGGCCGCGACCGGGAGCCGTTTGGCGAAGCAGACGCTGTACGGGTTGCCGACGTACTCGCCGTACACCGGGATCGGTTCGTAGCCGCACGACGTGTACAACCCGACGGCCGCCGGCAGGTACGTGCCGGTCTCCAGGCAGACCACGGTGTGCCCCTGCTGGAACGCGCACTCCTCCAGGGCGGCGAGCAGTTGCCGGGCGATGCCCCGGCCCCGGTACGCCGGCCGCACGTACATCCGCTTGACCTCGCCGGTGACGGCGTCGAGCGACTGGAGCCCGCCACAGGCGACGGCCCGACCGCGCACCACCACGGCCAGGTAGCGGATGTCGTCGTGGGTGACGGTGACCTGCCCGTCCAACCCGCCGTCAGCGTCGCGCAGCTCACGCTGCTGGGCGACGACCAGGGCGGCGACTTCGGGATCGATGGCGGGCCGCGACTCGATCAGCATCACCCGACGCTAAGCGGGATGGATTTCGCGGAGGTTTCCGGCAATCAACCCGATCACGGAGCGCAACCGGCTACTCGGCGTCATCCTCGATGTCGTCGTCGCCCACGTCCGCGCCGATCTCGTCCGCGCCGGCCTCGTCCTCCGGGCGCACCCGGCGGGCCTTGCGCGCGGCGAGCCGATCCGCCGCCGACGCCCGGCTCGACTTCTCCTCCAGGCGTACGTCGGTGCCCCGGTTACCGGGCACGAACTCCACGCCCGCGTAGAGCGTCGGCTGCCAGTCGAACTCGCGCTCGCCGATCCGGACCAGGTCACCGGGCTCGGCGCCGGCCTTGGCCAGCTTGTCCTCGACACCGAGGCGGGCCAGCCGGTCGGCGAGGTAGCCGACCGCCTCGTCGTTGTCGAAGTTGGTCTGCTTGACCCACCGCTCCGGGCGTACGCCGCGCACGGTGAACGACCCGTCGGCCTCCGCCGTGATGGTGAAGCCGGCGTCGTCCACGGCCATCGGCCGGATCACGATCCGGGTCGGCTCGGCCGGCGGGGCGGCCTTACGCTCGGCCTCGACCAGCTCGGCCATCGCGTACGTCAGCTCCTTGAGCCCTTCCCGGGTGGCCGCTGAGACCTCGAACACCCGGTAGCCGCGCTCCTCGAGGTCGGGGCGGACGATCTCGGCGAGGTCCCGGCCGTCCGGCACGTCGACCTTGTTCACGGCCACCAGTCGGGGGCGGTCGGTCAGCCCGCCGTACTGGCTCAGCTCGGCCTCGATCGCGTCGATGTCGGCGACCGGGTCGCGACCCGGCTCCAGCGTCGCCGAGTCGATCACGTGCACCAGGACCGCGCAGCGCTCGATGTGCCGCAGGAACTCCAGGCCCAGGCCCTTGCCGGTGGCCGCGCCGGGGATCAGGCCCGGCACGTCGGCGACGGTGAAGGTGTGGTTGTCCAGCCGGACCACGCCGAGGTTGGGCACGAGGGTGGTGAACGGGTAGTCGGCGATCTTCGGCTTCGCGGCGGAGATCACCGAGATCAGCGACGACTTGCCGGCCGACGGGAAACCCACCAGGCCCACGTCGGCGACGCTCTTCAACTCCAGCACGATGTCGAGCTGGTCGCCGGGCTCCCCCAGTTCGGCGAAGCCGGGCGCCTTGCGCTTGGCGTTGGCCAGCGAGGCGTTGCCGCGCCCACCGCGCCCGCCCCGGGCCACCTCGAAGGTGGTGCCGGCGCCGACCATGTCGGCCAGCACGGTGCCGTCGGTGGTCTGCACGACCGTGCCGTTGGGCACCTTGAGCACCAGGTTGTGGCCGTTGGCCCCGTCCCGGTTCGACCCGGCGCCGCCCTTGCCGTTGTCGGCCTTGACGTGCGGGTGGAAGTGGAAGTCGAGCAGCGTGGTCACCTGCGGGTCGACCACCAGCGACACGCTGCCGCCGTGGCCGCCGTTGCCGCCGTCCGGCCCACCGAAGGGCTTGAACTTCTCGCGGTGGATCGAGACACAACCGTGCCCACCATCGCCGGCCTGCAGATGCAGGACGACCCGGTCAACGAACGTCGCCACGGCGTCAATCCTTCCAGCGAGGGTCGTCCCCGCACTTCGAAAAAACCAAGCGGGCCGGGACCCGGAGGTCCGCGGCCCGCTCAGCGAAGAGAACTACTGCTGCGGAACAATGCTGACGGTCTTGCGACCGCGCTTGGTGCCGAACAGAACCGAGCCGGCGGCCAAGGCGAACAGCGTGTCGTCGCCGCCACGGCCGACCAGGTCACCGGGGTGGAACTTGGTGCCACGCTGCCGGATGAGGATCTCACCGGCGCTGACGACCTGACCACCGAAGCGCTTCACGCCGAGTCGCTGGGCCGCGGAATCGCGACCGTTACGCGAGCTGGACGCACCCTTTTTGTGAGCCATTGGAGGACGACCTACTTCCCGCTGGAGATGCCGGTCACCTTGACCTGGGTCAACGGCTGGCGGTGACCCTGGCGCTTGTGGTAGCCGGTCTTGTTCTTGAACTTGTGGATCCGGATCTTCGGGCCCTTGGTGTGCGCGGCGATCTCGCCGGACACCGCGACCTCGGCAAGCTTCGCCGCGTCGGTCACCAGGTCGTCACCGTCGACGAGGAGCACCGCGGTGAGCTTCACCGCGTCACCGGGGGCACCGGTGAGCTTCTCGACCTCGATCACGTCGCCCTCGGCGACCTTGTACTGCTTGCCGCCGGTCTTGACGATCGCGTACATCGGAGGCGGACTCCCTGTCGTTGAGGCTGCTGACTGGTCGTCCCCGCGGCGGCTCGCCGGGTAGCAGTGCACGGCGGCGCGGGCACGCGGGAACTCGGCACACCAAAGGTGGGCCGTAGGCAAGAGTACGGCATGGCGGGCGCGGACCCCAAACCGGCCCGCCCTGGTCACCGGCCGCAGAGCTGATCGAGGCGCTGCTGGAGCCGATCCAGTTCGGTCTCGTCGATCGACTCGACGTCGCCCCCGAGGGCGGCGACCTCCGTGCCGAGGTCACTGAGCAACGTCCTGAGCTGCGCGTCGGTGGCCTGAGCGCCCTGCTCCCGCAGCGCCGCCCGCCAGTCGGCCAGGGCCGCCTGCGCCCGGCTCCGAGCCACGTCGGCCGTCACGGTGTCACCCGCGCCCACCGCAGCGACCATCTGGCCCAGCCCCTCGACATATTCCCGGACGGCGGTGGTCCCGGCCCGCCGCGCCTCGGCACAGACCCGGGCGTCACCGCCCGCCGCGCCACCGCCCAGCGGCGTAGCGGCCGGACCCGTCGGCGCGGGACCCCCGGTCGGGTCCGCACCACCCGGGCGGCCGTCGGAGCAGGCCGCCGAAGCCAGGAGTACGGCTACCAGCAGGGTACGAGCGAGCAGGCGGCGCATCTTCTTCTCCTGACCGGGGCCGAGCGTTCCCGCGTCGCGGTGACCCGAGCGGCGAGGTCCCTCCCGGAGTCACATTGCCGGGAAAGGGACCTCGTCAAACACCGGGCCGGTCAGCCGTCAGGGACGGCGGGCCGGTCAGCCGTCAGGGGCGGGTCCGTCGGCGGGCGCCACCCCGGCGGGAACGACGACGTCCGGTGCCACCCTCGGCGGCCTCCTCGTCGCCGTCGGCGTCGGCGAGAGCGTCCGGGTCGTCCGCCGCGGCCAGCCGGGCCGACTCACCCCGCTGACTGTCGGACACCGCCGGAGCGGCCTCCGTCTCCGTCTCGTACCGGGACAGGTCGTACCCCATGGTGTCCTGGTAGTCGGCGTCCGGTTCGGCGCGGTTGTCGGTGTCGACGACCTCGACCACGGCGCGCTCGGCCGGGGCGCTCTTGCGCGCCCGGCGGCGGGAGGACGGCGTGCCGTTCTCCGCGGCCGGGGCGGACGGGGCGGCCGGCGCCGACGACGCGACGGCCTTGACCTTCTCCGCGGCCCCGCCGCTGCGCGGCTTCTCCGGCACCGGCTCGGTGTGGATGATGACGCCCCGGCCCTTGCAGCAGTCGCAGGTCTCGCTGAACGCCTCCAGCAGGCCCGCGCCGATCCGCTTGCGGGTCATCTGCACCAGACCGAGCGAGGTGATCTCGGTGACCTGGTGCTTGGTGCGGTCTCGGCCCAGGCACTCGGTGAGCCGGCGCAGCACCAGCTCCCGGTTCGACTCGAGCACCATGTCGATGAAGTCGATCACCACGATGCCGCCGATGTCCCGCAGCCGGAGCTGGCGGACGATCTCCTCCGCCGCCTCCAGGTTGTTGCGGGTGACCGTCTCCTCCAGGTTGCCGCCGGAGCCGGTGTACTTGCCGGTGTTCACGTCGACGACCGTCATGGCCTCGGTCTTGTCGATCACCAGCGAACCACCGGACGGCAGGAACACCTTGCGGTCCAGACCCTTGATGATCTGCTCGTCGATCCGGTACTCGGCGAACACGTCGTTCGTGCCGACGTGCCGGCGGACCCGGTCGACCAGGTCCGGGGAGACGTGCGACAGGTACGACTCGACCATGCCGTACGACTGCTCGCCCTCGATGACCAGCTCGCGGAAGTCCTCGTTGAACAGGTCCCGGACCACCCGGATGACCAGGTCGGGCTCCTCGTAGAGCAGCACCGGGGCGCCACCCTCGGCGGCCTTGGCCTGGATGTCCTCCCACTGCGCCTGCAACCGCTTGACGTCGCGGGCCAGCTCGTCCTCGCTGGCGCCCTCGGCGGCCGTCCGGACGATCACGCCGGCGCCGTCCGGAACCAGCTTCTTGAGCACGTCCCGCAGCCGCTTGCGCTCGGTGTCCGGCAGCTTGCGGCTGATCCCGGACGCGTTGCCGTTGGGCACGTAGACCAGGTGTCGACCGGAGAGCGCGATGTGGCTGGTCAGCCGCGCGCCCTTGTGCCCGATCGGGTCCTTGGTGACCTGGACCAGCACCGAGTCGCCGGAGCGCAGCGCCTGCTCGATCGAGCGGGCCCGCCCCTCCAGCCCGGAGGTGTCCCAGTTGACCTCGCCCGCGTAGAGCACCGCGTTGCGGCCCCGGCCGACGTCGACGAACGCCGCCTCCATGCTGGGCAGCACGTTCTGGACCTTGCCCAGGTAGACGTTGCCGGCCATGGTGCCGGAGGAGTTGCGGGTGACGTAGTGCTCGACCAGCACCCCGTCCTCCAGGACGGCGATCTGGGTACGGTCGCCGCGCTGCCGGACCGCCATCACCCGGTCCACCGCCTCCCGGCGGGCCAGGAACTCCGACTCGCTGAGGATCGGCGGCCGCGTACGGCGCTGCTCCCGGCCGTCCCGGCGACGCTGGCGCTTGGCCTCCAGCCGGGTCGAGCCGGACACGCCCTGGACCTCGTCGACCGTACGACGCGGTTCGCGGATCTTGACCACGGTCGGCACACCGTCGTCGGCGGCCCCCTCGGTGTCACCCGCGCCCCGGCGACGACGCCGACGGCGACGACGGGTCATCCCGTCCCCGCCCTCGGACTCCTCGTCCTCGTCGCCCTCGCCCTCGGACTCGGCCTCGGCGGTCTCCTCGTCGGCCTGCGCCGCCTCGTCGGAATCCTCGTCCTCGGCGTCGTCGGCGCCACCCTTGCCCCGGCCCCGACCACGGCGACCACGGCGACGGCGACGGCGCGCGGCGGCGCTGTCCTCGTCGTCCTCGTCCGCCTCGGTGGCCTCGTCGGCCTCCTCGGTCGGCTCCTCCTCGGCCTCGACGGCCTCGATCGGCTCCACCGGCTCGACTGGCTCCGCGTCGCGGCGGCCACGCCGCCGACGACGGGAGGGCTCGGCCTCGACGGCCGGCTCCTCGGCGACCGGCTCGGGCTCGGCCGGGCGGGTCACCGGCACGGCGTCCGGCTGGGGTGCCATGAACAGCACGGTGGGCGCGGAGAGCGCGGCGCGACGACGGCGGGTCTTCGGCGGCTCGGCCTCGATGACCTCGGCCGGCTCGATCGGCTCGTCGGTCACGTTCGCCACGGCGACACCGGGCGCGACATCCCCGAACGCCTGCTCGGCCGCGCTCGGCGGGGTCTGCGCCTCGTCCAGCTCGGCTTCGGCCTCCCGCAGGTCGGACTCGGCCGGCGTCTCGTCGGCCGGGACGGGCTCGGGCTCGGTGACGGCGGCCGGCTCCTCGGCGGCCGGCTCCGACTCGACGGCGGCGGGCTCCGGCTCGGTGACCGCAGGCGTGGCCTTCTTGCGCCGGGTGCGGGTCACCTTGACCGGGGGAACCACCTCGGGGGACGACAGCTCCGCGCTGGCCGCGACCAGCGGCTCCTCGGCGGTCGTCTCGACCGGAGCGGCCTTGCGACGGCGGCGGGGGGTCTTCGGCGGGACGTCCAGGTCACCGGAGATCGGGGCGAAGACCTCCGCCTGCGGCGACTCGACGGCGCCGACCCCACCGGTGGACGCCTCGACGGGCGCCTCGGCCTGTTCCGGCTGGTTGAGCGGGGCGGCCCGACGCCGGGTGGCCCGCGCCCGTCGCGGCTTCGCGGCGGGCTCGGCGCTCTCCGCCCCGGCCTGGTCCGCGCCGGTGGCCTGCTCGGTGCCGGCGGTGCTGTCGGTGCTGCTCTGCTCAGCGGTCTCCCCGGCCGGCTGTGAACCGGTCCGTTCGCCGCCCTCGGGCTCGTTCTCGAGCATGGACGTTCTCCAGTTCTGGCTGCCCCGGGCGCGGGTGAGCGCTGCCACGCAGGGTCGCCGCAAAAGTGTTTCCGCCGGGCGCGCGTGGTGCGCGACCGCCGAAGTCTGCCTGCAAGAGCGCTGACCGTCGGTCAGTGCCCAACGATGGCTGCCCCGCCGCGGTCCGCATCCAACGGATCCACGATCGCACCCTGCGCGGTCAGCGTGCCCTGAGCCAGCCGGGTCACCCTCGGCGAGACCGGCGGCTCCAGGTCGGCCACCACGCGGAGGCCGGAAAGGACGTCATCGGGTCGTACGGACGGAGTGACCTGCCGTACGACCAGTTCGAGTATCGCACACGGTACGGCCGGCACCCCGGAAGGCGTCTGCGTCGGAGGGATGGCATCGATCGATATGACTGCCGCGCGGGCGTCGAAGGTGCGTCGCCCCTGCTTGGTCATCCGCTCGACCAGAACCTCCTCGGCGGCGGTGAACGCGTCCACGGCGGCGCGCAGCGTCTCCGTGTCGACCTCGGGCAGCTCGATGTGCCAGTGCGACGCCTCGATCCGGTCGGCCAGGCTGCCACCCTCGGCGATCACCACCTCCAGCACGTCCAGCCCGGGCGAGAGCGCGGCGTCGAGCGCGGCGCGCAGCGCCTCCGGGTCGACCGGGGCCTGAAGGCCGATCTCCAGGTACTCCGCCTCGCTGGCCACCCCGGTCGGGGCGGCACTGGCGTAGGAGATCTTCGGGTGCGGGGTGAAGCCCTGGGAGAACGCGATCGGTACGGCGGCCCGGCGCAGCGCGCGCTCGAAGGCCCGGGCGAAGTCCCGGTGCGAGGTGAACCGCAGCGGCCCACGCTTGGCGTACCGGATGCGGGCGCGCTGGACGACCGGCGCCTGCCCACCCTCCGGCTGGTTTCTCTTACTGATCGTCTCGCTCCTCGAAACTCAGCACCTCGTTGATCATGAAGTTATTGTCGACGACACGCCGTGGCGCGGGCAACAACTTCATGATCGACGCGAGCGACCCGTTGGGGTCGGTCAGGGGGCGGGGGTCTTCAGGGGGGTGATCGGCGTCAGGGGGAGGAGTTTCTTGCCCGTCGGGCCGATCTGGATCTCGGTGTCCATGGAGGGGCAGACACCGCAGTCGAAGCACGGGGTCCACCGGCAGTCGTCCTGCTCGAACCCACTGACCGAATCCTGCCAGTCCTGCCAGAGCCAGTCCTTGTCCAGGCCCGAGTCCAGGTGGTCCCAGGGCAGGACCTCCAGCTCGTCGCGCTGGCGGGTGGTGTACCAGTCGAGGTCCACCCCGAACGCGGGCAGCGTCTCGGCCGCCGCGTCCACCCAACGCTGGTACGAGAAGTGCTCGCTCCACCCGTCGAACCGGCCGCCGTTCTCCCAGACCCGGCGGATCACCGCGCCGACGCGGCGGTCACCCCGGGAGAGCAGCCCTTCGATGAGCGAGGGCTCGCCGTCGTGGTAGCGGTAGCCGATGGCCCGGCCCAGCGAGCGGTCCGCGTTGATGGCCTGCTTGAGAATCTTGAGTCGGTGGTCGATGACCTCCGGACGCTCCATCGCGGCCCACTGGAACGGGGTGTGCGGCTTCGGCACGAACCCGCCGATGGAGACCGTGCAGCGGATGTCCTTGGAGCCGGTGGCGGCCCGACCAGCCCGGATCACCTCGTGGGCCATCTCCGCGATCTCGAGGACGTCCTCGTCGGTCTCGGTGGGCAGGCCGCACATGAAGTAGAGCTTCACCTGCCGCCAACCGTTGCTGTACGCGGTGACGACCGTGCGGATCAGGTCTTCCTTCGACACCATCTTGTTGATGACCTTGCGGATCCGCTCCGACCCGCCCTCCGGGGCGAAGGTCAGACCGGTACGCCGCCCGTTGCGGGACAGCTCCTGCGCCAGGTCGATGTTGAAGGCGTCCACCCGGGTCGACGGCAGCGACAGCGAGACGTTCGTGCCCTCGTACTGCTGGGCCAGGCCCGAGCACATGTCGCCGATCTCGGAGTGGTCGGCCGAGGAGAGCGACAGCAGGCCCACCTCGTTGAAACCGGAGAACTCCAGGCCCTCACGCACCATCTGCCCCACGGTGGTGATCGACCGCTCCCGCACCGGGCGGGTGATCATGCCGGCCTGGCAGAAGCGGCAGCCCCGGGTGCAGCCCCGGAAGATCTCCACGGCGTACCGCTCGTGCACCGTCTCGGCGAGCGGCACGAGGGGCTTCTTCGGGTACGGCCACGCGTCCAGGTCCATCGTCGTGCGCTTGTGCACCCGGAACGGCACGTCCGCCCGGTTCGGCACGACCCGCTGGATCCGCCCGTCCGGCAGGTAGTCGACGTCGTAGAAGCGCGGCACGTAGACGCTCTCGGTGCGGGCCAGCCGCAGCAGCAGCTCGTCGCGGCCACCCGGGGAGCCCTCGGCCTTCCACTCCCGGACGATCGCGGTGATCTCCAGGACGGCCTCCTCGCCGTCGCCGAGCACCGCAGCGTCGATGAAGTCGGCGATCGGCTCCGGGTTGAACGCGGCGTGCCCACCGGCCACGATCACCGGGTCGGCGTCGGTACGGTCGGCGGCCAGCAGCGGAATGCCGGCCAGGTCGATCGCCGTGAGCATGTTGGTGTAGCCCAGCTCGGTGGAGAAGGAGATGCCGAACACGTCGAACTTGCGCACCGGCCGGTGCGCGTCGACGGTGAACTGCGGCACGCCGTGCGTGCGCATCAGGCTCTCCAGGTCGGGCCAGACCGCGTACGTCCGCTCGGCGAGGGTGTCGGGCAGCTCGTTGAGCACCTCGTAGAGGATCTGCACACCCTGGTTGGGCAGGCCCACCTCGTACGCGTCGGGATACATCAGCGCCCAGCGCACCGTCGCCGCGTCCCAGTCCTTGACGACCGCGCCCAGTTCACCGCCGACGTACTGGATCGGCTTGGAGATCTGCGGGAGCAACGGCTCGAGCCGGGGCCAGATCGACGGCTCCGAGCTGGAGTTGTCGCCCGAATTGGTCGTGGCCGCGCGCGGCGTCGTGGACGGGGCACTCATGATGCCCAAGGGTACGCGCCCGCCCGACGGTGACCGCGCGCACGCCACGATGCCGGCCGACTGGCCGCCCCGGGCCCGCGCCCCGGTGCCCGGGCGGCGGTGGTGGCGGCACGGTACTAACCTCGGACCGGCGCGAGAGGAGATTGCCGCGATGCCGGAGCCCCAGCCGGGAGCACGGCCGGCCGACGGGCGCACCCCTGGCCCGAAGCCGGACGACGCGCCGGCGGTCGCCGACGAGTCGACCTCCCCACCCGTACCCCCGGATCAGCCTGGTTTCCCCGACGGCCCGGAGCCCCCGGTCGAACCGACCGCCGCCGCCCCGGCGGAGGCGGCGACACCCGAGCCCGCGGCGAAGCCGGACCCGACGGCGAAGGAGCCGGCAGCCGAGCCCGACCCGGCCGACAAGCCCGAGCCGTACCCGACTGCCCCGGAGCCCGCGGCCGAGACCAGGCCGGCTGCCGGGCCCGAGCCCACCGCCCGCGAGCGCGTGGGTGACGGCCCCGACTCCCCCGCCGCGCCGCCCGCGCCCCGGTGGAGCGGGTCCGCGCCGGTTCCGCCTCCGCTGCCGCGTCGGCGCGCCTGGGGGGAGTCGGCCGAGCCGACCCCGCCACCGCCGTTGCCGGAGCAGCCGCTGGAGCACCGCACCCCGGTCGACCCGTGGGCCGGGGTGGACACCGGCGGCTGGGACCTGCCGTCCGCCGAACTGCCTCCGCTGCCGCCGACGCTCGGCTACCCGGTCCCGCCGGCCACCCGGCAGTGGCCCGGGCCACCGGTCGGCGCGCATCCCGTCTCACCACCGCCGGTCGGGACGCACCCCGTCTCACCACCGCCCCACCACCAACCCGCCGCCCACCCGCCACCGCCGGCCTATCTGCCGCCGGTCGCCTACCCGCCACCGCACGCCCGACCTGCCCCGCCGCCTCCACCCACCGCCGCCCGGCCCGCCGCGCCGGTCCGGCCGGCGCCGCCCGCCCGGGTGCCGAAACAGCGCCGGGGGCGGGGTCCGGCCACGCCGCCGCCGGGCGGGCAGAACCCCCAGGGGTATGCGCCTCCTCGACCACGCCGCCGCCGGCGTCGCTGGCCGTGGCTGCTGCTGCTCAGCCTGGCCTGCTGCTGTGGTTGCCCCGCCTACTACGGCCTGCCGATCTCGGCCCAGTACCCGGCCAGCGCCGCGCTGCCCGAGCAGGTCGCCGACCTGAGCCTGCGGCAGGACGACAGCAGCTCCGAGACGGCCAAGCAGTTGGAGAAGGAGGTACGCCAGGAGCACCTGTTGGCCGAGGACACCTTCGCGGGCGTCTACCGGACGGCGGACGGCAAGCAGGTGACGGTCTTCGGCGGCACCGGCTTCCGGCTGACCCCGGAGGCGGACGCGGACGAGGAGATCACGCGGCTCGGTGAGCGCTACGCGCTGGAGGCCCCCGAGACGGTGCGAACCGGCGTACGGGGTCGGTACGAGCGCTGCGCGATCGGTCGGCCAGCCGAGGGTGAGGTGGTGGTGTGCACCTCGGTCGACCACGGCAGCATCGCCACCGGGGTGTTCACCCGGCTCTCCGTCTCGGACAGCGCGACGTTGCTGGACACCCTGCGCACGCAGATCGTCCAGCCCAAGCAGGGCTGAGCCGCATCCGTGACGCTGGGTGAGGTCACGCGGACGACGTGGGGCGGGGCAGAGGTCAGACCTCGCTGGCCGAGTCGGTTTCGGCGCGCTTCGGGGCGTAACGGGGGATGTACTCCTGGCCCGTGAGCTTCTGGATCTCGCTCATCACCTCGTCGGTCATCTGCCGCAGCGAGGTGCGATCGTCCGGGCGGCCGGTGAAGTCCAGCGGCTTTCCGAACTTCACGGTGATCTTGGCAGTGCCGGGGCGGGGTACGCGGGCCCCGATCGGCTGCGCCTTGTCCGTGCCGATCGTGCCCACCGGAATGATCGGCACACCGGCGGCGATCGCGAGCCGGGCCGCCCCGGTCCGGCCCCGGTAGAGCTTGCCGTCCGGGGAGCGGGTGCCCTCCGGGTAGACCACCACCAGATCACCGCCCCGCAACGCCGGAATCGCCGCGTCGAACGCGGACAGCGCGGCACGCCCACCGGCCCGTTCGACCGGGATGGCGCCCAGACCGGTGAGGACGAACTTCGAGAACGCACCCTTCGCGCCGGTGCCGGTGAAGTACTCGGACTTGGCCCAGAACGCCAGATGCCGGGGCACCACCGTGCCGAGGAACAGCTCGTCCGCCACCGAGAGGTGGTTGCCGGCGAAGATCGCGCCGCCGGTCTCCGGCACGTGTTCCAGACCCTCCACGGTCGGGCGGAACGCCAACCGCAGCGCGGGCGCCACGGTGAGCTTGCCGATGGTGTAGAGCAGGGGCACTGGTCCTCCGGCAGATGAGGTGCGAACAGGCGGTGTCACGGTAGCGGACGCCCCCACACCCCGCCGACGGAGGTGGGAGGCGTCCGCGTGCGTGTTCTACGACCGACGGACGGTGACCGTCACCCGCTCACCCTCGCCCACCTCACCGGCGAAACCGTCGAGGCCCTCGGCGAAGTCGACCGAGTCGGCCAGCACCTCACCCGACACGAACTCCAGGTACCCGGCCACGGCGGCCCGCACCTCGTCGGACGCCGCCACCGACACCACGATGCGGTCCGAGACGTCCAGGTCGGCGTCGCGGCGGGCCTGCTGCACCACCCGCACCACGTCGCGGGCCAGGCCCTCGGCGGCCAGCTCCGGGGTGACCTCGGTGTCGAGCACCACCACGCCCTCGCCACCGGGCAGCGGCGCGGAGTGCTCGGCGTCGGCGGCCACGAGACGCAGCTCGTACTCGCCCTCGGCCAGGGTGATGCCGGCCGCCACCGGAGCGCCCTCGACAAGCTCCCAGTCGCCCGCCTTGACCGCCTTGATCACCTGCTGGACCTGCTTGCCGACGCGCGGGCCGAGCGCCCGCGGCACCACGGTCAACACCTGCTCGCAGTACGCGGCCAGCTCGGCGCTGAACTCCACCGCCTTCACGTTGACCTCGTCGGCGATCAGGTCGGCGAACGGACGCAGTTGCTCCGCCGCCGGGGACGCCACGGTCAACGTCGACAGCGGCAGCCGTACCCGCAGCCCCTTGGCCTTGCGCAACGACAGCGCCGCCGAGGCGACCGCCCGCACGTTGTCCATCGCCGCGACGAGGTCGTGGTCGGCCGGGAACTCCTCGGCGGACGGCCAGTCGGTCAGGTGCACCGACCGCTCGCCCGTCAGGCCACGCCAGATCTCCTCCGCGGTCAGCGGCGCGAGCGGCGCCACCACCCGGCAGAGCGTCTCCAGCACCGTCGACAGCGTGTCGAAGGCGTTGGCGTCACCGGACCAGAACCGGTCCCGGGACCGGCGCACGTACCAGTTGGTCAGCGCGTCCAGGTAGGACCGCACGGTGGCGCACGCGCCCGAGATGTCGTACGCGTCCATCTGCGCGGAGACCGCCGAGACCAGCTCGTTGGTCTTCGCCAGGATGTACCGGTCGAGCAGGTGCGTCGAGTCGGTGCGCCGCCGCGCCTGGTACCCGTCCGCGTTGGCGTACAGCGAGAAGAAGTACCAGACGTTCCACAGCGGCAGCAGCACCTGGCGTACCGCGTCGCGGATCAGCGTCTCGGTGACCGCCATGTCACCGCCGCGCAGCACCGGCGACGACATCAGCATCCAGCGCATCGCGTCCGACCCGTACGAGTCGAATACGTGGTAGACGTCCGGGTAGTTGCGCAGGCTCTTGGACATCTTGCGCCCGTCCGAGCCGAGCAGGATGCCGTGGCTCAGGCAGTTGCGGAACGCCGGCCGGTCGAACAGCGCGGTGGCCAGCACGTGCATGGTGTAGAACCAGCCGCGGGTCTGCCCGATGTACTCGACGATGAAGTCACCCGGGTAGTGGTGCTCGAACCAGTCCGCGTTCTCGAACGGGTAGTGCACCTGGGCGAACGGCATCGACCCGGACTCGAACCAGCAGTCCAGCACCTCGGGCACCCGGCGCATCATCGACTGACCGGTCGGGTCGTCCGGGTTGGGGCGGACCAGGTCGTCCACCGCCGGCCGGTGCAGGTCGCTCAGGCGTACGCCGAAGTCCCGCTCGATGTCGGCGAGCGATCCGTAGACGTCCAGGCGCGGGTAGTTCGGGTCGTCGGACTTCCACACCGGGATGGGCGAGCCCCAGAACCGGTTCCGGCTGATCGACCAGTCCCGGGCGTTGGCCAGCCACTTGCCGAACGAGCCGTCCTTGATGTGGCCGGGCGTCCAGTTGATCTCCTGGTTCAGCTCGACCATCCGGTCCCGGAACTGGGTCACCGCCACGAACCACGACGACACCGCCTTGTAGACCAGCGGGGTGTCGCAGCGCCAGCAGTGCGGGTACGAGTGGGTGTAGGTGTCCTGCCGCAGCACCACCCCCCGCTCCTTCAGCTCCCGGATCACCGGCTTGTTGACGTCGAAGACCTGCTCACCCTGGTACGGCGGAACCAGCGCGGTGAACCGCGTGTGGTCGTCCACGGTGACGATGGTGGGGATGCCGGCGGCGTTGCAGACGTTCTGGTCGTCCTCACCGAACGCCGGGGCGAGGTGCACGATCCCGGTGCCGTCCTCGGTGGTGACGAACTCCGCGCCGAGCACCTGGTACGCGTTGTCGCCCGCCCGCTCGACGAGGAAGTCGAACAGCGGCGTGTAACGGCGTCCGACCAGGTCCCGGCCGTACACCGTGCCGACCTGCTCGTAGCCGTCCAGCTCCTTGGCGTACGCGGCCAGCCGGGCGGCGCCGACGACGAACCGCTCCCCGTCCCGGTCGAGCACCGCGTACTCGATGTCCGGGCCGACGGCGAGCGCCAGGTTCGACGGCAGGGTCCACGGCGTGGTGGTCCAGACGCCCAGCTTGACCGGCCCGCGCAGCAACTCCGGGGCGGACTCGTCGGCGGTCAGCCCGAACCACACGGTCAGCGTCGGGTCGTGCCGGTCCCGGTAGACGTCGTCCATCCGGGTCTCGGTGTTCGACAGCGGCGTCTCACAGCGCCAGCAGTACGCCAGCACCCGGAAACCCTCGTAGATCAGACCCTTGTCGTGCAGGGTCTTGAAGGCCCACATGACGCTTTCCATGTAGTCCAGGTCGAGGGTCTTGTAGTCGTTGGTGAAGTCGACCCAGCGGGCCTGCCGGTTGATGTACCGCTCCCAGTCCTGGGTGAACTCCAGCACCGACGTGCGGCAGGCCTCGTTGAACCGGGCCACGCCCAAGTCGATGATCTCGGCCTTGCTGGTGATGCCGAGCTGCTTCTCCGCCACCACCTCGGCGGGCAGGCCGTGGCAGTCCCAGCCGAAGCGCCGCTCGACGTGCCGGCCGCGCATGGTCTGGTAGCGCGGCACCACGTCCTTGACGTACCCGGTGAAGAGGTGGCCGTAGTGCGGCAGGCCGTTGGCGAACGGCGGGCCGTCGTAGAAGACGTACTCGTTCTTGCCGTCGTTGCCGGCCGGTCGGGCCTCGACGGACGCCTCGAAGGTCTTGTCGGCCGTCCAGTGCTCCAGCACCCGGCGCTCGACCGCGGGCAGGTCCGGGCTCGCCGGGACACCTGCGGCGGTCGGGTCGTGCAACGGATAGGCCATGGGGTGTCGCTCTCCTCGCGCAGCTCACTCAACGTGGGTCTGCGAGGACGAACCTTCCGGGGTACGCCTGAAACGGCGCTCCCGGGTGGCCCGCGGTACCACCCCGCTTGGCGGTCAGGATCGACCGCCCGCTCATTGGCCGGCTGTGACGGGCCGGACCCGTCCGGTTCTACTGGGCCGGTCACCCGGCTGTTCTTCCGGAGGCTCACCGGTGATAGCCGGGTCATCGCCTTACGGTGCACAACGATACTCGACAGGCCCACCGCCGCGCCGCCGAGTAATGGCGCGCGCGGGCACCCTAGGCTGGCCGGGTGATCCGGATCGAGTTGGACGAGCCGACGCTGGCCCGCACCCGGATCGCGACCAGCCCTCTCTGGGAGGTGCTGACCAGCCTGTACGTGCTGCACCGCAATCCGGGCGAGGCGCCCTGGCCGTACACGGGGTGGGCGCGGCACGCGCGGCGGGTGCTCGCCGAGGTGCCGGCGACGGCGCCGGTCCGGGTGCTGACCATCGGTTCACGTGCGCCGGACTTCCTCACGCCCGTCCCCTCGTCCGCCGCGCCGACGCTGGCCGAGCAGCTCGCCGAACTGCGCGCGACGCCGGCGGAGGTGATCGCCGAGCAGATCCCCCGCTACCACCGCCTCGACGACCTGCCCGGGTGGCTGAGCCCGTTCGTGACGGACCGGCAGGCCGCCCTGGACCGGCTCGCCGACGGCATCGAGGCGTACTGGAACGCGGCGATCGCGCCCTGGTGGCCGGCGATGCGGGCGGCGCTGGACGAGGAGGTGCTGCACCGGGCGCGGGCGCTCGCCGCCGACGGCCCGGACGCGCTGCTGGCCGACCTGCACGAACGGGTGCGTTGGGACAAGCCGGTGCTGACGCTCGTAAAGCCGTTGGAGCAGCGCTTCGAGGCCGTGAACCAGCGCCTGCTGCTGGTTCCGTTGATCTTTTCGCGGGGTGCGCTCACCTGCTCCACCGATCATCCCGAGATCGTCGCCGTCTCCTACCAGGCGCGCGGGGCGGTGCTGCTCGCCGAGGGCGGGCCGGTACCGGCGCCGGGTGCCGCACCGACCACCGACCGGCTGGCGGTGCTGGTCGGTCGGGGTCGGGCACAGGTGCTGCGGGCGTTGACCCGGCCGGCGACCACAGCCGGTCTCGCCGCGACCCTGGGGCTGGCCCCGAGCACCGTCTCGGAGCAGCTCTCGGCGCTGCTCGCCGCCGGGGTGGTGCACCGCCGCCGGGTCGGCCGTCGGGTGCTGTACGGCCTGGAGCCGGCCGGCGTGGCCCTGGTGCAGCTCGTCGGCGACGAACCGACGACCGCCTCGGCCTGAGGATTCGGCCCGGTCCGAATTCGTTTCCCACCCACCCCGGCCACTCCTAACCTCCCGACATGAGCGAACACGCGATCGAGGCGGTCGGGTTGCGGCGCACGTACCGCAGCCGCACCGGGTGGTTACGACCCCAGCGCCGGGAGGTCCAGGCGGTCCGCGGCGTCGACCTGACGGTCGGCAACGGGGAGCTGTTCGGCCTGCTCGGGCCGAACGGCGCTGGGAAGACCACGACCATCAAGCTGCTGAACACGCTGCTCATCCCGACCGCCGGTGAGGCCCGGATCTGCGGGTTCGACGTGGTCCGGCAGACCCGGGAGGTACGCCGACGGATCGGGTACGTCTTCGGCGGCGACCGCGGCCTGTACGACAGGCTCTCCGCGCGGGACAACCTGCGCTACTTCGCCGAGCTGTACGGCGTGCCGGGGCGCGAGCAGAAGCGGCGGATCGCCGAGCTGTTCGAGCTGGTCCGGCTGACCGGCCGGGAGAACGACCGGGTGGAGGGCTACTCGCGGGGCATGCGGCAGCGGCTGCACATCGCCCGGGGCCTGCTGCACCGGCCGCGTGTCCTCTTCCTCGACGAGCCGTCGATCGGGGTGGACCCGGTGGCCGCCCGGGAACTGCGGCAGACAGTCGCCGACCTCGCCGCCACCGGCACCACAGTGCTGCTCACCACCCACTACATGGCCGAGGCCGACGAGCTGTGCGGCCGCATCGCCGTGATCGCGAACGGGGCGATCCAGGCCCTCGGCACCCCGGCGGAGTTACGGCACCACGCCGACGGCCGGCAGGTGCTGGAGGTCGAGGCGTACGGGGTGAGTGACGCGCAGCTCGCGCGCATCCACGCCCTGACCGGGGTGCGCGAGGCGAGCGTGGTCGTCACGGGCGCGGCGCAGGTGCTGACCGTGCAGTCCGACGCGGGGGTGGACGTGCAGGCGGACGTGCTGCGGGCACTGGACGGGGTGCGACTGGGTCGGGTGACGGCCCGACGGCCCACCCTTGAGGACGCGTACGTGGCGATCGTGAACCGAGTCGACGCGCAGGACCGTCCGGCCGAGGCGGTGCGGGTGTGAGGACGCTGCGGATGATCGCCGTGGGCGCGCTGCTGCACGCCAAGCAGCTCAGCCGCTCGCCGTTCGAGATCGCCACCGCGTTGATCATTCCGGTGGTGCAGGCGACGCTGGCCGTCTACCTGTTCCGGGCCGGTGGTGAGCCGGGTCGGCTGCTGGAGGCCGCGGTCGGTGCGGGGCTGATGGGCATCTGGTCGTCGGTGTTGTTCGGCTCGGGTGGGGCCATCCAGAACCAGCGGTGGCAGGGCACCCTGGAAATGATCATGTTGGCGCCCCGACCGCCGGCCCTGGTGGTGCTGCCGATCACCCTCGCGACCGCGCTCACCGGTACGTACGCCATGCTCGCCACCCTGGCCTGGGGTCGCCTGCTGTACGGCATCCCGCTGACCTTCGCCGACCCGCTGGCGTTCGCGGTGGCGGTGCCCGGCTGCATCATCGGACTCGGCATGTTCGGTCTGCTGCTCGCCTCGACGTTCGTGTTGCTGCGCAACGCCAACGCGCTCACCAACACCCTGGAGTACCCGATCTGGCTGGTCTCCGGGATGCTCATCCCGATCACCGCCCTGCCGGGCTGGACCGGCCCGATCGGCGCCGTGCTGCCGACCACGTGGGGAGCGCGGGCGGTCCGTGAGGCGGCCACCGGCAACGGACCGGTCTGGCCCTCGCTCGGCATCTGCCTGGCGATCAGCCTGGCCTGCCTGGCCCTCGGTGCGCTGATGATGACCCACGTCGAGCGGCGGGCCCGCGCGGCGGCCACCCTCGCCCTGGCCTGAGGAGGCGAAGATGACCGCACTGCTGCGCCTGATCGGCACCGGTGGCGTGATCGCCTACCGGGCCCTGTTCAACTGGACCACCCCGGCGATGTTCGTCGGCACGCTGCTCGTCGGCCCGCTGTTCCAACTGCTCTTCTTCGCCTACCTGGGACGGCAGCTCGGCGTCGCCGACGACGGCTTCTACATCACCGGCAACGCCGTGCTGGCGGCCTCACTGGCCTGCGTGTTCGGCGGCACCATGGCCGTCTCCAACGAGCGGCGCTTCGGCACCCTCGGGCACGTGCTGCTCTCCCCCCGCAGCCGCACTGCGGTGTTCCTCGGTCGGGTCCTGCCGTACGCCGGCAACGGGCTGCTGATCGCGGTGACCACGGTGACCGCGGCGTCGCTGCTGCTGGGCCTGCGGGTACCGGCCGACGCCCTGCCGGGGTTGCTGCTCACCCTGGCGGTGGCGGCGTTGGCCTGCGGGTTCTTCGGCCTGACGCTGGGTGCGATCGGGCTGCGGTTCCGCGACGTCTGGCTGGTCTCCAACGTGTCGGTGGCCCTGCTGCTCCTGCTCACCGGGGTGAACGTGCCCGCCGCCGGGTTGCCGTCCTGGATGCGGGTCACCGGTGAGCTGCTGCCGATCACCCACGCGGCCGAGGGGGCCCGCCGATTGGTCGCCGGCGAGGGCTTCTCCGCCGTCGCACCCCAACTCGCCGCCGAGCTGGCCATCGCCGTCGCGTACGCGGTCCTGGCCGCCGCCCTGCTCAAGGTCTTCGAAGCCGAATCCCGCCGCCGGGCCTCCCTGGAAACCCTCTAACCCCACCCCACCCCCAGCCCTGGTGATCATGAAGTTATTGCCCGTCACCCGGCGTGTCGCGGCAATAACCTCATGATCAACCAGGGACTGGGGTCAAGGGTCAGGGGGTTGGGAGGGTGGTGGTCCAGAGGGACGCGCCGTCGCGGTCGCGTAGGTGCACCGTCAGGGCCCCGGATTCGCCGTCGATCTGGACCTCGCCGAAGTGCTGGAAACCCTCCGCCGGGGAGGTGTTCGCGCGCGGCGGGGCGTGCACGAAGACCGCCTGCGGTCCGAACGTGCCGTCGAGGGCGTTCGGGCCGAACGCGCCGGCGTGCGCCGGGCCGGAGACGAACTCCCAGAACGGCGTGAAGTCACCGACCGCCGCGCGGGACGGGTCGTAGTGGTGCGCGGCGGAGTAGTGCACGTCGGCGGTGAGGAAGACCATGCCGGTCACCCCGGCCCGGTGGGTCGCCCGCAGCACCTCGGCGAACTCCAGCTCACGCCCGAGCGGAGCGCCCGGGTCGCCCTGCGCCACGCCCTCCTGCGCCCCCGGACCGTCCGGCACCACGACGCCGATCGGCAGGTCGTTGGCGATCACCTTCCAGGTCGCCGTGGAGCGCTTCAGCTCCCGGATCAGCCACTCCCGCTGCTCGCGGCCGAGCAGACCGCGCTTCGGGTCGGCGTACGTGTTGCCGTCGTTGGGGTCCTTGTGCGTCCGCATGTCCAGCACGAAGACGTCCAGCAGCGGCCCGTACGAGATCCGCCGGTACAGCGGCCCGTTGTCCGGCACCGGCAACCACTCGTGGAACGCCTGGCTGGCCCGCGCGGCGAGCACGTCGACCCGCTGCTCGGTGTAGCGCGGGTCGTCCAGGATCTCCCCCGGATACCAGTTGTTGAGCACCTCGTGGTCGTCCCACTGGTTGATCTGCGGCACCGCCGCCGCGAACTCGCGCAGGTGCTCGTCGAGCAGGTTGTAGGCGAACTGTCCCCGGTACTCGGTCAGCGTCTCGGCGACCTTGCTCTTCTCCGGGGTGACGAGGTTGCGCCAGATCCGCCCGTCGGGCAGCGTCACCGACTCCACGAGCGGGCCGTCCGCGTACACGGTGTCGCCGCTGCACAGGTAGAAGTCCGGACGGGTCGCGCGCATCGCCCGGAAGATCGACAGCCCGCCGAAGTTGGGATCGATCCCCCAGCCCTGCCCGACGATGTCCCCGGTCCAGACGAACCGCACGTCCCGGCGGCGGTGCCGGCCCGGCGCGGTGGTGAACGAGCCGGTCAGCGGCTCGCTGACCACCCCGTGCCGGTCCAGGCTCTCCACCCGGACCCGGTAGTGCAGCCGCTCGGCGTCCGGCAGGCCCCGCAGCCGGACCTTGCCGGTGAAGTCCGCGTTCGGGCCCAGCACCGGGCCACGGAGCTGCCGCGCGCCCCGGAAGTCGGGGCGGCGGCTCAGTTCGACGAGCATCCGGCCCGGGCGGTCGGCCCGCGTCCAGACCAGCGCCGAGTCCGCGGTCACGTCGCCGCTCTGCACCCCGTGGGTGAGCACGGGGCGTCCCGCCGGACGCCAGGCCGGAGCGGCGTTCGCGCCGGCGCCGCCCAGCAGCGCGCCGCCGGCGACTCCGGCTCCGGCCACGAGGCCGGCCCGCAGCAGGGTACGTCGATCAAGCTCGGTCATGCTTCCTCCCGGTCATGGGTTGACCCCGTGGGTGTACCGGGCGCAGATGACCGCGGCCAGCGATCCCGGTGACGGGCGCCGGAACGCCTGCTGTCCGAAGGGCGCGAGCGGGCGACCAGCGCGGCTTGACCCCGGTCACGGGCTCGCGCAGACTTCGCCGGTGCGTCCGCTCAACCACGACGAGTTCCAGGCCATGCGTCGATTCCCCGCTCTGGACGGCCTGCGGGCCGTCGCGGCCGTGATGGTCTTCGCCTTCCACTTCGGCGGCCCGTCCTGGGCCTGGTTGACCGGCTGGATCGGGGTACATCTGTTCTTCGTGCTCTCCGGCTTTCTGATCACGACGCTGCTGTTGCGGGAGGAACACCGCTACGGTCGGGTCTCGCTGCGCGCCTTCTACCTGCGGCGGTTCTTCCGGATCATGCCGGTGTACCTGCTCGTGCTGTTCCTGACCTGGGGCCTGGCCCGGCTCAACGGCACCGCCGACGCGGTCGAACGCTCGCTGCGCTACTACCTGCTGCTGCTCAACGACTTCCTGCCGGCCAACGCCCCGTACCTGCACTCCTGGACGATCGGGATCGAGCAGAAGTTCTACCTGCTCTGGCCGGCGATCGCCTTCGTGCTGGTGACCGTCGCCTTCCGTCGCCGGCTCGCCGTGACCCTCGGGCTCCTCGTGCTCCTCGTCGCGCTGATCCCCCCGGAGATCGGCTGGCTGAGCTGGCCCATCCACTACGTGGCGATCCTGCTCGGCTGCCTGACGGCCGTGCTCATGCACCACCCGCGTGGCTTCGCCCTGTTCCGGCCGCTGACCCACCCGGTCACCGCCAGCGTGGTGATCGTGGCCTTCGCCGCGGTGCAGGTGGCGGTGCGGTACTGGCCGGCCCGCTTCGGCCAGGAGGCGCTGATCGGCTGCTACGCGGCGGCGGCCGCGCTGCTGCTGCCGGCGCTGCTGTCGCGCAGCGTCCTGGCCCGTGTGCTGGGGCTGCGGCCGCTGGTGTTCGTGGGCGAACGGTCGTACTCGATGTACCTGGTCCAGGCCATCGCGGCGCGGGCGGCGGTCGGGCTGCTGCCCGCGGTGGGGCAGCACAACACCACCATCTTCGTGGCCGCCGTGGTGGTGGCGTTGGTCCTCGCGGACGTGCTCTACCGCTGGGTGGAGCTACCGATGATCAAGGTGGGTCGTGACCTGGCGGCACGGGTTTCGCGACCCGCACCCGGCGACCGGGACCGCCCGTCCGGCGACGCCGACGACGAGGTCGTCCGGATCCCCCGCCCCCGCGAGGTGCTCCCGGACACCGTCCCCGCGACCCGCGGCTGACCCCCTCGACGTGACCGGGCTCATAGCCCCGGTTGTCACAGCGCGACCGGTCGGACCGTCGTAGCGGTGTCGAACCGATCAAGGAGGTTGCCGTGCAACGGATGAAGCTTTTCGAGGTCGCGCCGCAGGGATACCAGGCCGTGTCAGGTCTGGAGAAGTACGTCCAGGCGAACGTCGACCACACCGTGCTGGAGCTGGTCAAGCTGCGGGCGTCGATACTGAACGGCTGCGCTTACTGCGTGGACATGCACAGCCGCGACGCCCTCGCCTCCGGCGAGTCGAGCCGGCGGCTGTTCGCGGTGGCCGCCTGGCGGGAGGCGCTGTCGTTCTTCGACGAGCGGGAGCAGACCGCGCTGGCGCTCACCGACGCGGTGACCCGGCTCGGCGAGCACGGGGTGTCGGACGAGGTGTGGGACGCCGCCGCGAAAATCTGGTCGGAGAAGGAGTTGGCCGATCTGGTCCTCGCGATCGCCACAATCAACGTGTGGAATCGCATCGCCGTGACGACGCACACGGAGCCCCCGGCGCAGGTGTGACGACCGAGGCGGCAGAGGCGGCCGGTGCGCTCCAGGCGCACCGGCCGATGCTGCTCGGGCTCGCCTACCGCCTGCTCGGCAGTCGACACGACGCCGAGGACGTGCTCCAGGAGACGTACCTGCGCTGGTTGGGCGTCGAACGCTCGACGGTGGCCGAGCCCCGCCGCTACCTGTCCCGGGTGGTGACCCGGCTCGCGCTGGACCGGCTGCGGGCCCGGCAGGCGGCCCGCGAGACGTACGTCGGACCGTGGCTGCCCGAGCCCGTGCCGACCGAACCCTCGCCGTTCGGCCCGCTGGACCGAGCGGAGCTGCGGGACTCGCTGTCCACCGCGCTGCTGCACGTGCTGGAACGGCTGACGCCGCCGGAGCGCGCCGTGTACGTCCTGCGCAGCGCGTTCGACCTGCCGTACGCCGAGATCGCGGAGATCCTGGACCGGACCCCGCAGGACTGCCGTCAGCTGTACCACCGGGCGACCAAGCGCGTACGTCAGGACGACCGCCGCTTCACGACCAGCCGGTCCGAGCGTGAGCGGTTGCTGGAGGCGTTCCTCGCCGCCGCCCGGAACGGGGACCTGACGACGCTCACGCACCTGATGGCCGCGGACGTCACGGCGTGGAACGACGGCGGCGGTCACGTCCGCTCCGCGCGCAACCCGGTGCAGGGCGCGGACCGGGTCGCCCGCTTCTACGCCGGGATCTGGGGCCCACGCCGTGGGTGGACGGCGCGTCGGCTGGAGTTGAACGGCGAACCGGGCATCCTGCTCACCCGCGCCGACGGCGGCCGGTACACGCTGACCGTCGCCGCGGCAGCCGGCCGGATCACCGAGGTCTTCGTGGTGGGCAACCCGGAGAAGCTGCCCCCGGCCGACTGAACCGCGAGGCCGTCAGCCCAGCTCGGGGAACCAGAGCGCGATCTCGCGCTTGGCGCTGTCCGGCGAGTCCGAGGCGTGCACCAGGTTCTCCCGGTTGGAGAGCGACAGGTCACCCCGGATGGTGCCGGCGGCGGCCTTGCGGCCGTCGGTCGCGCCGACCAGCCCACGGACCACGTCGATGACCTGGTCGCCGGAGAGGACCAGGGCGACCAGCGGCCCGCCGGTCATGAAGTCCTTCAGCGGCGGGTAGAACGCCTTGTCGACGTGCTCGGCGTAGTGCGCGTCCGCGAGCGCGGCGTCCATGGTCCGGTGCACCATCGCGTCGATCCGCAGCCCTTTGCGCTCGAAGCGGGAGAGGACCTCGCCGACCAGGCCGCGGCGGACCGCGTCGGGCTTGATCAGCACGAGGCTGCGCTCTTCCGGGCTGTCGTTGGACACGCTGGGTTCCTCCTGTACGCGCAGAACGCTTGGGCTCGGTACGGTCAGCCTAGCGACCCGGTCCCGGCGCCGGCGCGGCGGCCGGTCTTTCCTCCGGTGGCCGATCCGGCCTAGCCTGGCCCTGACCCCCGGGAGGTCCACTGTGGCGAATGGCGGGAACCGGCCCATCGCGCCGGTACGCAAGCTGATCGGCACGGTGCTCGGCACCGTGGCCACCTTCGTCGTCCTCTTCGGGCTGGGCATGACGAGCTGGGCCATCGTCGCGCTCGGCGTCGCCCTGCTGGTGCTGGCGATCGCGCTGGCCACCGTGAAGGGCGGCGGACGCACCTGGGTGGTCGGCGTGGCGCACGTGCACAGCGCCTCCGAACCACCCACCCAGTACGCGTTCGGCCGGTGCGAGCTGCAACTGGTCATCGACGCGCCCGGCCTGCCGCCCCGATCCAAGAAGATCATCGAGCCGCGGGTGCCGGTCTCCAAGTGGCCGTCGTTGGGCCAGACCCTGCCCATCCGGGTCGCGCTCGACGACCAGCGGCACGTCAAGGTTCTCTGGGACGAGGTGCCGACCCACGCCGAGACCGCTGCGGCCGTCGCGGACCTGCCGCCCGAGTTCGGCGACATCGACCCCGTGGACGAGGTGCTGATCGAGCAGGACGCCCCGCCGTGGGCGGACCGCGCGCCCGACGACGACTTCCGGGACGCGCGCGGCGGCGACCCGTTCGGCCCTGACCCGTTCGGCGACCCGCGCGGCCCCGATCCGTTCCGCGACCAGCGCGGCGGTCCCGACCCGTTCCGCGACCAGCGCGGTCCCGACCCCCTGCGCGACGACCGGTCCGTCGTATCCGACGAGCGCGAGCCGGTGGTGGTGAGCCAGACCCCGGGCGGCCCGGTGGTCCTCGAAGGCGTCGTCGTCGAGCAGCAGCCCGGTGCGGGACTGCCCCGCCGGGCCACTCCCGCACCCCGGCCTCCGGCCGAGGAGCACTTCGACCAGCCCGACGTCGACCCGGCCGACCCGGACGACGTCCGTGCCGCCGAGTCCGACGACGACCGCGTGGACGCGGGAGCGCAGGCCCGGTCCGCGCCGAGCGCGGACCGGCCGGCCGACGCCCCGCCGGCGCAGCGGACCGGCCCACTCGCTACCGACCCGCTGGACCCGCTGGACCTGCCGCTTGACGACCCGACCCCGGCGGGAGCGGTCCGCGAGACCGTCACCGCCGAGGCCCTGGACGAGGCGATCTTCGGGTACGACGGAGCGTCGGCGGCTGATCCGGCCGGTCCCATCAGCGGCGTCGGCCTGACCCTGCTGGTCACCGATCTGGCCCGGTCGCTCGGTTTCTACCGGGACATGCTCGGCTTCACCGAGGTCGACCAGGGCACCGGCAACGCGGTGCTCGCCTTCGGCTCGACCCGGCTGGTGCTGCGCGAGGTGACCGGGGCGGCGCCCATCAGTCGCCGGCTCGTGCACGTCAACCTCGAGGTGGACGACATCGAGGCGGCGTACGGACGGCTGCGCGGATCCGGTGTCCGCTTCACGTACGCCCCACGCGTGGTCAACCGGGGCAGCAGGCTGGAGGTGTGGGCGGCGGCCTTCCGGGACCCGGACGGCCACGGCATCGCCCTGACCCAGTGGCGCGAACGCGCCGACGCCTGACCGGACCCTCGGGCGTCAGCCGAGGATGACCCGGCGGACGTGCAGCGCGTACGCCCAGACCAGCGCGAAGATGATGCCCAGCACGAGCAGCGACCAGTGCAGCAGCCCGGCCAGCATCAGCAGGCCCTGCAACACGGTGCCGGCGTGCCAGGCCCAGGGACGCCGCATCATGCCGGCCAGCAGGATGGCGGCCACCGCCAGGGCCACCACCACGGCGATCGCCGCGCCGCCCAGGTCACCGCCGACCACCCGGATCGGTTGGATGGCCAGCAGCAGCACCAGCGCCTCCAGGCCGAGCGTTCCCGCGCCGAGACCCCGTACGGCCGCCTGCGGGTTCCGCAGGCCGGAGCGCCGTACCTGCCCGGCTTCCGGCTCCCCCGCCGTCGATGCGGCCGTGTCCTGGTCCAGAGCGCTCCGATCGCGGTCCGGACCGGTCGCCTCGTCGGTAGCGCGCGGGTCGCGGTCCAGGTCGGTCGCGTCGGTGGCGCGGGGATCGCGCTCGGGGCCGGTCATCGCTTCAGCAGCCGGCGGGCGTCGGCGACCGTGACCACCGAACCCGTCACCAGGACACCGACGCCGCTGAGCTCACCGGGTACGTCCTCCTCGGCCAGCGCGACCGCCAGTTCGATCGCGTCCGGCACCTCCTCGGCCACCTCGACGCGTTCCTCGCCGAAGATCTCGACGGCGAGCGCGGCCAGCTCCTTCGTCGGCATCGCCCGTGGCGAGCTGTTGCGGGTGACCACCACGACGTCGGCCACCGGTTCCAGCAGCTCCAGCAGGCTGCTCGCGTCCTTGTCGGCGAGAACACCCACGAGCGCCACCAGCTTGCTGAACGCGAACTCCTCCTGGAGCGCGGTCACGGTCGCGGCCATGCCGTGCGGGTTGTGCGCACCGTCCAGCAGGACGGTCGGGGCGCTGCGGACCCGCTCCAGCCGACCCGGAGAGCTGGCCGTGGCGAACCCCTCCCGGACGGCTTCGACGTCCAACTGCCGGCGGGCCCCGGCACCGAGGAACGCCTCCACGGCGGCGAGCGCCACCGCGGCGTTCTGTGCCTGGTGCGCGCCGTGCAGGGGGATGAACACGTCGTCGTAGACGCCGCCGAGGCCCTGCAGCTTGAGCACCTGCCCACCGACGGCGACCGCCCGGCTCAGCACGCCGAACTCGGCGCCCTCGCGGGCGATGGTGGCGCCCACCTCCGAGCAGCGTTCGAGGAGGGGACGCGCGGCCTCCTCCTCCTGCGCCGCCGAGATCACGGTGGCGCCCGGGTGGATGATGCCGGCCTTGGCCAGCGCGATGTCCTGGAGCGTGTCGCCGAGCCACTCGGTGTGGTCCAGGCCGATCGGAGTGATCACGCAGACGCCGGCCTGGATGACGTTCGTGGCATCCTCGGCGCCACCGAGACCCACCTCGACCACGGCGATGTCGACGGGCGCGTCGGCGAACGTCGCGAACGCCAACGCGGTCGTCATGTCGAAGTACGTCAGCGGCTCGTCCGAGCGCGCGTCGACCAGCTCCGCAAGCGGCTTGATCTCCCCGTACACCGCGGCGAAGCGCTCCTCGCTCACCGGTTCGCCGTCCAGGCTGATCCGCTCCCGGACGGTCTCCAGGTGCGGACTCGTGTACCTGCCGGTGTGCAGCCCGAACGCCCGCAGCAGCGAGTCGATCATCCGTGCGGTGGACGTCTTGCCGTTGGTGCCGGTGAGGTGGATCGACGGGTACGCCCGCTGCGGACTCCCGAGCAGGTCGAGCAGCGACTCGATGCGGTCCAGCTCGAACACCATGCGGGTGAAACCGCGGGCGTTCAGCTCGGCTTCGGCGGCGGCGAAATCGGTGCGGTCGGTCACGAGGTAAGCGTCTCCAGAGCGGCGTCGATCCGGACCAGGTCGGCCTCGGCGGTGGCGAGCCGGTCGCGGATCTTCGCGACGACCGGCTCGGGGGCCTTGCCGATGAAGGCCGGGTTGTCGAGCTTCGCCCGGGCCTGCGCGACCTCCTTCTGGGCGGCCGCGCGGTCCTTGGTCAGCCGGGCCCGCTCGGCGGCCACGTCGATCGACCCCCGGGTGTCCAACGCGACACCCACCGCGCCGGGCATGGCCAACGTCGCGCTGGCCTGGAAGTCGTCACCGGCCGGGTCGAGGCGGACCAGCGACCGGATCAGCGGCTCGTGGGCCGCGATGCCGGCCCCGGCCAGCCCGTCCAGGCGGGCCGCGACCCGCTGCGTCGGGCGTAGCCCCTGGTCGGAACGGAACCGGCGGATCTCGGTGACGACCCGCTGCACGGCGGCCAGCTCGACCTCGGCGGCGTCGTCGACAAGCGACCGGTCGGCCACCGGCCAGGCGGCGGCCTGCACCGTCTCGCCGCCGGTCAACGCGAGCCACAACTCCTCGGTGACGAACGGGATGACCGGGTGCAGCAGCCGCAGCAGCTGGTCCAGGACGTGGCCGAGAACCCGGCGGGTCACGTCGGCCCGCTCACCGCCCTCGGCGAGCACCGGCTTGCTCAGCTCGACGTACCAGTCGCAGACGTCGTCCCAGGCGAAGTGGTAGAGCAGGTCACAGACCTTGGCGAACTCGTACGCCTCGAACTGCTCGTCGACCTCGGCGGTGACGTGCGCCAGCCGGGACAGGACCCACCGGTCGACGGTGGAGAGCTGCTCGACGGGCGGCAGGTCGCCGGTCGTGTGCGCGCCGTTCATCAACGCGAACCGGGTGGCGTTCCAGAGCTTGTTGCAGAAGTTCCGCGAGCCCTGGCACCACTCCTCGCTGACCGGCACGTCCTGGCCGGGGTTCGCGCCCCGGGCCAGCGTGAACCGGGTGGCGTCGGCGCCGTACCTGTCGATCCAGTCCAGCGGGTCGACCACGTTGCCGAACGACTTCGACATCTTCTTGCCGAACTGGTCACGCACCATCCCGTGCAACGCGACCACGTCGAAGGGAGGCCGGCCGTCCATCGCGTAGAGGCCGAACATCATCATCCGGGCGACCCAGAAGAACAGGATGTCGTACCCGGTGACCAGCACGCTGGTCGGATAGAACTTCGCCAGGTCCGGGGTCTCTTCCGGCCAGCCCAGGGTCGAGAACGGCCACAGGCCGCTGGAGAACCAGGTGTCCAGGACGTCCTCGTCCTGGTGCCAACCCTCGCCGGTCGGCGGCGTCTCGTCCGGGCCGACGCACACGATCTCGCCGGCCGGGCCGTACCAGACCGGGATGCGGTGCCCCCACCAGAGTTGGCGGGAGATACACCAGTCGTGCATGTTGTCGACCCAGGCGAAGTAGCGCTTCGCCAGCTCGGCCGGCTCGATACGGACCCGACCGTCGCGCACCGCGTCTCCGGCGGCCTGCGCCAGCGGGGCGGTGTTGACGAACCACTGCAGCGACAGCCGCGGCTCGACGGTCGTCTTGCAACGCGAACAGTGACCGACGGCGTGCACGTACGGGCGCTTCTCGGCGACGATCCGGCCCTGCTCGCGCAGCGCGGCCACGATCGCCGGCCGCGCCTCGAACCGGTCCAGCCCCTCGAACGGGCCGGGCACGGTGATCACGCCGCGCTCGTCCATGACGGTCAGCGAGGGCAGGTCGTGCCGCTGGCCGATCTCGAAGTCGTTCGGGTCGTGTGCGGGGGTCACCTTGACCATGCCGGTGCCGAAGGACGGGTCGACGTGCGCGTCGGCGACGATCGGGATCCGTCGGCCGGTGAGCGGCAGCTCGACCTCGGTGCCGATCAGGTGCTGGTAGCGCTCGTCGTCGGGGTGCACCGCCACGGCGGTGTCGCCGAGCATCGTCTCGGCCCGCGTGGTGGCCACCACGACCTCGTCGCTGTAGCGGATCGAGATCAGCTCACCGTCGTCGTCGGTGTGCTCGACCTCGATGTCCGACAGTGCGGTCAGGCAGCGCGGACACCAGTTGATGATCCGGTTGGCCCGGTAGATGAGGCCGTCGTCGAAGAGCTTCTTGAAGATCGTCTGGACCGCGCGGCTCAGGCCGGCGTCCATGGTGAAGCGCTCCCGCTCCCAGTCGACGGAGTCGCCGAGGCGGCGCATCTGGCCGAGGATCTTGCCACCGGACTCGGCCTTCCACTGCCAGACCCGCTCGACGAACTTCTCCCGGCCGAGGTCGTGCCGCGACAGCCCCTCGGCGGCGAGCTGGCGCTCGACCAGGTTCTGGGTGGCGATGCCGGCGTGGTCCATGCCGGGCAGCCACAGCGCCTCGAAGCCCTGCATCCGCTTGCGCCGCGTCAGGGCGTCCATGAGCGTGTGCTCGAACGCGTGGCCCATGTGTAGCGAGCCGGTGACGTTCGGCGGCGGGATGACGATGGTGAAGGGGGGCTTGTCACTGTCGGCAGAGGCCCGGAAGTGCCCAGCGGCTACCCACTGCTCGTACCGCCGCTGCTCTACCTCGCCGGGCTGGTACTGGCCGGCAAGCGTCGGGGCGTCGGGGCGTCGGGCATCCAGTCTCTCGGTCACCCGACAAGTCTACGAAGGGCTTCCGCGGACCTGACGTGCGCCACCTCTCGTTCGCGTACGGTGTCGGCTATGTCCGACGCACATCTCACCGACCGGTCGCTCGACCACGGCCGCGAGCCGGTCGAACTGACCGAGGAGCCGATCCAGCTGAGCACTCGGGACACCGGCGGCGATCCCGACGAGCGGTCCGGTGGCTGGTCCCGCCGCCGCAAGATCGGCTGGACGGTCGCCCTGGTCGTCGGTCTCGCGGGCGCGGGTGTGCTGGGGGTCGGTGGGTGGCGTGTGGCGCAGCAGAAGGACACCCGGCTGACCTCTCCCGAGCGGGCGGCGGGGTTGACGCGGGACGACAGCGAACGCGCCAAGAGCACGGCGGACTACCTGCGCAGCGGCCTGGCCGCCGACATCGACCTGGACCGGAGCTTCGGCACCGTCTACCGCGACCCCGCCGACGACAAGCGCGCGGTCCTGATCTTCGGCGGCACGACGCTGCTCTGGCAACCCGAGCGCGACCTGGACAGCCTCTTCGGCCTGATGTCCGACGAGACCGGGGCGGTGACAGGGCTGCGCGAGGTGCCCGCGGGCAAGCTGGGTGGCGTCATGAAGTGCGGCAGCACGAGCGGTGAGGGCGGCGACTTCGCGGTCTGCGGTTGGGCCGACCACGGCAGCGTCGTGATGGCGATGTTCCCCGGCAGGTCGGTGACCGACGCGGGCGCCCTCCTGGGCGATCTCCGCAACGAAATGCAATCCCGAACCTGACCCCTCCAGCTCCCCGCCAGACTCCCCCTCGCCCCGCCCTCGGTGCGTTGATCATGAAGTTGTTGCCACTGTCATCGGCGTGTCGAGGCAATAACTTCATGATCACCGGCGCTTGGCGGGACAAGGGCCGAGGCCGGAGGCACCGAGCGCGCGCCGGGGTTTTGGTGGGGAATGCAGAAATGGCCACCCCCGATCGGGGGTGGCCATTTCTGGAAGATTGTCCGGCGGTGTCCTACTCTCCCACACCCTCACGAGTGCAGTACCATCGGCGCTGGAGGGCTTAGCTTCCGGGTTCGGAATGTGACCGGGCGTTTCCCCTCCGCCATGACCGCCGTAACTCTATGAACATATCAACCATCACCACAATGGGTGGGTGTTTGTTCAGAGTTGCACAGTGGACGCGTAGCAGCTTAGTAGTCAAGTCCTCGGCCTATTAGTACCGGTCAACTGAACCCGTTACCG